>JAHLLM010000017.1 GCA_020444175.1 Desulfobulbaceae bacterium | reverse complement strand
AATGCATTACAGTACCTGCTGCAAGACTGGCTGAGTTTCAGTGGTAATCACAAAATGAAAAATGATGAAATCGCAAAAAAAGTCCTGGAGCTGAACATCTCCCGATGCAATAGCAATAAGTCGAAGACGTGCCGGCAGCAGGATACTTTTTACCCTCAAGGGGTATAAATGCGAGAACATCACCCAAAAAATGAGAGGAAGAATATGAAAAAGAGGACCTATATAACCAGTTTGGCCCTTTGCGGTATGTTGTTGTTCTGTCCGGTTATGTCAACTTCGGCACTGGCCGTTCCCGGTCAGATAAGTTATCAGGGGGAACTCACCGATGACGTCGGCGTTTCCCTTGACGGTTCCTATCTGATGCGTTTCAATCTTTATGATGCTGAAAGTGGCGGCAGTCAGTTATGGAATTCCCCTTCAGGCGAGGAACAGACTGTTTCCGTGCTTGGGGGCATTTACAACATCCAGTTGGGTGCAGTGCATTCCTTGAACAGTGATATTTTTGACACGAATGATATCTGGTTGGAGGTTGCAATTTATAATGATGACACCGCTGCCTGGGAGATACTCGTCCCCAGACAGAAATTAACTTCCACCGGCTTTGCCTTTAAAGCGGGTAATGCAGAGGCCCTTGAGGGTTTGACCGCAGGTGATTTTGCAGAGGCGGGTCATGATCATGATGCCGAATACGTCAATGAAAGCCAGGCAAACTCCATCACCGGCAGCATGATTGTCGATTCAAACGTCACCTCGGCAGACCTGCAGGACGGCACCGCTCTTGCCGAGATCTTAGACGATGACGGACCTGGTTCAGGTCTGAATGCCGATTATCTAGACAACTATCACGGCAGTTCCTTCACCCTGCTGACCCAGGATTATGGCCGCTATAAAGTATCGACAGATCTGTATGAGGGGACCTCAACCCTTACCAGCAAATACGTCAATGAGGGCCAGGCAAACTCCATCAGCAGCGGCATGATCGTTGATTCAACCATAACCGCCGCCGATCTTGCTGCAAATTCCGTATACGCCAGTGAAATTGCCACAAATGCGGTGAATGCGGCAGAGATAAATTTCCCCATTGACTATACAGGCACTGACGCCAATGGCGGTTTGCTGGCCATGGTCAATACCTCCGGCGGTACGGCGGGGAACTTGCCGGCGGCTCTCTATGGCGGAACAAACGGCAGTGCCGGTTCCTATAATGTTTTCGGCGTGCTTGGAACGGCGCCGGCTCTTGGAACAACCAACAACGCTCTGACGCTGCTGCCCTCTGGGGCGGCCATTGCTGTTGCCGGTGCTTCCCAGGACGGCTACGGTGTGGTCGGCACATCAACAAGTCATTACCATGGTGGTGTCTATGGCGAGGGTACACGGGGCTATGGCCTTTATGGCAGACACACGGACCCTTCGTATACTTCCCCGGCTGTTTATGGGAAAAATGAAGGCTCGGGCATTGGTGTTCTTGGTGATTCCTATTCCGGAAGCGCTGCTGTGCAGGGGCGTGCCTTTTCAAGCACTGGAACCGGTGTAAGGGGCCAGGCCTCCGTCTCCTCCAACTATGGTGAGCTTGGTAAGGCAGGTATCGGTGTTGAGGCCCAGGGCAGCACCTATGCGGGAAAATTTATCGGAGACGTAGGATTTTTTTCCGGGACCACCAGCGTGGGCCGTTATGATGTTTCAGATTACAGCCTGCATATGTATAAGTCTGACGGCACCACGAGCATTGAAATTGATTCCGACTATAATGGCGACGGCCGGATAATCACGGACGAGCTGCAGATTACCGGCGGCAGCGATCTTTCCGAACAGTTTGATATCAAGAAAATCAGTTTTGACATTCAGCCCGGCATGGTTGTCAGTATCGATCCCACCCAGCCAGGAAAACTGGAGATCAGCAGTGAAGCCTATGACAACAAGGTGGCTGGAATCGTCAGCGGTGCCGGCGGCATCAAGCCCGGCATGATGATGGGGCAAAGAAACAGCGAGGCGGATGGTGCCCATCCTGTGGCCTTGACCGGCAGGGTCTACTGTTATGCCGATACTGCCAACGGTTCCATACAGCCGGGAGACCTGCTGACAACATCAAATGTTCCCGGGTATGCCATGAAGGTAACGGAACACAATAAGGCCCTTGGCGCAATTCTTGGAAAAGCAATGTCGCCTCTGGAGGAAGGACAGGGACTGGTCCTCGTTCTCGTCAGCTTGCAATAAGGAGGGAGAGCAATGAGAAATAAAACCCTGAAGCGGGTTTCAGCAATTGCCCTCCTGACCTTTTTCTGTTCAGGAGTGAGCTATGCGGCTGATACACCCCTGTTATTTACTGATTCGCCTTCTTTAAAGAGTGGCATGACACTCCGGGAGGATCTTTCCCGCGTTGAAAAGAGAAAGAGATTCACCGGTATTGATTTTAGTTTACTGTTGAAACCTTCGGCTCTGCCTAAGGGAAAGAGCTTGATCCTGCAGGAATCAGGTGCTAAGCCAGATGAAAATCCAAAAGAGCAGGCAAATCGTTTTGAGTTGAACCTTTTTGATGACGCAAACTATATTCTGGTTCTTGAGCGTGCTGTCAATGAGTCTCCGGACGGCTCGACCATTACCTGGTATGGCTCTATCGAAGGAGAAGAGGGGAGCCGTGTTATCCTGGTCAGTTCGGATGGTATTGTTTCCGGAAATATTACCATTGGACAGGACCTTATGTATCAAATCAGATATAAAGGTGACGGGGTCCATGTTATCCGGGAGATTGATCAGGGCAGGTACGGTAAGGAAATCGAACCTGTTGATCCGGTCGAGCCTGTTGTTGATGAGGAATCCGGCCAGACAATGGACAGTGGTTCCTCTTTGATGGATTCAACTGATCTGGATTCTGATCCGAGCGAGTATGATGAGACCGGTACGGTAATTGATGTCATGATCGTCTATACCCCCGCGGCCAGGATCGCCAATGGCGGTACGGCAGGAATGGAAAGCCTGATTGATCTGGCCGTTGCCGAGACCAATACCGGCTATTCCAACAGCGCTGTTGTGCAGCGCGTCAATCTTGTCCATCGGGAGGAGGTGGCCTACACCGAGTCAACACCCCCTAACTCATCCAGCACCATTGTCTTTGATGACGGCCTGGATGACCTGCAGGGCACAAGCGATGGCGAGATAGATAATGTCCATCAGTTGCGTAACGATTATGCGGCGGATATTGTTTCATTGTTTGTCCATGACCCGACTACGGACTGGTGCGGCAAGGGCAATATCATGAACACGGAATCCCATTCCTTTGAAAGTTCTGCCTTTAATGTGGTGGATTGGGACTGCGCAACGGGATACTACTCTTATGCCCATGAAATGGGACACAATATGGGATCGCGGCATGATCGGCCCCATGACAGTTCCGATGGGGCATTTTCCTACAGTCACGGTTATCAGGATCCGGAAGAGGATTTCCGGACAATAATGTCCTATAACTGTCCCACGGGATGCACCCGCGTAAATTACTGGTCAAATGTCAATGTCGACTATATCAGTGGTGGAACAAATTACGGACCGACCGGCGTTCTGTACAGTGCAACCAATTCCGCGGCCAACTGGCGTTCTCTTAACTACACCCGTGATACGGTTGCCAACTGGCGTCCCCGCTTTGTTTACGTGAATGATGCCTATATCGGCACCGAAACAGGACTGAGCGCCAATCCGTTTAATACTATAAGCGAAGGGGTTAACCAGATAGGAAAGTATGCAACTGACCCGAGGCTCTACATAGCCCCTGGGACATATACCGGCAATGAGCCGATTACCATTACAAAACCAATGAACATTTATAACTGGGGAACCGGATCAATAGTTATTGAGTAAGTATTGAGCTGCACCCATCTTTAGATATCCGGGCACTGTTCTCTGCGAAGAAGTGCCTGGATATTTTTTTGTGATTAAACCATTTCCAGGGCCAGCCTTTTTCCTTCCTCCTCATCAACAAAGTACAATATAGCCCCGCCTGCGATAAAAAGGACCACAACAGCCAGCAGCGAAAGGCGCGGAGCACCGGTGATAACACTGAGCCAACCCATGAGGAGCGGCCCGATAACGGCGGCAAATTTACCCAGCATATTGTAAAAACCGAAGAATTCACCTGCCTTGTCGGGAGGTATAATGCGGGAATAAAAGGACCTGCTCAATGACTGGACCCCGCCCTGGACAAGGCCGATGGCCACCGCCATCATGTAAAATTCAGATATGCTTTGCATGCGCATGGCCCATAGGGTCACGATGAGATAGATAGCCAGGCCAAGCAGGATTGCCTTCTTGGTGCCCAGGCGTTCGCCGAGTCTGCCGAAAACAAGAGCTGCCGGAAAGCCGACAAACTGGGTCAGCAGCAGGGCCAGTATCAGGCCGCTGGAATCAAATCCCAGTGCCATGCCGTAATCAACCGCCATGCGGATAATGGTGTCAACGCCGTCTATATAGAGCCAGTAGCCGATAAGAAAGAAAAAAACCACGCGGAGTTTGCGGATCTCGGTAAAGGTTTTTTTGAGCTGCCGAAAGCCGGCGGTGATATTGGTCGTGCCGTTCCGCTGATGCAGGGGAGGGAGTTCCCTGACCCAGACCATAATGGGCAGGCTGAAAAAAAACCACCAGAGGGCAACGGTCAAAAAGGAGAAGCGAACAGCTTCAGCCGCACCGGCTAAGCCAAAAAACGCCGGTTTCGTAGTCATCAGCACGTTAACGGCAAAAAGCAGGCCGCCTCCAAGATAACCAAGGGAAAAACCCAGGGCGGAGACCCGGTCCGTCTGTCCACTCGGGGCCACACTGACCAGAAGTGAATCATAAAAGATATTTCCCCCGGAAAAACCGATGATGGCGATGACATAGAGCTGTGCTGCTGCCAGCCATGATCCCTGTCCGACAAAGTAAAGTGAGGCGGAACTCACAACACCGAGCAGGGCAAAAAAGAAAAGAAATTTCTTTTTCGCACCTGCCTGGTCGGCAATGGCCCCCAGGAGAGGGGCTAAAACAATAACAAAAAGGCTGCCCACTGAATTGGCAAGACCGAGTCGAAAGGTGCTTGTCGAGGCTTCAACCCCCGTGCACCAGTACTGTTTAAAAAAAATCGGGAAAAAACCTGCCATGATGCAGGTAGCAAAGGCCGAATTGGCCCAATCGTAGAAAGCCCAGGACAGTATTTCTTTGTTTGTTTTCATTCCTTATGCTCGGTTTCTTCATTTTTCTGGCTGAGAATCTCTTCAGTCTGTTTAATGGCGTTCAGGTAACGGAAGCTTTTTTCGCTCTGTTCGGCAATTCGCCTGATATGGGCAATGATTTCGAGGTAACTGACCATTTGACCGGCCGACATATCTCCTTTGCCGGCAGCCCGCAGGAATTTTGCTTTGAGAGTCCTGTAGTCTTCCTTTATCTCTTCAAGCTCCTGGATGAATGTCTTGCCGTTGAATTCCTTACCATCATCCCCCAGTTGATCGATAAAGTGAACTACCCTGCTTTTAAAGGAGGCCAGTTCGCTTGCCAGCGGCATTTCTTCCATTCGTTGCTGCGGGGGCTGTAATCTGGCAAGTCCTTCGGTTAATTCGCCAATATCGAAAAGGTAGCCAGAAATCCGCATGGCGTCGGGCAGCTTTTCGCTTAACGCTGCAGGCAGCGTTGTCTGCTGCATTTTTTTGCCGAAATTGCCAACTTCCAAGACAAGCTTGTCAATGATGGCTTTATCCGAGGTGAGCCGGGCCGTCGGACCAGATTCAATGCTGATGGCTGCCTTGCTCATGCGATTGGAAATTTGCGCCATGCGGGTCAGCTCCATGTCAAGGGCATGCAGGGCAAGGATCGGCGTTGCAACAACGGTGCGATCAAGATACCGGGGACGCGCCTCATCCTCCTCTGCGGTACGAAATCTTTTCTTCAGAAAGCGGACGAGTTTTTTTGTGAGCGGATAAAGAATGATAACTCCAAGCAGGTTGAAGATGGTGTGAAAAAGGGCAAGTAAAGTGGTTTCCGGGTTCGTCTGGTTGACAAAAGGGCGGATTATGTCAAGAAAATTCAGGAGCACAGGCAGAATAAGAAGGGCCACCAGGCCGGTAATCAGGTTGAAGATAACATGTGCTGCGGCAAGGCGTTTGGCATTGGATGTCGCTCCGATAACCGCCAGAGCCGCAGTGGAAGTGGTTCCCACGTTGGCACCGATGACAACGGCAGCGGCATCCTGAAATGAAATAACTCCGCCGGCAACTGCAGTGAGAATAAGGGCAATGGAAGCACTTGATGACTGCATGAGGCAGGTGAGCAGGAAACCGATACCGCAAAAAAGCAGCAAAGAAAATATTCCTTTGCCAGCCAGCCCGGCAAATTGAAAAGTTTCTCCCAGGGTGCCAAGGCTCATTTTCAATACATCAATACCCATAAAAAAAATGCCGAAACCGGCCAGAACATCACCCAGGGCGGCATACCGCCCATCACGGCTGACAATTCGAAGCAACATGCCAAGACCGATGGCAGGCAGGGCAAAGGCCTGGATATTTACCTGAAAACCAATCAGGGAGACGAGCCAGCCTGTCATGGTTGTTCCCAGATTACTGCCGTAAACCAGGGTAACGGCATGGCCAATCCCCATGAGGCCGGCATTGACAAAACCGATGGTGGCGACTGTCACGGCACTGGATGACTGGACAATTGAGGTGAGAAAGGCGCCTGAGAGAATGCCGAGCAGGGGGGTGCGGGTGGAGGCCTTTAAAATGTTTCTGAGCGATGACCCGGCATAAAGTTTCAGGCCGTCGGTCAGAAGGCGCATTCCCAGAAGAAAGAGCCCTACGCCGCCAAAAAGGCCGGTGAAAATAGAAAGATTCATGTAGCTCTTTCCCGCAGGTACTGAACCATACGTTCCGGGTAGTTGGTGACAATTGCTGTTGCTTTGCCCGCCTCAGCCTGTCGCAGCTCTTCCTCGGTGTTGACCGTGTAAACACCTGTTATAATATTATGGCGGCTGATATCTGCTGACACTCTTTCTGAAAGCTGGTCAAGGGCACAGACAAAGGCGCCGCATCCTGTTTCCTGCAGAATTTGTGACGGCAGGCGTGTATCATCCGGGGGAAGGAGAGCTGCTGTATGAAAACCTGTATGCCGTGAATTGAGATATTTGAGTGATTCATGGTGAAAGGACGAAAAGAGAGTAAAATCAACAAATTCGGCCTCAAGGGTTGCTTTGGCAATATGATCGATTCTTTTTTGAAAATCTTCATCCTTTGCCGGGGGTTTTATTTCAATATTGACACAGGCTTTACCGCGCAGCAGGCTCAAAATATCGCTGAGCAGGGGGATTTTTTCACCGGCAAATTTTTCAGAGAACCACGAACCGGCATCAAGCCGAGAGAGTTCCTGAAAGGAAAAGTCTCTTACTTTTCCTGTGCCGTTTGTCGTTCGATCCAGGGTTGAGTCGTGAAAAACGATAATTGTGGCGTCTTTGGTAAGGCGAACATCGATTTCAATCATGGCTACGCCGCAGGCCAGTGCCTTTTTCATGGCTGAGATGGTATTTTCCGGTGCCGTGCCTGAGGCGCCGCGGTGGGCAACCACCAGCAGGCCTTTCGTGCGCGCAAGGGCGTGAAGTGTTTTCATGGTTTATGATCCCAGATTGTCTAGAAAATTGTTCAGGCCGTTCTCGTATCTTTTACCTGTGACAAGAAAACCGTTGTTATGGTTGCCGCTTATCTGCAGAAAGGTTTTCGGCTCATTGGCATGGTTAAAAATTTCCCGGCCATGACTGAAAGGGACAACATCATCATCAGGGCTGTGAATGACCAGCAGGGGCGCTGAAATTTTGCCGGAGTTTTCCAGGGTATTGTAGCTGAAACGGCAGAGGAGTCTTGTGGGCAGAAAGGGGTACAGAGAGGCTGCCATGTCGCAAACCGAACTGAAACAGGACTCAAGGATACAGGCCTTCGGGGTTGTTCGGGCGGCCAGCCAGGAAGCGATGGCCCCGCCAAGAGAGCGACCGAAAAGAATGATTTCAGATGGCTCGACTTTTTGGTGTTTCAGCAGATAATTCCAGGCAGCTTCCACATCGCGATACGTTCCCTCTTCAGAAGGAGTGCCTTCACTCATTCCGTAGCCGCGGTAATCAAAAATAAAAATTGAATAGCCGAGTCGGTTGATAATTTCAATGGTTTCAAGTCGGTGGGAAATATTTCCAGCATTGCCGTGACAAAAGAGCACAATGCCCATGGAAGGCTCAGCCGGAACAAGCCAGGCTGAAAGCTGTACCCCGTCTGAAGCGCTGAAGGTGATACTTTCGTATTTCAGGCCGATTTCTTTGGGGGTTGAAAAAAGAGTCCTGTCCGGATAGTAGATGAAGCGCGACTGTTTGATAAGCAGGCTTGCTCCGAAGCAGATATAGAGACCTGCCAGGATAATGAGCAGGGCCAAAAGGCTGTTTGAAGGGATGTTCATAGCTCTGTCTGGAATTTTTCGACTTCAGACCGAATATCGTCAAGTTCCTTTTCCGCGTTGATAATACTTTGTTCCTGACAGTCGTGTTGCTGTTTTATTTCTTCGGCCAGCCGGCGCAGGATTTTGTTTTCCTCCTGCAGCAGTTTTACACGGCTTAAGGCGCGTGTATAATCGTCCGTGGTTGATCGAAGTCTGTGGGCCAGAATTTCAGTGAAAATTTTATCAAGCAGGTTGAGCTTCTTGTCTTTTCGCAGCCGTTCGGCAAAAGAGGCGTCAATGGCAAGACAAGTCGTCTCTTCCAGAGAGCGTATGGTCGCAGAACGTTCACGTCCTTCAATAACGCTCATTTCTCCGAAAGTCTCACCTGTTTCAGAAAGTACCTTCAGGGGTTGTTTTTCCTTGCTGATTTCCACTTTACCCGAGATAAGAAAGTAAATTCTGTTATCATAATATCTTTCAATGATTATATTTTCACCGGGTTGGTACATGTTGATGGTGCTGAGCTGCAGCATGGCGGCAAATTCTTCATCCGACAGCCCTTTCATAACGGAAATGTCCTTGAGTCGGTCAACCAGCTTCGGATTATTTTGTATTTCTATGCTTTTTGACATATCAACTCCAGATCCCTTCAATTTCCTCCCTGCATGTGCCGCACCTGCCGTCGGTTAATGCGTTGCGGCGGATGGAAAATCCAAAGCGGCTTATAAGCTCGGTGCCGCAGGAGGGACAATAGGTGTTTTCGCCGCCTTCCCCTGGTCTGTTCCCTTCATAGACAAAACGGAGTCCTGTTTCAAGGCCGATATCGCGGGCCATGCGAAGAGTACTCGTCGGGGTGGGTTCCCGGTCGGTCATCTGGAAGGTTGGATAAAAACCTGTCACATGCCAGGGTATGGCTGGATCAATTTCTTTAATAAATTCAGCGATAGAGCGCAACTCTTTTGGCGAATCATTCCAGCCAGGGATAATCAGGGTGGTAACCTCCACCCATACATCAAGTTCGCGCATGAGGCGTACGGTATCAAGGACCGGCTGCAGACGGGCTTTGCAGACTTTTTTGTAAAATGTATCGGTAAATGCTTTGACGTCAATATTAATGCCGTCAAGAAAGGGGGAAAGATGACGCGTCACCTCGGGCGTCATATAGCCGTTGCTGACAAAGACGTTTTTAATATTTTTTTCGCGGGCCAGAACAGCGCATTCATAGGCGAATTCGTAAAAAATAGTTGGTTCCACATAGGTGTAACTGATACTCCGGCATCCTGTCCCGAGAGCTTCATCAACCACCTCCGCTGGTGTACGGAGGTTGCCCGGGATATCTCCCGCATGGCTGTGTGGATATTGGGAGATTTGGTAATTCTGGCAGTGAAGGCACCGGAAATTGCAACCCACTGTGGAAATGGAATAGGATTTTGAAGTGGGGAGCAGGTGGAACATTGGTTTTTTTTCGATGGGGTCTATGGATTCGGATACCAGCCGTCCATAAACAAGGGAGTAGAGGGTTCCCTCCCTGTTTTCGCGCACGCCGCATAAACCGCGTTTCCCCTGTTTTATATGGCAGCGGTGGTTGCAGAGATCGCAATAAACGTCATTTTCTTTTCCCTGGTGGAAAAACTGGGCTTTTTTCATTTTCTACCTCCTGCTTATTGGGCTAAGTTTTGGGTCGAAGGGTAGCAGGTAAAAACACTCCTCAAATTTGGGGGAACTGTTATGTTGCGCCGAGGGCACGGTTGGTTTTTTGTCCCTGTGCCACCTGAGAGTGGCGGCAGGATGTGGGTAATGATAATTTAGTTCATCCTGCAGGTTACACTTTATTTACTATAAGTCTTTTCTCTGATAAAGTGAGAATGAATTTGTGGAAATGCAACAATGATATCCGGAAACCGTGGTGAGCAACCTCACCTTTAAATAAAGGTAACTGTATCAGATGTGCCTCAGATTTGAACAGTTACGGTCTGGAGTTGAGGTCCATTTCGAGCCCTCGCTGAGTAGATACAAATAAAGTCTAAATAATGAATACTACCAGGTTTGGTTTATGAAAACGAATTTTGCCGACTATATCAAGGAACATGTCATCCTGGGAGATGGCGCTTTTGGTACCTATCTCTATGAAAAGGGTATTGATTTCGGGAAAAATATCGATCTGCTCAATCTGAACAATCCGGATTTGATCTATTCGGTTCATGAAGAGTATATCCGGGCCGGAAGCCAGTTGATCGAAACCAATACCTTTGGCGCCAATGTTTTCAAATTGCAGGAAATGGGTAAGGAAGATCAGGTGGCGGAAATTAATAAGGCCGGAGCCCGCATCGCCGTCAAGGCTGCCGGGCACGACGTCTATGTTGCAGGCTCCGTCGGCCCGACCGGCGTGGAGTTTCCCCTGATTTCCGGAGACATCAACGAAGAGGATCTGAAGGCTGCCTTTGGTGTGCAGATAAAGGCACTTGTTGACGGTGGAGTTGATCTGCTCATGCTCGAAACTTTTACCCACCTTGAGGAAATGCTGCTGGCTCTTGCAACGGCGCAGAAGGTGGGTAGTAATCTGCCGATAGTGGCCCAGATGCTTTATCCCGCCCAGGGACTCACTGCCAGGGGAGTTGATGCTTTGACCTGCGCAAAGGCGGCGCTTGCCGCCGGCGCCACTGTGGTTGGGGCAAACTGTGGCAGGGGGGTTGATTCCATGTATACGGCCATCAGCCGCCTTGCTCCTCTTGTTGAAGAGAATGTGCCTCTTTCGGCATTTTCCAATGCAGGTCTTCCGGAAGTCATGGGGCACCGCATGGTCTACCCGGCTCAGCCCTCCTATATGGCGCGTCGTGCAGCTGAAATGCTGAAAATGGGAGTTCATCTCATCGGCGGTTGTTGCGGCACCACGCCGGCCCATATCCATGAATTCAGAAAAACCCTGAAACTCAGGCATAAAAAGTCTGTGGGAACTGCAAAAACGGTGGCTGCTGCTCCTCAAGAGGCGCCAACTGCGCCAACAGCGGTTAAAAAAAGCGGCAGAGGAAGCTTTCTCGACAATCTCCCGGCCGGTCGACTCCCGGTTCTTGTGGAGTTGGATCCTCCCACCCATCTTGATATTGATAATGTTCTGGCCGGAGCCAAATCTCTGACTGAAAGTGGAGTTGATGCCGTTACCCTTGGCGAAAATCCTCTTGCCATACTGCGGGCCGGGAATATTGCCCTGGCCCATCGCATCAGGGAGGAGGCGGGTGTACAGGTCATCCTCCATCAAACCTGCCGGGACCAGAATGCCCTTGGTCTGCAATCCCATATTATGGCTGCCCACATTCTCGGGCTCGAAGCCATCCTTGCCGTAACAGGCGATTCTGCAAGCTCGACCGATCAGCCCGGAGTAAGCGGTGTCTTTGATGTAAATTCACTTGGACTTATCCGCATGATCAGCCAGTTTAACCAGGGCATGAATATGGCGGGCAAATCAATTAAGAAACCGACTAATTTTTCCATAGGGGCTGCATTCAGCTTTCGTCCTTCCAATCCGACCATGCAGATTACCCGGCTTGAGCGCAAGGCTGCTCAAGGTGCTCATTTTGTCATGACCCAGCCGCTTTTTGATAAGAATGTTGTTGAGGCCATGGTTGAGCAGACAAACCATCTTAATGTTTTGATTTTTCCAGGTATTTTCCCGCTTATTTCTGCACGGAATGCTGAATTTCTCCATAATGAGGTGCCGGGTATCTCTATTCCTGAAGAGATCCGCAAAAAACTGAGGCGCTATGATGAGGTGGCTGATCAGCGTAAGGCGGCCATGGAAATTACCGAGCAGCTTGTTGCCGATCTTGCTCCATTTGTGGACGGGCTTTATCTCATCAGTCCCCTCAATAAATGGGAGATTGCTGAAAAATTTTTGTGTCAGATACGTGAAGCCGGCTGGCAGGGGAGCGGTCGCGCGGTAGCCAGGGGAGGAGGATAATGGAGCAAAAAAGTGTGCTGCTCGTCGATGACGAAAGAATTATTCTTGAAACCCTGCGCACCGATCTTTCCCATCACGACTATGATGTCGATACCGTCGAAAGTGGTGAAGAGGCTCTGCGGTGTATGGCGAAGAAACCATACAACCTCCTTATCACCGATTTGATCATGGAAGGAATGGGTGGTATTGAGCTTTTGGAAAAGGCTCGCAAAATGAATCCATTTATGGCGGTTTGTTTGCTGACCGGTTATGCCGATCTCACTTCTGCAATTGACGCCTTGCGTCTCGGGGCTGACGATTATCTGATTAAGCCCTGCGACAGTGAAGAGTTGATCCTGCGTGCCCAGCGGGCCTTAAAAAGAGAGGAATTGCGGAAAAAAGTCAATTACTACGAAAATATCCTGCCTGTCTGCGCTGTGTGTAAAAAGATACGTGACGATAGCGGGATGGAGCCTGGCAAAGGAAACTGGATTGGACTTGACGAATATCTGAAGAAAAAAACCGGAATTAAAATCGAGGTGGCCAGATGTGGGAAATGTTCTGCAAAACTTGATAAGGCCGGGGAGATGTGAGGGGTTAATTTTTCACGATTCTGTTCATTTTCTTTAGGATTTCTCTGTTTTCTGAGACAAGCAGCAGGGCGTCAAGTTGCTCCGACACGAGTTCCTGCTGGTTGCAAATTATCCCTGATTCCAGCTTTTCCGTATATAAAATATCCGCGGCCAGACTGAATTTTTCATTGTCTTCAAGCAGAACGGCAGCCCAAAGAAGATGCTCGGCCGGAGGGTTGATTTTTGGATCCTGGGGCCGAATAAGATAAGGTTGTTTAAGGATGCCCATTTTTTTTACCAGGGCAATGCTTAATCTTTTTTCGAGTTCCCGGGGTTCCGGAAGCTGACCTGCGGTCAGTGTTTTTAGCATATGGCTGAACATGGATTTATCATAATTTGTTGAGAAAAGAATGTCTAATATCCATTGGATGTGTAACTGAGAAAATTTGAAAGGAGATTAATATGGCGTTTTTAAGGAAAATAATAATGCTATGTATGATTGGCGTCATGGGTATTACTGTCTGTGCCTGCGACAATAATGACGGAACTGCTGAAAAGGCGGGAAAAGAGATTGATAAGGCCTTTGATACCGCAAAAGATAAAATCCACGAAGCAACAAAATAGCCCTTCGGGTGGTCAGAAGCGTTGAGCGAGGCAACACCTTGCTCTACGCTTCAGTCCTCAGTCCTCAGTCCTCAGTCCTCAGTCCTCAGCCCTCACTCTTTACCCTTCACGTTTTTTGCCAAGCAGTTCCCTTAAGCTTCTTTTCAGAGTTGTCACTTGGAATGGTTTTTCTAAAAAGCCGTTGGTTTTTTTCAAGGTTTCATCGTTTAGGGATAAATCTTCCAGAGAGTAACCACTGCTCAGGAGGATAGGTATTTCAGTGTTTATTTTTCGTATCTCGCCTAAGGCCTCGATGCCATCCATATGAGGCATGGAAACATCCATGACAATGGCGCAAAGATCGTTACCAGAGATCCGGACCTGTTCAAGGGCCTTAATGCCGTTCGTCGCCGTGTGAACCGTAAAGCCGAGAGACTTGAGAATGTTCTTGCCAACATTGAGGACAAGCTCTTCGTCATCCACGAGGAGTATGTTGCCGGAGAAATTGGCATCCCGCATTGTCTTTGCTGGAGCTATGCGGAGCGGTTTCTGCTGCGGAGATGATATCTCCGGCAGAAGTATTCTGACTGTGGTTCCTGATTCAGAACTGCTCTCAATGGTGAGGGCTCCATGATTTATCTGCATGATTCCGGCAGCCAGAGCCAGTCCAAGACCGCGCCCAACAAATTTTGTGGTAAAAAAAGGTTCAAAAATACGCGGAATATCCTCCTGTTTTATCCCATGGCCTGAATCTTTCACCTGACAGTAAATATAGAGGTGGCGTTTTGATTTTTCCTCGTGAAACGGGATGGGCAGAGATTTTGTTTCATAAAAATCAGAGCCGAATGTGATTTCTATGCTCCCCTCCTTGCCGTCCAGCGACTCCACGGCGTTCGTTATGATATCGTTTACCACCTCTTTTATCTGTTGCCTGTCAACATTGCAGAACACTGGAGCTGAAGGAAGGTCAAAATGCAGATGAATCAGTGGTGAAAACAGCGCCCGCAGCCCAGTAACAGATTCCTTGACAATATCGGCAAAGTTAACCAGCTGTATATGTTTGTGGCGTTGACCAACATAAGTGAGCATCATTGAGCCTACCTGTGATGCTCCCTGGGCGGATTGCAGGGCATGGGTCGCCATTTCTCTTTCAGGGGAGTCCTTGGGCAGGGAAAGCAGCATGAGGTCCAGGTTGCCTTCCACCACCATCATGGCGTTGTTAAACCGATGGGCAATGGCTCCTGCCATGGTTTTCATGCTTTCGAGATGTTTTATCTGTTCGCGGGTTCTGGCAGTTTCAAGCTCCGCCTGTTCGTGGAATTTGCGGTCGGTAATGTCAAGATGGGTTCCTGCGGCCCGTAATGGTTTCCCTTTTTCGTCTCGCTGAATTACCCGGCCTTTGGACAGCACCCAGACCCAGTCGCCTGATTTATTTTTTAACCTGTGCTCTGATTCATATA
Organism: Desulfobulbaceae bacterium; assembly: GCA_020444175.1. Taxonomy (GTDB): domain Bacteria; phylum Desulfobacterota; class Desulfobulbia; order Desulfobulbales; family SURF-16; genus JAHLLM01. The sequence goes on along the minus strand of JAHLLM010000017.1, from coordinate 89,556 downwards.
TCTCTGTTCTGCCGTCAAGATGTTCTTGCAGTTCTGCCATGACCCTATCCTTTTCGTCAGGGTGGACAAGCTCTTGCCAGCCATGGTGATGCAGGGGGATTTCATTCAGTTCGTAGCCAAGCATTGCAGCCCAGCGTTCATTTATGATCATTTCTCCTGTGGTGATATTCCAGTCCCAGAGACCAAGGCCGGCACCATGCAGGGCTAATGTCAGCCTTTCTTCATTAATCTTCAGGGTTTCCTGCATTTCTTTAAGTTCGGTTATATCTCTGTTTGTTGTCCGGCGTCCAATCCATTTTCCCTGTGAGTTAAAGACAGGATGACATTGATGCCATATCCAGCGCCTTGTGCCATCCCGGCAAACAATTTGAAAATAAATTTCTGCGCAGCCTTCACGGCTGTTTATGTGGCGCAGGCGGTGAAGTTTGTATTCTTCCTGATGATCCGGGTCAATGATCTGACTGAGAAACGTCGAGTCATCGATAAATTGAGACGCCGGGTATCCTGTTATGCGTTCACAGGAAGGGGAGACATATTCATAGGAACCATCTGGACGTATCCATGTTTCCCAGTCATAGGAGTAATCGATCATTGTTCGGAAACGGCTTTCATTTTTTTCGATCTCTGCTTGAGCCTGGGAGCGCAGCTCTGCCAGTCGCGAGAGTCGCCGACCACCCAAGAAGATAAGTGTAGAGCCCAGGATCCACAGAGCAATAAAGGAAAATGATTCAATGAGGATAGTCTGCTTTTCTTTCTGAACTAAACCGGACATGGGCAGGGATATGGAAACACCACCCCTGATGTCATTTATCCTGTAGTCCTGATGGGCGTGGCATTTAAGACAACCCTCCCTGGTTATCATGGGTTGGATCAACCGCAGATAGGGTTTGCCGTTTATCTGGGTAAACTCGGTACGTTCCGTCTCTCCTTGTTCAAACGCCTTCAGGGCAGCGCGTTCCCACTCATCAGCTTTGTTTTCCGGACGCAAAAGCTTGAGACTGGTGATGTGGCCGGCAACGCCGTAAAGGGAGCTGAAATGCTCATTCAGCTGTCGAACCATGTAGGCCGGGTTCATGAGGGTCAGTTTTTTCCCGGAAGGGGTCACGATGTCTCGGTCCTTGACGTGGCTCAAATAGGGGCTGGGCGGAGTGGAGTCATCAATCGGAACATAGACGCCTCCATGGGAGGCGGCCCAGTAGCGAAAGGCCTGGTCTTTGTTAAAGTGAGCGCGGGCCTGGGCAATGGCAATATCCTGCGTAACCGTTTTGAGCCGGGTAATATTCAGAGAAATGAGGACAGCTATCAGGGAGGTCCAGAAGACAAAGAGAAAGAGGGTGTATATTTTTAAATTGGACCTGTATGAAGGGGGGATTGCCAGGGATGACATGAAGTTCTGGTTTCCTTTCTGAAGTACAGGTATAAATTGTTAATTGTTGGTTGTGGAAAAAGATATTCTTGTAAAGAAACCGTATAATGTATTTGCGCAAAATTCAAGCCGAAGTGAACTCTCTTCAGGATAGCGGGAAAGGCAATAGTGCTCGATAATCTTGGCCTGGTGATGGAACAAGGTTCAAAAACTATTCCAACACGTGCACATCTATTTCCTGTTGTCCAGACCTTGATAGAAATTAAACCATGACGAAGAGTTGTTCAGTTCCCAGTTACGGGGTGGTTCGAAGCCTTTGCTGAATTGTGCCTGGGAGTTTGTGGTACTGGTCCGTTCATAGGATGTGACAAAAAGACAGCGTTTTTTGCCCGGATATACTTCGCACCAGCCATCGCGGCTGCCGCCGCACGGGCCGTTCAACATGTATTTAGCGCATCCTGACTGGGGACAGAGGTAGGCATGGGTGGCCAGGGTGCAGTCTCCGCAATTCTGGCAGCCGAACAGGAGAAATTTTGAAATATGTTCAAAGGCGGCAAAGGGACGTTTCAAAGGGGATGCATGCAGGGCAAGACAACCTTTTTTTGCTGTTTTGTAGAGCGGGCCCCTTGGCTCAAAAGCAATGTCGTGGGTGAACTTTGCCAGGGTATAGAGAGGCTGCAGGGATTTAAAATGTGCGCGGGGGGGTGCCTCTGGTCGATTAAGGCCGGTTTGTCTGTCTTTCCGGTAAAGATAGAAACCTTTCTTTGGCCAGAAATTGAGCTGGGCGACAAGTTCCGGCCAGCGTGATTCATACCGTCCCGCAGCTCGCAGCATGAAGTCAAAGTCCGCCATGCTGAGGCCTGGACCGCCGATATGGGCACCGTTATAGCCCATGCCCTTGAGTACGGCCAGGAGTTTTGCTGCCCGGCGCAACCTATCCTGCTTTCCGTTGTCGGATGGTGAGACCTCTTCCTTCATTTTTCGGTAAAGCGCATCCGGAATAATGCATCCGGGAACTTTACCCTGGTGCATTATTTCAACCAGGGGCAGGGTGGGTATAAAGACGCTGCCCAGAATAGGGACCTGGAGTTTGTTCTGCTTCATGTAGAGCAGCACTTCATGGTATTTTCTGGCGTCAAAGCCAAGCTGGGTGATAACGTAATCCGCACCTGCCTCGATTTTTCTGTGCAGTTTGTAGTACTGCATGAGCTGCTCTGCCTCGTGCAGTTTGAAGGGCGAGACGGCAACTCCCTTGAAAAATGAGGTAGGATGGGTGGATTGATTGATGTAGTGACCTTTATTCATCAGGGTGAGCATGTCCACCACATGCACGCTGTCCAGATCAAAAACGGGCTTTGGGTGGCCTGAGTAACCCCGTTGCGGATAATCGCCGGATATGACGAGAAGATTGCTGAGTCCCTGCCTGTCCCAGCCAAAAAGCTGTCCCTCCATTTCATTACGGTTCTTGTCCTTGCAGGAAAAATGGCTGATAACATCCATACCTGTTTCAAGAATTTCCATGCCCAGGATCTCCGGTGACAGGGCAGGGTGGCCTCCGGCATTATCCGTAATGCTCACGGCGGAAATTCTGCCGTCCCGAGCCAGGTCGCAGGCCAGGGCCAGAGTGCGGTCATGTTGTCTGTTCCTGCCCCCCCGGCTCGGCACCAGTTCAAAGGTGACGGTGAACTCATCCGGGTTCAAAAGGGATTTCCGGAAACCTGTGAGGTGTTGATTTTCAGGTTTAGCTTTACAATCTTGAATCATGCTGGTTTATTTCTTGAGGTGTATGGTCAGTGTTTTTGGATATCGATACTTAAAATTTAATTTTTAAACTTTATTATATGCATTCCTATCTTTTACTCATACTTGTCGTTTATCTTCTCATTAAAGGTATAGAAAATATCGTCGCGTTGGTCAACCTGCGTCATCTTTCTATCTACGGGCACATTGTGCCTGCCGGATTTGAGGGGACTGTTGATGATACAACCCTGGCTAAAATGCGGGATTACACAGTAGACAACGGGCGGGTGGATTTTGTTTCGTCAGGCATAGATCTCATCCTGACCCTTGTGTTTATTTTCGGCGGGCTGCTTAACTGGTATAACTCATGGCTTGCCACCCTGGGCTGGTCTTTTGTTACAACAGGCATCTGCTTTTTCCTGTTTTTGTTTTATGCCGAGTTTGTTATCCAGATTCCTTTCGGGCTTTATAAGACATTCGTCATCGAAGAAAAATACGGCTTTAACCGGCAGTCGTTCTCCCTCTGGCTTGTTGATGCAATCAAGGGGCTTGTTCTGTCAACGGTTATCTACATCCTTCTGTTATGGGTGGCTTTTTGGCTGATTTCCTTCATGCCCCATTACTGGTGGCTTTTTCTCTGGGCCTTTATGCTTTTTTTTAAGCTTTTTATGCTCTATGTCTCTCCCTATGTTATTGAGCCGCTTTTTAATAAGTTCACTCCCATAGAAAACAAGGAACTGGAAGAAAAGATAAAGGATTTATTTAAAGAGGCGGGCCTGTCTGTTTCCCGGGTTTTTACCATGGACGCCTCAAAAAGAAGCGGTCACGGAAATGCTTACTTCAGCGGTATCGGGCATGTGAAGCGTATCGTGCTTTTTGACACGCTTCTGGAAAAAAACAGCGATGACGAAATTCTGGGCATTCTTGCCCATGAGGCAGGACACTGGAAGAAAAAACATATCTTAAAAAGACTTGTGGTTATGGAGATTTTTTCCTTTGTCGGAATTTATCTTGCCTGGTGGTTTACCCAGAACGACCTGCTGCCCGTCCTTTTTAATATGGATGAGCCCACGCTCTACCTCAAACTTCTTCTCATCGGCTTCTGCGCCATGCTGGTGACCTTTCCCCTTAAACCCCTGTTCAGCTACTCATCAAGGAAACATGAGTGGGAGGCGGACCAGTTTGCCGTGGATTTGACAAAAAATCCGCTGCCGCTGGCCCGGGCTCTGGTCAAGCTGGGCAAGGACAATCTGTCAAATCTCCATCCCCATCCCTGGAATGTCGCCCTCTATTACAGTCATCCGCCACTGACCCGGCGTGTCAAAAAACTTCTTGGAAAATGAAACAGCATAAGACCCGATGGCGGACAAATTCAGCCGTTTTCCATGAAAGGGCTGCGGAGTATGATAAGTGGTTCGAAAAAAGCCTGCTTTTTGAAATCGAATTAAAGGCTGTTATTGAGCTAGAGACACCACTTCTTGAGCCGAAATTTGAGATAGGGATCGGTCCCGGCAGATTTGCAGAGGTCCTTCATGTTTCGTTGGGTATCGATCCCGCTTTTGCTCCCCTGCAATTCTCCAGTCAGAGAAATATCAGCGTCATGCAGGCTATTGGTGAAGAGCTGCCGGTAGCAGACAAGCAGCTGGCAACCGTCTATCTCCTGTTTACTCTCTGCTTTCTTGCTGACCCGCAGAAAGTATTTGCCGAATGTTTCCGTATCCTGCAGCCCGGAGGGCACCTTGTTGTCGGCATGGTCCCGATCACCGGAGCATGGGGCAAGGCTTTGCAGGCCAAAAAAGAAAAAGAACATCCCTTTTATAAACACGCTTCATTTTATCCTGTGGACAGTGTCATAAGCTGGCTTAAGGAAGCAGGATTTTCCCTGGTCGAATGCCGTTCTTCTCTGTTTCAGAAGCCTGATTCCCTGCACGAGCTCGAAACTTCCTCTGGCGGACTTGATGCAGAAGCCGGTTTTTGCCTGCTTGTCGGTCTCAAGTGATCGGATATGACGAGAGGGCGTTTTCCGGAATTCCGGAGGGTCTTTCCGGAAATGGGGCGGTTCCTCTGTAGCCAACGTGGCGGATTTTGCAGCAGCCTTCGGCAGGTAGCCAAGATAAGAGGCGTTGCGCTTTTAACGTCTTTGGCTCGGGGTAAACAAAGGAGGATTTTGATCTGTTTTGAAGACTACTCCCTGTCCTGCCAGTTGCGCCTCTCTTTGAGGAATTCATACACGACCAGAGCCGTGCCTGTCACGATGAAAGCGGAGGTAAGCAACGCAGGGATCCAGTTTGACGATGTCTGCACCTTTACGCGCTCATCAGCATATTCTGGCAGGTCGCGTTTACAGTAGCGGCAGACCAGGGCATTGCTGTAGATTGTCTCTTTGCAGTATGGACAGATTTTTGTTGTCATGTCTTCTCTTTATCTTGCCGGATGGCTCTTGTCAAGTGTCTGGTGGAATTGGTTGTTTGGCTGGTTCAGGAATCCCCCAGGTCCGGGATCAGGATAACCGGAGTGCAGTCAGCCAGTCCTGCACCGTCAAACTGGGATAAGTGGTTGTTCTTTATAATCCCCTGCAATATTGACACGTATCGATGCCTCTCTTCTGAATAACGGTGCAGGGTGGCAGACAGGCGCATGCCGTCCAGGTATTTTCTGCCCTCTGCTCTCTGTTTAGAGCGTTCTTGGCGGAACTCCTGGTACGCCCTGTTGGTGTTCATGTTTCGCGCATAGGCTTCAATGGAGTCAATGGGACTCTTAAAGTCCGCAACTCTATAATCTCCTTTGCCTTCACGTTGCTTCTCAGGTTTCATTCCTTTATCCCATCGCCATTGTCCAAACAGGGCATTGCCTTCACCGGCAAAACGGGATGTGGCATAACCGCTTTCATAGGCCATCTGTCCAAGGGCCATGGAAACGGGGATGCAGTCAACTCTTAACGTCAGCTTGTGAAAAAAATTCTCAGATAAAGAAACTTCCTGTCCATTTTTTACGACCTTATAATAAGAGGCCAGGTCTTTCAGCCAATCAAAATCATCGCTGTTCAACTCTTCTCCATTGTGAAAGTCTGCTGCTAAAGTGAGCAGGTGTTTTCTCTGAGCCTCGATGATTTCATTTGTCCGCAGGACAAGGGGAAGCATGGTCCTGTAAAACAGACTTTTTTTTGAGGCAACGGTTTCGCTTTTGGCCCAGGTGTTAACAATACTGTCCAGATAAATTCTTGGGACTTCGGTCATTGAAGTTTGAAGGCTGTTAAGGGTGTAGCCGATGGATTCGTAGTAGTCCCTCACCTCCTGCACGGTTTCCACTGTAAGATTTATGGGAGGATCTTCCGGCACCTCCCACGGAGGGTGTGTGGGCTGCTTTAAAAGAATAATCAGCGTCAATGCAGGAATGAGTAAAGAACCCAGCAACCGGGCATAAAAGAAAAAATGTTTTTTCATCGCAGTAGGTTTATACGAAAGTCGCCGGTGACTTTATTTGTCATCCCGGAGTAATTAACTTCTGTTATAGACTGGCCGGTTTGATCCAGCCAGACTGCTTAGGCAGGGCTTCAGGTCTTTTATATGCAACGAACAGGGTGCCGTTTTTCTCAACAATAGGATACATAAAATTTTATATCCGCAGCCTCCACAAGGCAAGATACATTTTTGTAAATATTGAATAAATTGAATCTTGCAGGTATGTAAGAAATGGAAAAAGTGCGTGGTGTTCGTAATGATACTTATTTTTCTTGACTGAAAAGTGAGGATATGTTTAGCTTCTAGGTATAAATACTCATGTCACAATGTGTTACGGGTTTGAAAAGTTTTGCTGGACATTTGTTAGGCTTTGTATGTAGAGTTTGTCTGTTATAAGCGACAATCTTCTTCTTTTTTTATCGGTATATTTAATTTTTCTTATCGGAAGATTAAATTGAAAATATATGGTTAACAGTCTCGTATTTATACCCCTTGGGAGTAAAAAAATATACATTTGTCTTGGCTGTGTTTGATGTGGTGAATCCGTCGGGTGCGGCTATCTGGTTTTGAGATTTCTTTACTGTTTCAGGACGTTCTGAGACAATTTATTCCTTACGAATTGAGTAAGAAAAAAGGAGGTTCCCATGACGAGTAACAGCGACGAGCTCGTAATGAATCCAGAAGTGAGTCGGCGCGGCTTTCTGAAAGGGTGTACAATGGCAGCAGCGGCCTTGGGGCTTTCCGATGCCATGATTCCCAAGTTGGTGGAGGCTGCGGCAAATCCACAGAAGCCACCGGTTGTCTGGCTCCATTTTCAGGAGTGTACCGGATGCACCGAGTCCCTTCTGCGGGCTTCCCATCCTGATATCGGGCGCCTCATTCTGGACATCATTTCCCTTGATTATCATGAAACCGTCATGGCTGCGGCCGGCCATCAGGCTGAGGAGCAACTTCAAAAAACCATCAAAGAATATGAAGGGAAATTTATCTGTGTTGTCGAGGGCGGCATTCCTACAAAGGATGGAGGGGTTTATTGCAAGATATCCGGCCGCACCGCCATGGATATTTTAGCAGATGTGGCGCCAAAGGCGGCCGCTGTCATTGCCATCGGCTCCTGTGCGGCATTCGGCGGTATTCAGGCCGCAGAACCCAATCCGACAGGTGCTGTCGGGGTGAGGGATCTTGTCTCCGGAACTCCTGTTATCAACGTGCCGGGCTGTCCTCCCAATCCCGTTGCCTTCCTGGGCACGGTTCTTCATTATCTCACTTTTAAGCGCCTGCCTGAAACGGATTACCTGGGCAGGCCTCTGTTTGCCTATGGACGCAAAATTCATGACCATTGCGAAAGAAGAGCCCATTTCGACGAGGGACGCTTTGCCGAGGAATTTGGCGATACCGGCCATAAAGCCGGTTATTGCCTGTATAAGGTGGGTTGCAAAGGACCTGAAACCTATAACAACTGTCCCACAGCGCGTTTTAATGATGCCGGAGTCTGGCCGGTCAGTGTGGGACATGGCTGCATCGGCTGCAGTGAGCCGGCTTTCTGGGACATGATGTCTCCATTTTACGAGAGACTTCCCGGTGTTCCCATACCGGGCGGCGACGGTATTGTTGCCAGTGCTGAAAGTACCGGCAAAAAAATCCTTGGTGTTGCCGGTGCTGCCATAGGTATTCACGCTGCCGTGGGTATAGGCAAGCGCCTGGTGAAAGGGAAAAGCGATGATGAAAAATAGGTGGGCTCGCAAACAAATAATGAAACTGACCATTCGCCCATGCAGGAGCAACAGGCTACAAACCTGTCAGGGGCGGTTGAGCGGTTTTGGTTTTTGCGAAACCGTCAAAAGTAGATCAGACCGTAAGGAGGTCGCATAATGGCAGAGCGAATTACCATCGATCCCATTACCAGGATTGAGGGCCATTTAAGAATAGATGCAGAAGTTGATGGTGGAAAGATCAGTAAAGCCTGGTCTTCAGGTCAGATGTGGCGGGGCATTGAAGTGATACTTCAGGGTCGTGACCCTCGGGATGCCTGGCTCTTTACCCAGCGGATCTGCGGTGTCTGTACCACGGTTCACGCCCTTGCCTCGGTGAGAGCGGTTGAAAATGCCCTGGGTCTGGAAATTCCGAAAAATGCTCAGTATATCAGAAATCTTGTCCAGTCGATCCATTGTCTGCATGACCATATTGTTCATTTTTACGTGCTGTCAGCCCTGGACTGGGTGGATGTAGTTTCAGCTCTGCAGGCCGATCCCGCTAAAACCGCGGCCTTGGCCCAAAGTCTTTCCGAATGGCCGGGAAACAGTGTCAAACGCTTCAAGGCGGTGAAGGAAAAGGTAAAAGCCATAGTTGACAGCGGTCAGCTCGGCCCCTTTTCAAATGCCTATTGGGGGCATCCGGCCATGACCCTGCCGCCGGAGGCAAATCTGATGGCCGTTTCCCATTACCTGGAGGCCCTTGATTATCAGAGAAAGGCGAACAAGGCTCTTGCCATTATCTCCGGCAAGAATCCCCATATTCAGAATTTTTCCGTGGGCGGTGTAACGGCAGCCATTAACCTGGATAACGAGGCGACTCTCAACATGGAGAGGCTCTACTGGGTAAAACAGCTTGTTCAAGAGGTGCAGGGCTTTATCAATCAGGTGTATCTGCCCGATATCGTAGCGGTTGGTGCTCTTTACAAGGATTGGCTCCAGTATGGGGCAGGCGTGACAAATTATCTGGCCGTGCCTGATATGGTTCTTGATACCAAGGGAACAAAGTTTGACCTGCCCGGCGGCACCATATTTGACGGAGACCTTGCCACCGTCAAACCGATTACCAGTTTTAATGATAAATATTTTGAGGATAATGTTGTCGAGAGCATTGCCCATGCCTGGTATGACGGCGACTGGACGCGACATCCTTATGAAGAGGATACGGTGCCCAAATACACTGATTTTCAGGATGACGGCAAGTATACCTGGCTCAAAGCTCCGCGTTTCCAGGGACGGCCCATGCAGGTCGGGCCTCTGGCTCAGCTTCTGGTTGGTTATGCCCAGGGACATGAGTTGACAGTAAAGAGTGTTGATAATGCCCTGAATCTGGTCAGCAGTGTGGCCGGGGTACAGGTTGGCCCTGCGGTGCTGCACTCAACACCGGGGCGTCATGTGGCCAGAGCCGTCCGGGCATCCATGATGGCTGAACTGGCTCTGAAACACTGGCAGCTTCTTGTTGATAATGTGGGCAGGGGCGATCTGGAGATATTTAATCCTCCCACTTTCCCCCAGGGCGAGCAGCGTGGCTATGGCTTTCACGAGGCACCCCGCGGTGCGTTGTCCCACTGGATTGTCATCCGGGACGGCAAAATAAAAAATTATCAATGCGTTGTCCCTTCCACCTGGAATGCCGGACCCCGGGATGAGGCAGGGCAGGCCGGTCCCTATGAGGCTTCTCTGGTCGGCAACCCCATGGCGGATGCCGAAAAACCTTTGGAAGTCCTGCGGACTATCCATTCATTTGATCCGTGTATTGCCTGTGCGGTTCATATGCTTGACCCGCATGGCAAAGAAATGATTAAGGTGAAAGTTGTGTAACTATTCAGCAGCACCCCATTTTTGCACGGTCAGGTCAACCATCATACTTATGTATAGATGATTGCCCTGCCTGCACAAATCTGGGGCACTGCTAAAAAGTTACGCTTGGGAGTTACCCCAAGTTATTTAAATTTGGCTGAATAGTTACAAAGTTGTTTAGGAGGCTGCCATGAATTATGAAAGACAGTATGTCTGGAGTATCCTGTTTCGTCTGTTTCATTGGGCTCTTGCTTTGTCAATCGTTGTGCTGGCTATAACCGGATTTTATATTCACGACCCATGGACCAACAGTGTGTTGGAAGGGGGAGGGCGTTTCCCCATGGCCACCATGCGGTATATCCACTTTGTGGCCGGGTTTGTTTTTACAGCAGCGCTTATTGTGCGCCTCTATCTGTTTCTCTTCGGCAACAGGCATGAGCGAATCTTGAGCGCTGCACCGGTGACCGGGCGTAATATAAAAAATCTGTTTACCACCCTTGCCTACTATAGCTATGCTACAGACCGTCACGAACACAGGCTTGGTCATAATGCCGTGGCTGGAACAGTTTATCTCATCACTTATTTTTTTGTTATTGGCCAGATGTTGACAGGTTTCTATATGCTTTATCCCGAGAGCGCCACCTGGCAATCCATTGGGGGACCACTTTTTGGTATCCAACAGCAGGCCCGCTTTATCCATTATTTAATTATGTGGTATATGTTTATTTTTGTTGCCATTCATCTCTATCTGCTGATTTGGAACGATATAAAATCTCCGGAAGGAATGATTTCATCAATTTTCACTGGAAACAAGTTTAAGCCGAAACATGACCGTGCCTAAGGCTCGCCCTGAGAGCCATAAAGAAAAGTTGCACATTCATAAGGCAGCAGAAGGGGTTCAGCTAACAGTCAAAGGTGTTGTGCAGGGGGTCGGTTTCCGGCCTTTTGTTTACCGTCTGGCAAAAAAGTATTCTTTTTCCGGCACAGTGATTAATTGTGATGAAGGGGTGGTGATCAGGCTCTCACCGCCCCTTTGCCGTTTGGCGAATTTCCTCAAAGAATTGCAGGACAATGCCCCTCCCCTGGCCACTATCTCTTCCGTGTCAGAGCAAAAGATATTTGATTTTTTCAGTGATCGATTTGTCATCCTGACCAGTGAATCTTCAGGAACCGTCTCCACCATCATTCCACCGGATGTGGCTTGCTGTGCCGATTGTCTCCGCGAGCTCACCGACAAACAGGATCGCCGCTACCAATATCCCTTTATAAACTGCACAAACTGCGGGCCGCGCTTTTCCATTGTCGAGTCCATTCCCTATGATCGACCGGCAACCTCCATGAAAGTCTTTCCCATGTGCCCTGATTGTCAAAAAGAGTACAATGATCCCCTTGATCGAAGATTTCATGCCCAGCCAAATGCCTGCTGGAAGTGCGGGCCGAGATTGAGCTGGCATGATGAAAAGGGGCGCGAAATTCAATGTCAGAATCCTATTGCCGAGGCGGTTGGAGCCCTGAAACAGGGGAAAATCGTGGCTATACGGGGTCTGGGCGGTTTTCATCTGGCGGTTGATGCCACAAATAACGAGGCAGTGGGCAAATTACGTAAACGAAAGCTGAGACAATCAAAACCCCTGGCCGTCATGGTGGCGGATATTGAAACGGCATCGGAGTTTTGTGTTGTATTGCCGGAAGAGGCGCAACTGCTCTCCTCCCGTCAGCGTCCCATTGTGCTGCTGGCTAAAAAGGAGCAAAATGATCTTTCTCCTCATCTGGCCCCAGGCATATCGCATCTTGGCCTGATACTCCCCTATACGCCTTTTCATCATCTGCTCTTCATGGAGCCTCAAGGCCCGAAAGCCCTTGTCATGACCAGCGGCAATAGAAGTGACGAGCCTATATGCACCTCAAATGCAGAGGCACTGGACAAACTCACCGACCTGTCTGATTGTTTTCTGCTTCACAATCGTGATATCGTTACGCGGGTTGATGATTCCCTTGTCCGATTTGCCCAGCGGAAAGTGCGGTTCATGCGTCGCGCCCGCGGCTATGTTCCGGAGGCAGTGTCTCTTGATTGTGAGCTGCCTGAAGTTCTTGCCTGTGGAGCGATGCAGAAGAATACCTTTTGTTTTGCAAAGGGAAATACTGCTTATCTGAGTCAGCATATAGGCGACCTGAATGGGGTGGAGAATTTTGAATTTTATGAAGAAAGTATACAGCACTTAAAGGATGTCCTTGAAATAACTCCCCAAGTAGTGTCCTGTGATCTGCATCCGGATTATCTCAGCACGCATTATGCCGAGGGGCTTGGGCTTCCGCTTTATCGCGTGCAGCATCATCATGCCCATGCCGTGGCGGTTATGGCGGAGCATGGTCTGCACGAAGAAACATGTGCCGTTATTCTGGACGGCAACGGCTATGGTCCGGATGGAACTATCTGGGGAGGGGAAATCCTGCTTGCCGGACTGACTTCGTACAAACGGCTTGCCCGTCTGGAAAGGTTAATGCAGCCCGGGGGTGATGCTGCGGCAAAGGAACCCTGGCGCATGGCCCTTTCAGTATTGTTAAAGGCATACGGACCATCAGTTCTGAAAAAATACGGTCTTGCCCACTCTTTGACAAAGATTGATGCCCATAAGAGAGCAACACTGATTCAGATGATGGAGAAAAATGTCAATTCCCCTCTTACCTCAAGCTGCGGTCGTCTTTTCGACGCTGTGGCCGCGTTGCTCGATGTCTGTCTTGTTTCCGATTATGAGGGGCAGGCTGCCATGGAGCTGGAGTCTCTGGCATTGGGTGGTGTTCAGGGCTTTTCCCTGGAAAATATGGTGCGGGCGGAGCACCGGTTGCCTGTTGTTTTTGAGCACATGCAGGGCGAGATGGTCATAAGGAGTGTTCCCCTGATTCGTGCCATTGTAGATCTGCTTGATCAGGGCTGTGATCGTTCTTCTCTTTCGCTCGCCTTTCATTGCTGGTTGATTTCTTCCATCGCAGCAGCCCTGAGAGAGCTTGGATGCCGCCACAATATAAAAAATGTTGTGCTTTCCGGCGGTTGTCTGCAGAATGTAATATTGCTGCAAGGATTGACGCAGAAACTTGAAATGGAAGGGTTTCACGTTTTTTCCGGGGAAAAAGTGCCTGTCAATGATGGGGGAATTTCCCTTGGACAGGCGGTTGTGGCTGGAATGCGGGAGTTGGAGAAACAAAGTCTGGCTGATTAGTTTATTTCTTTCTGTTGGTCGGTTGATCCTGGAAACTTTTCTTTTATGGTAGAGGTCTCTCTATTGAAAGGGAAAAGATTATTTTGTGAAATTTGCAGGCAAACAGTCTGACGAGCGAACAGACTGATCAACTCCTTCACTCAAATTTACTGAACATTTTTCGAGGTTAAAATAATGTGTCTCGCGGTTCCCATGCGGGTAATTGAAGTCAAAGGACAGGAGGATGATTTCCTCACCCCTCAGATTGGAGTAGTCGAGGTTCAGGGGATTCTAAAGGAAGTTCGATTGGATCTGGTTGACCGCTGGCCGGATGTTGGCGATTATCTGATCGTTCATGCCGGTTTTGCCATTCATACCCTTGATGAGGCGGAGGCGGAGAAAAATCTGCAACTGCTCAAAGAAATGGCCCATGGAGTCATTGCTGAAGAAGAAGCAGGAACCGTCTAACATGAAATATGTTTCAGAATATAGGGATAAAGACCTCATCGCTCCACTTATCGAGGAACTGAAAAAGATCGAATGCGGTCCCTTGCGCATCATGGAAATATGTGGAACCCATACCATGGCCATTTCACGCCATGGGCTCCGGTCCATTCTGCCTGAAGATTTGCAGCTTATTTCCGGTCCCGGCTGTCCTGTCTGCGTTACCGCCACCGCGCATATTGACGGTTTTTTGCAGGTTGCCGAAAGAGATGGGGTGAGGGTGGCCATTTTCGGAGATCTCTACCGGGTCCCCGGCAGCACTGGTTCCCTTGCCCGGTGCCAGTCCATGGGTGCCACTGTTGATGTGGTTTATTCCCCACTTGATGCCTTGACCATAGCCCGGGAACATCCTGAAACAATGGTTGTTTTTCTTTCCGTCGGTTTTGAAACCACCATTCCCCTGGTTGCCGCCACAATCCTTGAGGCTGAGCGCTTGCATATTGATAATTTTTGTGTTTTTTCAGCCCACAAGATTATGCCTCCGGCCCTCCATGCTCTCCTTGGCGATCCGGAACTGCAACTGGACGGACTTCTCTGTCCGGGGCATGTCAGTACCATTATCGGAGCTGCAGCCTATGAACCTCTGGTAAAGGAATTCGGCCTCTCATGTGTGGTGGCTGGATTCGAACCCCTTGATATTATCCAGGCCATTATTCTGCTGGCCCGTCAGAAGAGTGAAAAGAAAGTTGCCGTGGATAACGCCTATGGGCGTGCCGTGTCGTGGCAGGGAAATCTGCGGGCTCTGAAATTAATGAACCAGGTTTTTGAGCCGGTTGATACCCCATGGCGGGGACTGGGTGTCATCCCGGGCAGCGGTATGGCGATTCGCGATACATACCTTCGTTTTGACGCGGAAAAACGATTTGATATTGTGCTGCAGGATGCCCCTGAACCCAAAGGCTGTCTCTGCGGCCAGATTCTTAAAGGCAGAAAGGCCCCGCTTGATTGTCCTCTCTTTGGCAGAAAATGTACCCCCATGAACCCTGTGGGGCCGTGTATGGTATCAAGTGAGGGAACCTGCGCCGCTTACTACAGGTTTGAAAGTAAGGGCTGAGTGCTGAGGACTGAGCGTGAGGAGTGATGTGAAGAAAGAAACGGAGACCATACAGCTTGATCATGGCAGTGGAGGTATTGCCAGTCAGGAGCTGATTCAAAACATATTTCTCTCTCCCCTGGATAATCCGATTCTGGCCAGTCTGGAAGACAGCGCCATTATAGATATCGGAGGAACAAAGCTGGCCTTTTCAACTGACAGTTATGTGGTTGACCCCATCTTTTTCCCAGGAGGAGATATTGGCAAACTGGCTGTTCACGGCACCATTAACGATCTGGCCATGCGGGGAGCAAGGCCGCTTGGCTTAAGTCTGGGCATGATTCTGGAGGAGGGCTTTCCCCTGGATGATCTCAAGCGAGTTGTTGCTTCAATTCAGGAGGCATGTGGCAATTCAGGTGTCCCCGTGCTTACCGGAGATACCAAGGTCGTGCCAAAGGGAAAGGGGGACAAGGTTTTCATCAATACTTCCGGAGTCGGGTTGGTTGATGCAGGTGTCGACATATCGGCAACAAAAGCAAGACCCGGCGATGCTGTTATCCTGTCCGGCAGCATGGGGGATCATGGTATTACCATACTGACCCAGCGGGCCGGTCTTTCCTTGCAGGGTGATTTGCAGAGCGACACCATGGCATTGCATAAAATGGTGCGGAGCCTGGTGACGGAGTTGCCCGAAGCCGTACATGCCTTGCGAGATCCGACAAGAGGCGGAGTGGCAACTTCTTTGAATGAAATTGCTGCAACTGCCCGGGTTGGTATTGAACTTGATGAAAGTCGCATACCACTGAAACCCCAGGTGGAGGCGGCCTGTGAAATTTTGGGAATGGACCCGCTCTATCTGGCCAATGAAGGCAAATGTCTTGCGCTGGTGGATCATGATATGGCAGACAGGGTGCTCCGGCTCATGCGTTCATTTCCTGAAGGGACTGACGCGGCAATCATCGGACAGGTGACGGAAGGACCTGCCGGAAGAGTGGTTCTGAAAACGTCTGCCGGAGGTTCCCGCATTGTTTCGTCTCTGACCGGTGAGCCCTTGCCGCGAATCTGTTAAGGAGAGACTGGATGTCAGAAAAGAAAAAAATAACCGGCGTACTCGGCATCGGTAATCTCCTGCTTAAGGATGAGGGGTTCGGGGTGCATGTGATCCGTTATCTTGAGGAAAATTATCGGCTGCCGGAAGAAGTCCTCTTGCAGGATGGCGGTACTGCAGGGATTTATATGGCTCCTTTCCTGGAAGAGGTTGACAATCTTATCGTGGTTGATGTGATAGGAGTTGATGCCCCTGCCGGTACCGTTCACCGTTATAACGGTGAAGAGTTGCGAGGAGCAAACCTGCAGATGAGTATGTCGCCACATCAGCTGGGGCTCCTTGAAATTCTGGAAATATGCAAGTTGCGGGACCAGGAACCGGAGCATGTGGAATTTATTGGTATCGTTCCCGCTGAAATTGATACATGGGTCGGGCTTTCCGATACCTTGTCAGGAAAAGAGATTGAAGTGGCGGAGATGGTCGTTGCCATGCTCTGCGAAAAAGGCCTGGATGTCCGGAAAGTTACTTCATAAGGTTTCCAGCGTTCAGAGTCTGGGGGTTTTTATTGAGAGCAACGCCGAGGGAATGGGGATATAAAAATGCACGAAATTTCTCTGGTGCAGGGGCTGCTCGCTAAATTGGCGGAACTGGCTGAAGAACATAAAGCGACTGAAATTCAAACCGTGCGGGTGGAAATAGGCCCTTTTTCCGGCATTGTCACCGACTCCTTCCAGTTTGGTTTTGACGCCCTGGTTGCCCAGTCGGCCCTGACCCGTAGAGCCAAACTTGAAATCAGCACACCTGAGCAGCAGTACAGATGTTGCCAATGCGGTCATATTTTCATTCCTGTAGAAATAGAGGAAAAAGATTGTCCTGAATGCGGCGGGGATGTGGTTATTCCGGAAGGCGGTGACGGTCTGATACTCCTTCAGGTTGAAATGGAATAAAGAAAGAACTAAGATACTATGTGGGCTGCATTGGCGAAAACGTGCAACTCGGAAATCAAAACTCAAAATCAAGAATTGTTTATGTGCGATACATGCGGGTGTGTAAGCCCAAGTTCTAAAGTGGTTGATGTCAACCAGAGTCTGCTTGCTGCAAACGAGGCAGTGGCAGAAAAAAACCGGAAGCATATTGAAAGCCTCGGTGCGGTTGCCATCAATATGATCAGCAGCCCTGGTTCAGGTAAAACAACCCTGCTTGAAAAAACCATTGAGCGTATTTCAGGTGAGTTTCGGATAGGGGTCATTGAAGGTGATATTGAAACGGAGCGTGATGCTGATCGGATCAGGGCCAAGGGCGTGCCTGTTGTGCAGCTCACCACCGGCGGCGCCTGTCATCTTGATGCGGCTTTGACCCATAAGGGGCTGCATGCTCTTGAGAATCAGCTTGGCGACGGAAAACTGGATCTTCTCTTTATTGAAAATGTCGGCAACCTGGTGTGTCCGGCCACCTTTAATCTGGGCGAGCATCACCGTCTCGTTATGATTTCCGTGCCTGAAGGCCCTGATAAACCTGCTAAATATCCAAGGGCTTTTATCGGATCACAACTTTTTATTATCAGTAAAACCGATCTCCTTCCCTATTTTGATTTTTCTGTGGATGAAGCGTCAAAAGAGGCCCTGCAGCTTAATCCGGAACTGACTGTTCTGTCTCTATCTTCCACAACTGAGGATGGTTTTGATCAGTGGCTTGATTATTTACGCTCTCTATGTCGATGATTTTTGGATTAACGGAAGACCTTACTTTTCCTCCTCCCTATCTGGCCAATGCCGATGGGCTGCTGGCCGTGGGCGGCGACCTGTCCGTGGACAGGCTGCTCGTTGCCTATCAACAGGGTATTTTTCCCTGGTATACAGAGGATGATCCCATCCTCTGGTGGTCACCGGACCCGCGCCTTATCCTGGAACCAAAGGAATTTCATCTCTCTAAAAGACTGGCAAGGATAATCCGCCAGGGAGTTTTTACCGTTAGTTTTGATACGGCATTTCGACAGGTGATGGAGGCATGCGCCGCCCCCCGCGCCGGGCAGGAACTTGGCACCTGGATTGTGCCGGAAATGATCGAGGCCTATGTCAAGCTCCATGAGGCCGGTTATGCCCATTCTGTTGAATGCCGGCAGGAGGGGAAACTTGTCGGCGGACTCTACGGGGTGGCTTTGGGCAGGATCTTTTTTGGCGAGTCTATGTTTTCCAGGGTGTCCAACAGCTCGAAAGTCGCCTTTGCCCATTTAATGAAGTTTCTCCTGAAAAAGGATTTTCACCTTATTGACTGCCAGATGAAAACAGACCACTTAATTAGTCTTGGCGCCAAGGAAATTCCAGGTCATGAGTTCAGTTTTGCCCTGGAGGAGTATGTTGATCTGCCATCCCTGAAAGGAAGCTGGACAGAGCTTTAACGTCTTTTCATCTTTTGGAAATCCCCGGCCTCCATCTGAAAAAATGATCCTTTCACCCTGTGATTCACTTCTGGTGATCGAATTTTTTGGGCTGTATGGCATCCGCATAATAGCCTGATGGCTGCAATGTTCTTGACTGTCGATTTTTTTTGTTTATTCTCATATTTTTTTCAAATTTTTTTGGTTATATTATCATGCCTACCGTATTAGCGGTGTTTTTCATCTGCTCCAAGCCACATTTAAGAAATACGCACCAGCATTAAATAAGCCCAAGCAAAACAGGAAGGATGGGATAGTGTCAAGACGGTAACAATCCTATTTTATCGGTTTTGCTGCTTGAGAATTTACAGAGGAAGGAGAATGCAGAAAAGGCTGTTAGTCGAGATATTAACTCCCGAAATAGTCAGTGTTTCACCTGGGGCGCCAATCGTCGAGGCGGCTGAAATAATGAAGAAAAATAATTTCAGCTGCATTCCTGTTCTTGAAGGGAAAAAGGCCGTTGGGATTGTCACCGAGCGCAGTATTGTGTCATACATCGCCCATGAAAAAATGGGCCATAATGGTCGTCCTGTCCAGGATCTGATGAGTAAACCGGTTTTGACGGCAAATCAAAAAATGAACATACTGCAAGGGGCAGCTTTTTATTTTACCGTGCCCAAAGTGTCTTGATCTGACAGTCTCTGGCGGAAAACGCAGAAAAAAGGGCCACTTAACAGGCGAGTTGGGCGTATTTCCCTCTCAGTCCGCTGCTGAAAAAACGATTACTTGAGCATCATCTTATCTTATTGAATCAACCCTGAATAATCAGACAACTACGCTGTAAAATTTATTATGATTACCAACGAATTTCAGCCAATGATATATTATTCGCTCATTAACAGGTTGATTTGTAGACATAAAATGCAAATGGTGTCATTTCGACCAACGGGAGAAATCTGTCACCACAGATATTAAGATTTCTCACATCCGTTCCGGTAAGCGAGCTTGTGAGACACCGAGATGACAGGAAAAACTAAGAACTCTCTTTGTGCTGGCTGAAATACGTTGGTAATCACTAAATTTATTAAAGCCGGATCATTCCCAGCAGTCCTGACTCCTTCCTCAAGGCAATCGCTATAAGCCTTATCCCTTTTACAGAACTTTACACATTTTCTTTTTCTCTTCTGTAAAATAAAGATTTGAGTTCTTTTTCCCCTGGGCAGCATCGGGTTTGTCGGCCGAGAGCTATGCGTTTTTCATAACTATTTCCGGCATAGAGAATGATGCGAACCTTGACAATAACCAGTCGTCTTTCTCAATAACATTGACCGAGACAGAACATGATATAGTGCTCAGTGCGTTTGATGCGCCGTTGGAAGCAAGAAGCCAGGCTGAAGAGGTTGCACTTCCTGTAACAATTGAAAATGGCGGAGCAAATGATGAGACTGTGGAGTTTATCTTAACGGATCTGACAAGTGAATCAACAATCGGCAGTGAATCTTTTACTCTGGATGCAGGAGAAAAAAGCGCTGTGTCGTCTACATGGAATACTGAATCGGCTTCGCTGGGAACGCATCAACTTGAAGCCCGCGTTCAACCTGTAACCGGGGAGACTGCTATTACTAATAATGTTTCTTTAGCAGAATACAATTATTACCGAGCCCGAAGCCGAAGAGACGGCAAACGTGGAGCTGTCAGAAGTGCACGCGGAGAGTTTCAGAGGACCGTATTGCATCAGAGCTTATTTGCAGAATATGGATGCGGTCGCTGAAACGGTATTGGTGACATGCGAGCTACTCGACAATAATGGCCGAAGCATTCCCGATGCAGCCCTGATGGACAAAACAATTACACTTCCTTCAGGAGACCATGGAATTGTATCGTGTTACGGGACTATGGGGCCTTGAAAATGGGAAAAATGAGGGCGGCATGAGATGGTGCTGTCCTTATGATAAAGATAAGGAGTCGCACGAGAGGAGAGGTTCGAATAGGTTGGTGGGCAGGCGCTTGACATGCAATGGGAAAGGATTACATTTTATTTAGGAGGGACGTTAAGTTGTTAAAATGAGAAGTTAAATGATAATGAGGGGGTGATGAGATAATGTTAGATCTTGTTCCTTTTAGACGTAGACATGGTGGTGTCCCGGATGTATTTGAGGAAATGGAAGACGTGTTCAAGAAATTCTGGAAGGGCTCACTGCTGCCTGAGTTGACAGCGGATTTTGACACCAACTGGGTTCCTCGGCTGGATGTAAGTGAAACCGATGAGTCCATCGAGGTGGTTGCCGATCTTCCGGGCTTGGACAAAAAAGACATAGATATTTCCTTGGATCGCGATCTCCTGGTCATCAAGGGTGAAAAGAAGGAAGAGCATGAGGAAACAAAGAAGCATATCCATCGGATGGAACGCCGGTACGGTTCCTTCTACAGGGCTATCAGGCTTCCTGCTGATGTGGTGAGTGAAAAAATCGATGCTTCGTTCAAGAAGGGTGTTCTTAAAATCACTCTTCCGAAATCCGAAGAAGCTAAGAAAAAAGTAGCTCATATTGATGTTCACTAGATATGCTGTTTCCTTATAAAAAAAGCCCGCCGAAAGGCGGGTTTTTTTGTTGTAGGGGAATTATCCAGACTTTTATGTTACATGTAGGGTTTATCTCTATAAACTCACATAGTTTTTTTTATAGTAGGGTAATCCTCCCATTTTTAATGGGCTTGAAAAGTAGAGTTTTCTCTTTGTTTTTATTCTCAAAGTAGCCTTCATTTTTTCTTCCCTTTGCAAAAAAGGAGGAAGAAAAAATGAAGGCAGTTTTATGCTGCCATTTTTAACTTCTAGCTGGGAGTTATCCCTCCAAGAGCCATATTGGGTCGTTCGTTGTTGTAATCGTAGAAGACTAACCTCCCTTGTGGCAAGGAATTCCCACAAAAGGGCCATAAGTTGGGGGGGGTAAGATAGCGGGCATTCATCCCAATCGATATATTTGACGACATCATCAGGGTGAACGATGGCTTCGGACTTGAACACCATGCCCTGAGGCACCATTTCGGCCACGGCCACAGTATTGAATGCTTGAATTATAAGATGTGCCACAGGAAGATTTTGGCATGTCGTTCCCATTTGTTTTGAGATAAACGCGACCGCATCGAGACGTAATATTTTAATACCTGAACAGTCCAGTAACCTTCCCCGAAGCATATTATTAAAACCGCCAATATACACGGACTATCGACCAGGGATTGCCAATATCCAAAATAAACAAAAAGCCCGAGAACCAAACTTGGTAAAAGTCAAACTACGGATATGATCAACGTCCTTATAAAGGTCAACATCAGCCTCCGGAAGAAGGTTCTCTGTCAAGAGCCAGATCCTTAAGGCTTGGCTTTATTTTGAGAAGTTGTCGCTGTTTTAAGAGCCATTTATTGATGGTACGATGCCTAACACGTTTCAGGGAAACTAATTGAAATTATAGTGTTTTTATTCCCAGGACGATTCGCTTTCCTGAATCGAAGCGCTAGGGTGCTGTAATCTAAAATCTAATTATTATTTGTCATTGACAACTATGGTATTGAAAGATCATCGTTAGTAGATAGGAATTTATACAATCACTACTGTCTCCGCATCTTAAGCAATTGGAATCATTTCAGGTTGACCAATGAAAAAAATAATACTTTCTGAGCTTGCCCAAGCAGTATTGGAGAAAAGATATTTCGGGAGAAATTACAGAGGAGAAATTCTTGAAAACTCACAGCAATTAATTGAAAGAGTTTCCCGCGCGGTTGCTGAGGCTGACAGGTTATTTGAGGCCGGTGCCCAGGTCAAACGGACTGCTCGGATTTTTGAGGAGGCAATCAGTACATTCTCCTTTTTGCCGAATTCACCGTGCCTGATGAATGCAGGTCGCCCTTTGGGGCAGTTGGCAGCGTGTTTTGTGCTGCCCATAGAAGACAGTCTCGAATCAATCTTTCAAACCTTGAAAGATACGGCTCTTATTCATGAAACAGGTGGCGGTACAGGTTTTTCTTTCAGTAGGCTAAGACCCAAAGGAGATACTATTCTTCCTGCCATTGGAGTTGCTGGTGGACCCCTTTCTTTTATCAACCTGTTTGACACCGCCACTTATTTGATTGACAGAAATAGGGTAAGGCCAGGCGCCAATATGGGCATTTTGCATATCAGTCATCCTGATATCGAAGAGTTTATTGCTTCAAAACAGACACCTGGGAATCTGTGCAATTTCAATTTGTCCGTAGCAGTCGATGATTTGTTTATCCAATGCCTTGAAAGGGGTGAAGAATACCCCCTTGTTCATCCGAGAACCGGTGTGGCTGTCAGAAAGGTTGCTGCCCGGCAATTGATGGACCTTATAGCAGAATCCGCCTGGAAGACAGGTGATCCGGGAATTATTTTCATCGATAGAATAAACCGCGCTAACCCTGTTCCCGGCATGGGACGGCTGGAGGCTACTAACCCTTGTGGAGAGCAGCCTTTATTGCCTTACGAATCATGCACACTGGGATCAATTAATCTCACTAAGATCCTGGAGAACGGCGCAATTAGTTATGACAAGCTTGACGAGTTAGTTTCTTTGGCAATCCATTTCCTCGACAATGTCATTGAAATCAACCGATATCCGTTTCGAAGAATCGAAGAATTGAGCAAGAGTAACAGGAAAGTCGGGTTGGGGCTTATGGGGTTTGCCGACATGCTGCTTATGATGAAAATCCCCTATCAGAGTAAAAAAACCATTGAGCTTGCAAATACGATAATGGCAAGGATTAAAAAGGTTTCAGAAGAGAAATCTGCAGAATTGGCAGAAAAAAGAGGGAATTTCCCCAGTTTCGATCACAGCATTTTCCCGGCAAAAGGAATAAAAAAACGACGTAATGCAACTCTGACAACCATTGCCCCGACAGGAACCATTAGTCTGATTGCCGGCGTGAGCAGTGGGATAGAGCCGGTTTTTGCATACGAATTAGAGCGGCGTGTTGTGGATAAAGTCTGGGTTGACAAACATGCCCTCTACGCAAAACTAAAACAAAAAGGGGAAAAAATCCCCGAAGAAATCTTCCAGACCGCCTGGGATGTAGCTCCTGAATGGCACTTGAAGGTACAATCGGCTTTTCAAAAATATACCGATAATGCCGTTTCAAAAACTATTAATATGCCAAATTCCGCAACAGTGGAAGATGTCAAAAAACTGTTTTTATTGGCATTAAAAGAAGACGTAAAAGGATTTACCGTTTACCGTGATCAATCCTTGGCTAATCAAATTCTTGGCGCTTGCAGTTTAAAAAGAGATGAATGCAGTTGAATGGGAAAATAATTTAACTTACAAGCTGGGAGCTTGTTGTGGAAATTAAGCCCGTCACAGCTTTTATAAAATGGTAATCTTTGAAATTTTAATCAGCAGTAGCAGAAAAAAAGCTTCTCCCTGAAAGATCAACCGTTCAGTTGATTCTACGAAGAACATCTTTTAGAAAAATGTGCCCGCACAAAAACTGAAAGTAAGGACATAAGTTCTGAAAATGAGTAATTGCGCTTACCTGAGCCGAATTTTGACGCAGTATCAGCAAGCGCAGTAGTTTTTCAACAGCCTGTTAGCGGCTTATAGGTTGTTTTTACAGCATACCGGATAATACGGTGGCAATGCCAAGGAAAGCAAAAAAACCAGTAACATCCGTAACGGTCGTCAGGATTATGGAAGACGATTGAGCAGGGTCCTGCCCAAGTTTTCGTAATAGTATAGGAATAAATACGCCCGATATTGCGGCGGCAATCATGGCAATAACCATTGAAATGGTAATTACCAGCGCCAGCCCATATGAGTTGCTCCACAAGAAAACCGCAATTGCAGTCGTCAAAGCAACAGCAAAACCGTTTACAAGGCTGGCTTTTATTTCTTTACTCATTACTCTCTTCCACTGGCTGGTGCCAATTTCATGAAGCGCCAACCCTCGCATGGTAACTGCAAGGGCCTGGGCGCCGGTGTTGCCTGACTGCCCTGCTACTACCGGCAATAAAACTGCAAGAGCAGTGAACTGGGCAATTAGGTTTTCAAAAAGGCCGACAACTGCTGCCGCCAGAAAGGCTGTCAGCAAATTGATCTGGAGCCATGGCAGTCTTTTTCGAACGACTAACCCTGCTGAAGATAAAGCACTCTCATCTTTGCTCGCACCAACCATTGTCTGGATATCAATGGAAGCCTCTTCCCGAACAGCATCTACGAGTGAATCGTACCTGATTACACCTAATATTCTTTTTTCGTTATCAACTACGGGCAAATCTGTGATTTTATGCTTACTGAACAGGTCGATCACTTCATCCCTGGTTGTTGTCATGAACGCGACCGCCGGCAGAGGCCTGGCAAAATCTCCAAGGATATCATCGGGAGCTGCAAGAGCAAGATCCTGAATTTCAATCATTCTTTCTGGGATTTCATTCTCGTCCACCAAAAAAATCTGTTTGGAAAAACGTGGTTTTTTGTCTCTGATCTTCCGGTGAGCAAATTTGGTAGGAGTGTCACTTCTGAAAACCAGAAAACGGCTATCCATAAGCCTGCCGGCACTATTTTCAGGATACTCCAAGAGTTGTCTGATTTCTGACTGTTTTTCTGCAGAAAGCAAACCCATGCAGAAATGCTGTTTTTCTTTCTGTAAACGGGAAAGAGTTCTTGAAGCGGAAACCGGTTCGCTCCGCATGAAGAATTCGCGCAGCAATCCTTCAGGAATTTTGTCAATGACATTCTCAACAACATCGGGATGTAAATGATCCCATAGATCAATTGATTTCATTAAGGGAAGGTCTTGAAGAATTTCTACGATCTCCCCTGAAGGCGCTCGTGAAAGAGTCCTAAAGGCTTCATTGCTAAAACGTTCTAAATAGTCTTTGTTTAACGCGGCAACGGCGTTTTCAGGTAGCATTGTCATGTTACAGACCTCTTTTTGTCTTAACTTTGTCAGAGGGAAAGAGTCTAAATACCACGGCTTCTATCAGACCGGACACGACCTGGAAAAAAAGCTCCAATACCGATGATTGTTTTGTCATTTGAGGTGTCGCTGTCTCGGACAACATCGTTGTATCATGCTGAACCAAGGTTGGATAATCCAAGATACCTATCAACATCCTGCGTCCATCTGTAACAGGCAGAACTCTGACATGTTTCCAGGCAGGATGATCAGAAACATCTTTTGTCGACTTTCTGGCTGCCAAAGGGGAGATTGTATAATTTACTAAAGACTGGAGCTTTGTTCGAGGAGCAGCGTGAAGTAGTTTATTAAGTGATACCATTCCTACATAATGCAGTTCCCTGTCAAGGACGGTTATGTCTGAAAAAGTATAATCTCGGCTTTTTCTGATACGTTTCAGTGCCGCATCCACAGAAATATCTATAGGAAGGGACAGTGATGGCGAAACCATTAATGAGCCGACGGAATTCGCCGGAAACTGCATCTGGCTAAGAATATTTCTTCTCCTTTCTGGGGGAAGTGGGGCCAGAATTTCCTTTCTTCTAGGTAGATCGTAGTACCTGAGAAGTGTAGCAAGTTTTTCATTTGATACTCTTTTGGTGAGTTCGTTTCTGGTCTCTTCGGACAGGGCATCGAGAAGGCATGCTGCATGTGCCGGTATCAATTCCTGAAAAGCCGCAAGATACTTATCCGTTGATAATCGGTTGAATAAATCGGCAGTCATCGGATAAGGAAGACCTTCAATCACCCTGGCTGCATAATCAGGGTGTTTAACAAGATATCCAACGGTTAATGCATTGTCAGGCTTCATTTTTTTCCAAGGGATTTTTTAGAAGTGAAGTTTTCTCCAAAAAAAGTTTGGCAGGCAAGGAAATTTGCCCTTCAGGTGATTGCAGGAAGACCAACGTAGAAGTGATTTCGACAATCTCCCCCTCAACACTATCAATCATCACCGTGTCGCCACTCTGATATATTCTCCTGATTTGAACTGATGAAATGGTGTTTTCCACATAAGTCTTTGAGCCGATGCCGAAAGCAAGAGCTATGGCCCCCAGACCTGCAGCAAGAGAAATACTTACAAAAGTATTTATAATACCGACGTCGACACCTATCTGATCAACTCCCAAAAGCAGCCCCATGAAGACAACGGCGACCTTAACAAGGTTGCCGAGAAGATCGGCCTGTTCAACTTTCATTGCCTGTAATGCTTTAGAGACAAGATGGCGAGAAATCGACCCTATAAAAAACGATGTAACAACTAAAACGATGGCGATTGCCAGGTGGGGCAGGTAATTTAATGCGTTTTGAAGAAATGCAGACAGCAGCTCTAATTGAAGGATCTGGATTGCCAGAAGAAAGAAGAACAGAAAAGAGGTCCAAAAAACAGCTTCCCCAAGGAAAGGCCCGTAACGGTGTTTTATCTGAACGGAAGGCAGGCCTTTCTGTTCAACTTTTTTTAGAAATAACTGATCAAGCCCGGTCACCATTTTGAGTGTAACTTGCTTTAAGATCCATGCTGCAAGCCAGCCAACTCCAGCGAGAACAAGTGCCCAAAACAGTCGGGGAAAAAAGGCGGCTGCGGAACTGACTATGTTTGCAATAATCTCATTGACTGAATTTACTACATGGTTGATAGTCATTGATTCACCGTAATATTTTATATTTCATAGTATCTTTTCTTTCATATAATGAATCCCGCCTGTATCTTTTTTAAAGAAGTAAAATCACTAAATTGTAAAGCTGTATATGACCTTAAGGTAATAATAAAAAATATTTATCCTAACAATACAACACTATCATGGAATTGTTAAACTGGATCTGTATTGTTTTATGTATTTCTCAGTCGGCGTTTTTCTCGGGAATGAATCTTGTCGCCTTCAGCATAAGCAGGCTCGCCTTGAAATTGAAGCATCCTCGGGTGTGTGTAATTATCTCGGAATAAGCACGTTAAATTCAAATATTGTTATTAATATCCGTTTTTCCAGAAACCGCAGTGCTGTTGGCCAGGTACACAGGAAAAGGTTCGGTGATACTGCCCGTATAAATAGTTCTGTGAGGAAAGGGAATTTCGATATCGTCATTATCGAAGGCAATTTTTATTTCTTCATAAATAGAGTTTCGTAATTCTAGAAAATTTTCTCGTTTAGCCCAGACTGATAATTGAATGTTAAGCGATGAATCTCCATACCCTAAAAAAATAAAGAGAGGTTTGGGCTCGTCTAGGCATAAAACATTCTTGTCTGCTACAGAAAAAAGTACTTCTCTGACTTTGCCGATACTTTCTTTATAGGCAATGCCTATTTGCAGGTCTATGCGGCGGATTGGAAATTTTGTAAGAGTAGTGGTTTGAGTTTTTATAAGTGTTTCATTGGGAATACGCACATATAGATTATCAAATGTTCTTATTTTAACGGATAAAAGGTCAATGGACAAAACTTCTCCTGTAGTATCTCCTACCTTTATTATATCACCCACTGCAAAAGATCTTTCTCCAAGCAGAAAAAGACCGCTGATCAAATTAGAGGCTGAAGTTTGTGATGCAAAACCAATGGCCACAGAAAAAACACCTGCGGCACCAAGGATCACTCCCAGATTGAAGCCGAGTTCATTGAGAGCTGCAATAACAAAAAGTATTATGAAAGTATAAAAAATACCTCTCCGAAAAAGTAGAACTTCATGCTGATCAAAATGCTTGGATAGCAGTTTTGTGAGGGAGTGTGTGGCGAATCTGGAAAGCACATAACCAACGGTCAATATTAAGATAGCCCGTATTATAGTTATTATTTTTTCAACTGTCGCGAGTTGAATAAGAGCATCTGAAACAGCATCCATTTCATCCACCTTAGAGTTGTTCTATTAGCGGGTTGTGTGACGAAAAGCTCACGCGAAAAAGGAACTTATTTTGCTAATTATTGTTTTCTCTTCTGTGTGAAGCCTTGGCTCGGAAAAAAGTCTGGCGGTTGGTATTTCAACAGGAGGACCATCGATGATTTCTAGCGAGACAATCTCTGAATCGTGTTTTCGTGTCAATTTAACGGCTTGTGTCCAGAGCATTCTCTCTTCAGTTTCATATAAACAAAGGTATGGAACAGGGAGATTTACTCGGTCGACTAACAAATGCTCATTACTTTCATTTAATATAATAATTGGAGTAATTGCCCGATGAGATCTTTTAGGGAGCTCTTCCAGGCTAAGTCGGGCACTTGTTTTGCTGGAATAACACAGTTCTCCACTAATTGTATTCGGTCCAAACCATGTGTCAGACGGGCGTAACACAGGAATCTCTTTAATTAAAGTTAAAGTGCCCGATGCTCCAATTCGAACACCAAGCCAAAGAGGAGTTGACACATAAATAGTAGCTTTTTGCTTTGAGGGAATAGAAAAAGGCCTTACTGGCCGACTAACAACTGGACGGTCTGCTAAGTAAGGGAAAAATTGAACTTGGCTTGACTTATTATCATAAAAAAAACGTTCCAGTAGGGTATCTTCAGTTATTTCAACAGATTCTTGAAAAGATAATTCAAGGGAATCAAAGGGGTCTTGTCGTTTGACATGCAACTGCCATTCTGACTTGTTTTTTTTTACTGCAACCCATATCGGGCCGATGTACTTTTCAGTAACACCATTATCTCCAATTTGAGTAATATCCCACCAACAATGTGTCATCATAAAAAAATATGGCAAAAATGGTTAGTAAAAGTTACGGGCACTTCAAGTTAACATCATGCTTTATGTAAAAAAATATTTACAAAATTCATACGATGTGGGCATAAATAAAAAACTTAAATGACGTTGTGAACTATTGAATTATAACGCCGGGTACAATGCTCCACTGCGCAAGTGTCTTCTGGGGTGGAAAGTAGAGACAGTTCAAAGGTAGGCTTCTGAAACTACCTTTTTCCCTGCACAAAGTGTCTCTGAAGAAAACACCTAGCCTTACAAGCACTTCGCTGCACACATTTTAGAAGCATTTTTCTACCCGAGTAACTGAACAGTAGGGCGCTCAGGAAGTTTTTCTTTTTTGTGATCCCACCTTTGTATAATTCTTTTTTCAATCTCTACCAGTATGAAAACGCTCATGGAAATCAATAGTATTCTGCACCATGAGGTGACAGGGATACCCGTGTTTCCAAACAGATTCTGCATGGGTGGCATATAGGTAAAAATAATTTGAGCCACGATAACGGCTGATATGGCCCAAAAAACATATTTGTTACCTGTCATATCCCTTATGTTTCTTATGGGAGATTTTAATGACTGTGTGTTAAAGAGATAAAAAACTTCAAACATTACCAGGGTGTTTACAGCTACCGTCCTCGCAGTATCAATTGACGCGCCGTGGAGTCTCTCCCACAGAAACAGACCGAATGTTCCCACCACGATAATCGTCGAAACAAATAAAATTCTCCAAACAAGTAGGTTTGAAAGGATAGAATCCTTTGGAGGACGAGGTGGTTTTTTCATAATGCCTTGTTCTGGGGGTTCAAAAGCCAGAGCCAGTGCCAATGTAATGGCTGTTATCATGTTGACCCAGAGTATCTGGGCCGGGGTGATAGGAAGCATGCGTCCAGCCATTATTGCTGCGATAATAATACCTGCCTCGCCGCCATTGGTTGGCAGAATGAAGGCAATCGCTTTCTTGATGTTATTGTATACGGTTCTTCCTTCTTCTACAGCATCAGCTATGGAAGAAAATTTGTCATCCGTTAAAACCATCTCTGCAGCCTCTTTGGCAACTTCAGTACCTTTCAATCCCATTGCTACACCAACATCCGCCCGTTTTAACGCTGGAGCATCATTGACACCATCTCCTGTCATAGCAACGATTTCCCCATTGGCTTGGAGGGCTTGAACCAGTTTGAGCTTATGTTCCGGGCTGACACGGGCAAAAACATCTACTCTTTGTGCTGCAAGGCGAAGATGGTCATCGTCCATCGTCTCAAGTTCCTCACCTGTAACATATGCCACACCGTCACCGATTCCCATCTGGATGCCAATAGCCTTAGCTGTGATAGCATGGTCTCCTGTGATCATTTTTACGCGAATGCCGGCCTCCCGGCAGAGTCGAATTGATTCTATAGCTTCCTCACGAGGGGGATCCATTATCCCGACAAGACCAATTAACATGACCTTTTCTTGAATATCTTTTATGTGTATTTCCTGCTTGCCGGGCTCAACATCTTTTCTGGCCAAGGCAAGGACTCTTTGGCCTCTTTCTGCAAATTTTACAATAAGGTCTTTCCACAAGCTTTCCTGTATTGGTTCATCACCATTTTCCCCCAATTGTCCAGTACACATTTCAAGAATTTTTTCCGGAGCCCCTTTCAAGCATATAAAACCTCTATTCTTTTCCTTGTCATGGTGCAAGGTTGCCATATAACGGTTTTCAGATTCAAAGGGTATGGCATCAAGACGAGGAAAACGACGTGTAGTTTCCTCTCTGTTTTTCCCGGCTTTGACTGCCAGGACGGTTAGGGCTCCTTCTGTTGGGTCACCCTCAATAATCCACCTGTCATTTTGTTTTTCAAGGTTGGAATCATTACAGAGTAAGGCTGTTTCGGAAATTATGTCGAGATGTTTATCATTTTGAGGAGTGAGCACTGATCCATTGAACCCAAAAGTACCCTCCGGGGCATATCCCGTGCCGGATATTTCGATAACTCCTTTGAATGTTCCGATTGTCTGAGCGGTCATTTCGTTACGGGTTAGGGTGCCTGTTTTATCTGAGCAGATAACGGTAACAGAGCCAAGTGTTTCAACAGCAGGAAGCCTGCGGATAATTGCGTTCCGTTTTGCCATTCTCTGAACCCCGACAGCCAGGGTAATGGTTACAATAGCTGGCAACCCTTCAGGTATTGCAGCAACCGCTAGACCTACACCGGCAAGAAACATGTCCGCAAAACTAAATTTGCGAACAAATATTCCAAACAGTATGGTTGCCGTTGCCATCACTCCAATAACAAGGGTAAGTTTTTCCCCGAACTCACCCATCTCGGTGAGGAGCTTTGTCGTGAGCATGGGAACCTTGGCAAGCATTTGGTTAATCCTGCCGATTTCTGTATTATCTCCTGTTGCAACGACGACTCCATGCCCTTTACCATAGGTCACAAGAGTCCCAGAATATGCCAGGCATAAACGATCTCCAATCGTCGCTTTTGGATCAGAGGTTTCCGTTTTCTTCTCAACAGGCATCGACTCTCCAGTCAAAGGGGCTTCATCAATGCGTAATTCCCTTGTTTTGAACAGTCGAAGGTCTGCCGGGACTTTGTCACCTGATTGGATTTCAACAATGTCTCCGGGTACGAGTTCGGCGGCAGGAATTATATCTTTTTTGTCATTTCGTATGACAGTGGCCTGTTGCGACAAAAAAGTACGAATGGCATCAAGAGCTTTTTCTGCTTTACCTTCCTGGATGAATCCAATGACAGAGTTTATGACAACAACGCCAATAATGACCCCTGCATCAAGATAATGCTTCAGAAGAAAGGTAATACCACCGGCAGCGATCAGGACATAGATGAGAACATTGTTGAACTGTAAAAGAAACCGTGTGAAAGCATTTTTTTTCTTGGCGGGTGTTAGTTGGTTATGGCCGTATTGTTCTAATCTTTTAACGGCCTCATCTTGCGAAAGTCCCTCGCGGTTACTTTTAAGAGAAAAAAATACATTTTCAATTTTCTCTGAATGCCATGGGCGTTGGCTGCTTGGAGACTGATCAGAATTTTTCATTTTTGTATTCCGTTAAAAAAATAATTTAGACCACCAAACAGTTAACTATATTGTGCTGCAATACTTCTTCAAGCTTCCTCCTTCGGAAGCTTGAAGGTGCTCGGGCTCAGAAAGAGATGAGCCAATTTCATTAGCTTGATTCCATGAATTTTTCATTTCTTTCTCTCGATGTTTCCCTGGTTTATATGGCAGCGATCAAACTATCAAGATCCTTTTTGAAAGCTTCCATTTTCTTTTTTGCAAATGTCTCTGTATTAATCATGGTGAGCATAGCCTTGTGTAGTTCTTTCAACTGTGCCATCTTATCTACCGACAATGGCTTCTCTGCCCAAAGTTGAGAAAAAATAAGGTGCCGCGCTGCTGCTTCGAGTGCGTAGGCAACTTTTGATAGCATGCCTTTTTTGAAATATGTATTTGTATTCTGCAGCTTGTGTCGAGCAAACAGTTTTTCCGTTTTATAAAAAAGTATTTCAAGCTCTTTAGATTGGGATACTTTGCCGCTTTTAATTTTTTTGGAAAGTATGACCAGTTCCCCTGCGAGAGATTGGAGTTCCTTGCGTATATCTTTTTGTGACCGAGTAACTTCAATATTAACGATTGTTGCAGCCTGTCGAATATTTAATGCAGCATTTTGCAGATCGTTGTTTAAAAAGCTGTCTAATGCGAGTTGAAACTTGTTGGCCGGTTCTTCCATAAGTCTCTGCCAGGCGTCATCCTGCAAAAGTATTTGCCCTTCTGTTATTTCAACTTCTTTTTCTGCTGCCATACCCAGACATCCTGAAAAAAATAAAAAGATAAGAGTAAAGCTAATGATTGATTTGAGCGGTAAATGACTCATTCCATTCCTCCTTTAAGTCTTGTTGTTTAAATAATATATCTATCTAATATTATTTCATGTTAACATTTAATTGTGCCACTGTCTCATGAAAAGATATACTAAAAGATGTCAGGCATAATTCCATGTTCACAAATAAACTGATTGTAATGAGCCGATATAAAAAAAGTGTCTTGGGAATCTGGGAACCAGGATGAGTTGTTTCAGCAGGTTTCATCCGAATACTGTTACATGAATATGTATGGGTAAGGGCGATAGTCAGGAAGATGTTTGGTCGTAATGATGACTGACATGTCGGCCCATAAATTTTGGTCCAGCAAACTGTTTGTTCAGAGTTAGAGCCTCTCTGGGACTAACTTCAAGTTGCCGCACACTCTCCAAGGCCAAAAGTGCCAAGGAAAATCTATATCTGAGACTTGCCTCTAACACCTGAATTCTTGCCTGATTTTCAGTTTCACATCATCCGTTTTTTATGATAGCCTTTTTGAATGTAGTCATTGTTGGAAATGAATTTGCTCTAAGTGAGATTGAGGCTTCATGGCGGGAGGGATAAAATTCAGTAGGGATTAAGGATTAGCCTCCGGAAGGGAAATCATCAGATGTAAAGTCAATAACAGATTAAAGATGTCATGCCATTGTGAGAGATTGATAATGTTTTGACTCCATTAAAATTATATTTTTTGGGTCTCAATAATGAACAAAAAAACAACTTACAAAGAGTTAGAGCAAAAAGTTCAAGATCTTGAAGTACGTTTGCGAAGGGCTGGTGGCTCCGAAAATGTTTCAGGTATAAAAGCGCAACAAATTGGGCATGGAGATATTGATCAGTTCCAGAAGGACCTTTCGCTTGTTGGAAATGCTCTGTATTCTGCGAAGGAAGTTGATCTTGTTTTAGAAGATATACTTGAAACAGTTTTTACACTTTTCAAATGTGACCGTATCTGGCTCTTTTATCCCTGCGACCCTAGAGCCCAAACATTTAAAGTTCTTGCGGAAAAAAGCGCCTCCCAATATCCCGGCGCTTTTACTTCCGAACAAGAACTGCCTGTTACTCCAGAAGCTGCGATAACTATCCAAAAAGCTCTCGACTCTGGTTTTCCTGTTGTGTTCGATCCTGAGTCCGGCAATGAATTAGATGATGTAGCCAGAAAATTTTCCGTTCTTTCACAAATGATTATGGCGGTACATCCTAAAGTCGGCAAACCGTGGATGTTTGGAATGCACCAGTGCACCCATGCCCGGGTCTGGACAACCTACGAACAACAGCTCTTCCGGGAGATAAGTTTTCGAATAGTTGAAAGCCTCAGCAACCGTATTTTACTTGATGACTTGAAAAAATCGGAACTGAGGTACAAAAAACTGCTTGAGAATCTTCCGCAGAAGATTTTTTACAAGGATACCAGATCGGTATATGTGTCTTGCAATAGTAATTATGCAAAGGAGCTGAGAACGGTCCCGGAAAAAATTGCCGGCACAACGGATTATGACTATTTCCCTAAAGACTTTGCAGATAAATATGTCAATGACGACAAAAAAATCATCGCATCCGGCAGCGCTGATGAGTTTATAGAAAAGTACGTTGCAGAAGGACAGGAGTTCTGGGTTCATACAGTCAAAGTGCCTCTCTTTGATGACAAGGCAAATGTCTCGGGAGTACTGGGTATCTTCAGAGATATTTCCAGGCAGAAAGAGGCCGAGGAAAGACTCCGGAAAGAGAAAGAGCTCGCGCAGCAATACCTTGATATAGCTGGGGTAATGCTGATTGTGCTTAATTCGGCTGGAGAGGTTCGGCTCATAAACAAAAAAGGGCTTGAAATACTTCAGGCATCGGAAAGTGAAGTTCTTGGAAAAAACTGGTTTGACCATTACCTGCCGGAAAGAATGATCGATCAAGTAAAGGAGGTTTTCGACAAACTGATGGCAGGAGATATCGAACCTGTCGAGTATTACGAAAATCCGATAAGGACAAGCAGTGGAGAAGAGAGGTTAATTGCATTTCACAATAGTTTTCTCACTGACGAAAAGCAGCAGATCTCGGGGATACTGTCTTCAGGCGAGGATATTACCGAAAGGAGACAGTCATTAAACAAACTAAGGGCGGTTAATAACTTCAATGAGAAAATTCTTGCCAACGCGGTGGACGGAATTGCAGTCTGCTCTGCTTGTGACAAATTTCCTTTTATCCGTTTTGAGCTATGGAACACTGCCATGCAGCAGTTGACAGGGTATAGCAAGGATGAAATCAATGAGCATGGTTGGTACCAGGCTCTATATCCTGATCCGGAAATAAGTCAACGAGCTGCAGAGAGGATGCAGAAAATGAGGGAAGGAGACCACCTGCGTGATGAAGAATGGACTATCACGCGGCAGGATGGGTCCTTGCGAAATGTTTCTATTAGCACATCGGACATTCTGCTTGAGGGCGATGCTCCTGGAATTCTCGCAATCATGCGTGACATCTCCCTGCGAAAAGAAACTGAGCGTGCCTCTTTATTTCTGAATTCAGTGTTGGACCAGGTTCCTGTTGGGGTTGCCCTGGCTGATGAAAATTTGAATTTGTATTATTGCAATCCGGCCGGTTTGGGCATGCGTGGCGGTGGAAAAGATGCGTTGGTTGAAATCCCGAAAGATGCTTTCCGGAACTGGCAAGTCTTCAAGCTGGATGGGGAACCGTATGAAGTTGACGATTTGCCTTTAGTGAGAGCTTTTCGCACAGGCAAAACAATAAGAGAAGAATTTATTGTCAGGCATCTAGATGGAACTGACCACTTCTGTGATGCCCATGCCTGCCCTGTTTATGACGGGGAAAAAATTGTCGGTGGTATAGTGATTTTTGTGGATGTTACAGAGCGAAAAGAGACTGAAGCCCGGCAAACCATCTTGCGTTCAAGGCTTGAAGCATTATGGAAGACATCTAGACTGATAAACGCCGATAAAAAAACTATCAGTGACCATGTCCTGGAAGAAATTGTTCAGATGACAGAAAGCCAATATGGGTTTTATGGCCTTTTGAATGAGAGTGAAGACTCCATGACCCTATACAGTTGGTCGCAGGGCGTTATGAAAGACTGCGAAGTTCATGACAAGCCTCTGGCTTTTCCTATAGATAAGTCCGGGGTCTGGGGCAATGCGGTGAGAACCGGAAAGCCATTTATCCTGAATGATTACAGCGAGTCATGTGAAAACAAAAAAGGCCTTCCTGAAGGTCACGTCGCTCTTACAAGAGTATTATCCGTGCCCATAGAAAGTTCTGGGAAAATAACAGCGGTTGCAGCCGTTGCCAACAAGAATGAACCCTATGATGAAGATGACGTGCAGCAAATGCAGTCGTTTCTCTCAAATGTGCAAATCTTAATAAATCAAAAATCATATGAGGAGAAACTTCAGGAGTTACTCAACACCTCAGAAACAGTCATAAAAGAACTTGATGCTCTCTTAGATGCAACAAAGGCTGTGCTGACAACGGATGACTTTCAAATATGTGCCAGGAAAATTTTTGATTCATGCCGCCAAGTGACGGGTGCCACATCTGGTTATGTTGCCCTTTTAAATGACACGGGAGAAGAAAATGAAGTTCTGTTCCTGGAGGCCGGAGGAAGACCATGCACGGTAAATCCAGATCTGCCCATGCCGATCAGAGGGCTGCGGGAAGAAGCTTACCAAAGTGGCAAAACTGTGTATGATAATGATTTTTCAAACAGTAAGTGGATGAAATTTATGCCGAAAGGTCATGTCCGGCTTGATAATGTTCTTTTCGCTCCTTTAAATATTGAAGGTAAAACCGTTGGTATTATGGGAATTGCCAATAAGCCCGGCGGTTTTAATGAAAACGATGTCAAGCTGGCAACCGCTTTTGGTGAATTTGCTGCCATTGCACTCAGGAATAGCAGATATCTGGAAGAACTTACCGTTACATATGAAAACAAGATTCAACTTGAGAAACAATTAAAACAGGCAACCAAAATGGAAGCCATTGGCACTTTAGCAGGAGGCATTGCCCACGATTTTAATAACATCTTAGGGGTTGTTCTGGGCTATGCAGAGATGGCAAAAGAGGATGGGCCCGCAGGCTCTCAATATACTGACGATCTGGATAAAATAGTAACTGCCGGGAACCGGGCCAAGGATCTTGTAAAACAGATATTAGCTTTCAGCAGGCAGACCGAGGTGGAGCGTATTCCATTGAAACTGCAGTCGCTTGTCAAAGAAGCTATGAAGATGTTACGTGCTTCAATCCCGACAACCATTGAAATTCAGGAAAATATTGACTCAGGGTGCGGCCCGGTATTGGCGGACCCCACCCAGGTTAATCAGATACTTATGAATCTCTGCACAAATGCCAACCACGCCATGGAACAGTCTGGGGGCGTATTAAAAATAGAACTGCGAAGAACTCGTCTGGAAAAGGACCACTCTCAGATTAAAAGTTCCCTCAAGCCTGGCCAGTATGTTGAACTGATTGTGTCTGACACCGGCACAGGGATTGGTGCGGATGTCATTGATAAGATATTTGATCCCTATTTCACAACCAAGGAACTCGGCAAGGGGACAGGTATGGGGTTAGCCATTATTCATGGCATCATTCATGAGTATGGCGGGGCTGTCACCGTTGAAAGTGAACTTGGCAAAGGGACCGCATTCCATGTCTATTTCCCTTCCGTCGCAGAAGGTGGAGTCGAAAGAGTTAAAGACGTTGAAGAGACTCTCGCAGGCAGAGGTAAAATTCTTTTTGTCGACGATGATGAGCTGCTCGCTGAGATGGGAAAAGATATGCTGGAGCGGCTTGGCTATGATGTGACAATGAGATGCAACAGCATAGATGCCTTGTCGACTTTTCAGAACAACCCGGATGCCTTTGATGTTGTAATTACCGATCAGACTATGCCAGGAATTACCGGTGTTGATTTGTCACGGCGGATTCTGCAGATACGACCCGACATGCCGATAATTTTGTGCACGGGGTACAGTACCTTGATTGACGAACATTCCGCAAAATCACTCGGCATCAGGGAATTTGCATTAAAGCCGTTAACAAGGGGTATTATTGCCAATTTGCTGAAAAAGGTATTGGGCTCTGACTCTTCTTGATGCTCCCTTCATGAAACGAGTTGAGTCACAACGGGCTTGTGATAGCTTGCCGTTGTTATAATGAAAATACAAAGTCGTTACTCAATCGCCTGATATTTTCTCATGAATTTTCGATCAATGTAATCCTTGATAAAAAAAGCTGTTTTTCCGCCGAATGTGAGCCAGCTCTTGTTTAAAATTCCCTCGCCGCCACCCATGTTGAAGATGAGCAGATAATCTCCGCCTGGATCAAACGGCCAAAGGGCTTTTCCTTCAAGGGATGCCATCAGATTATGGAGCAGAATGGGGTTTTGCCGGACGGCGTAAACACCCACCTTGTTCAGCGGGTGGTCCTGGAAATAAATACAGTCACCCCCTCCGAAGATTTCCGGATGTTCAGTGCACTGCAGGAATTGGTTGACAAGAAGTCCTCCATCAGGACCAGTGGGCAGGCCGGACTCGGAAAATATCGGGGAGGGCTTCACGCCAAGGGCGAGAAAGATAAAGTCAAGGTCGTGCTTGTGTCCGGAATCCATGACAATGCTTTTTGCCTTAATTTCCTTTACATAATCGTCTTCAGAAACTTCTATGCCTCTTTCTTTAAGAAAATGTAACGCCAGTTTTTGAATTTTTTCCGGAAAACGCTGCATGAACCTGCGACCGGAGAAAATTTTGATACGGGGCATATGCAGATTTTTTTTGTGGGCCAGTTGCCAGATATTTCCAGCGATTTCCGCTGACGAAGGACCGCCGCCTATGATGCCCACTGTAATTTTTTTTTCGGAAAGCAGCTCGATGAGTCTTTTCTGGGCAGCCAGGAGTGTTTCAATGGGTTTGACGGAATAGATATCCGCATCACTTTGGCTGACGTTCGTTTTGGGCACATAACTTCCGGCATTGCAGGATAAAACATCATATGGCAGAGTATTGCCGGAAGCAAGCTGGAGCTCCCTGGTAAGGGGGGCGATACGTCTAACGGAATCAAGAACAAATCTGCCCCCCTGTTTTTCCACAACATGCCTGGTTGCAAAACGTATGTCGTCAGGCGTATAGGTCATACCGAGCATACCCGGCCCCATCCCTGAATAGTAGTGATACTCGGAAGGGCCTATGACCGTAACCTCAAAGCCTTTTTCTTTGAAGAGCTTCAGGTTGGCGAGAACCTCCATGTGGGCATGACCGCCGCCAATAAGAACAAGATTTTTGTTTGTCATTTTTCTCCACCGGATAAAGTATCATCATGTTAAACCGGGTTGCATTTTAAATTCTTCAAAACAGTGCTTTCTAGGTGTATAGATTCTAAAACGTTCGCATAAAAAATAACAAATGAAAAGGCCGTTATGGAAAAAATAGTTGAATCCTTAAGAAAATTCAGAATGGAAAGGGATTGGGAACAGTTTCACAGCCCTAAAAACCTCAGTATGGCACTAATCGTCGAATGTGCCGAGCTTGCCGAGCATTTTCAGTGGCTCACCGAGGAGCAAAGCCGTAATCTCTCCAGTGAAAAAAAGCAGGCTGTTAAAGAGGAAATAGGCGATGTGCTTATCTATCTCGCCAACCTTGCTGATATGCTCGATATTGATTTACTGGA
Source organism: Desulfobulbaceae bacterium (assembly GCA_020444175.1). Taxonomy (GTDB): domain Bacteria; phylum Desulfobacterota; class Desulfobulbia; order Desulfobulbales; family SURF-16; genus JAHLLM01. The sequence continues at coordinate 50,094 of JAHLLM010000017.1, read as the reverse complement.
AGCAGCCCGGGAGAAAATAGAAAAAAACAGAATAAAATACCCGGCTGACCAAGCCAGGGGCAAGTCGCTGAAGTACAATGAACTTGAGTAGCGGACAGCCGATCCGGTCATTTTCTCAATGGGGGCTTTAATGCGTATAGCCAATCAAATATCAACGCGGTGATACCATGCAATAGCATTAACAATGCTCTACTCCTCTCCAAATGTGGAGAAACTCGCATTCTGCAATTTCCCTTGCGAATTATTGCCTTAAATAGAATAGTGTTTGTGATATTGAAAATATGGTGCTCTTGTTTTGGAGGGGGAGTGAATAACAGTATTCAATAAAAGATTATGCTTATAAACAATTCTCAGTTAAAATCGCCACTTTCCTGTCGCCAAGTTTCCATTACTGGATTCCCGCCTCCGCGGGAATGACATAACCAAGCCCGCCGTCACTCCCGCGGAGGCGGGAGTCTAGAGGTTGACTACTGAGAATTGTATAGAGGCAAATTAAAGATTATTTGACAACAGGAGACACTGCCACACTTAATGAAAATGTCGTCATAAAATCGTATAGTGATAAATTATGAGAAAAGAGCGTAGAAAACATTTTCGACTTCTTCTGAATTTCAAGGTGAAATTAGAAATGCCCCGTCGTAAATTGGTGTTGAGAGGAAATACGCTGAATTTAAGTTTTGCCGGAGCTTTTATCGGGCTTGATCCTGTCCCGCTTGTGCTTCCTAATGAATATTTCAGTCTTACCCTGTTGGGACAGGTTGAATTTACCTGCCGGGTCATTCATTATAACGCTGACGGGATTGGCTGCCAATTTGATTTTATTCAAATCAGGTACTACGAATTATTCAAAAAAATGCTGCTGCGCAACGCTCCTGATCCTGAGCGAATAGTAAAGGAGATCGGGGTCTGGGCGGAAAAAAAAGGACATTGATTGAGAGAGCTGGTCTGGAAAACTTGAACATACACTTGCCGACTTGGCACTACACCTGTTTCGGGAGGCAATGAACGGATTCTCCTTGTTGATGACGATTCGGCTATTGTCAGGATAAAAAGCAAAATGCTTACTGGGTTAGGTTACGATGTAACTTTATATATCTTGTTGTGACTGGGCCTGTCTGACCCAGCCACGTTCATTTTCTATCAGAACTGAATATCAATGGCATGATGAGCCGAAATCCATGGCAAAATCATTAAGGTCAACAGCAGCGCCTTCCTGTATAAAAAGCCACAGGTCGATTCCATCGCTATCCAGATCACCATCCAGATCTGCTGCATTAAGCTCACTGCAGACGGGATCTGTCTCGCCTAAACCAACATCAACCCGGCCGTTATGGTTGGCGTCTTCAACACCATCAGGAATGCCGTCTCCATCCGTGTCCTGATTGGTTGGATCGGTGGTGGTGGAAGGATCTGCGTCTGCCACAAAGACAGTCATATCCGTAAATTCCGGTTTGACCGGAGCCGTGAGTCCGTATTCGGTGCCGTCCAGGATGCCGTCTCCGTCGCTGTCCGGGTTCAAGGGGTCTGTCTCGCCGGCATCAACAATGCCGTTATTGTTGATGTCTTCACCTGGACTGCAGGTGCCGTCCGGCAGACCGTCATCGTCGCAGTCACCGTCATACACACAACAGTCTGCAACGGCAGGGGGGGCGCAAACCGGTTCGTCGACGTTCAAGAGACAGTCGCCGTCAATGTCATCATCGCAGGCATCACCAATGCCGTCAACATCCAGATCCTCTTGACCCGGATTGGAAAGCGCCGGACAGTTGTCATCCGGGCAGGTATTTCCTGGATTACCGGGATCGCCGTAGCCGTCGCCATCGCCATCAACACAGGTTACATCTGCAGTTGAATCAAAAAAATAGACATAGTAGGTGCACATGGTCACTCCATGAATATCGGCAAGTGTCGAACTTACACCTGTATAAAACTGCGTGCCGGCCGCCAGGGGTGCATTTGGAGTGAATGTTGCCGTTCTGCTGCCATTGTCATAACTGACTGTGCCGGTAAGTATGTCATAATTGGGAAGCTGGTATAGGACAAATGTGTCCGTCGTTATAGTACTCGGATCCATATCCGTGCTGAAAGTCATGGTAATGGAGGCATCAAGGGGCACATCCTGAGCATTTTCGCCGGGTGAGCTGTTGACAACCGTCGGAACTGACGGACTGCATCCCGTCTGGAAATAACTGTGATAATCCGGATAGCTCACACTTCCTGTATTATCCAAAGGATTACCGGCCAGGTCGGTAACTGTATCTTTCACATAGAAATAAATATACGTTTTATATGGCAGGTCGCTGTCTGGTGTAAATGTCCCTGTATAATTGAACGCATTGTAACTCACAGATCCGGGGATTGAAACATACTCTGCCGACGCATCATCCCACCACTCCAGATAAAATGAATTGGTATCGAGAGTGGATGGTTCTATGTCTTCATCAAAAGTAACAATAACACCTGTATTTACCGGAACGCCGGTTTCCTCCCAGACAGGACTGACGGAAATGATTGTCGGGGAGGTGGTATCAGGTGGCGGAGGTGGTGGCAGCTGGGTCGTAAAATTCCAGGTATAGTCGGAACCAAGGCTTGCACCATAAATATCCCCAAGTCCTGTGGTTATTGTTGCCGTATAGGTCGTGTTATAGGTGAGCGGGGCAAGGGGAGTGAATGTTATGATGCTCGGTACGTCCGCGCTCACTGTGCCGGGAACGTTTATGCCGCTACTTGAGAGCAGAAAGTTGCCGTCAAGGGTGAGGGTTTCCATGTCCCGGTTGAATGTTGTGGTTATGGCAGAATCGATATCGACATGAAGGGCATCGGCTACAGGGTCGGTAAAAAGAATTTTAGGCGCAACTGAAAATTCATCGGCCCCCATGTCATAGCCGCTCTCCTGGGGGCGGCTTTCGCCGTCGATATCAAGGACCGGAGCATCCACTCCCGATCCTGTGTCAATACAGGGAGAGGCTGGTGTCAGCCTGGAGCTGCCATCCAGCAGTGGATCGGTGTTTATATTGCCGGTGCCCGGATAAACCGGATCAAAGTGCAAGATATCCGAAAAACCGGCAGCGGCCTCTGGATAACCGACAACACCGGAGCCGACATCGCTCCAGATGATCGAGTTTGTTATGCTGGGAGCAGAGTTTGTGTAATAAATGGCAGCCCTATAATTATCATGAAAGGTGGAACTCTGCACCGTGATATCGGAGTCATTGATGCAGTAGATTGTATCTCCTCCCTGGTCGGAACTGCCGTTTCTGCTGATGATGGAATTAATAACCCGGGGCGAGGTGCGATCCAGGTACATAGCCGTGCCCCGGTAAGTGGAGCCGCTGGTGGTAATGCCGTTTTCCGTTATCCGGCTCTGCTCGATGAGCGGCTGTCCGTAGGGGTTTGCGTTAAAGGCATAGATGCCTGCTCCATCCCGGCTGGACTGGTTGCCGGAAATCAGGGAACTGAACAGGGTAAAGGATGATGCGTTGCTGTAAATACCGGCGCCATGAGTGGCGGTATTGCCGCTGATTGTGGACTGATCGAACTCAGGGTTCGAATAGGTTTCCAGATAGACTCCGCCGCCATCTGTCGCCGAGTTTTCCGTAATGGTGACCCGTTCCAGTGTCGGCGAGGCTGAGGACATATAGACTCCGCCGCCGACTCCGTAGGGGAAATACGTATCATAGGCCCGGTTGTCGCGGACAATACAGTCGGCAACGAGGGATGTTGAGCCGCTGTTAAACCATATGCCGCCTCCTTTTGGCGCCCTGCCGTTTTGAAGAGTGAATCCTTGGACGATGGGGCTTGCGCCTATACGCAACGCTGAATCGGCCTGGCCGGCGTCGATGATTGTGCCGGCTGCGCCGTATTCAGAGCGCAGGGTGAGATTCTTGTTGATCGTTACAGTTTCCGGATAAGTGCCGTCACGGACCAGAATTGTCTCACCGGCGACAGCCGTACTGATGCCCTGACCGATGGTACAGAATGGTTCCGTCTCACTGCCGGGTCCGGCATCGCTGCAGGAGGAATCCTGAATATCGACAAAATAGCTGGGCGGTGCGTTGCAAAAGGAATCATCCAGATCAACTGCACCATTACAGTTGTTATCGAGTCCGTCATTGCATACTTCCTCCTGACCTTCATTGATGGACGGATTGGCATCATCGCAGTCGATACCGGCGCATTCCGGTCCGTTGCCGTATCCGTCCCCATCGACATCGGCGCAAAGAGGGGCTCCGGTCTGTTCGATACTCAGGTAAACGTCCGGGGCTGTTACAAGGTCATGCCAGCTTGTCCAGGCCACGGCAAAGACGCCGTCACCGGCCGCCGCGCTGTTGCCTCCGTCCTGGCTGCGATAGGAGGAATCATTGATTCTCCTTTCCTGGCTGTCCATAGGGTTGCCGTCACTGACGTAAATCCGGGCCACAGTTTCGTAGCCGGAGTTGACGCCGGAAAAGCCATCGCTTGCCCAGACAACCATGAAATTGCCGTAAATATCAGAGGCAACATGCGGAAAATCATTGCTGAGAACCTGGACGACGCCGGGCCTTGTTTCGCTGCCCAGAAAATTGCCCTGGTTGTCGAAGCGCTGAAAAAACACATCATTTGCCGAGGTTGGATAACCGGGATGACCCTGCCAGGCAATGATAAAATTGCCGGCATTGTCAAGGGCCACTGAAGACAACTGCTGACCATAGTCGGTGTAGGTGTTGACAATGAATTCATCGCTAACGGCCAGGCCGTTTTCATCATAGCGGCGGGCCATAATGTCTTCAAGTGAACCACCGTTTGTCCAGGTGACGACAAAGCTGCCGTCTGGCCCCATGTCAACGGCAGGATGAGTGGCGGCAGGGCCGCTCTGGTCAACCTGAAAGGAGGCTCCCCGGGGCGTACCGTCCGCGGCAAAGAGCCGGGCTTGGATATGGTGGGTGCTCGGGAGGGTAAAGTCATACCAGACAATAACAAAATTTCCAGCGGCGTCCATGGCAGCCTTGCCGACAGTCTGGCTATTGTCGCTGGAATCGTTTACCTGGAAGGCCGTTCCCAGGGGCGTACCGGTGCTGTCAAAGCGCCGGGCAAATATGCCGTCATCGTCACCGTCATTCATCTGCCAGAGCACAATAAAATTGCCGCTTTCATCCATGGCCACAGAGGTAAGATTTCCATAGGGCTCGTCCAGAACAGGGGTATAGGAGTGAACCAGGATTTCGTTTGTCCTTGGCACGCCGCTGCGATCAAAGAGACGGCAGACAATAGCATAGCGAATGACTGAGTCGTCTGTATCGTATTCCCAGTCAGTCCAGGCCGTAACAATATCGCCACTGTTATTGGCGGCAACCTTTATACCGAACTGGCTTCCTGATGTTGTCTGGTTGACAAGAATCTCAGCGGCTTGAATGGTTGAAACCGTCACTGCAAACAGCAGCAATGAGACAGTTGCCAGAGTGAGGTTCAGAAATCTCTTCATTTTAATCCCCTGGGTGATGAATAAACTCATAATTTTATGTTTCAGCTTAGCTGAGAACAAAGTTAGGAAACAACTTATCCTTTTCTTCCTCAAAAGAAAGCCCCTATCTGCAGGCTGTTACGATGTGGCAGAACGGGTGGGTTGGCGTACATTTACTGCAATAATTGTTCCTATTAACATACTGTAATTTTTCTTAAAAAATTACAGTATGTTAATAGTTTTGGGATGTTTTTTAGAGAAAAACAAGTTCATTTTTCAGGAATTTGAACGTGAAAATTCCTGAAAATAGGAAAAATCGGTAGTTGGCATTCCGTTTCTGTCAATCTGATTGCGCCTGTTTTTTTGTTTGTTTTCTGACTGATGCCGCGGTGACGTCTTGACTTGTTTTTGATGTTTCTATAAACTTGAATTATCGACTGAATTTGACTGTCGCGAATATATAAAGATAAAGCTAAACCTGCTGCAAGGCAGGGGCGGAAAGCCGCGGGTCTTTAGAAAGATAGCCGGGCTGCCTTAAGAAAGAGGCAGCCCGGCTTTTTATTTGGGGGCGGTCTGCGCGCGAAGCCTAAGGAAATGATAAGAAAACAGAATTAAAATGAAAACGAACAAGTTTACTAAATGAACCGGCAGTTGCCACTTCGAGGGGAGAAAATCATGGAGAAAGCAACACGAAGCATCGAGAAATCATTTATTGTTGTTGCAGCGGTGATCAGTCTTTTTTTCGGTGGAACTATCCCTGCAGAGGCAGCAAACCTTTATGTGTGTGACACATGCTCATATACAACAATTACAACCGCTCTGCGCGCCTCAAGCAGGGGTGACCGGATTGTCGTTTATGCCGGGGATTATCATGAAAATATTACCTTGAAATCCGAGGTTGATGTCATTGGAGCAGGAGCCGATGTCACCAGGATAATCGGAGTCAACAATATAGGAGCGCCCCCTGATGTGGTGAAAGCCGTGGGTGTTCTTAATGCCGAGTTCAGCGGTTTTACCATTGATCTTGCCCCTGATCCCGCCGGTATCCCTCCCATAGCCGAAAGCCGCGGTTTATGGGTTGAGTCGTCATCGCTTACCTTCAGCCGCAATGTTATTCGCAATAACGATATCGGCGTCTTTGCAGTGGGAAGTCCGGCCGCGGTCATAAAAAATAATGTCTTTTATCCGGATGAACGCGGACTGCAGGGGATGTTTATCGATATTTCAGCCCCGGTGGTAAAAAACAATATCATTGTCAATTATGAAACCGGTATCCAGGCTCTTGTCGGCTATATAGCGCCGGATGTTGGTTATAATGACGTTTTTAACTGTACGGTCGGCTATTCAGGAATTGCCGGAGGCTTTGGCGCCCTTGCCGTAGATCCGCTTTTTGTCGCACCAAGTGCCGGGGATTTTCATCTCGGGCACGACTCTCCCTGCCGGGACGCGGGAGACCCCTCTGATCCGGTTCCGACTTTTGGTGGGGACAGGATTGACATGGGTGCCTTTGAGTACATGCTTCCTGCCATCGTTGAAGGGCCGGTTGCCAATGTTCTTTCCCCCACCGAAGCCAGGATTGTCTGGCAGACCAGCGTGCCGGCAGACAGTATTGTGGCCTATGAGCTTGATGCCGGATCTCCGGAAGAGGCGGTGGAAACTCCCCTTGTCGAGGTCCACACCATTGATCTGACCGGGCTCTTCCCATCCAGCACCTATCGTTATGTCGTGAAATCAACGGATGCGGACGGCAATCAGGTTGAAAGCGAACCCCATTATTTTGAAACCCCTGGTATTCCTGATTATGAGCCGCCCTCCCTTGACGTGAACATGCCGGGTATGGTTGGCAGTCCGGTAAATGTTAAAGTTGAGGCCTTTGACAACGTTGACGTCGCTAAAATCGAATATTTTGTCAACGATGAACTGTATCATACCGCCTTTGGCGATCAGTTTGACTGGCGCTTTGACCCTGCAGCGTTTCCAAACGGGCATTATCTGGTAAAAGTGTGTGCCTATGACAGGGTAGGAGCTTCAACCTGCAGGGAGATTCCGGTGGATGTTTATGTGCGTCCCCAGGATATATCTTTACCGCTGGGTGGATTCATCAGCCCCGCGCCGGGAGCGACTGTATCCGGCACCAGTGTGGAGTTAGAGGCTTGGGCCAATGACGCGGACTCCGGGGTTGAAAAAATTGTTTTTTCCGTTGACGATGAGCAGCTTCATGTTGCCCAGATTAACGGGTCGCCGGGTGAAGATGAACATGTAACCTATACCTGGAATTCATTTGGTGCGGCAAGCGGCGAAGATCATGAGATCAAAGTGCAGATTTTTAACAACGACGGTCTTGCCGCAGAGAAGTCCATCACGGTTGCTGTTCAGAACATCATGATTCCGCCCAACTGGTTTGAATTTAGTTTCATCCAGTTAACCAGGGGACAGGTGAAACGGAACGAAGTCTACTACGAGGCAAAACTCTATGTGAAAAATATCAGTGATGAGATTCTCTATAATGTGGTGGTTGAGGACTACCACGCAGGATTCCAGGCAATCCAGAGCGACTACGGCTACCAGCCGCGGGTGCGTTTTGATACGGTTTCAAAATCCTCGAAAGTCACTTACTCCATCGGCAATCTCATGCCTGGCGAGCAGAAGGAATGCACCATCAACATGAGTACGGTGCTGGTAACCCCTGATCCTTACTGGTTTGATTACAAAATCGGCAAAAAGACGGATGTGCACTATTCCCGGTTGGTGGGCAGCGACTATCTGGAAAAGACTTTCCATTACCAGGTGCCGGCCATCAAAACCATTGAAGGCTGGTGGGGTGTGGATGAAGTTCCGTTGAACACCAATACGGTACTGGCTCCTGTCGCTAACCGCGACTATCTGGTGGTCACCCATCCGGCCAAACTCTATGGTCTCTATACTAATACCGATGTCGATGCCCTGCTCTCAGAAATGGCAAGATTCGTTGATGATAAAAACGGAGTGCTGGGCTATCTGAATTCATCCAATGCCAGGACGGAACTTCTCCAGGCCCTGAACCATGACTACGTACAGGGATCAAACGGCATGACCTACTCGGGAGGGTGGGGCTATCTGCTGCACCCGAACTGGCGGTCAAGCGGCTATATGCTGCTGGTGGGAGAAACCGAAATCATTCCCTCCTTTACCATTACCTTGACGATTCCGGAAGGGCAGCACGAGGTTCCCCTCTGCGACCAGCCCTATTCTGATTTAAATGATGACGGCTACCGTGACTTTGCTCTTGGCCGAATCATAGGCAACGATGCCGCGGAACTGCTTACTCCGATTCAAACCAGTCTCGGTGTTCTCTATAATTCTCCCGGCTATGAATATGAAGGGGACAACGGTTTACTGATTAGTGGCGTGGGCAACTATTATACAACTTTTGTCAATAATATCGATTCTATCTCAAACACCATGAACAACTATAATCCGCCCATGGCCAATGAAAATCTGCATATCAAGAACCATGTCATTTTGGACTGGCTCGGTGTTTCCATTGACGAGGATGATGACTTGGCCGTGGCCGACCTCGGCACCCTTGGGGGCGGAGACAGCATTATTCTGGCTGACAGCAGTGCGGATCGTATCAAGGTTTTTAATAAATCAGGCACACTGCTGCATGAATTTTATTATCCCTACAGCCCTGACGATGAAATGGCGGTGGGAGACGTGATCGGCGGCGACGGCGGTAAACCGGAGATTGTTATTGCCGACAAGGGTACGGATACGGTCTCTGTTTACCGATGTTATTTTTACTTTAATATAAACGGCAGCTATTGGTCGGATTCTCTGCTGGCCCAGTTTTCAATGGTGTTGCGCGATGATGATCAATTGGCAGTAGGAGATTTAACCGGTGACAACCTTGACGAGATTGTCATCACCGATACCTGGGACGAGGACATCATCATTCGCGGCCATATAAGTGGAAACTCTTTTTCATATACCTCCCTTGCCTCCTCCTTTCAGGATCATCATGAACTGGCTGTCGGCGATGTTGCCCCAGGCGGTAAGGATGAGATTGTTATTGGCGAGTACTGGAATTTTTTCTTTGGCAATACAATTCTTATCTTTGATGGGGGCGGCACCAAGCTGCACACCATCAGCAGAACTTTTCAAACAGGTGACCAGCTTGCTGTGGCGGATTTTTTCGGAGATTCCTACGAGGATATAGTCATTATGGAGGCCTCTGACAACAAGGTTTATACCCTGTATACTGATGCCAATCACAGCTGGTTTAATCCTGGAGAGCATAAATCTCCCATCAATCTGGCTCTGTCGCCGGATGACCTTTTTGCCGTGGGACAGTTTGACAGCGGCGTGCTGGAGGTGCTTATCGGTGATATATCCGCCAATTATCTGTACTACTACAATGATGATCTCTATGACCGTGTCCATGCCCAGTTTTTGACCATGGTGCCCGGCAAGGATGTCGTCTATTTTAACGGGCACGGCTATCCGGGCGGATGGGCGGATGTGCTTGATTACCAGTGGCTGCCGGTGAATCTTGGCGGCGTCAACCCCTTTGTCTTTGCGCCATCCTGCTCAACCGGAAATTACGAGATAGAGAGTGATGACGGTATTGCCGAGACATTTCTGGCAAACGGGGCAGGGGTCTATATCGGCGCCACCCGAATGACCAACACCGGCACCAATGCAGACGCAGGCAGTATGTTTTTCAGTAATTACTGGCGGCCCTATATGAACGTCGGAAAACCGTTCAGGGACCTGGGACGCCATCTCTGGAGCCTTTACAGCCAGAAGCACGGCTGGTGGCGCTGGGTTCTGTCCTACAATCTCTACGGTGACCCCAAATACGCCCCAACCCCTGTTTATGGTGATCAGGAAAGTGATGCTGCAACCATGGATGTTACTGAACCTCCAACCGGACTGAGCGTAGATATCCCTTATTACGTGGTGAACCAGGTTGACGGCATTGATTATGCCGAAATTCCGGACGGCGATTTATTGTCCGACCCCGGGCAGTATGTGGTGCCGTACTGGAGCGAAGAAATCCCTATTCCCGCAGGTTATGTGGTGCAGGATGTCACTGCAAGCCGTTCCGGCTTTATCGCCTCAACCGGTCTGCGGCTTCCCCTGTCTCCTGATGATTTTATGGAGTCGGATACCGGTGAACCATTTGTCCCGCAGGAGTATGAGTGGTTTCCTGATGTACCTTTCCGGTGGAATGTCATCCCGGGTGACGAGGGAGGCCAGACTCTGATTCTTATGGCCTATCCCTTCAGCTACAGGAGCAGTACCACGGATGTTCATTTTTACAGTCATTATGATTTTTCGTTTACTCTGACCAGCAGTGATATTGGCGTATCCAATGTTCACATGGAGAGAACGGAAATTGCACCCGGTGAAGTGCTTGCCGGTTATGTGGAGCTCCAAAACAACTCCGCAGAAACAAAGACCGTTCGGTTCAGTGAGATGGTTGCCTCGTATGGAGGCGAGGTCTATACAGACGGCTTTCCCCTGCAGACCCTGGTGCTGCAGCCCGGAACCAGCTCTGTAACCTTTGCGTGGCCAAGCGAAGGTGTTGCCCAGGGGCACTATAAGCTGAAAATTGTGGTTGAAGATGAATCCGCTGATCTACTGGCCACTGCCGCCGCTCATTTTACCATTGATGCCGAAGCCCCTTGCTTCGGTGATTTCGACGTTGATGGTGATCTGGACGGCATTGATCTGGCTGAATTTGCCCGCAATGGAGACTTTGCCGGGATGGCAGATTTTGCCGCAGGTTATGGGACGAATTGTCCGTAAAGCTGTTTTCGAGGTTCGATTGATCGGCAGGTACTGTTTCCAGATAGGAAAGAGGGGAAGGTACGTCTTTTGTCTGGTGTCGTATGTACCTGCCGCATTCGTTGTTTGAGTTGTCTGCAGCGACGTCAGATCCTTTATAGACGTTGGCCATAAATTGAATAAAAATATCTGCAATAACAGCCAGATTAACAGTTAACCAACCAAGCTGAGTGTCATCTCCTTTTCAAATTCACGTATGTTTCATTTCCAAGCATATCTGCACGTTTAAAATTGAAGAGCTGTAAGTTTTTGTAAAAATAGTGCAAAATTTTTTAATTTGAATGGTGCAAAAAATTTTATCGCTCATTTGCCGTATAAAAAATAATACAGCGTCAAAATCGATTTCTCTCCTGCCTCAAACTTGAACCTAAACTCAAACAATTATGTCACGCAAAGGTGCGACAAAATGCCGCACCTTTGCGTGTGGTCTGTCTGTAAAAAGAGACATTGTTAGTTTAAAGAATAAAATTGTAAAGATTATTATTTATAAAAATAATTTATTACAAAAACAATGGGTTGGCTGTGATAATAGTTCTTAAAAATAAAAAATAAGGGAGTTGGTATGCAACGTGCTATAAGCCACCGTGTGGTATGAGTTTAAAAGTTTTATGAAACTCTTAACTATTTCTTATTGGCTAGTGGCCATCATTTTTATGAAGGTCAAAGAATAAAAATAATCGAAAAAGGTGAATCATGAAGCACGTCTTATTGAGCGTTACAGCCTTGACCTTACTGACCGGAACCGCTTTGGCTGACGACCATGACCGGGAGTCGAGTTATCGTTACAGCAGTGAAAGTTCAAGCTACAGCCGTGGCATTGAAATGTCCGTTAATCCGTCTCCTGCTCTTGTCGGCAGCGAAGTGCGTTTTGTCTGCACAGCTACGGGAAATTGGGAAGATTCCCTGGAAAGGGCAAGAATCACCATTTCAAATGCCGCGGATGACAAGATTGTTGAAAAAAGGCGTATGGATATTCATGACCGTACAGCGACCTATGATTTTACCATTCCAACGGATGAAATGACCGGAGAATGGGATTTCCGCTGCAGCCTCACTGACGATGAGGAACATAGAGAAAGAAAAACAAGCCAGTTTACAGTAACGGCCTCGGTTACCGGCGGTGGTTCCGGTGGAGGCACTGATGATCCAGATTCAGGTACCGGTGCCCCCCCTACTACCGGTAACCCCCTTAACGCCCACCAGTCTATTCAGTCCTATGACGGACCATCCACCTGTATCGCCTGCCATGAACTTGAGGCCCAGGATATGCTTGAAAGTCTGCATATGCAATGGTCGGGACCAACGCCGGATGTTACCAATATCAGCGGTGACGACGGTAAGGCAGTCAACGGTATTAACACCTTCTGTTCCTATGCCATGTCATCAAAAGGTGCCTGCTTCAGTTGCCACGTCCGGGCAGACGGCAATGCTCCCCATGCGCCTGAGTTAAATGACGTTGATTGTATGATGTGCCATAACGATACCTACCAGCGAACCTTTGTCTCAGATCCCAATAATATCGAGACCGTGGTCAATATAGACGGCGAGACAAAGACCTATGTCTTCGGTAAGGTAGATGCGGAAGGGAATTACACAACGGTACCGGATTTCAGCAAGATGCCGGCAGGAACGACCATGGTTGAGCTGGCCCGCAATGTTCATCTGCCCACCAGGAAATCATGTCTGCGCTGTCATGCAAAGGCAGGCGGTGGTGACTGGACCAAACGCGGTGATATGGGTTTGAATACCGTGGCCCCGACTCTGGTGGAAGATGTGCATATGTCGGCTGAGGCCGGTGGTGCTGACCTTACCTGTTCCGCGTGTCATGCCGCGGAAAATCATAAAGTTGGAGGCCGGGGTATTGATCTTCGTCAAACCGAGGCTGCGAATCCGCAATGTACGGATTGTCATTCCGCCGGTCCCCACAGCAATTCCACTTTAAATCGCCATGCCGCAGGGCAGGTCTCCTGTCAGGTGTGTCATATCCGTGAATTCGGCAAAGGCGGAGCAACAGAGATGTCCCGTGACTGGTTGAAGCCTGTCTGGAATGCTGGCTTTTGTTCAGGACAGGGCGGATTTGTCGGTGAAGAGATTAAAGTTGCCAACGTCAAACCCGAGTACGTCTGGTTTGACGGAACCTCCGAGGTCTACAGCATCGGTCAGACCATTCAAGCAGACGAACGTGGTGTTTACCCCATGGCGAACGCCAATGGAGGCGCTTTTGACGGAAATTCAAAGATCGTTCCCATCAAGCGGCATTACTCCATAATGCCTCTGCATGAGTCCGGACAGATTGTTGCTCCGGCCATTATGTGGATGTTCATGACAGGAGATTTTGATCAGGCCGTACAGAAAGGTATGGAAGAGCAGGGCATGACCGGCAGTTACCAGCTTGTTGACGTTGACGCTGAAATGCTTATCAGCCACGGAGTTGAGCCTGCATCCATGGCGCCGTCCTGTACTGAGTGTCATGACTATTCCGGCGAAACTCCGGACGGCAGCGGCATGGTTCCCTTCACAGAGCTTGGCTACCATACCTGGCCTGAGGAAGTAAAAAACTGTACGCTCTGCCATGAGCGGAAATCATTGTCCTGGCAGTCTCTCCATAATGAGCATGCCTCCGGAGAAGGCGCATTGTCATGTGTGAGCTGTCATACCAGCGAGCCGGCAGGACTTGTCAAACCACAGAGTGATCTCTGTAATGACTGCCATGGTTCCAAATCCTGGGGCGGCAGCGAATTACACAAAAAGCATCTGGAAAAAGGCTATGAATGCGTGAGGTGTCACACGTTTGAATAAGCTTCATTGACACGTATCCGTGCATGAAAAAGGATGTCCTTATCGGGCATCCTTTTTTTTTTGTTCGGATTTACAAAAGCCGAACGCTGACTCTCCTCATTTTTTATAGACTTCCATTTTTCAGGCAGAAAATAGTTACACCCTTACCTCGCAAATATCTGAACAAGGAAATGATGTAGGGTAATGGGCAGGAGAAAAGGGTTTATCTTCTCACGTCCCCTCTTAAAAGAGAAAAAACGATACCAATCAGGCAGATGATGACAAAAAAGGCAAAGCAGGTGTGCATGCTTTGCAGGAAAAGGGGATAGGTGCTTTCCCGAATTTCCTCGCGGCCGATAAACAAGGCCAGAAAAACCGTGGCAATGGTCATGCTGCCCATCTGGCCGAGTATGCGCATGGTGGCGACAGCGCCAGAGGCAAGCCCGTATTGTCTGGGTTCAACCGCCCCCATAATGGCACTCATGTTGGGGGAAGAAAAAAGGGCGAACCCGAAACCAAGTATGGCCAGATTCAGTACAACAAGCCAAAGCGGCGTTGAGTGGGAAAGAAAGACGAAAATCGCCAGCCCTAAAACAGTGAGTCCCATTCCTGTCGAGGCGATAATGCGCGGTTCAATCCGGTCGGAAAGCTTACCTGCCTGGGCGGAAAAAATAGCCATCATGAGCGGCTGGGTGACCAGAACCGTTCCGGCAGCCTGCGGAGTCATGCCTTTAATGTACTGGAGATAGAGGCTGATTTGAAAGGTTATGGCAAATGTCGCGGCATAATGGATCAGGGCGGCAAGGCTTGAAAAAAGAAAGGTTCGGTTTTGCTGAAAAAGGCTCACCTCAAAGATCGGGTGCCGGGTGTTTTTCTGCAGACGGAAAAAGATGATAAGCCCCAGGCATCCGACCAGAAACAGGATAAGGCCTATCATTGCCGGAATCCTGGTGCCTCCGTAAACCAGGCATGAAATCGACAGAGCATAAACAATACTTCCAATAGTATCAAAGGATTCTTCCCTTGCTTCAGCCCACTCTCCCTTCAGATAACGCAAGGCCACATAGAGTGAAACGGCACCCATCAGAAATATTACTCCAAATATGGAGCGCCAGCCGAGATACTGGGTCAGCAGGCCACCTGCAAAAGGGCCGGTTGCCAAACCAACATAAACTGCCGTAACCAGAATTCCGATTGCCCCGCCTCTTTTTTGGGGCGGGAAAACAGAGGTAAGAATTGCCATGCCAGTGGTCAGGAACATGGCAGCTCCCAGGCCCTGCAATACACGCATGCCCAGAAACCATTCAATATTCCACACAAAAATTGACAAAAATGAGCCAATGGTAAAAACGATAATCCCGGCCACAAATATTTTTCTGCGTCCGTATATATCTGCAAATTTTCCGACAGGAACAAGGAAGACCGCAGTGGCAAGCAGATAGGAAGTGGCTATCCAGCCCAGCAGGACCGCGTGGACGGCAAAATCATGCTGGATTGCCGGCAGTGCGACATTAATCGAGGAAAGCATGAAAGGCGCCATGAAAGCGGTAACCGCTGCGACAAAAAGTGTTGACTCCTGCAGTTTCTTTTCTTGTTGCATACCTTCTATTCAATCTCCATCGGCAAGTGTGCGCAACAATGATCAATTGCAGTTTAATGGGTATGTCCCTTCAAGAGGGCTATGTTGGCAGGACAGCGTTGAAGGGCATCATTGCGCTGGGCGTGCTTGCTGACTGAACCGGAAAAAGACCGATTACACCTGTTCCTGTCGTTTCATGCTGCAGCACACGTTGATAAGCTACTTTCTTTTTTGAGCAGCTTGAGTGAGTTTAACTTATTAAGCGTCTTTACTTCAACAGTGTAAGGATGTGGCAAGAAATTAATTATTCTACCGAAAGACCCTCCCAAGTCCTCAGCGATCAGAGGTATTCCTCTTTCTTGCAAAAACATTGTAACAAAAGAAATATTTATTTTTCCAATGCAATAGTATCCGGAAAGCGACCTGTTTGCTTCAAACATGGAACTCCCACCGAAAGCTTTAGCTTTGATATTCTTTATCCTGGCACCAAGGGCAATCATGTCCTCTATCAGTAAATCCATGGCACAATGTCCGTATTTACCCTCTGAAGGGTTACAGGTAACGCTTTTTGAATATTTATCGTGAGAGACAAGAATATGATTCATTCCCCTGACATTATTAACAGGGTCAAAGAGGCAGACGGCCACGCAGGAACCAAGAGTGGTAGATAGGGTAATATCGCGGTCAACGGCTAAATACTCACCGCTCAAAATGACTATTTTTTTGGGTTTCCCGCCTGAAGATATGAGTTGCATGAGGGCTTTTTTTTCACTTGTTTTTGGGTGAGTGTTTGTCAGCAATGTCCGGTTGGAATTTTGTATCACTCTCAGGAGGTTAAACTTCTTGTTCCCATGGTCTCCGTGGGAACGTGGGGCAATACGCCACAGAAAGGTCACATTTCTTACTGTAATTTTTTAATCGGACATGAGTAAGTATTTATACCTAATATTAAGTGGGTGTGGCTATCTTGTCAATAACTATTACTAAGAGTATGATTTTTCAATCATATTTTCTTGCCCTGGATACAAGTCAAGGCCGGATCTGTGACCGATTCTCCATGACGAAGCTATATTTCCCCTCTTCTTTTCCATTTTGGTGTTTATAGAGGAATATCACCCCAACAAACTATGTAAACATTTTTTGCCGTGTAAACTTTTCTTGACACGGCCCATTCGTCTCGTGTGTCTTCATTTGCAGACACTTCAGCCATAGCGGGGAAGCAAACAGTAATCTCCGTGTCAACTTTTCCTGCATGTGTTGAAGGAATCGTATTTATACCTTCAGGGGAAAATCGATTCAACCGCAGCCGGCACGTCACGGACGTAACCTGTTGATATTGTGTAGGCAGGTGGTCAGTTTCTGGATTTTTTACGATTTTGTCAAATATTGATGGTCTCGCAAAAAGCTCTCAAGCTGACCATCCGCCAACGAAATATCAACAAGTTACATACTTGTCGGCGGCGGTTGAGGGGGTTTTTACGAAACCGTCAAATATTCATATGCGGATTTTTTCGTAATTAAGGAAGAAACTTTCCGAAAACACTGGCTTTTAACAACAGACCTAAAATAAAACAGAATGAGGTACGGATTTTGCGTATTACTCTATTGCAATAGGCAATAAGGAAGATTTTTCCGGTCGGATTTCAATTGTGATGAAAAAATGAAAACAGGACACCTAATGATGAAGAAAACATTGCCGATGTATAAAGAGGCAAAACAGAAACAGATAAAGCAGGCTGATAAAAACAAGAGCAAGCATAAAAAGATCACAGAGCCTATCCAGGAAAAAGATGGCGAATTAGTGATGAATTATTATTTATTGGGTCACTAAGAGTTTGAAAGAGGTTCTCAACGAGCCACCTTGCTGGTTTTTCAAATTATTGACGGTTGCGTATTTATTACCCGTCAAGGTGAAAAACCACGCTAGCGCTGCTGGCAGGCAAAGAACCGTTTGATATTACGGATGGGCCTCTTGAGTGCTTATTACGAGATCATCAAATTCTGGGCAAATTTCTTTATCTCGTCTCGCACTCGCCTATAATGCTCCAAAGCCTCTTCTTCTGAAGTGCATTGGGCTGCAAGCTTGGGGGGGTCATCAAAACCGTGATGGATGACTTTTGTTTTTGCCGGGAAAAAGGGGCAGTTCTCGTCTGCATGGCCGCAGACCGTGACGACATAATCAAATTCCGTGACCGGTAATTCATCTAGGAGACGCGACTTGTGGCCGCTGATGTCTACTCCTGCTTCTGCCATTACTTGTACGGCCAGGGGATTAAGACCGTGCTTTTCAATGCCCGCTGAATAAAGGTCATATTTGCCGGCATGGAAATGTCTGGCCCATCCTTCGGCCATCTGACTGCGGCAGGAGTTGCCGGTACAGAGAAAAAGTATCTTTGGTTTATTCATGTTACTCATTTTTTTATTCAGCATCAGGTTTTATCGCTTCAATGTCAGCAGAAACAACGTACTTTTCAAGTCCACTGCCGGGAAACCAGCTTTTAATAAAATTCCTGCTTTCTTCTTTTAAGTGAATCTCTATTTTTGTAAAGCCGCATTGCGAAAGCATCCCCTGCAACTCTGTAGTCATGGCCGCTCCGGCAACGCAGCCACTGTGTTTGTCCATATCATTCTTGACGTCTTCGGGAATTTCCCGAGTCGCAACTATATCGGAAACTGCCAGTCTGCCGCCTGGTTTCAATACCCGGTAAGCTTCCCGGAGAACCTGTGGCTTATCCGGCGACAAATTGATCACGCAATTTGAAATGACAATATCTGCAATGCTGTCGGCAACAGGAAGGTGCTCAATCTCAGCAAGACGAAATTCTACGTTTTTAAAGTCGGTTTTAAGCACATTTTCCCTGGCTTTTGCAACCATGGCCGCTGTCATATCAACTCCGATGACGTGTCCCTTTTCGCCGACCTGTGCAGCAGCGAGAAAACAATCAAAACCTCCGCCGCTGCCCAGATCAACAACGGTTTCACCGGATTTCAGGTTGGCAATGGTCTGGGGATTGCCACAGCCAAGCCCCATATTGGCTCCTTGAGGAACCTTTTGTATCTCATCAGTAGAATAGCCAAGGTTTGCCGACACATCCGGAGAGGCCGCTTCCGGGGTGCAACATGGCGAAGAAGCCGAGCCGCAGCCGGTTTGTTCGGACAAGGCAACAGCTTTATAAAAGTTTCTAACCGTATGTCTTTGCATCTCGTCTTTATTCATTGTTTTTTCTCCATATGCAAAAAATGAAACAGTCGTCCCCGAGGGGGAGGTCTATTGCAACTGCTTTACGATGCATCATTGTCCTGACATGTGACATGGCAGACGCCGGTTGGAGTTTGCCTGGCAAAGGGGAAATATTTTTTCTTAAACCAGAAAGCAACACTGACCAGCGAAATCAGCACCGGCACCTCCACCAACGGTCCGATTACTGCGGCAAAGGCCTGGCCTGAGTCGATGCCGAAAACGGCAATAGCCACTGCGATGGCCAGCTCAAAATTATTTGATGCAGCAGTGAAGGAAAGGGTGGTGGCCTGTTCATAAGTAGCACCGACTTTCGCTGACATAAAAAAGGAAACAAGGAACATCACCAGGAAATAAATAGAAAGCGGTATGGCAATGCGTACGACATCCAGAGGAAGCTGAACAATGTATTCACCCTTCAGGGAAAACATGACGAGAATGGTAAATAAAAGAAAAACAAGTGTAAAAGGGCTGAGCTTTGGCAGCAATCTGGTTTGATACCAGTCTTCACCTCTGGTCCTGATGCCGATAAATCGTGTCAGCATACCGGCAATAAAGGGAATGCCAAGATAGATAAAAACGCTTTCTGCAATCTGGCCCATGGAAATATCAACCACTGACCCTTCAATGCCGAACCATTTGGGTAGTATGGTGATAAATATCCAGGCATAGACGGAGAAGAAAAGAACCTGGAAAAGAGAGTTAAAGGCGACAAGCCCGGCACAATATTCGGTGTCGCCTTCAGCAAGATCGTTCCAGACAATAACCATGGCGATGCAGCGGGCAAGGCCGATAAGAATCAGTCCCACCATGTATTCATGACGATCAGACAGGAAGGCGATGGCGAGCCCGAACATCAGAATCGGACCGATAACCCAGTTTTGAACCAGAGATAGGGCAAGCACCCTGGTGTTTCGGAAAACCTGGTACAGCTTTTCATATTTGACCTTGGCAAGAGGCGGATACATCATGAGAATGAGGCCGATGGCAATGGGGATGTTGGTGGTGCCCACCTGAAACGAGTTGATAATATCCTTGATGCCTGGAAACAGGTAGCCGCCAATGACACCGACGAACATGGCCAGAAAGATCCATAATGTTAAAAAGCGATCAAGAAACGATAAATTTTTGCCGGTTTGAGCCATTGTTTATCACCTTATTAACAGCACTGTTCCTTTTTTGATGCCAAATAATCCTGGAGTTTTTTGCGGTCGTTTTTTATTTGAGCCAGTTGGGCAAGATGCTCTTGCAACTGGGTTAGTAACTTTTTTTGCAGCCCGCTGGTTTCCCTGTTGAGCTGATAATACATCCATTTATTTTGACGTCTGTCTTCCGCCCAGCCTGCATTTCTCAAATACGCAAGATGGCGAGAAACCGTTGATTGGGGAAGTTGGAGGACTGACATAAGGTCGCAGACGCAGAGCTCTCCATCTTGTAAAAGAGCCAGAATACGCAAACGTGTTTCATCGGAAAGCGCCTTAATGAGGTGTACAGTCGTTTTCATGTGATTAATTATATATCCGCATAGGCGGATATGTCAACAGCCTAAATATTTTTTTCCCTGTATGCCGCGGAAAATGGATGCCAGGCAAAATGCTTTCATGCAAAGTTTGCGATGTGTGCAAATCGCCTGAAGCGTCCGTCAGTCAAATCATAGTCCAACGAGCTACACACTTTGTTGCGGCGGCGGTTTCTTGCCTCAAAAGGCCTATTGTTTACAATAATCCGTGTTGTTTTTATTAGTTGGCGTGTTCCGATCCCATTCCAGCCCAAACTCCTCGACATCACCCTTTCCAAAGATTTCCAAAATATTTCCATAAAATGTAAACTTTTATTTACATGACCTCTCTTTTTTCTGTAGCATTAATCAGTAGCGATTTGATAGCGCGCAGCTAATAAAAAGAGGCCAAATAATTCAGGATTGAATCCTCAACAAGGAAGGAGGGCACATAATGCTGGAATCACTTTCACTGAAAGCAAAAATTTCTTTAGGCTTCGGGTTAATTCTGGCCTTAATGAGTGTTATCTCCATTTTTTCCACCAGTAAATTAAATACGGCAACGAACGACTTTAAAACATACCGGGAGCTGGCTCGGGACACTAATCTCAGCGGCAGGCTGCAGGCCAATATGCTGATGGTACGGATGAACGTCAAGGATTTTATCATCACCTCCAGCGACAAAGACCTTGAAGAGTTTGAGTCGTATTTCAACAAAACGGAAGAATTCATGGAAGCGGCCCAGGAAAGGATTCAAAATCCTGAACGGGCAAACCTGGTTGACCAGGCAGATACCAGCCTCAAGCAATATAAATCCACCTTTAAAATTGTTGTTGACGACCAACACAGAAGAAATGAGCTGGTCAACAACATTCTTAATATCAAAGGACCGGAACTGGAGGAGACCTTGACAAAGATTCTTGTCTCGGCCAAGGATGATAATCAGATGACCATCGTCTTCCATGCAAGCCTGGCAATGCGAAATCTTCTGCTGGCCCGGCTCTATGTTACAAAATTCCTCGATACCAACGACCAGTCCTCAGTGGATCGCGTTACCGCTGAATTTAACGAAATGCAGGAGAAGCTTAACATTCTGGACAAGGAACTTGAAACCCCTGAAGGCCGGAAAATGTTGAGCGCTGCTGGTGCCTTGAAGCAGGAATACAGTCAAGCCTTTAAGGAGCTGGTTGCTGTAATTTTTGATAGAAATGAGAAAGTCCAGGGTACTCTTGACCAGCTTGGTCCTCAGGTTGCCAAGGAGATCGAGGATGTAAAACTCTCTGTCAAGGCTGAACAGGACGTTCTCGGGCCAAAGGTTCAAAAGGCCAATGAGCAGGCGGTAAAAATCATTCTTTCCGTCGCTGTTATTGCTCTTCTTTTTGGGGTTTTCATCGGCTTTTTTACCGTTCGCAATATTCTCAATCAGCTCGGAGCCGATCCTGCCAAACTAGCGAGTGTGGTTAGAAGTATTGCCAACGGCGATTTAACCATACAATTTGAAGAAAAGGCTCGCGGCGTTTATGCTGATATGCAGAAAATGATGACCAGTCTGAATAAATTGATTCGGCAGCTCGGCCAGAACGTCGAAACATTGGGATCATCAGCCCACGATATGTCGACCATTGCCAACCAGATGGCCGGCGGCGCCGAGGAACTGAGTTCACAATCAGCAGCAGTGGCAGCGGCGGCTGAAGAGATCAATACCAATATGAACACAGTTTCAACCACCTCTCATATGATGTCGGACAAATCAAGGGGTATTGCCGCGTCGTCCGAGCAGATGGCAAGCAATGTGAACTCCGTGGCTGCAGCCATCGAAGAGATGACGGCATCCTTGGGCGAGGTTGCCGAACATACGAGCAGGGCTTCCAGTCTGGCCAATGAGTCCAATTCCGTGAGCGATGTTTCAAAAGAAAAAATAACGATGCTTGATGAATCGGCCAAGAAAATCGGTGAGGTTGTTAACATTATCACGGAGATCAGTGAGCAGACCAAGCTGTTGGCCTTGAATGCAACCATTGAGGCTGCCCGGGCCGGTGAGGCGGGCAAAGGATTTGCCGTGGTTGCCAACGAGGTCAAGGATTTGGCCAAACAGACCGCTGATGCCACCGCAAGCATTGCCGAGCAGATAAATGAAATCCAGGGCCAGACAGGCACGGTGGTGCAAAACGTCAACCAGACGTCGGAGATCAACCAGAAGGTCAATGAGATCACGGCTACCATTGCCGCGGCAGTGGAAGAGCAGACCGCCACCATCAGCGAAATTGCCGAGAACATTACCCAATCCTCCCAGGGAGCGGAAATGGTCAGCAGCACCATTAAAGAATTAGCCGTCAATATTGAGCAGGATGTTGTCACAAGTGTCAATGAGGCGGTTAACGGCACTCAGGAGGTGTCGAGCAATATCCACGGAGTCAGTTCTGTGGCCCAGGAAACCGTCAAGGACGCATCCAAAATCAGTGACGCATCCGAAGGGCTCTCCGATCTGGCCTCTCAGCTTAAAGCTCAGGTGGACAAATTTAAGCTGTAGTAGTTGCATTGTTTGCTCTTCCCACCTTGTCCAGGAGGCTTGGGAGGCGGGAAGAGCGATGGCTCCCGGCTGCGAGGGTGTTCAAAATTCTGTGTCAGTCTCCTTAAACTCCTTTACGGCAACCCTTGTTGGATAGCTCGACTGGGTTAACCTCGTGTGGCAACCATGGCCCGGTATTCGCGGGCGGTAAAGGCTGGCGGTTCTTCTTCTCCGGTGCACAGCAAGTGATAATGGGGGGCGCTCTTTAAAATCCCTTTATTGTTTACAGTTCGGGATAGGATTAAACACGCATCCGCTTTTTAAATCACAGATGTCTCCTGTACATGGATCACCGTCATAACAATTTTGGTTGTTTGGAATGTTTATGCAGCCATTCTGGCCACAATAATCATCTGTACAGGAAATTTTATCGTCACAATTGACAGCAAGGCTCTCGCATTTACCGAGGCTTTCCTCCGTACACACCTCGTCGGTACAGAGGTTGCCGTCCTGGTCGCAGGTCACAGGCTCATTGACACAGTTTCCTGTTTTATTATCGCATCCGTCTGTAGTGCAGTACAGCCCATCATCGCAAGTCTTCGGAACGCTGACACATTGCCCTGAGGGATCGACAAAGTCGTCCGTACAGGGGTTCCCATCGTCGCAGGTTTTATCCACTGAAAAACATCCTGAGACTTGATCACACTGGTCAACGGTGTAGTCAAACCCATCATCACACAGTACTGTTTTATGGGCGCATTCCCCACTGGCTTCATTGCAGAAATCAGTTGTGCAGGCATTGTTATCGTTACAGTCAAGGGGTTCATTAACACAATTATAGTTCTGACCTTCCTGGGCGGGTAGATTGGCGGTGAGATCGACACAGCTGTCAACAGTGCATGGATCCTGGTCTTCACAAGTTATGAGGCTGAAAACACATGCACCAGTCTGGGGATTGCATTCATCCGTGGTGCAGGAATTAAGGTCGTTACAAACAACATCTCTGTGGATACACTGGCCGCTTACAGGTTCGTAAAAATCTTCGGTACACGTGTTCAAATCATTACAGTCAGGAACTACAGCGCCGCAGTCATCGCGGCCGTAGTCATAGGCAAAGAGTTTGATATCATCGCTATTGACCAGTTGATCCAGGTTTAAATCAGCCCAGAAATCCTTTTTCTCATATGCCGTGGCAAATGTTACGAGATCTTGGCCATCCTGGTCTGCATCCTGGTCATAATTACCTTCACATAGACAATCTGAATCATCCATGTTCTGGGCACAGTAGGCATGGAAGGAGGGTCTTACATCAAACACACCAAGAACCGTTTCAGACTGAACATCCATAACTTCCAGCACACTGGCCTGGGCAGAATAGGGGAAAACCTCAGAAAATGTAGTTTTTTCCATAAGCCCTCCGCCAACCGGGTCGGCAAAATCCATATAAAGGGGATTAGAGATTGAAAACTGGTGGAGCATTGCGCCGCTGCCGTCTTTTATGGTCATCCTCATCCCGTCACGGTTGAATTTTCTCTCCGGCGTGCTGCCGTTAACGATTCTCATGCGGGTGACGGAAAGATCTGTCCCATCGTATTGGAAACCGACCACCAAAGCCTTGTCCTCGGAAGTTGCAGAAGATTCTGCGCTTGACATTGCCGCAGTTGCTGCGGAAAGAGTAAAAGCGGAACTATAGTCTCCCAGGACATCATTGACCTGGCGGACCGCATCATCTCCCCACTTGCAGATGGAATAACCGTAACCAGGGCAGTTGCTGCCGTTCATTATGGTTGGGTCCGCATCTGACTGCCCCTTATACCAGTATGACTGGCAGTCAGTAAATCGATAGCAGTCGGCGTCAGGAAAAGTGGAGTGGTCTTCACAGCGGTTGTCGGTTCGCCAGATGTTAGACTGACTGCTGGGATCTGCTTCATGGTAATGGGTGGTGCAGTCGCTGCCTTCATCATCATATTCGTCGCCGAGATCAAAGAGTGCGTGGCCTGATTCATGGAGCATGACACCTGCCTTGCCGGCCGCTGCTGAAAAAATACCGCTGTTGCTGTAGTCGCGCCATGTTATAACATGGGGGATGAAGCCGATGTCTCCGCCAGG
Source organism: Desulfobulbaceae bacterium (assembly GCA_020444175.1). GTDB lineage: Bacteria > Desulfobacterota > Desulfobulbia > Desulfobulbales > SURF-16 > JAHLLM01. The sequence continues at coordinate 25,111 of JAHLLM010000017.1, read as the reverse complement.
ACAATCTTCCATAGCATCACCTTCATCCCAGCGATATCCTGCTGCGTATGAATGAGTGATATCTGCCACTGTTCCGGTTGTATACCAGAGATTGTACTTGGTTCTGTTGGTCGCTGACCCCATGACAGGGTCGGCAAGGTAGCTGTTGATATACATCTCCATGGCATCCTGTGCGGCAAAATAGTATGGATTCGCCATGGCCGGCCAGGTATGCCAGTAATCGTCAGCAGGGATCATGACAACGTCTATCTTATTCCAACTGTCACCGTTAATGATGAGAGGCTGACAGGCACTGCTCGAGCAGGGATCAGGGCAGTCGTAGCCGCAGTCGGCAGCCTGCTCGTATGGTCCTTTGAAGCCGTCGTCGCAGTCACAGGCATCTCCCTCAAAATCACCATCAAAGTCTTCCTGTCCGGCATTGCTTTTTTCAGGACAGTTGTCGGCATCTGCGCAGATACCGTCGCCGTCTCCATCATTGTCAAAATCATACGGGCAGGGATCGCATTCATCACCATACCGGTCACCATCATAATTATCCTGATCCTCGTTCCAGGTATCCGAGCAGTTGTCGCAATGATCACCGACATCATCCCCATCACCATCTTCCTGTCCCGGGTTTGCTACTGTTGGACAATTATCAGTGGAACTGTCCACGCAGTCTCCATCCGGATCATCAGGGCTCGGCTGCACGATAATATTCATCTCGTCCGTTGCCGGAAGATGAAAACCGTCATCAACAGACATCCTGTAAGTCATTGTAATTTCGGAATTGACACATGGTGCGGTAAACCTGCGGCTGCAGATGTTTGAAGCATAGAGATCAACCGGATAATAGGCACGGACAGGGTCGACCCTTGTCCATTCATAGGTGAGAGGATCATCTTCAGGATCGTAACTGTCGCATCCATACATGGATACCCGCTCACCACTCAGGGCGGTCTTGTCATCCTCCAGGATGGCGACAGGAGGCTCATTCACCGGTTCGCTGGTAATGGAAAAGGGATAAAGGTTGGTGGAACTGCTGATATGTGATCCGGTATCATACTCCCAGTCAAGCCTGATATAGGCATTGCTTGTGGTAACACTGGGCACGGTCCATGGGGCAATTGGGGCTCCGGAGCAGGGGTCATCATCCGTAGCAATAAGTGAATAGGAACCTCCATCGGGACTATAATATATTTTGAGTCGGGTTTCGCTTCCCAGCCCGGCACATTCTATATTCCAGCCAATCACATAGAAAGAACCGCCTGCCAGCACCAGGGGGTCCCGGCATGTATCAGAGGCGGCGGGAGGATTCGGGTAGCTCAGCCACAGGGCTGAATCTCCCGCCGGTACAATCCTGACCAGACCGCTTTCCGCCTCGGAGGCGAATCCTCCGCCGTCATATTCGTAACGGGCAATAATTTTCAGGCGGCGCAGGCCGGCAGTGGCTGGTGCAGTAAGGCTCTTTGTCCCCCCGCTTAAAAGTATAGTTTCTGAAGTAATATAGTTTAGTGTCGATTCCCCTTCCCATTGATAATAAAAGGCCAGCCAATCAATGGAGGCGTGGTCCGGATCGGTACCGAAATCGCTTGAATAATAGTCGATGGATATAGTCTCTCCTGGATAGAAATAAGGCAGGCCGTCCGGGGAAGTAATGCATAATTGGGGAGGCGCAGCCCATGCTTTGCCGCTTGACACCACAAACAAAGCACAGAGACACAATAATACGTTGGTTAAAAGGTTTTCCTGTCGTCTCCCGTTCCCCCAGATCATCATTTTTTTCTCCTGGTCAAGAATTGGATGCCTCAGCACCATATCTCCTGTGAATCCGCGCACATAACATGTTAAAATTATGCAAGATTTACGCCTTTAGTCAGGGTAGAATGATAGTGCAATATTTTTAGTAAGTTAAGAAGTTTTTCCCCTGAACCTAACAAAAAAGCGCCAGGCTGTATTCCTCTTTTACGGACATTCTTTCCGGAAAGTTGAAAAGTTGCTTTGGGATGGGGTCAAGGGATGGGGTCAAGTCTTTGCTTGACTCTTTCTGCTTGGTTTGATACTTTCAGTTCATGGCAAGACCGTTACGAATCGAATACCCCGCTGCCTGGTATCATGTGATGAACCGTGGCAGGCGGGGAGAAAATATTTTCTCGGACAAGAAAGATTTTGAATCTTATCTGGTTACTCTCCAAGAGGCATCCGAGGTCTTTGATCTCAGGGTTGCAGCCTATTGCCTCATGTCAAACCATTACCACTTTCTCGTGCAAACCCCATTCGGGAATCTTTCCCGCGCCATGCGTCAGATCAACGGAGTCTACACTCAGCGTTTCAACAGGCGTCATAAAATAGACGGACAACTCTTTCGAGGGCGTTTTAAAAGCATCCTGGTCGAGGAAGACCGTTATCTCCTTGAGTTATTACGTTATATTCACCGGAATCCGGTCCGGGCGAAAATTTGCAAATCAATAAAGGATTACCCTTGGACCAGCCATCAGGGCTATCTATCCAATGCAAAGAAATGGGAATGGCTACACAAACGGTTTTTACTTGGAATGTTTGCCGATCAACCCGGTAAAGCAAAAAAGGCCTATGTCGAATTTGTAAATAAAACTGATTCGATAGAAGTTACGGACTTTTTTAGCAAGAAGAATCTCGCGTCTATTTTCGGATCATCTGATTTCATTGAATGGATAAAAGGAAAATTCTATCAATTAAAACAGAATGGCGAGATACCGGAATCCCGTCGATTAGCACCGACAATCGCCGATATAAAAGATGCTGTGTGTCAAGTTTACAAGGTTAATAAAAAGAATCTGGAGTTGAGCAAAAGAGGGCAGTTTAATGAGCCGAGGAATCTTTCAATATATCTTGCCAGAAAACATAGCGGCTTAAAATTAGCGGAAATCGGCATTGAGTTCGGTTTAGAGAAGTATAGTTCTGTCAGCAGTATTGTAATGAGAACGGAACAGATGATTTCTCAGGACAAAAAGCTGAAAAAAAGAGTTGAAAAGCTACGATCAATACTGAACAAGAGTCAAGCAAAGATTTGACCCCTTTGTGAATGGCGAGATACCGGAATCCCGTCGATTAGCACCGACAATCGCGGATATAAAAGATGCTGTGTGTCAATTTTACAAGATTAATAAAAAGGATCTGGAGTTGAGCAAAAGAGGGCAGGTTAATGAGCCGAGGAATCTTTCAATATATCTTGCCAGAAAACATAGCGGCTTAAAATTAGCGGAAATCGGCATTGAGTTCGGTTTAGAGAAGTATAGTTCTGTCAGCAGTATTGTAATGAGAACGGAACAGATGATTTCTCAGGACAAAAAGCTGAAAAAAAGAGTTGAAAAGCTACGATCAATACTGAACAAGAGTCAAGCAAAGATTTGACCCCTTTTTTGACCCCTTTTTTGACCCCTTTAACGACAACTATTACCCTCAAAACGCCAAAATACGATTTTGCCATTTCCATCAACTTCAAAGCTTGTAATACAATAGTAAGTGACAATATCGCCACCAGTGGTAATGCCTGGCGATTGGTATTTGTAAACAGTACCGTAAGCTTTGTTATAAGTTGTTACCCCAGGCGATGTTACTACTGGTGTTTGTTCAACAGACCGTTTGTCATATGTGTATAAGGTATTTCCGTTCGGCATACTATCCTTTCTCTGCGGATAGCCCCAAGATCTAATTAATTCGTTAATATTGTGTCCCATCCACGATTGGCAAACGCGTTTATAAGGTTCATTTGATGAAGTGTCGAGTGATGCACATGACACAAGTAAAACACATGAAATGAATGCCATAAAAAAAGTAGCGTATTTCATAATGCACCTTTTATTGCGATATTGAGGGCACATATGGAAAATATACATGCATGCTCATGTTCACACACATTATATGTGTTGGAAAATCTCTGCGTGATCTAAACATATTTTGTTTGTTATATGTAGAGAGGGAATTTTTGTCAATAACTTGTTTGATAGGATTCTTGGCGGTGTAATTTTCTATTTGCTTTAATTCCGGCATGTTATAGTGTGATGTGCATAAGACTAAATCATTGCTGCGTTCCGGGAGCTGTTCCGGATTTTTCCTTGCCGGATATTCATTGCGGTTCTCAATTTTATCTTTCAAAAGACCACTTGCGCGTCATGTAACATGCCTGTTGTATCTATTGATCATGACAGAAAATATTGAAGTGCAACCTTCCGAAGTGACAATTTGATGGAGTAGAATGTAAAATGCATAAATAAGAGACCGTCAAATTTCAATCAAAAAAGGAGAGACCATGGATCGCATGCTGAAGATTTTTGTTACAGGAGCGGATCAGGATCGTCTTGCCGGAAAGCTTTCGGTTGTTGAGAGATACACAGGGTTCCTTTTGGCTAGGATGCCGGAGCAAGATGTTGAGGGCATTGCCGCAGAATTTCCAGTGGAAGACATCACCGATCAATATCGGATACGGGCAGGCCAAAGGACTATCGATACCGACACGCCGCGCATCGATCACAAGGGCAAAACCCGAAGTCATCCTGATTATAAGGGAGTTAAACGACTCTCCCAGGCAGCTCACCATTACCTGGTCCAGTTTGTCGGGCCGATAAAAAAAGGATGGTTGAGCAAGGTGGAAAAGGCCGGTGGCAAGCTGCAGTCTCCTTACTCGGGGTTCAGCTACGTGGTACAGGCCGATGACTCGACATTGGCTACGATTGCTGCCCTCCCTTTTATCCGCTGGACAGGACATCTGAGTCACAGTGACCGTGTATCACCCGCGGTCTTGAAATATGCAAAAAGGAAAGCAACGGACACCGGCGCCGAGCTTCCGCGCAGCCGGGTTCTTCCCGGACTTTATGTTGCAGAGTTTTTCGATGTCGATACCTTGAAGGCCGCTGTGTCTGAAGTGGAAGGCCTAGGCTTTGAGGTACTGGAAAGGGACGAAGCGGCCTGTTTTATGATTTTGAAACTTGTGAAAAGCGGCGGGGTTGCAAAAAGTATCCGTGAGCTGTCCGCAGTGCATGGCGTGAAAAGTATTCGTGAGCATAGTCTGAAGCGGACCAGCAACGATATCGCCCCGCGCCTCATGGGGGCACAAAAGGTTTTGAGCAGCGATGGCCTGGGACTGGATGGCGCCGGGGAGGTGGTTGCGGTTTGTGATACCGGGCTTGATACCGGAGACCCTTCGTCCATTCATCCTGATTTCAAAGGCCGCATAGCGGCAATCATGAGCTATCCCATTAAAAATTATTACACTCCTTTTATCAATAATCCCGGCGGGGATGACGGTCCCGGAGACTATGACAGCGGGCATGGAACACACGTGACCGGCTCCGTGCTTGGCAGTGGTATGGCCAGCGAAGGTTTAAGTGGAATCGAGGCTCCCATACGCGGTCTGGCCCATAAGGCAAAACTCGTTCTGCAGGCCGTGGAGCAGGCAATGGAATGGAAGAATCCGGAGTACTATAATTCCATCGGCCGCTATCTGCTTGCCGGTATCCCGGGCGACATACAGACCCTGTTTGCTGATGCCTACCAAAAGAAGGCGCGTATCCACTCCAATTCCTGGGGCGGAGGAGAGCCCGGCGTCTATGATGCCCAGAGCCGGCAACTGGATCGTTTTGTCTGGGAGCACAAGGATTTTTGTGTTCTGGTGGCCGCGGGGAACGATGGTTCTGACAACGATGGTAACGGCAGGATCAATCCCATGAGCGTCACTTCCCCGGCAACTGCAAAAAACTGTATTTGCGTCGGAGCATGTGAAAATGATCGAACTTCCTTTAACCATCACCGCTATGGCGGATGGTGGCCCACGGATTATCCCGTGGCTCCGTTTCGTAATGATCCAATGGCGGATAATCCTGAACAGGTAGTGGCATTCAGCAGTCGCGGCCCAACCGAAGATGGACGCATCCGACCTGATGTTGTTGCTCCGGGAACCTTTGTGCTTTCCACTCGCTCAACGATGATTGCCGGCAATAACAACGCCTGGGCGGCTTTTCCTGCATCCCGTAAGTATTTTCACATGGGCGGCACAAGTATGGCCACCCCTCTGGCCGCCGGTGCCGCTGCCCTGGTGCGTCAGTATCTGCGAAGGGACGCGGGAATTTCAAAACCCTCTGCGGCCTTGATTAAAGCAGCTCTGGTTGCCGGGGCAAGGCGTCTGCCCGGAACCGATGAGAGCGGGACTTTGGCTGATAACGAGCAGGGATTTGGGCGCGTTAACCTGGAAGCCGTACTTGCTCCCGCTGATCCGGCCCGGGTTGAATTCATAGATAACGATAAAGGTCTTGAGACCGGCGAAGTGTGGTCACGGGAACTTACAATTCATTCCGATGATGTGCCTTTGCGCCTGGTCATGGCATATAGTGACTATCCCGGAGAGGGATTGATTAACAACCTCAATCTTATTCTTACAGGGCCTGACGGCAAACGCTATGTGGGGAATCCCGCCATGGGAGGCGGTTTGCAGATGGACGCCATGAATAATGTTGAAGTCATTGAGGTTCATGTTCCTCCCCCCGGCTCCTGGAAAATCGAAGTTGTCGCCTCCAGCATTCCGCAGTCTGTTCAGGATTTTGCCCTGGTGATTATCGGGGCACAGGGTGAAACCCCGGAGAGCAGCATGATCAGGGTGGAAAGTCACCCGAATAAAGCAATCCCGGATAATGACCGTGTTGGTATCAGCGATGTGGTGAATGTTGAGCAACAGGGAATTGCATCAAGTGTGGCGGTTGATGTGGATATAAGCCACACCTATATCGGCGATCTGCTCGTTGTCCTGACCTCTCCTGATGGAACGGAAGTAACGCTTCATCAGCGGCAGGGAGCGAGCGCCAATGATATTCGCAAACGTTTTGATGTGCATACAACGCCGGATCTTGGATTGCTGACAGGTTTTGACATTGCCGGAGAATGGCGGCTGGACGTGTCGGATCAGGCCCGCATTGACAAGGGGACGCTGAACAGTTGGGCCGTGGAGATCATTGTCGAATCAAGTGCCTGGGTTGAGGTGGAGGCTGAGCCTGCACTGATGATTCCGGATAATGATTCCGCCGGCATTTCCGACAGTTTGGAGGTTGTCGGAACAGGTGCGGTAAGAGAGCTTGAGGTCTGGGTAGACATCACGCACACGTGGATTGGCGATTTGCAGGTGTCTCTGACCAGCCCGGCCGGTGTCACCGTGCCTATCCATGAACGCATCGGAGGAAGCAGGGATAATCTGATAGCAATTTTTGATCGCCAGGTCCTGCCTGGTTTGGATGCATTCAACTCCGGGCCGGGTGCAGGGGGCTGGACGCTGAATGTTTCTGATAATGCAGGCCGTGATGTGGGCAAACTCAACGCCTGGGGATTACGTGTGCGGTTTTAAGCAGGAGTAAACCGTGTGAAAATGCTTGAACCTCAATTTCGGTTGAAGTTAGGATCATTTCCTGTCTATCATTGAAATACAAAATGGAATATGATTACCATTCATCTTCAGCCTTTATATAAGTCATTCCCGCTTTCGCGGGAATGACTTATATGCAGACAGCATTTTTTTTGAATTATTAATGCATTACAGTCCCTGCTGCAAAACTGGCTGAGTTTCAGAGGTAATCACAAAATGAAATGAAAGGAGGTGAAAAAATGAACACGAATGATCTCAAGAAAGTGTTGTCCGGTTTGAGTATCGTCAGCCTGCTTGCCGGTGTCGGAATGGGAACAACGGCATGCTCGATGACAGAGACCAACGGAGCTTCTGGGGTGCAGCATCCCACCCAGGGCAGTGAACCAATGGAGCATGTGACCAGCTGAGGAGGCAGCAGCGGCTGAGGAGCCAAGAAGCCTGGTGCAGGTGGCACCGACAAGTAAGCTGATGAAGCGTGGTTCTGGATATGTCAGGCCACGTAAACCGCAGACCAAAAATAAGGTGGGAGCAGAGGACGGGGACTTCTTTCAGATTGAATCTTTGTTTTTCGTCCCTTTCCCTGACCCGCCGGTAATGAGAAATATCCCATAGGTTGCCCGCCAGTCGGGAAGGTAATTGATGATATTGCCTTTTATTTCATGATGATGGGTGTTGATTGCCACTTCCTTGAGGATCACGGCTTTTATTTTTTTGATGAATTTCCTGAAATCCTTCAGGGTTATGACCCTGATGTTCGGCGAGTTATACCATTCATAGGGCAACTGTGTGTTTTTTGGGGCAACACCGGTCAGAAGAAGCTGTGTTCTGACCCACCAGTGGCTGAAATTCGGAAAGCTGACAATGACTTTCCTGCCTATTTCAAGAAGACTTAATATGAGCTGTTCCGGCTCATAGACCTGCTGCAGGGTCTGGCTGAGGATGATATAATCAAAGTGGCCCGGTCCGTAATCATCTACCTCCTCCATGAAATTACCCTGAAGCACGGAAAGCCCCCTGGCAATACAGAATGCCGCCTTTTCCTCATCAAGTTCAATGCCGACTCCACGCACATTCTTGTGGACCTGGAGATAAGAAAGCAGATCTCCCTGTCCGCAGCCAAGATCAAGCACTTTGCTGTCCGGTTTTATCCAGGATGAAATAACCTGAAGATCAAATCGCATTTCGTTAATATCCGTCATCGCTGGAGCCCCTGGAGAAATCCTGAAATCAAGCCGTTTAGTTTTTCATTGGGAATAAGAAATGCGTCATGGCCGCAGTCAGCCTTTATTTCGCAGAAACTGACGTCAAGCCCGTTTTTTTTCAGTGTGCGAACCAGTTCCCGTGACTGACTGGTCGGGTAAAGCCAGTCAGAGGAAAAAGAGACAACAAGAAAACGGATATCCGCACCCGATAATCCATCCAAACGGCAGCCGTTTTCGCCGGCAAAGTCAAAGTAATCCGTTGCCTTGCTTATATACAGAAATGAGTTGGCATCAAAACGTTTGACGAATTTTTCTCCCTGATAGCGCAGATAGCTTTCCACCTGGAAGTCGATATCGAAATTAAAGGAAAAATCACTGCGGTCCTGGAGCCTGCGACCAAATTTTCGATGCATGGCCGCGTCTGAAAGATAGGTTACATGGCCGATCATGCGGGCCACAGCCAGGCCAAGTTCAGGGGAGGCAGAGCCGTAATAGTTGCCCCTGTTCCATTTGGGGTCAGCCATGATTGCCTGCCTGGCAATTTCATTAAAGGCTATTGCCAGTGCGGTGTGACGCATGGTGGAGGCAAGGGGAACAGCAGAGGCAATCATGTCCGGATATCTGAGGCACCATTCCAGGGTCTGCATGCCTCCCATTGAACCACCAATCACGGAAAGAATTTCTGTAATGCCAAGATGGTCAAGAAGTGCTTTCTGGGCCTGAACCATATCAGCAATAGTCACAACGGGAAAATCAAGCCCGTAAGGTTTTCCTGTTTCCGGATTTTCAGATGCCGGCCCGGTTGAGCCTAAGCAACCGCCAAGCACGTTGGAGCAGATAACAAAATACCTGTCCGTGTCAATGCCTTTGCCCGATCCAACCATGTATTCCCACCAGCCCGCTGAATCATCCTGTTCATCCGGACCGGTATGGGATGCTACATGGGAGTCTCCGGAAAAGGCGTGGAGGATGAGGATGACATTGTCCTTGTTTGGAGAAAGCCTGCCGTAGGTCTCAAAGCAGAGGGTCACAGGGCCGAATTTGACCCCGGAATCCAGTTGCATTTCATTGGGGGACTCTGCAAAGGTAAAATATTGTCTGTTGTCTGTCATTCGTGTCTGGGTAAAATTGATTGTATTTATTCAGCGAAGGCTCGAATTGAGCCTCAACTTCAGGTCGTAACTTATTCAGATGTGCATCAGATTTGGACAAGCAGGCCTGTAAGCTATAGCCCCTCTATGTGAGCAGGACTGATCGTTCAAAGATGGGGTGCAGCTGAATAAGTTACAATTGATTTTAATCTGTTGCCGACAAAGCCTGCCCAAGATCGGCAATGATATCATCAATGTGTTCTATACCGATGGAAAGGCGTATCATTGATTCCGTCAGCCCGGCTGCAGCGAGCTGTTCGTCCGATAATTGAGAATGGGTGGTTGTTGCCGGATGAATGGCCAGGGATTTGGCATCGCCTACATTGGCCAGATGGGAAAAGAGCTTGAGGCTTTCAATAAAACGCTGTCCCGCCTCCCTGCCGCCTTTTACTCCAAATGCAACCATACCTCCGAAACCGTTTTTCAGGTATTTTCCGGCCATTTCGTTTCTCTCTTCTTTCAGGCCGGGATAGCGTACCCATTCCACTTGGGGGTGCTCTGTCAGAAATTCTGCCACTGCCTGGGCATTTGCACAGTGCCGTTCCATGCGCAGGGAAAGCGTTTCCAGTCCCTGGAGGAAAAACCAGCTGTTATCCGGTGTTATACATGCTCCCAGATTGCGGAGAGGAACCAGGCGCATGCGCAGAGCAAAGGCCACTTTGTTGAGTTCCCCGAGGTCATGGGCGTATCGCAGCCCATGGTAGCTGGGATCTGGTTCATTATAGAGGGTGAATTTTGGATCAGTCCAGTCAAAAGATCCCCCGTCAACCACAATGCCGCCGATGGCCACACCGTGTCCGCCCATCCATTTTGTCAGAGAGTGAACAACAATATCGGCCCCGTAATCAAGAGGGCGAAGGAGACAGGGTGGAGTAAAGGTGGAATCGACAATAAGGGGCAGGTGGTGTTTTCCGGCAATATCTGCCAGCTTTTCCAGATCAGTCATTTTCAGACCTGGATTGCCAATAGTTTCGCAATAAAGAGCCCTGGTCTTTTCATTGATTGCCGCTTCAAAATGCGCGGGATCACTGGGGTCAACAAGGCGTACCTTTATGCCAAGTTGGGGAAGTATGCTGTCAAACTGGGTGTAGGTGCCGCCATAGAGGTTGTTGGCTGCCACAACCTCGTCACCAAGGGCACAGATATTAATGATTGTGTAAAAAATTGCCGAAGTTCCTGAAGCAAGGGCAAGGGCGGCTGCACCCCCTTCCAGGGAGGCAACCCTTTTTTCAAGCACGTCATGGGTTGGATTCATCAGACGTGTGTAGATGTTGCCCATTTCTTTCAAGGCAAAAACATTGGCGGCATGTTCGGTATTTCTGAATAGATAAGAGCTGGTTCGATAAATCGGCACACCTCTTGACAACGTTTCTGCATCAACAGTCTGGCCGGCATGCAGGGCCAGCGTTTCAAACTTGAAGTCTGTCATTTACTCTCCTCCGGGAATTGACCTTTGATATTTAATCATTTAAAAAAATACTATGTTGCCCACTATATTCAAAAAAATAAAAATATGCCACAATGTGTTACGCGGTGTTGTGGTTTTTTTCAAAATTTTGTTGTTTTCGTCATAACTGATCGCAACTCGGTTAACTAGTGCCTGGTCCATAAATGGCCCTTTTGACCGATATCTGCGTCATGCTTAAAAAATTATCCTCGGAATATCGTATATATGCCTCCGGTAATTTTTTGCGCAATCCTTGATCTCGAACAAAATGACCTATTTCTGGACAGACACTAACTAATCTTGAAATTGGAGGAAAGACAAATGGCACGAATCGCAATTCTCACCTGCTCAAACTGCACCCAGGAAAGCAATTGTGCATCAGTAGTGTGCCTCGGAGACATGAGAAAGCGCAAAGGTTTTTTTGAACGATATAAGAATGAGGATAAAGTAGACCTCATCGGTATCATAAGCTGCAGCGGTTGCCCGACACTGGCGGCCCCGGAAAAGATTTTAAAGCGGGTAAGGGCTCTGGCAAACTACAGGATAAACGCCCTTCATTTTTCATTCTGTATGACGGCACTCTGTCCATTTGTAAAGAAATATCAGAAAATTATTCAGGAGGCATATCCGGAGCTGACAATTGTTCTCGGAACCCATACTCCCAAAGACAGGGAGGCGTTCCGGCGCGACATGAAAGAGTTGCTCTGTCCGACTGTTCACAAGGTTCAGGATATGAACGATGTAATTATAGGGAATCTCAGAAGAACTGATGAACAGAAAGGGTAAAATACGAACATCGGCCGGCAGGGAAGGCCCGACCGATGTTGACAGGAAAACAGCCTGAAGTTGGTTTAACGTGTCTTTCAAAGGATGACGAGGTCGCATGGACCGCTTCGTAGCCTTGGGAGAGCAGTATCAATGCTTTCCTGGTGCGAGTTTGACGCCGCGTCGCTCTTCTGCAATATAGGCCAGCATGGCAACCATTTTCGGATCGTCAAGGGCCAGATCTTTTCCCTCCAGCGGATTTCGTATGCAGAAATTAATCATTTCTCCCAAGGTGACAACTCTGCCGATCTGTTTCTGAAATTTAGGATATGTTTCCGGGTGCGTGTTTGCAGCGTTTGGATGACACTGGGCGCAGACAACGCCGTTTGTTCCCAGAGCTGGATCGGTGAATACCTGGCGGCCTTTTTTGACAACAGCCTGATATTCATTTTCCCAGAGGTCTAGGTCCTTTTGGGTAAACTCGTCTGCTTGGGCAACTGTAAGATTGAACATAAGCGCGACAAAAATTCCGAAAACGCCAAGCTGAAATGGTTTAATGGGCATGATATATCTCCTTTCTAGACGTCATTAGTAATGTTCCTGGGGAGGAATGGTGTTGTTCTGATACTTGGTATCTTCGGGTTGCCCTGTTTTTGGATTAAAGGCAACTGTGCGCGTGCTGTTGTCGGCCAGGCTGAAGGTCATTGCAGCATTGCCTGAATGGATGTCAATATACTGCCAGCCGGTGGCATCGCGCTCAAAAAAAGGATCAGCCCGGTTTATCGGGACAGTGAGTTTGGGCATGTAGCTGGGAGCCTGGGAATAGCTTCTTGGGTAAGGCCAGGGCCAGGCCGTTGCCATGGCTGACTGGAAGCTGATATTGCCGATCTGGTTGTATTGAATCTGATGCACGTGGCCGTAAAAGACATTGACCTTTTTAAAAGGTTGCAGCAGGGCCTGGATCTGTTCGGCATCATCTGTCCAGAAATTCCAGTTTTTAAATATTTTCTGTAGGGGAGAATGGGAAAAAACGACCAAAGGCGTGTTCTTATCCACCTTGTCAAGATCTGCTTTCAGCCAGGCGCGTTGCTTGTCGCCAACCATGAAAGGAGAGCCGTTGGGATCATCCAGTCCGGCCATGACGCCCATCCTTTCCGTGCCATTTGCCCAGCGGTTGTATGTCCATTCATCGTGGGTAATAATGCTGTTTAAGACCACGAAATGCACGCCCTTATGGTCAAAGCTGTAGTAATCAGGGCCAAGCTGACTTTTCCAGTAGTCACCCAGGTCCAGGTAGTAATCGTGTTCGCCCATGACGTAATGAACTTTCTGTCTCAAGGCGGAGAGTATGTCAAGGCCATGATCGATTTCAGATTTTTTTCCAAGTTGGGCAATATCTCCTCCATAGAAAATAAAATCAGGCTTTGGGTCCATGAGGTTTGTTTCTGCTACGGCGCGGATAAGGCCGCGGTCCCAGTTGCGTACGAATTGGTTGCCCTTGATGTGCTGAATGTGGGAGTCGGAAATATAGGCAAAAGTAAAGTTTTGGCTTTTATCGGCAAAGGCCAGCTCAACCACGCTGACAGGCAGAGCGCTGCCTGCAAGCAGGACGCCGGCTCCTTTAAGAATATCACGACGGCTCAGATTGCTCATTTCAATCTCCTTATTTTAAAAATTCCGGACTGGTGAGTGCTTTCAGAAAAACAACCAGGTCATCTTTTTGTTGATCGCTCAGGTTCAAAGGGCGTATGCCGCCGCTTTGAAAGGCATTTATTGGGTCATCTTCGTTTACCCTGCCGCCGTTGTTATAGAAGTCAACAACATCTTCCAGGGTCTGCTGGCTGCCGTCGTGCATATATGGCGCGGTTTCATTGATATTACGCAGAGTCGCGGTTTTGAAAGAGCCCATGTCACGATATTCGTCCGATACGACGAATCTGCCGAGTTCAGAGGTGTTCTGGTTGGCAAGTACTGCAATATCGACGTTCATGCCTTTTGCCTTGGCCCGGCTGAAATGATTTGCCATTTCCTTCACGTCGTTGTCAATAACGGCGAAACTGACTCCGAGATTGTGGAATCGGTTGTCTGTAAAGAGTGCATGGGTTTGTGAAATGGTGTGGCAGGAGACACATCTTCCCTGATTAACGAAAACATCCAGGCCTCGTATTGCAGATTCGCTCAAGGCTGTTTTGTCGCCTCCGAAATAGTAGCGGTCAAAAGGGGAGTCGCCGGAAATAAGAGTTCGTTCAAAACTGGCAATAGCCATCTTGACGTCTTCGATGGTGACCTCGTCGCCGCTTTTGCCAAATACGATTTTGAACTGTTGCTGGTACTCCAGATCTTTTTTAATGATTTCGAGGATGGGTGTATAATCTTTCAGTCCCATTTCAACCGGATTCAGGAATGGTTGGCCGGCCTGGCCTTCCAGGTCTGGTTCCCGGCCATCCCAGAACTGGGAGGTCAGATAGGCTGAGTTTATTACAGTCGGAGCATTGCGGGTTCCCTTAAGTTTGTTGATGCCTTCGGAAACGGAAAGGGGACTGTCTGTAAAAGCTTTGCCGCGGTCGTGACAGGTTGAACAGCTGACCTCTCCAGTGGTACTGAAGCGTTTGTCATGGAATAATTTGTCGCCAAGCTTGATCTTGGCGTCTGTTTGAGGGTTAGCCTCGGGGATTGGTACAGGCGGCAACCCCAAAGGTTCAGCCAGGGCTATGCCTGCGCCAAGTAAAGTAGTTGCCAGTAAAGAAACACCAACTTTGAGTTTCATACTTCATCCTCCTCACTGAAGTTCATTGTTCATTTTTGAAGCATTCAAATATTTGACAAAGACGAAAAACGTCACGTGATTGGTTGCTATTTATGTAATATCGACATGTTGCCATGTTTACGCCGTCAGTTTCCCTGATTTTTTCGCCTCCCGGGTACATAAATACGAAACCATTTACTCTGTTTTTTCGTCAAAGACTTTGAGTGCACCAATGCCTCATCCATTTTTGAAAACAACTTGTTCCTGACCACCATTGTTACCATCATACTGATGAGAATGGGGCACGTCCAATATAATCTGTATTTTTTTTATATAATCAAAACAGCATATTATGTATTCATTCGGTCGTTGTGACACGTTGTTGCACTCATTTTTTGGACTGTGATGTCACTTGGTGGTATAAAGGGTGGGCGATGAGTAAAAATAAGGTATATTTTTGTTAAACTCGCTCTTTTGTTGATAATAGTTATTAATTATGTGTTATGCGGGTAACTATGTCAAGATTTGATTTGATTTTTTATGAATTTGCAGGGAGCAACGGAGATACAGAAATAATGTTTGACATTTCAAATAGACAGAGCTAATAATCTTGTTAAGGATAATTATTACCAATAAAGGAGGGGCCGTGAATAAGAGAAGAGAATTTTTAAAGGGTACAGCAGTTGCTGCCGGTATTTTAACAATTGGTAAGGTAGAAAAAGTTTTTGCCTCATCAAATATGTACACAAATATCATTTACACAAAAGAGAATCCTGGCCAGTTTGCCAAAAAGGCACCGAGTCATGCACCCAAAGTGGTTGCAACTGGAAACAAAATTGATGTTGTGACCGAGCACGGGATGAGTGAAAAACATTTCATTGTCAGACATACCCTGGTGCTGGCTGATGGAACTGTTGTCGGGGCCAAAACCTTTACGCCCAATGATAAAAGAGCAGAGTCTTCCTATGAACTGCCTGAAGGCTATAAAGGCGCGGTGTATGCCACCAGCTTTTGTAATCTCCATGATTTCTGGTTAACGGAAATTCATGTGTAGAACGCACACAAAGTTGCAGATAAAAAAAGCCCTCTTTTTTTTAGAGGGCTTTTTTTATCTATGCATGATCTGCTATACTTTTTAATAATGTCTACTGAGTAACTCAGCCTTTTAATAATGTCTACTGAGTAACTCAGCCTTGCTCAGTACTGTGGAAAATTTGTATATAGCGGATTTTGAACTTTCAGGAGAGAAAAATGGGTACACCATTTAGTTACACGGCGGTAGAGCTTTTTGATTGGATTTCAGGGAAACCTGATTTTATCCTGCTCGATGTTCGCAATGAAAAGGAATTTGCCAATTGGAGTGTTGAGGGACCAGCTTTGTTTCCTTATTTAAATATCCCATATTTTAATTTCATTGAAGATGTTGAAGAGAGTGTTGCAGTGATTCCCCCGGGAGAGAAGATCAGGATTGTCTGTTCCAAGGAGGGCTCGGCAAAGTATGTTTCAGAGCAACTCGCGGCCCATGGTTTTGAAGACGTTGGCTATCTAGCCGGAGGAATTGTTTCCTGGGGCAATGTTGTGATCCCCAGGCTGGTTACCCAGGAGGATGCTCCTTACAGCCTGTATCAGATGATTCGACCCGGTAAGGCCGCCTGCGGCTATCTGCTTATAAGCGGCAAAGAGGCAATGGCTTTTGATCCCTCCCGAAACGTAGCAAGTTATATCGACTTTGCCAAAGAAAAAGGCGCTCAAATTATCAAGACCTTTGAGACACACCGACAGGCGGATTATATTTCAGGATCGATCATGCTGGCGAAAAAAACCGGGGCGACCATAATGGTTAAAAAGGAGGATTTCGTCGGGGCTGATTTTGATTTTGTTGCCGTTGAAAATAATCAGGTAATTCCCTGCGGTACGGATGGCCCGGAGGTTAAAGTCATTCATACACCCGGTCACACGATGGGAAGTACTTCTTATCTCATTGATGGCAAATACTTCTTAACCGGGGATACGATTTTTATTAACACCGCAGGACGTCCTGATCTTGGCGGGAAAAGCGAAGAATGGTCGCGCCATCTTTACCTCACTCTGACCTTAAGGGTCAGGGATATCCCTGATGATGTCTTTATTCTCCCGGGTCACTATACCACCTGGGATGAGGCAAATGAGGACGGACTTTTTATGGATACCCTGGGCAACATCCGCAAACATAATATCGCCTTCCACATTCCTACAGAGTTGAAGTTTGCCGAATTTATTGCCGCAAATCTTCGTCCCCAGCCTGGAGTTTACGCCCATATCAGGCGGGTCAATGGAGGCTGGTTGCTTGTTGAGGAAGAGGAGGCCGATATAATGGATCTTGGCAAAAATGAGTGCGGCGCCAGTAACTATGGCCAGGTAGGAATCAGCGCCGAGAGCAACAGACAGGAAGATTAAAACAGACAGTGTAAATCAGGATTCCGTATCCGCAAGGAATTTGGGAGTTACTCGTGTTACAAGGGGAAAAGACCGGTGCCGGTCTTTTCCCCTTGTTGTTTGCAATCAGGGAGCGAGTCCCAGTCCTTCACGTTTCGACTTGATCCGTGTGTCTATGAGTGTTGCTGCCTTAACCGGATCAGGCTCTACCGCAAAACAGGCGCCGACCACATCGTCAAGCCCTTTGACAGCCAGGTTTGTCATGACTTCGGAGCCTAATATGTTGGGGGGAAGTCCAAGATGGGTATAGATCCCTGAGGCCACGGCGTAGGTGCCGATAGCAGCCGCCTTTTCCGAGTACCATTCCGGTGATGAGGCTGCAACAGGCAGGTCGGCAATGTCAACGCCAAGCTCATTGGCAATAAGCGCGCAGGCCTGCAGGATGCGGGCATTGTCAACACAGCTTCCCACATGCAGGACCGGAGGAACTCCAAGGCTTCCGCATATCTCTTTCAGTCCCGGACCCGCTTGGTCAATTGCCTCGGGAAGCAGCAGCCCGACCTTGCCGAGGGCAGTGGTCACACAGCCCGTTGCCAGAACCAGAATATCTTTTTTTATCAGTTCCCGGGCCAGGGTGACGTTGCAGTGGTCCTGTTTGAATTTGGGATTATTGCAGCCGACAATGCCGACAATGCCCCTTATTTTTCCGGCCTTGATGGCGTCAATAAGGGGAGTGAGAGAACCTCCCAGGGCGCCGACAATGGCTTCATTTGAAAATCCGGTGAGAATATCAACCGGTTCAATGGGAATATCCACCCGGGCATGGTCGCGAACCGCGTAGCCTTCAATGGCAAGTTTCACAGCGGCCCTGGCCTGGGCACTTCCGTTTTCCATGGTAAACTTATAGTGCTCGGCGCCTGTGAACTTGGCCTTGTCGGCGGTGGTGATCATCTTGGTGTGGTAGCAGTTGCCGATCTGTACAAGGCTTGGCATGATGCATTGATAATCAACAACAATAAGCTCCACCGCACCCGTCACAATGGCAAGTTCGGTCATCAGGTGGTTACCTGCCATGGGAACGCCTTTGCGCATCATGAGTTCATTGCCGGTGCAGCATAAACCGGCAAGATTAATGCCCTTGGCACCTTTTGACCTGGCAAGTTCAATAAGTTCAGGGTCATTGACCGCCTCAAGGATTTTTTCGGAAACAATGGGATTATGGCCATGAACAAGAATGTTGACCTGGTCTTTTTTGAGGACCCCCAGATTGACTTTTGATTTTTTAGGAGTCGGCGTGCCGAAGAGCATATCTGAAATTTCCGTGGCGATCATTGACCCTCCCCAGCCGTCGGCCAGACACATTCTGGCGCCGTGCAGAAGGGTGTTGGGCGCATCATTGTCACAGCCCATGTGAGTGCGGTGCATCATCTCTGCAATTTCCCTGTCCACGCCGCGGGGAGTGATGCCCAGTTCCTGCCATTTTTCTTTTCTCTTCTGCGGGACACGGCACAGGAAGGCCAGTTCTTTTTTACGGCTGGCAAAGTCCGAATAAAAGACGTCAACAAGATCCCTGCCCACCTCCATGACATCCCTGTTTTCCGTGGCAATGCCGAGCTCGGATGCCACGGCAAGAAGTTTTTCCGGGTTGGCAAGGGTGTAGTCCTTGGTTTTTCCTTCAACAATAGCTTCCAACGCTTCAATGCAGTCGCGACCATGGTCGGAATGACCAGCAGCGCCTCCGCAGAGAAAACGGCCGAAATTTCTGGCAACAATGACATCAGCATCGGCTCCGCATACACCGAGAGGAGCTTTTTTGCTGATGCGACAAGGACCCATTACACAGATCCGGCAGCAGATACCTGTATCACCGAACTTGCATTGGGGAGACTGGTTCTGCAATCGGTCCCAGGCGGTTTCAATATCTTCCTGTTTCGCTTTGTGCAACATGGCCTGGGCATCTTTGTGAATGGACATTGCTTCAACATTGAATTCTTTTTCGGTCACTTTTTCATCTCCTGTTGATTTGGGGGGATTGCAGAAAAGCTGCATTCATACCTCGGCACTGGCTGAAGACCAGTGCAATTACAAAAATTATGATAAAACTGAATCGATATTTTTTCTTAGTTCCTTTGCTTCAGAGCAGCCCGGAAAGAGCCGAAGTATTTTGTTCACATAGGATTTTGCACCTTGATAATCTTTTTCATCGATAAGAAGCCGTGTCAGATTCAGGTTTGTTTCCATATCCTGGGGACAATATTTTAAAGCACTCAGGTAAAAATTTTTTGCCTTGCTGAGTGCTTTTTCTTCTCTGCAGCAGTTGCCGAGCCGGTTCCAGAAATAAGCAATTTCATCTTTATCCTCTTCCCGATATTTCCTGAGGAAAAGGTCATCTGCTTCATCATAAAGACCAGCCTCAATAAAATATTCAATGAGCTCTTCAAGTTGATCTCTGTCTCCTTTTGTGAGTTTGACGGCTTTTTGCAGCTGGGTGGACGCCTTGTTTTTGTCTTTGCAGCGCCCGTAGGCCGCACCCAGGCTTTTCTTTATATTGATATTTTCCGGAAGGAGTTGCACAACTTTTTGAAGAAGAGGGATGAGCTTTCCGTCGTCCTGTCTTTGTTCATAAATATCTGCCAGTTCGAGCAGTGCATTTATGTAGAGGCCTGAGAGGCTGATAGACTTGGTGTAATTTTGTATGGCCAGGTCGTCTTTGTCCATCTGGCGGTAAATTTTGCCCATGTAGTAGTAGGACGTGGGGTGATCAGGTTGAATTTGACTGGCTATTTGAAATGACTTTATGGCCTGATTGAAGTTTTTATTGAGGTAGAAATATTTGCCGGCAATGATGGCTTTTTCAAAATTTGTCGGATTCTTTTTCTGACGGACAACAAGACTGAGAAGTTCATCCAGCTTTTCGGCATTGGGAGGCTTCAGCATATAATGATCAACTTCGGACTGCAGGGTGTACATGATTTCACTCTGGTTATCAGCACCGGTGATCATGATAAATGGCAGGCTGTAAAATTTTTTTGAGCGGCGTATTTTACGAAGTAGATCAAGGCCGTTCATAACCGGCATTATGAGGTCGCAAAGGATAATGTCGACTTGCTCTTGCTGAATGATTCCCCATGCTTGGACACCATTTTCCGCTGTAAGTGTGTTGGGATAGCCAAGGACGTTAACCAGCGAGATCAACAGCTTGCTCATGGACTGATTGTCTTCAACAATGAGAAGTGTGTAGTTTTCTTTTTGCATTGTCTTTAAGGAACGTACAGTTTTCATTTCGCTTGTTAAATCATTTTAAATGAATTTTGAAACGGTTGTCGATAAAAGATCCTATTTGCAGGTGCTCTTTCTAAAAAAATCTGTTTCTTTTTCATTATGACTATGTAACTAGTTTTAGGAGGTCTTTGTCAATACATGGTCTACCCGGTGTCTCGAAAGCGAGCTTGTTAGACTTAATGAAATATCCGTTCTTATCTTAGGCAAAAGGTATAAGGCAATGAGGGAATCCGACAAGATTGCCAAAGCTGCAAATGAAATCATATTAGAATCAATTTCCGATGGCGTCTTTACCGTTGATCACAACTGGCGGATTATGTCATTCAACAGAGCGGCAGAAGAGATAACGGGAACCAGGCGTGAGGAGGCTATCGGCAGATACTGCTGGGAGGTTTTCCGGTCGAATATGTGTGAGGGTGATTGTGCTTTGAAACGTTCGATGAAGGAGGGGAAATCCTTTGTCAACAGCTCCACATATATTGTCAATAATCGACAGAAGCGAATTTCTATTTCTGTTTCAACATCTCCATTGAAAAATGAAAAAGGAGAGGCTCTCGGCGGTGTTGAGACTTTCCGCGATCACAGCCTGGTAGAGGAATTGCGACGGGAACTGAAAGGTCGTTTTCAGATTGGAGATATGGTCAGTTACAGCAAGGCCATGCAGAAAATTTTTAATATCCTTCACCAGGTGGCTGAAAGTGATTCCTCTGTTTTGATTGAGGGTGAGACCGGGACGGGAAAAGAGCTGATGTCCAGGGCTATTCATTCTCTTTCCCTGAGAAAAGAGGAACCCTTTATTGCCATAAATTGCGGGGCTCTGCCGGATACCCTGCTTGAGTCTGAACTGTTTGGCTATAAGGCCGGTGCTTTTACCAATGCAGAAAAGGATAAACCCGGACTCTTCAGCGCGGCAGGCATGGGGACGATCCTGCTCGATGAAATAGGGGATACCAGTTCCGCCTTCCAGGTAAGGTTGCTGAGAGTGCTTGAGGAAAAAGAGTATCAGCCGCTTGGCAGTGTGGAAAAGATAAAAACAAACGTCAGGATAATTGCTGCCACCAACCATGACTTGGAAGAGATGGTTCTGAAGGGAGAGTTTCGGCGGGATCTTTTTTACAGGATAAATATTATTCGTCTTCACCTTCCGCCATTGCGGGAAAGAATGGAGGATATCCCTCTGCTTGTTGAAAGTTTTATAAAGAAGATGAACCGCATGAAGGGAAGATCTGTCTCGTCTGTCGGCAGGGAGGCGATGACCGTTCTTTTGGCTCATGATTATCCAGGCAATATCCGTGAGCTTGAAAATATTATTGAACATGGTTTTGTTCTCTGCTCTGAAGCAGAGATCAGGCTTTCGCATCTGCCTGCATATCTCATCAGGACAGAACCTTCGAAGCTGCCGGAACACCATTCTTCTATGGGTGAATCGGTACAGGTGACTGAAGAAATGAAAATCCTGGAAGCGTTAAAAAGAAACCACTATAACCGCACGGCGGCCGCTAAAGAACTGGGTATCCATAAAAGTACTCTTTTTAGAAAACTCAAAAAATATCATATTTCCCTCCCTGAAATGGACGGCAGATCGAGCCGTTTTTAGGTGCATGAACTATTGCAGTGGTGCGATTGTCTGCGACTGTATGGTGTGCAGGCGTGCGACTGTTCTGCTGCCCCTTTCCTGTTTTTTCTCTGTGTCTCCCTTTGTAACATCCCGTAATTATATGATTTGCTGATTTTGTTCTGCAATGGTCCGGAGCTTGCTACTTCCTGTTTTGTACGGAGGTGGGCATGAAAATAGCCATAACAGTATGGGGTAATCGAATTTCTCCGGTATTTGATGCCGCTCAGACACTCCTTGTTGCAGAAATCCGTAAGGCTGAAATTGTCAGCCGGAATATCAAGATGTTTCAGGCAGGGGTGTACAGTCGTTTCATCAAGCTTCTTGAAGAGCTGGAAGTAGAGGTGTTGATTTGCGGAGCACTGTGGGATGAGCCTGCAACGTTGCTTGAGGCCAGTGGCGTTGAAGTTATTCCTTTTATCACCGGGGATACGGAGGCCGTATTGTCCTTTTGGGCAAAAGGGATGGATTTGATGGAATATCGCATGCCCGGATGTCCGCATTGCTGTTGTCGGAGAAGAAGTTAGGGAGAAAACTCCAGCCGGATCAGGAACAATATTTATGTAATTGAGGAGGTTATGCAATGCCAAGATTTAATCAAAGTGGACCGAGTGGGCAAGGACCTATGACAGGAAGACAACGAGGTGTGTGTGCACGAACTGATTATGATTTTTTTAATGCTTTTGGGAGCGGCCAGGGGCAGGGACGGAGGAGAGGGCGAGAGATGGGGCAACGTGTTGCGCCGCCGGTAACACCGTTTCGAATTCGGCAAAGAATGGGAGTTGTCGGCACTGAAAGCACAGTTTCGGGCGATGAGCTGGATTCATTGAAAGAACAGTATGAATCAGCCGTCAAGAGGATTGAAAGGATGCAGGATGAGATCGAAGCTATCAAGGCGCAGCAAAAGTAGGAGCCATGGCTGTTTTGTCCAAAGATAATTCGATCTGTCTATTTCGGAGAAGAGGATGTCATTAGTAATGATGGTCAGCAGGGATTCAGCAACCCTTGAAAATCTGGCTAAAAGACTTGGGGAACGAACTAAACTTGAGTTGATTCATGTAGATTCAGCGAAAAAAGCCTTGACGATAATTGAAAAGGCTAAAGTTGATGTGCTTGTTGCCGGAGAGGAACTGGCGGACGGTGACCCCTTGTCTCTGGTCAATGAAGTGACGCGAAAACAGCCGATGACCAACTGTGCCATGGTCAGTTCTCTTTCTCCGAAAAAATTTCATGCATATACTGAGGGGCTCGGGGTCTTCATGCAACTGCCTTTACAGCCGGGAGCAGAAGAGGCTGAAAGGATGCTCGAAATACTTGATTCGATAGATGCACTGCTGCGTGTGTAAAAGGTGTGTGCCGGCCTGAGTCCACCTGGGACCGGAGGCATAAAGCTAAGTCTCCGCTTTACTCGCTCCATTTTTCAGCAGCATGTCAGGTGTTGCTTGGATGGTCTGAAAAGTATCGTGATTTCGAGGTAACTGCTCACAGGGTACCGGATCTGCTGTGTTATCGCCCTGTTCACATACCGGTGTATAATTTACAGAGGACGATGCCTCGAAGATCTCGCAAGCTCACTATCTGCATCTCCGGCACCCTGCGAGCAGTTACAAGGCTGGTGGTTACCGGAAGAAAGGTGGATACAGGGTGAGTAGTTACATTTCGAGAATGCATACAGATACCGGCCCGTTGTTAGAAGAGGGGGAAGGGATGAGAGAACTGGTCGTTATAAGCGGTAAAGCTGAGACGGGTAAAACGAACTTGAACGAAGCTTTTGCATCTCTGACGAAAAACGGCATTTTGTGTGATGCCGATGAGGATGCAGAGGATTTAGATTTGCTCATGGAGCCAGGTAGAGAAAAGAGAACTTTTTGCATGGGTGGTTCAATTGCAGCAATACGTACATATTACTGTTCTCGATGTAACCGATGCCTGGAATTGTGCAGGTTTGATGCTGTTTCAGAAATATTTACAATTGATGAAATAAGCTGCGAATGTTGTGGGTTTTGCGTTGATCTCTGTCTGGAACAGGACATCGATTTTCATGTACAGAAATGTGGTGAGTGGTTCGTCTTCGAGACCCGATATTGTGATCATGTCCAGGCGAGACCGGGAATTGCAGAGGAAAATTCGGGCAAGCTGATGCGCTTTGTTCGTCAGCAGGCAAAAGTGCTCGCAGAAGAAAAAGGCAATGGCTTCATTTTAAACGATGACCAGACAGGTATACGTTGTCCTGTTATTGCAGCAATTGGCGGAGCTACAGCTTTGGTGGTCATTGTAGAGCCCACTGTGTCCGGGCTTTATGATATGACGAGAGTGGCTGATTTGGCAGTACATTTTAAAGTTCCTGGTTTGGTTTGTGTGAATAAGTATGATCTAAACACCGAAATAACCGAAGAAATTGAGGCAATTGCCCAAGAGAGAAATATGAAGATCGTGGGGCGAATTCCCTTTGACCCTCTTTTTTCGAAGGCAATGATCGTCGGACAAAATATTGTTGAATATAAGTATGATTCAGAGACAGCTTCAAGTGTTCGAAAGGTCTGGGAGGAGATTTTACAATCACAATCTTTGAAGCAAATGGAACTGAAAGATTTTTCAGCAGTAATTCTATAACAGAAAGGAGAGAACGAAAAATGAAAAGAATACGTATTGCAGTTCCTTCAGAAGGAGAAGGTGGTTTAGACGGCAAAAGAGCCGGACATTTTGGACATTGCGATGTTTTTACCCTGGTAGATGTGGAAGATGGGCAGATAAAAGAGGTTTCCATCCTGGTTAATAACGAACATGTTCAGGGCGGTTGTATGGTTCCGGTTAATTTGCTGGCGGCAAATAAAGTGCAGCGCTTGATTGTCGGGGGAATTGGAATGCGACCTTTGATGGGATTTCAGCAGGCCGGCATAAATGTATATCATGATGCTGAGAGAGATGATATCCGCCCGGTTGTTGAGGATATGATTGCAGGTAAGGTGCCGATAATCACCAATGATCAGGTTTGCGGCGGCGGTGGTGCCTGATGCTGCAATTGGGTCGGGTTCCATTCAAATTCCTGGCTTCCAGGCCGCAACAGTGAATAGACTTCTGAGTTGTTCCGTCAAGGCCAATTTAGACAAATTCCAACAAAG
>JAHLLM010000016.1 GCA_020444175.1 Desulfobulbaceae bacterium | reverse complement strand
TGCGAGGCAGGTAAGCGAGCTTGCGAGACTCCGATAGCCCGTCTATGTGAGCAGGTCTGATCGTTCAAAGATGAGGTGCAGCTGAATAGTTATTGAAAAAAAATAAAAACGGAGGGATGTATGAAGCAAATTACTGAACAAAACATGATCAATGCCTTTGGAGGAGAAAGCATGGCGCATATGCGCTATCAGCACTTTGCAGTGCAGGCCGAAAAAGAAAATTTTACCAGTGTTGCCCGACTGTTCATGGCAATCGCACAGGCAGAGTATGTTCATGCCGGCGACCATTACCGGGAACTCAAGCACCTTGACGGCGGATTTGTGGCAAATTCCATGGGGGCATTCGGACCGGGCAACACCAGCAAAAATCTTCAGCTTGCCATTGCCGGTGAAACATTCGAGATAGAGGAGATGTATCCCACCTATATCGAGGTTGCCAAATTTCAGAATGAAAAAGGGGCGCAACGCTCCTTTGAATGGTCCTATACCACGGAAAAGACCCACAAGGCTCTGTTTGAAAAGGCGGCGCAGGCGGTTGACAAAGGAGAGGACATGGAACTTGGTCCGGTGCAGGTGTGCAGTGTCTGCGGCTATACATTGGAGGGTGAGGCTCCGGATACATGTCCTCTCTGCAAGGCCAAGGGCGAGATGTTTGATGAGTTTGCCTAAAGGTATTTTTATACAGGACGTTGTTCTTCTTGAGAACATATCGTTTAACCATCACCGGATGGCCGAATGATGAGATAAAAGTAAAAAGAAAAGGAGGTCGCCATGAAAGAGATCAGAATAAGTTTGGATGGTATGGAAATTAATTTTGAAACCGCCAAGGCCATGACCAAGGCTCTGGCCCAGTCATATAACCTGGATACGGATCTTCTGGCCTGGCAGGACAGGAAGAAAAAGACCCACTCTCCGCCGGAAGTGAATTGTGATACGGAAGAATTCAAAGGCTGGGAGGAGTATGGCCGCCATCATGGCGGGCGCTGGGAAATGCGGATCAACAATGGAGAATATACCATGATATACTCCTGATAAAGGATCAGGAGAAAAGAAATCGTAAAATTTTATCTCCTTTCAGGGCGTGGCTGCCGATGATGGCGGCAGCCGCGCTCCAGCCCTGTAATCTGGTCCCGTTATCCTGAAATTTCAGACAATCATTCTTCAAACACGAGCAATTCCGCTTGCACCCCAAGTTCGTTGAGAATGGCATTGATATCTTCAACAAAGGCATCCGGGCCGCAGACATAAAAGTGCTGGTTGAGCGAACTGATGGCGTCCTGAATGAGTTCTTTATCTATGCGGCCATGCCGGTAGCCGGGATGTATTTCACGGGTCAGGGTAAAGATGTCGTGTTTGCCGAAATAATGGCGCAGCTCCTTTTCGCATATAATGTCTGCCGATGTTTTGTTTGAAAAGAGGAGCGTGTGGCTGTCCAGACTGCCCGAAGTACGGGCGAGTTCCCTGAAAATGCTGAGAAACGGAGTCAAACCGGCCCCCGCCGTTATGAAAACACCGGCTCCTTTATAGTTTATGGTGCCGAATGGATCGGACATCAGTAATTCATCTCCCGGTTCCAGGGTGTGCAGTTTATCGGTGACGCCTTTGTGATCCGCGTAGCGCTTGACAGTAAATTCAATAACGTGGTCGTCATTGAGTGAGGTCGGAGTAAACGGCCGGCCTTCTTCATCTTTCCAGCCCGGTTGATTAATGACGAGTTCAACGCCCTGACCTGGTAAATATGTAAACCCTTGCGGTTTGCTGACAACAAAGCGTTTGACGTCATGTGTTACAAATTCTTTCATGAGCAGAGTTACAGTGTGGGTCATAATGAATCCCTCTTAAAAATCTTTATGTGATTCCTGGGTGACAGGACATAGTCCCGGCTGACAGGACTTTTGATGAACGATTTTTTCGCCTGCCTGTTTGCAAATGGCAACCAGGGATCTCAGCAGCCTGCACAGACCAGATGCCTTGATGAAAAGAATGTGGAGTCCGAAGACACGCACTTCCAGCAGCAAAAAGGTGGAGGTGAAGAACGCATACAAAGAGATTGACCTGGTCTGCTTAACGGGGCATTAACTCTGAATAACTCCCTTACCGTTACAGAGATGGCAGGTTGTGTCAGGAGTGCATTGGCAATCCTCCCAGTCATCTTCTTTGTTCGAGCCCCGCCATTCCATATCACAGGTGCAGATTCCCTTGATAATTTTCTCTCCATTGCATTCCGGACAGATTTTTTCACCTGCAGTTTTGTCGTTTTTATCTTGAGTGGATTTACACATGGTTCAACTCCTTATATGAATATGATGAGCGACTGAGGCACCAGTCCTGTATGACCTCTGAAAAAAATGAAAGGATTGCCGCAACAAGCTCAAAACTTGTTTGCAGTCTCCGGGTGTTAATGGAAAGAATAAACAAATATCGTGCCAAATCACCTTGAACTCTGAACCCGGGAAAACGATGAGCCCTGTTTGCATACAATGAAAGGAGATACAGAGTTCTTGATTGCTTTTTGGCAGCAGAGTTTCTCGTTATCCCAGTTCAATCCTTTCCGCGCCACCATAGTGCAGACTGAGGATCAGGGTGAGATATTCCCGCAGGTGACGGGTGAGGAGAAAATTATCCCGAACGAATTCCCGGCCCTTGTGGCCCATTGCCTGCATTTTCTCCGGATGGTGAAGCAGGTACCGGATGCGCAGTGCCGCTCCCTCCGGCGTGTTTACCCGGAAACCGGTGTTAAAGTTGATTACCTGGAGACCTATGCCTCCCGCATTGCCGCCGATAACGGGTTTGCCCTTCCACATGGCCTCGGTAACTGTCAGACCGAAACCCTCCTTGATGGATTTTTGCAGAATAATGTCCGCGGCCCGCTGCAGGGCATTGATGCGTCTATGGGAGTCAGGGGGCAGCAGCAGAATGTGAATATCCGGGTCTCCCTGGGCAGCCTCTTTTACCTCCTGGAGTACAGCTTCTCCCTCCGGATCATCGGTTGCCGACCCTCCGGCCAGGACCAACTGCTGGTCCGGCACAAATCTTTTTACCAGTTTATAGGCCTGGATAACCCCGAGGGGGTCTTTAAACCTATCGAATCTGGAAACCTGCAGAAGCAGGGGCCTTTCCGGATCCAGGTCAAAGTCGCTAAAAACCGCTTTGATTTCAGCTTCGGGCAACTCCATATTTTTTTCACTGAGCGGATCAATGCTCGGTGGAATAATGTACTGCGGATGGGGAAGGGTTCTGGCGAATCGGGCCAGGGAAAAAATGGAGGCATCGTAGCCTGCGACAAACCCACGAAGATATTTCCAGACCGGCCTGAAAGGATGGCTGGCATCAATGTGGCAGCGCCATATCCATTTTCCTTGGCGGTTCGGACAATGCGACAGCAACGGCGCTGGTTGTGGATCATGGATAAAAACAAAGTCAGCCTCTTCAAGTTTTGCGCGCAACTGTTCGGCATTATCCCTGTTTATCTGCTCGTAGGTGGCAAGCAGATTTTCCGGGATTCTTGTGCGGCTGCCCTGCAGGGTGTTATGCATTGCCTTGGTGCACTGGAAGAAATCGTCGTTGCCCGTGATAACCTCCCATGAGGTGTCAATGGACAGCTCCTGCATAAGGGGCACCAGTTTTTCAAGAATCTCGGCAACTCCCCCGCCGACTCTGGTGGAGTTGACATGCACGACTTTCATGCCGCGCAAGGGGGCTGCAAGCTGGCGAAGATGGTCGATAACCCCCTGACCCGTGATATTTGCGTATGCATCAAGCAGAGTATTCATACTGTCTCCTTGTTAAAATGCGTTTGAAACAGTTTTACCAGTTGGTTTTTAAGTTCAGGCAGTGAGACGAAATAGGGGTCTATGGCGACAAGCTTATCGCACAGACCCCGGTGACACGCATTGAAGCCTGACAGCCAGAAACTGAAATCATCGCCGTGGTGACCAAGTCTGCGGCGCGAATCGATAAAGTGATAAAAAATACTGCTGGGCGAGACGTCCGGCAGCAGAGCCGCGAGTTCCTCGGGGGAGGCCGCTCTTTTGCCGGTATCAAAGACAACGATCTGGGAGCGAATGAATTCAAATGGCGCGGAAGCAAACATCCATGACACGGTTTCTCTTTCGTCAAGACGTTCCTCAACGATTTCAAGAAGTTGCTGGCGAAGCTCCTCCATGTTTTGGCATTCAGTGGGATCGATAACAGCGAGACGCTCGGCCAGGATTGCATCATGCATCTCGTACCAGGCCCAGGCCGCAAAATCGTTATTATACTCCCGTTCCTCAAAACGCGGCTGCAGGAGGCCGCCCCAGAAGTGATAATAGATGCTGTCCGGGGTTACAGAGAGTAAGAGATCGCGCAACTCGCGCAGGGTCATTGCCCTGCTGCCGGTGGCAATGGCGATCAAAGCGCAGTCTTTAATGACAAACTCCCGGCCTGGCTCCTGATGATTGTTCTGATCAGTTTTGTCGTTCATGGTCTGCTCCTTGCTGTTCGTTCTCCAGTAAAACCACTGGAAAGGAAGAGAAAAGTTCGGCGGCGGGCAACGTTATTTGCTGTCCACCGGCAGTCGATATTTCCTCTCCTGTGAGTATGTTTTTATAGTTTTGCCCAAAGTCGTCCGGCAGGACCAATTCCGTATCCTGCCATATGTCCCGGCCCAGGGGCAGTCTCCCTGTTTTTTTGTCAAGGAGACCGGCCACAAGACGGGGTACGGCGCAAATCAGGATTTTGCCTGCCCTGCTGCGCGAAAAAGCAAAGAGATGTTCTTTTTTGCTGCCCCTTGTCTGCAAGGGCAGGTAATTTCCCGCTTCAAACAGGTCGGGATATTGTTGCCGACAGGACAGCGTCCTCCAGGTAGTAAAGAGCTTCACCCTGCCGTCGCTAATGTTTTCGAGAAGATTCCCCAGTGAGCCGCCTTCGGCTGTCTGTCCGGAGATCAAACTGCGAAGGTCGCTAAGCAGCAGCCGGCGATGTTCAAAGTCGACCGGCTGCCTGTTGTCCGGATCAACAAGGCGGAAATGCCATATTTCATTGCCCTGGTAGATGTCAGGTATGCCGGGGGAAGTCAGTTTGACGAGCAGTTGGCTCAGGCTGTTGAGTATGCCGAACCAGCTTATTCGGGTCTGGAAGGGAATAAATTCCGCGAGAAAGGAATTATTTTCTTCGCTGAAAACTGACCGGACAAAGGTTTCCATTGCCGCTTCATAGGGCTGGTCCTGATTGATCCAGCTGGTATGAATTTTTGCCTCCCGGATCACCTTCAGCATGTAAGCGCTCATCCTGTCGGCAAGTTCCTTTTTCTGCTCATGATCAGGCTCATAGAGGGGCCATATGCCGAGCAGGTTTTGATAAAAGGCATACTCGTCATTCCTTGACGGAGCCAGCCCTGTTTCGATCTGGGTTCTGTTGCAGTCATTGATTTCGCTCCATTTATCAAGGGCCTGCTGCCATTCATCGGGCATTTCACTGAGTACATTGATACGGGCCCGGACATCCTCACTGCGTTTGCTGTCATGGGTGGAGGTATTCAACATCGCATGGGGCCAGTGTTTCTGGCGCTCGCTGTTTGCGTGGTGGAAGGCGGCCACGGAAACTCCGTAGCGGCGCGGGTCGCCTCCCACTTCATTAAGAGACAGTAAACGGTTATAGATATAGCAGAAAGTATCTTCCAGTCCCTTGGCCATAATGGGTCCGGTATACTGTTGCAATTTCATGACAAAATCTACTCTCTTATTCCCGTATACACTTTCTTTGTCGCTGCTGTCGGCGAGAAGCATGGTTGATCTGATAAAGTCATAGATCAAGGTGTCCCCGGCCTGGTGCCGCGCTTTGGCTTTTGCCGTCGCCCATTCAATGTAATTGCGTTCATTGCCGTCAATTTTGGCAGAGGAAATATAGGTGCGGTACACGGGGAAAAAGGCGATGATTTCCGTGAGAGCCGCACGCAGGCCGTTGAGGGTAAAGTCCTGGGTATAGCGGTTCATCTTGGCCAGTTTATGGAGTTCTCCGGCCAGGACATTGAGCTCGCCGGCCATGGCGGTTTTGATGATCAGTTTTTTACAAAGATAGATTTGGTGATCAGGCTCGATTTTTTCATTGATAAATGTGTCATAAATCAAGGTCATCGCTTTTTCTGTGGAGGAATCAACGAAAAGACCATTGAGCGTGACGGAAAAATCATAGCCGGTTGTGCCATGCACCTGCCAGTCGTCTCTTAAGTGCTCAAAGTCCGTAAGAATTTTTTCAACAACAACATAGAGGGGGAGAGGTTTTCTCTGGTTTTGTTCCTCCATGATGGACGATCCTCCCGCTGCTTCCTGAAGGCGGCGGAAATACTCGTCCGGATTGTAGAGTCCATCCGGATGGTCAATGCGCAGGCCGTCAATTTTTCCCGTCCTGATCAGGTCAAGCACCAGGCGATGCGTTTCCTCGAATACCCTCTGCTCCTCGATGCGTATGCCGGCCAGTTCGTTGATATCAAAAAAACGGCGATAATTTATTTCATCGGATGCCACCCGCCAGAAGGCAAGCCTGTATGTCTGCTGGTCAAGCAGTGAGTGGAGCAGGTCATAGCTCTCAGGATCGTCTTTTTTTCCATTAAAAAAGAGGACATTCTCCTCTATAAAAGCGGCGATTTCGGTAAATTCCCGACACAGTCTGGCCAGATGACGTTTCAGTACCTCTTTGTTGCGGTGCCGCATCTTGATTTGTTCGATGTCGGTCTCCTGCCGGCTCGGTAGATTGGTCAGGGAAGAAACCAGACTGTGCAACTCCAGAAATCCCTCATGCTGGGGACTCAGTCTGTCCTCCAGGCGCTGCAGGTCATGGGTGAGGATAAAGGGATACGTTCCGGGGGCCACTGGAAAACGGTGCTCAAAATAGGATATGTAAAAAGCGCCTTTGTCCGGAACAAACTCAAGGCAGAGCTGCCCGTCTTCAAGCACGGTGCCGTAATAACTGCCAAGTACCGGCAGCAGAACACGGTCCTGCAACTCCTCCTGCTGCGGCTGCCAGTTGATGTCAAAGAAGTCCGCATAGAGCGAGGCCTGGCCGTTTTCAAGAACATCCATCCACCAGTGATTATCGCTGCCCACACCCATGTGGTTGGGAACCATATCAAAGATCTGGGCCATATTGTGACGGCCAAGGGCAGAGACAAATTCTTCATAGTCTTCACGACTGCCGATTTCCATGTTGATGGAGGAATGATCGATTATATCATAGCCATGTGAACTTCCAGGTCGCGCCTGCAGATAAGGGGAGGTGTAGCAGTGGCTTATTCCCAATTCCTCCAGGTAGGCAACAACGTTTGTTGCCCTGGCAAAGGAGAAGTCTTTGTTGAGCTGCAGTCGGTAAAAAGAGTGCGGAATACGAGCGGTTCTGCTCTTATGTCTGCCGGTCAGCAATGCGGAAGGTTTGACTACTCCGATCCCCCGCTCCTTGGAAAAGGTTTCTAAAAGTTGAGAAAGCTCATTGTCGGTGACAATCGTTTCCAGGTCAATGGGCAGGGTGCGCTGCTGGAGAGGTGATTCCTCATCAACCCGGCTCAACAGGTCGGGGTCGAGCATGTTTGGAATATTTTCCAGTTGCAGCAGAAAAATCCGGGCTGTTGACTGAGCCAGAAAAAGATGCACGGCAGTTGCCAGGGCCGGTGTCATGACCGGCACACTGACCGGGTCCACATCGCAACCTTCCGGCAGCAAGCCTTGTCGTTGCAGGGCAACCAGCAGCTGGGCTCTGTCGGTTGCTCTGGCGATGATCATTTTTTCCCGCCTGGCTGTCTGCTCCCTGGTTTGTCTTGTGATATCATTCCCCGACCAGAAGTCGTGCAGGGTGTGAGTGTCGCTGCCGGCTGAAACAACGGTCTGCTGTGGATACCTGTCGGGAGAAAGCCAGCTTCCATCCTTGTCGGTGATAAACTGTCCTATATGACTCATGAAAAAATGTCTTTCAATAAGTGTTGTCTGAAAATTATCCGCGAGTTTTTCCGGCTCTTCACAGATGACCATGCATCTGTTTCTCTGGCTTTCAAGCGCTATGAGAGATAGTATTTCGTGGACAGGGAGCTGCAGCGAAATCTCTTTGCCGCATTCCTGGCTGACAGGCAGCAGGTGCTGATGTTCCATGAGCCGACCTGGGTCAAGGCGCAGCCCACCGGCATACCGCATGTTGACCCGGAGTATGGCAATCCAGGTATCATAGGCAATTTTTTTCATCCGGCCGGGGTGAATCAGCGGTGGGGTGCCGTTGGAGGGAACACTTATGTTGCCGGTGCGAGTTTTTTGTTTTCGCCACTCTTCAAAACCAGCATAGCCCGGAGAGGCGGGAAGTCTGGCCACGAGTCCCACCTTCAGACCGAGTTCCATGGACCGCCGGCCAATAGCCTGTAGTTGCAGATCAACCTGCCACTGGATGTATTGCTGAAAGGCGAGTTGGTCCATATGTTTTTGGGCAAAGTCGCTTATCTCTGTGGAGCCTGGATGCCGAAAGGATTCAGGCCAGTCCAGCCAGTGTTGCAGGCCTTTCTCTTCTTGGTCCTGAAAATGTACTTGCAGGGCGGCAAAAATGGACCATGCCCATAATTCATCTCCGCCGCTCTGTTGAAAATTCCTAAATTGTCGTCCCCTGTCCGTTTCCGGGTTAAGGTGGTTGTCTTGAAAATGCTGCCAGAGTATCTGCAGCACGGGTATTTTGATCGCAGCAATCCCCTGGTAATCTGCAAAACCCAGGTCTCGAAGCCGGGAAATATGTGTTTGAAAAGTCGGGTCCTGGACAAAATCACGTGCCTTGTTGCATTCATGGAAGTCGTCCATGGCTTCAATATCAAGATAGAGCGGCGAGAGAAAATGAAGACTTGTCGGCCGGCGTTTTTCAATAGGGTTTGGCTGCGTGGGGAGCATGGGCTGCAGAGAGTTGATTGCCACGGCCGCTGCCCCGCTTTCCGCGCCCCATTCCAGAACTGTTTTCAGGTCTGAAAAGTCGCCGATTCCCCAGTCACGTTTGGAGCGAATCGTATCAAGATTGCAGCATATTCCCCAAACACGGTTTTCAGGCTGCAGCCCTGCTGGAAGGTAGCATAACGTCGGGGCGATAATGACAAGGCAGGAGGCTGTTATTTTATTTTCGTCGCTGTTTCCCGCAGCAACAGAAAAAGTGTGATACCCGCAGGGAAGCTGTAAGGGAAGTTCGAGGCCGGCAGCAATATAGGATTGCTGGTTTATTTCTTTTTGCTGCAGAACAGGTAAATTTTGAGCAGAAAGATCTCCCCGGTGTTCAGCGTTATTTTCCTGAACAAGGGTCCAGTAGATCTGATTCGCTTGTAATTTTGCAGGCAGGCGGAGAGTAATGCGTAAAGGAACCTCTTCCTGACTTACCAGGAGCGGGTCAACAATTCCAGACCAATAGCCTTGCTGCAACTCCTGAAGATGACGGGCAAGGGACTGGTCATCCTCCGGGTCAAGGTTGAGGGCGGTAAGAAAAGCCCGCATCTTCCCGGAGAGATCCTGGCTGCTGTCCCCGTCATGTTCCGGCTGTGAAATTTTCACACCGTAGAGCTCAATTATTTCCTTAACTACAGTCTTGTTCATCATTTTTCGTAAATTTTAAAAAGCACAGAATACTTCCTGCCGGCAGGGTCTGTGACTGCCGAGGCGCTGTTTGCTCTTCAGGATATGCATAGAAAAGCTTCCCTTCAGAATGAGGTATTCCAGCCACGGGTTTATCCCCGAAATTGACAGCTATCTGCAGCACTGAACCGTCGGCAAGGGTCCAGCGGACATCGATGGCCTTGGGGCCGATAATCCGGTAGGACGCCCTCTCTCCCTTTATTCCTTGAAGCCGTGGGATGACATGTTGTTTGCGCAGGGAGATAATTTTCTTATAAAAGGCATAGCTTTCCTGGCCCTCGCGGCTTGCTAAGGTATTCCAGTCAAGGCATGATCGTTCAAAGGTTTTCCAACTGTTTGGGTCGGGGATACGTGCAAGCAGACTGTTATCGGAAAATTGCGGAAAACGGGCAAATTCACGGCGTCGACCGGCAGAAACAGCCTTGGCAAGTTCGCCTTCGAAATCGCAGAAAAAATAAAACGGGGTCTCCACGGCAAGCTCTTCCCCCATAAAAAGCAGGGCGGGGGAGGGTGACAGGAGGAGCAAGGCTGCTGCCAGGCGGATGTTGTGTTTGTCTGCCAGGGTGCTCAACCGCTCTCCAAAAGCACGATTGCCGACCTGATCATGATTTTGCAGAAAGGAGACAAATGCTGTGGGCGGGAGGCTGCGGCTCGGTTCGCCTCGGCGCTCGTTGTTGCGGTACAATGAAGGCTCGCCTTGATAGGCGAATCCTTCGGACAGGCAGCGCCCCAGATGTTTGATCGGGTTATCCGCGTAATCCTGGTAATAGCCGGTTTTTTCTTCTGTGAGCAGGATATGAAGGGCGTGATGGATGTCGTCATTCCACTGGGCGGAGTAACCTTGACGTTGTCCATGTCGCTTCCCGGTCAGATAACGGGCCTCGTTTGCGTCATTTTCCAGAACCAGATGGATATGTCTTTCCTGCCCCGGTCCGTTTGCCACGGCCTCGGCGATCTCCTCCAGGATGTGCGGTTGCGAATCATCCTGGATACCGTGGACGGCATCGAACCGCAGGCCGTCAAGTTGGAATTCCTCCAGCCAGTACAGGGTGTTGTGGATAAAGAAATCACGGACAGTGCGGCTGTCCGGACCGGAGAAGTTGATGGCCGCGCCCCAGGGAGTATGCCGATCCTCTTGGAAAAAAGCTTCCCTGGCGTAGACATGCAGGTAATTCCCATCCGGCCCGAAATGGTTGTACACCACATCCAGAAAGACCATGAGCCCTTTTTGATGAGCGCTTCGGACCAGACGCCTGAGATCATCGGGATGTCCGTAGACGCTGTCCGGGGCAAAGAGCAGAACCCCGTCGTAACCCCAGTTGTATCGTCCCGGGAAATCTGCAACGGGCATCAATTCAATTGCCGTGACGCCCAGCTCCGCAAGATAGTCAAGTTTTGCCTCGATGCCGTTAAAGGTTCCTTCCGGCGAAAACGTTCCTGTGTGAAGTTCGTAAAAAAGAACCTCCTCCCAGGGCCTGCCCTGCCACTTGCCGTGTTGCCAGTCAAATTCGGTCGCTGAAATTATCTGGCTCGGACCGTGTATATCCTGGGGTTGGAATCGTGAGGCCGGGTCGGGGACCAGGAGGTCGCCATTGATACGAAACTGATACAAAGAGCCGACAGCGGCCTCTCTGTTTTTGAGTTGGAACCAGCCATCCGGCAAAGCTTCCATGTCTAAAAAAACAGGCTGTTCGCCATTGTTAATCAGGCAGAGTTCAATGTTTTCTGCTCCTGGCGCCCAGAGGCGGAAGAGCACGCCTCCTTCTGGCAGCAGGCTGGGGCCGAAAGGCATGGAGTGGTAGTGGGAACGGCAAACAGATCTCTTGGTGTTCAGCGCATCCTTCATAATTTCTTATATCACAAAAAAGGAGGAAGAAGAGCATATTTTTATTTCCTTTGCCGGTTATTTTTTCCCCGTTGCCGGAGATACTCCATGGTCTTTAAAGAGCTGGTATAATCTGGATCTGGAAAGACCTGAAACCGTGATGGCCTGGGACATATCTCCGCCTGTGACGGCGATCAGTTCCTGCAGATACAGCTCCTCGGTTTTGGCCAGAACCTCGTCCCGGATCTGTTGCAGCTTTTGGCCGGCATCGATGGAGTGAACAAGGTTGGGCCTGCCATCTTGTTCTATCTTTTCCCGGCTGGGCAGATTTTGTTTTCTGTGATCCGACTGCGGCAGTGATGCCTTGGCAATGGCAACACGAATATGGGTCGGCAGGTGATACGGGAAAAGAGTCGTGTGGACCTGGGCCGCGGCAAGGGAGCGCTCTAAGGCATGGAAAAGTTCCCTGACATTACCCGGCCAGTGATACTTGCGGAGCGATGTCAGGAAGTCGGCAGATATTTTCTTGTTGAACATCGGGTTGTTTTTTTGGCGGCGGCCGATAAAATATTTAACAAGGGGAGTGATGTCCTCCGGGCGGACGCGCAGTGCAGGGAGTTCCAGACTGAAGGTTCTGAGGCGAAAGAGGAGGTCCTCCCGAAAAGTACCCCCTTCGACCATGGCGTCAAGGTCCTGATTCGTTGCTGCTACAAGCCTGAAATCGCTTTTGACTTCATTCTTGCTGCCAACCGGACGGAATTGCCGTTCTTCAAGAACCCGGAGAAATGTTTTTTGTAACGACAAAGGCAGTTCCCCCACCTCATCCAGAAACAGGGTGCCGCCGTCAGCCTGCTTAACAAGGCCGGCTTGCTTCTGCGTCGCTCCGGTAAAGGCACCTTTTTCGTGACCAAAAAGTGTACTTTCAATAAGGGTTTCCGGCAGGGCCGCGCAATCGACAACCACAAAATTTCCTTTGTTTCGTGGGCTGTTTTCGTGCAGGGCGGTGGCAAACAGTTCCTTTCCGGTTCCTGTTTCCCCGTTGATAAGCATGCTTGCATCGCTTTGCGCCGCCTGCATGAGAGTGGCAAGGCATGCCTTGAGGCGGGCGGAATTGCCGACAATGCCGGGTGCCTTGATTTTCATACTTTCCTGGGCGGGATTTTGTTTCTTCCTTTTCTCCCGGTAACCAATCACCTTTGACAGGGGCGAAAAAATTTCCTTTGAGGAATGGGAGCTGACGATATAATCCCAGGCCCCATGTTCGATGGCAAACTCGGCCTCTTCGGCGCTGCCCGTCTCTGCCAGAATGATCACTTCCGGCGCAGAAGGCGTTTTGTGCAGTAGTTGAAGGCCGGCTGCCTGTTTGCCGTGCAGGATGATGCTGTTCATCAGAACCACGTCGACTTGCTTTTCCTGGGAGAAGCGCATCGCTTCCTGCATGTTGGCGGCTATTGAGGACGTGTAGCCTTTTTGTTCTATCAAGTTGTGTAGACGGCTGGAATTTGCCTTGTTGTCATCAATTATCAGTACATGGGCCATGATGTTGTCCTCCATTTCCTGCTTTAACGGAATGCTGCAAATGTGAACTGCCGGTTTCTCGACTGCTTTTCGTGTAATCGTCAGTCATGCGCCGGCAACGTAAGGAGGCATCTTGTTCTGTTGTTTTGGGGTTCACATGAGACATCCCCACCGCATAAGCCGATAAAATATCTGGTCATGTTCAGGCCGAGACCAAGGCCAGTGGATTTTCCTCCTGCTGATCTGAGGGGAAACGGTCGAGGGAAGGCACATTCTTTTTTTTCTTCGCCAGCAAGCGGCAGCATGTCATTTTCAATGAGGACCTGGAACTTATTTCCTGAATTTTTGATTGCATAGGTTATTTTGCCGTTGCTCGGTGAATGCTTGATGGCATTATCAAAGAGGTTCCGAAAGGCGCTGCGGATAAACAGGGTGTTGGCCTTGATTCTCTGTAAATTTCCACCCATAAAAGAGCTGCTGTTGACGGAAATATTTTTCTGGTCTATTTCAAAATCAAGGGATTGCAGGACCTGATTAATGACATCTTCCTGCAGATCGAGCACCTCTTCATTAATATTTTCATCCCGGGTCAGGAACATGGCCTGTGCGCAATAGTTTTCCGTGAGGCTGACCAGCCTGTCCAGCTGCACGGCTAGAGTTTGGAGGGAGATTCCTTTTGATCTCAGGTACGGCCTGGAACTCTCCTGTCCCAGCATTTTGATGAGACCGGATATGGCAACCAAACTGCCCCGAACATCATGCAATGCCTGCCTGATAAGCGTGAGGGCCGGGCCGCAGTGGTTTGACCGTCTTATGGTGTACCGTTTGAGGGAGTCTTCCAGTTCCTGGCTTGTGAAAGGTTTTTTGAGAAAATCCACGACTCCTATTCGAAGGGCCTGGACGACATTGTCCACATCATGGGCTCCGGAAATAAGGATTATCTCCAGGGAGGAATTTTGTTCTTTGATCCATTTTGCCAGGGAAATACCATCCATTCCGGGCATGGAGATATCACTGATCACCAGGTCGTAACTGCCTGTCTCTATCTTTTTTTGGGCGTCGGAGCCGTCAACGGCGCTTGATGCCTGCATTCCCATTTGGAGCAGCATGGTTACCAGGAGCTCCCGAATCAGGTTGTCATCGTCAACCACCAGAATGTGAATTGGTTGTTCTTCAATAAGTGGATGTTCTTTTTCAGCAAACGAAGAATTCTGCAGTGAAGGAGTTTGGTAACCAATCGCATCGTGGGATTTTTTGCTCCCTGCCAGGGAGGCCTGTCGTTCCGTTCGCATCATTTCTTCCTCATTTATCGGTAAGCTTTTTGTTTTCAACAATTGTGACGGTTTCGCAAAAAAACACTCAGTCGCCCGTCGCCGACAGTAACGTAACGCGTTGATATTACGTTGCCGGACGGGCAGTTTCTGTGATTTTCACCCTGATAGGGTATAAATGCGAATCCATCAATTTTGAAGCCTTGCAAAAAAAAACTCGACCTCCGCCATTACTTGTGTAACCTTTTAAAAACAGATAACGTTTGATCCGTTGTGTGACTTTTTGCGATTTCTTCAATTTTTGTTGCCTGAATTTGACCGCTTTGAGAAATATATATCGAGTATTTAAATGATAGGTTTTTGTCGAATAATTTGAAATAGGGTGTCCACCTCAATTTGTTGATAATTTTTCTCAAAAAAGTGGGTGGAGTATTGGAAGAGCATGATGGACGGAATCATGTTTTTTCCTGGGTAAAAGCTGGTAAGATAATGAAAATATTATAATATTCGCAGGAGATGCAGTGGCAAAGAGGATGAACAGTCTGCCCTCCGGACAGAGGACAAAGCGTATACTGATTGTTGAGGATCATGCAATTCTACGGGATGGATTGCGGGCCATTCTTGCTGACTATTCCGAATTCAAGGTGGTCAGCGAAGCGGCTGACGGCCTTGAAGGAATACGGCGAGCCAGTGAGCTGCAACCTGACCTTGTTCTGCTTGACATGACAATGCCGAAGATGAATGGCATCGACGCCCTTGTGGAAATGAAGAAGGTCTGCCCGCGCACCAGAGTTCTCATTCTCTCCGTCCATAGTTCTCAGAGCTATTGCAAAGCCGCAATCCGGGCAGGGGCGGACGGTTATATCCTCAAGGACTCCAGGCAGGAGGAGCTTATAGAAGCCATTCAAAAAACATTGAAAGGGGAGCGTTTCATCAGTCGCGAACTGAGGGGAACCCATACTGATAATAATAAGAAGAAGAAAGACTCTGAAGAAGCGATCACATTGAAAAGCGATCTGTTAACCAGGCGCGAGAAGCAGATTCTGAAACTGATTGCCGAAGGGTACAGCAACAAGGAAATCGGCGAGATGCTTTTTATCAGCCCAAAAACAGTCGACAATCATCGAACCAACCTGATGCGTAAACTCAACCTGCACAACGTGCAGGAGTTGACCAGGTATGCCAGCCGTGAAAATCTCCTGGTTGACGAGGTTTAACTCCGGGAATAAAGATATGAGCAAGACATGAAGCCCGCAGTAAATCCGCTGACCTGACTAGTTTGATCATATTGAAAGTGCTCTTATGATCCGGACATGTGAGAGAATGTCTTAATCCTTATTTTGGCTTGATCGTATTGTGTCTATAAGTATCTGGTTCGAATCTCCCTTGTCAAGGCATGCTGCGGCACCGGACCGGAACATGGCTCTGATCGTTGCCTGATCCGCATTGGCCGTCAGGCCGATAATGGAAATATCCTGATTGTCGGCTATGATTTGGCGCGTTGCTTCAATGCCGTTCATTTCCGGCAGTCTTACATCCATGATGATCACATCGGGCCGCAGTTTCATTGCCATTGCCACAGCGTCCCTGCCGTTATTGGCCAAGCCGATGCATTCCATGTCATCTTCCCCTGACAGCAAGGCCTTCAGTCCCTGCTGAACAGGAGGATGATCATCAGCCACCAGAATTTTTATTGGTGATGGTTTTTGGAAATCAGGAGGTATTGGGGGAGAAGGGCTCCGAGCGTCTTCGTGTCGAACTTTGTCGGCAGAAGCGTCCTCACTGAAGTCATAAGGGATGGTAATGGAGGCAATGAATCCTTCCCCTTGAGCAGAAGTTACATTCAACGTCCCCCCCAGAAAGGAAAGACGCTCACGCATTCCCATCAATCCCGACCCCTTATCAAAATTATCCACGTTTTTTGCCAGTACATTGGTATCCGTTCCCCTGCCCTGGTCGCAGAGGGTGATGTGCAAATAATTTTCAGGATCAATATCGAGAAAAAGTTCGGCAGAACTCATGCCCCCATGCTTGACCACGTTAAATATCAATTCCCGGATTGCCTCAAAGAGGAAAACGGTAATTTCTTTGGGTAGAGTATCAGGGACAAAATTTTGAGGAATCCGTTTATGGACAGTGAAGTCAAAGTGGCTCCTGAACCACTCGCAGAGCCAGTTAATGCTTTCGACAAGGTCTGTATAATCGTTTCCTGAAGGGCGCAGTTCTGAGGAAATGTTTCTTGTGGTTCGACTTGACTGTTCCAGGAGTCTCAGGACCTCTTTAAGATCCTTTTTGCTCTTTTCATCCGCTGATCGATTGTACATGCGTTCGATCTTCAGTTTGCCGGCAACCATGAGCTGTTGCAGGTCATTGTGGAGAATGTCCGCCAGGCGGTGACGTTCCCGCTGTTCGGTCACTGTCAGTTCAAAGGCCAGCTTGCGAAGCTGCTTCATTGTCTTGAGAAGATGACGGGTCCTTTCCTCAACTATATCTTCCAGGCGTGCATTCAGCTTAAAGAGCTGCCTTTCAACCTTTTTCTGTTTGGTAACGTCAAAATGAAATCCTGCCCAGTAGCTGATTTGTCCTTTTTTATCATAGACCGGGCGGCCAATGGTATGAAGGGTATACAGGGAGCCATTCGCACCCCTGAGCCGATACTGATATTCCCAGTCCATGCAATTCTTGACACAGTGCAGCCAGTTAGTGCGCAATTCTTCCCTTTCCTCCTCCGGCACCCTGTCAAGCCAACCGAAATTCTTTATTTCAGCAAAGGTCATGCCTGTCATGTCCAGAAAAGGTTTGGTCACGGAAAGACAACGGCCTTCGGCATCTGCTGTCCAGCTGCCGAAGGGGATTTTTTCCCCGATGGTCCGATGCAGTTCTTCGCTGCGCCGCAGTTCCTTCTCTGCCTTTTTTTTATGCGTAATATCCATTGCATAGATATTGATGTAGTGTTCTCCGCGAATCGGAGTAAAGGTAAACTGGAAGAATGTATCTCCAGCCTTAAACTCCTTTAATTGCGTTTTCTGCTTGCGGTAGACGTTGTGAATGGTTTGTTGAAAGAAATGGGGCATTGGTTTGCCTTTTTCAATGTGCCACTCTCTCAGTTGCTCTTGCCCTGCCTTATTAATGTAGAGTGTGATGCCGGATGAAGTGGCGCGCATGACAGGGCTTGGGTTCTCGCTGGGAAACCTGGCAAGATCGTTTATTTCCTGCTGGTATTTTTGTTCCAGAGTCTTTTCCCTGAAGATCGCGACAATAACTTTTTCTCCATTTATTTCCAGCGTGCTTGCCTTGATGTCGACATCGAGAAGTTCGCCGTTTTGGGTGACCACCTTTGCTTCAAGCATCTGATTGTTTTTGTCCGTGATATGTTGCTTGAATGTTCTGGAAAAGTTTCCAACATGCTCTTCTTCCGGATGAATGGAGCGTTGGTGGCGACCGATCAACTCTTCTTTCCGCCAACCCAAGGTTTTGGCAGCGGCTTTATTGCAATCAATGATGATGCCTGTTTCCGCTTCGGCGACAAACAGCATGTCAAGAGCCTCATCAAAAATTTTGCGGTATTTATCAATTTCTTTGTTGTTCATGGTCCTACTCGTATTTTGTTATTTTCTGGCACAGTTCTTGTTTAATAAAAAAAGCAATTTCTCAAAATCGATGCTGTCAACTTAAAAGAGTTATGCATGGTTCTATTCCTGGATATGACAGAAACAAATGGCGACGATCAACTTCTTTTAGAGAAGGTGAGCAATGTCGTTCCTCCGAAAGAGTTCGAAGAATTTGAAACATTCGAGGCGCTGTTTCAGTTCCTGGTCAATTCTCTGGACG
The DNA here is from genome assembly GCA_020444175.1 of Desulfobulbaceae bacterium. Lineage (GTDB taxonomy): Bacteria > Desulfobacterota > Desulfobulbia > Desulfobulbales > SURF-16 > JAHLLM01. Next base: position 87,301 of record JAHLLM010000016.1, on the reverse strand, counting down.
ACATGGAGATCGTCGTATTGCGGGCTGCATCAGCAGAAGAGCTTATTGTTTTCAAGCGCATACGGGATCTCATGCGAGACCTTCAGCTTCTTCTCGTCATACCAGACCGAAAACCGGAGACGCTTTTTCTCGGGCATCTGCTCCATCCACGCTATCTGTCCTACGAAGACGGTAATTTTGATGATCTGGTTTCTGTGCTGGAAAAAATGCTTGAGCGCAGGAGGCAACAGGCATTCTCGGACAACCTCCCAGGATAGCCTTCCAGGATTGGGAAATACGAAATTTTTTGATTTTTCCACAGCATATTTGACGGTTTCGTATTTATGCCCTTTAGGGTGAAACCCCCCTCAACCGCCGCCGACAAGTATGTAACTTGTTGATATTTCGTTGGCGGATGGTCAGCTTGAGAGCTTTTTGCGAGACCATCATATTTCAGTCCTGTCAGATATTTGCCATTTGTTTATTGTCCGCAAGTAAAACAAGGCTGAAGTCCTGCCTGACAGGATCAATTCTTGTCATACAGGAAATAAACGGAAAAAAACAAAGCCTTTCCTGTAGTATAGTTATAAAGAAAAGGAAGAAAAAGAATTTTTTTTGGCATCAAATAGGCTGTTGAAAAATGTAGCGAACGTAGCGGAGACAAGGAAAAATGAGGCGAAAAAGCACAGTTTACATGGAGTAAATGAGCATTTTGAGCCGAATTTTGACGCAGTATCAGCAAGTGCAGTAGTTTTTCAACAGCCTGCTAAAAGGGAGGCAGTATGGATTACAGCATACGGATTGCCGGTGAAGCCGGCCAGGGTTTGCAGACAATTGGTGCGGCTCTGGGCAAGATATTCAGCAGGCTGGGATATCATGTTTTTACCCATCAGGACTATATGTCCCGGGTCAGGGGCGGGCATAATTATTACCAGATCCGCCTGTCGGAAAAAGCTATCAGTGCATCACGTGATGTGATTCATATCCTTGTGGCCCTGAACATTGAAAGCATTGATATGCACCGCCTGTCTCTGCATAGTGACGGCATCATTCTTTACGAACCTCAGAATGATGAAGAGGAAGAGGATGAGCAGTTTCTGGCAACAGCTTTTACGCAGATTGCCAAGGATGCCGGGGGAAACAAGATTATGGCCAATGTTGTTGCTGTGGGGGCAATTCTCGGTCTCTTTGGCTTTGATCTGCAGGTTGCAGAGGAAATAATAAAAGAGTCCCTTGCGAAAAAAAGTGGGGAAATCATCGAAGGCAACCTGAAGGCCATGCAGGCAGGGAGCGATTACGTCCGCAAAAACTGCAGGAAGTTGGATCGTTTTCAGACTGTTGAAGCTGAGCAAGACAATCTCATGCTGATAAACGGCGTTCAGGCTATTGGGGCTGGAGCTGTTATGAGCGGCGTCAGGTTTTATGCTGCCTATCCCATGACGCCGTCCACCGGCATCATGGTCTATCTGGCCGGTAAGGCTGTGGATTTTGGTATTATCGTGGAGCAGGCTGAAGACGAAATCAGTGCCATCAACATGGCCCTTGGTGCTTCATATGCCGGGATTCGGGCCATGACGGGCACTTCCGGAGGAGGTTTTGCCCTGATGACCGAAGGGGTTTCCCTGGCCGGGATTACAGAGACGCCGATTGTCATTGCCGAAATGCAGCGTCCCGGGCCTGCGACCGGTCTTCCCACCCGGACCGAACAGAGTGACCTTGATTTTGTTATTCACGGCGGTCATGGCGAATTTCCCAGGGTGGTGCTCACTCCCGGCACCCCGGAACAGGCCTTTTATGCGGCCAATAAGGCCTTTGATCTGGCGGAAAAATATCAGATTCCGGTTTTTATTCAAGCTGACCAGTACCTTGGAGATACGGAATGGACCTACAGGGATTTTGATCTGAGTGACCTCTCCTATAAAGATTACCGGTTGCGTCACAAGGATTTAGCTGAATTGAAAGACTATAAACGCTATGCCGTGAGCAGCGATGGTATTTCGCCAATGGCGGTTCCCGGCGAGTCCCGTCATCTGGTGGTTGTTGACAGTGATGAGCATGATGAAGACGGTCATATCATTGAGGATGCCGAAACACGGATCAGGATGTTTGACAAACGTCTGCATGCAAAAATGGAGAGATTGCGCAAAGAAATTTCCCCTCCGGTGCTTTATGGCGAAAGAACGGCACCTGAAATCATTCTTGTTTGTTTTGGATCAACCTACGGTGTGATAAGGGAGGCAGTGGATATTCTCGGCAAAGATTATTCCCTGGCAATGCTTCATTTCTCCGAGGTCTACCCGTTCCCGGCCTTGAATGAATTTGATTATGCCGACTACCTGCGTAAGGCCCGGTCAACCGTCTGCATAGAAAATAACGCAACCGGGCAGTTCAACAGACTGTTGCGCGCTGAAATGGGGATTGCCTGTTCCTCGCGTATAAACCGGTATGACGGGCGGCCCTTTACGCTTGAATCGCTGGTGGAAGAAATCCGGCAACGTCTGTAACCCGGGGAAACGTATACAAATCAACTCTGACGAGAAGAACATCAGGAGGAAACAACATGGCTGATGAAAAGGATTACACCGGGCAAACCCCGGCCTGGTGCCCGGGATGCGGCAATTTCAGTTTACTGGCAACATTAAAAAAGACCCTGGCTGCAATGGATATCCCACCCCATGAACTCATCGTGGTTTCCGGTATAGGGCAGGCGGCCAAACTGCCCCATTATCTGCGATGTAATGCTTTTAACGGTCTTCATGGACGCGCCTTGCCCGTGGCCACAGGTATTTCCATGGTGAATCCCGATATGAAACTTCTGGTTACCACAGGGGACGGAGACTGCTACGGCGAGGGGGGGAATCATTTTCTCCACGCCATGCGGCGTAATGTCAATATGGCCCTCTTTGTCCATAACAATCAGATCTACGGACTTACAAAGGGGCAGGCTTCGCCGACAAGCAGGCAGGGTATGAAGAGCAAGACGCAGCCTTTCGGGTCATTATCGAGTCAGTTTAATCCACTTTCCATGGCTATTTCCCAGGACTGCGGGTTCGTGGCCCGGGGATTTATCGGTGATCGGGAGCATCTCCAACACCTGATGACAGAGGCGATCAATCACAGAGGTTTTTCCCTGGTGGATATTTTTCAGCCCTGCGTGTCCTTTAACAAGGTGAATACCTTCAAGTGGTACAAGGAGCGGGTCTATCATCTCGAAGAGGAGCATGATGCAGGAGACCGGATGAAGGCCTTTCAGCGTTCCCTGGAATGGGGTGAAAAAATTCCTGTTGGGATATTCTATCGCCACGACAACAACAGAGTGCTGACCGACGACCTGCCCCCGTTAAAAAACGGACCGTTGCCACTGCAGGATTTTGACCCGCAGGAAACAACGCAAATTCTTGAAGAATTTTACTAGTGTCATGTCAAATGCCTTTTGGAACAACTATAAGGTCGGGAGATAGCGAACAAGGAGAGGCTTCGAACCCTTCCCGACACTGAAGAGTCGCCATGGGTATGGCGACCTACACGACAATTGAAGCTTGACATGAGACCAGCTGGCAGGTGAAAAACGTGGCGAGCCTTGCTGAGACCTGAATTTCCCTCGTTCCCACGGAGACCATGGGAACCAGAAGTTTAAACTCCTGAGATACTGATGCAAAATTCTAACCGGACATTGCTGATAACTTCAGGCTCTAAGATCAGTCCTGTGATGCAGGACTGATTCCAACTGAGTAGGATTTTGCGGGAGCGTTTATCGTCTGTTTTTCCGCACAATCGTGCGACCTCAATTTTTTTTGGATAATTTCTTGAGAGCATGAAACCCGTGTTCTGATGCAATGGACAAAAAGAATCCCCGTGTGTTCTAAAGCGAGTTTTTCAGACTGGCACAAATCTTGAGTTCTTTCCTTATTACAACATGTTATTGCGTCGGGAGCAGGTGAGCAGTTACAACGCTGGTGGTTGCCGTAAGAAAGGTGGCTGCATGATGAGTTACAATTTTTTAAACAAAATGGAGCAAAGATTATGGACAACATTCAATGTGCAGGAAAAACGGTTGCCGTGGATACGGATGGTTTTTTGGTCGACCAGAACGATTGGGACGAGGATGTGGCAATGGCTCTGGCGAGACGTGAAGGATTTGACGATCTTGACCGCGAACAATTTGAGATCGTTCAGTTTATGCGTAACTATTATCAGAAATTTCACGCCTTTCCGATTTTGAGTTATGTCTGCAAGAATATTCATGAACCAAAAAATTGTGTGAACGAGGAGTTCATCAATCCCATGAAGGCCTGGAAGATCGCCGGATTACCCAAGCCTGACGGCATTGAGTTCGTCGCTCTGGACGGCAAACACTATATCATGCAGGAATGCTGCTGAACAGTTGCCTGATATTTTCGTAAAGGGATTGACAACCTGCCGGAAATTGAATCAGATGAAACGAAACAAAGGAAAAGAATGCAGAGGACCAATGGGGTGCGAATCGAACCCTGCAGAGCTGGATACGGTTCTTGGTTCCACTACATTCTCGTTTCTTAGTAACTATTCAGCAAGAGCAGAGAATTTCCCTTGCCTCCAGAGGTTAACTGTTCAGATGTGCTTCAAATTCGTTCATTCGGGACTTCGAAGCATATACATGATATTCGAGATGGCCGGAATGGACGAAGATGGAGTGCAGCTGAACAGTTATGTTTCTTATATGGTAAACTGGTTGAAGAGCAATGGCTCACGTTATGGTTGTAAGCACAGGGCAGAAGAAATGTTATGACCGTGCAGGCCGGGAAATTTCCTGTGGCGGCACTGGACAGGATGCGACTGTTCAAAGCGGCATTGCCTGGCCGTCTGACCGGTTTCAGGTTGAGGATGGAAAGGTTCTGGATCAGCTTACCGGTCTCATCTGGACTCAAGATGCCAATCCGTCCGGCTTCCCGGTTACCTGGCAGGAGGCGCTTGACCGGATTAATGAAATGAACGGCGAGCACGTCTTGGATCGCAATGACTGGCGTCTGCCCAATCGTCGTGAATTGCACAGCCTGATGAGTTATCAGTCAAAAAAACCTTCCCTGCCCCAGGGGCATCCGTTTCGCAATTATTTCCTCGGCTGGTACTGGACCTCCACCAGCGCGGCCATCAATCCTTCCTATGCCTGGTATGTCCATCTTGAAGGAGCCAGGATGTTTTATGGCCGGAAAAGGGAGAATTATCTTTTCTGGCCTGTGTGCGGTAAAGGGAACGGCACCTTGGCTGCCACCGGTCAGCTCGGATGTTTCAACCAGATGGGGGAAGATATCGAGTGCAGGCAGAGTTTTCAGGACGGAGAATTACGAATTGGCCGCAAGTGGCCGCAAACCCGGTTTATTGATAAGGACGGAATTGTCCTTGACCGGCTGACCAATTTGAGCTGGTTAAAAAAAGCAAACATCACCCCCGAACCGGTTGACTGGCAGACGGCTCTGGATATGGTCGCACGACTTCGCAAAGAAAAATTTCTCGGTATGGGCGGCTGGCGTCTGCCGACTATTAATGAATTGGAATCGTTGACGGATTGCTCTCAATTTGGTCCGGCACTTCCTGCCAGGCATCCCTTTGAAGCTGTTCAGGAAACCTACTGGTCTTCCACCACCAGTTTTTATGAAACAGACTGGGCCTGGGTCTATTACATGATCAAAGGGGCCTTAGGCGTCGGCTACAAACCGGATGTGGGATCTTTTGTGTGGCCTGTATTTCATGGAGATGGTTGAGTTGATATTGGCGCAATGAAAAAAAAGACGAATTCAAAAAAGAAAAATGCCCATGCCGATCTTATTAAACATGATGAGGGCGATCTGGATCTTCAATTTGTGGGCGAAGAAGCCGGAGATATCCAGATGTCGGAAGAACGGCAGGCAAAGCATGCCGATTTGAAAAGGCAACTTGGCGACATGTTTTATGCCGATCTTGTATTTGCACTCACCAACAAGCAATATCCTTCATATTATTCAAAACAGCTCTGGCAAAGGATTTTGCATCATAAGGCAACTCTGATACGGCAATTGAAGCGCAATCCAGGGATTTCCGTTGCCGCCCATGATTATCTTTCCAACATCAAGGACGTTGATGAAGAATTGAAGGTGATTCCTGAAGAAAAATTGGGAGCCTTTACTGACATAGCCATAAAAGACGGACTTACATCTCTTTATGATCATGCAACCTTTCAGGCTAAATTAAAGGAAGAGGTGTCACGGTTTAACAGATATGGCACCCAGGTTTCGCTGATCATGCTCGATATAGATCATTTCAAACATTACAATGATCGCTTTGGCCATCAATCCGGCGATAAACTGCTGATGGAGTTGTCGACACTTCTTCTGGATGACTGCAGGGATGTGGATATTGTCTGCCGCTATGGAGGGGAAGAGTTTGTTATCATTCTTCCTGCTACCTCAAGCAGGGAGGGTTTCCAGCTTGCTGAGAGGCTGCGACTCGACATCCGGAAACGTTTCAAGGGGAAAAGCGTCACGGTCAGTCTGGGAATTGCAAACTGCCCTGATCATGCCGAGTCAAGAGATGCATTGGTCAGGGCTGCTGATAAAGCTCTATACAAGGCAAAAAATCAGGGACGAAACAATTCTCAAATTGCAGTTAAGGAGAGTTAGTTCATGAATAATGGAAAAAATGTCGGTAGATCCGGAAACGAAACGCAACACCAGGAGGAAGAACCTCTTACTGAACGAGGTTTGGAGCGTATTGAAGAAGAAGAGGAATCCACCCCTGTTATTCTCAAACGCACCGATGAAATCGGTCGTCATCCTGATGACATGCTGAAGACTGCCATTAAAGAAGGCCTGGAGCAACTGGAAAGACCTTTTTTCTCTTTACTGCTTTCTTCCGTTGCTGCCGGTTTGATTCTGGGGTTTACTGCCATGGCCGTCGGTGTTGTTTCAGGCCTCTTGGCTGGACCCGAATATTCTGAGTTTCTGAAGCATATGACCGTGGCAGTTGTCTATCCCATCGGCTTTGTTGTCTGCATTATCAGTGGATCGCAACTCTTTACCGAGCACACGGCCACGGCGGTCTATCCTGTTTTAGATAAAAAAGCGCCTCCGTTGAAACTCCTGCGCCTGTGGTCGGTTGTTGCTCTGGGTAATCTTATGGGGGCCTATGTCATTGCGGCTATTTTATCAATGACCGACAATGTCAGTCATTCAAGGCAAGGATTCGTGCTGGTCGCTGAACACCTGATCAGACCGGATTTTTTCCCATTACTCTGCAGTGCTGTCCTTGCAGGGTGGCTCATGGCGCTCGGGGCATGGCTCATGCACGCAAGTCCCATGGTGCTGGGGCAGATTGTCTTGATTTACTGCGTTACTTTTTTGATCGGTGTCGGAGGATTTCATCATTCAATTGCAGGGAGCGTTGAATTATTCCTTGCAATTTTTTTAAGTAAATCTTTCCCTGTTAATAAAGGGATGTTTTTTATAGGCGTTGCCCTGTTGGGAAATCTGATCGGCGGCAGTGTGTTTGTCGCAACGCTTAATTATGCTCACATCAGGCGGACACAGGTTGTATACTAGTTGAATCTCAATCCATATGGGTATGGATTGTCTTTGTTTATGCACTATGTTGCCATTATTTGGGCGGATGGTCAGCTACATGACTTTACACGAGTTCATCAATGTTTGATAAATTAAAGAGCCATACCGAAGTTGTGGAAATTGTCGGTGACCTGTTAAAGGTCCGGGCCGAGGACGTGGAATACGGCAACCTGGCAATGATCGAAAATCCTGACGGCGAGCAGTCGCTGGCCCAGGTTATTCAGTTAAATAAAGACATTGTCTCTCTGCAGGTCTTTGCCGGAGGCAGCGGCCTTTCCACCAGGTCGACTGTCCGTTTTCTCGGGCACCCCATGCAGGTTATTTATTCCAATAATATTCTTGGCCGGGTATTCCGCGGTTCCGGTATTGCCATTGACGGCGGTCCGGGGCTTGACGACGAGCCCCGGGTCAGTATTACCGGGGCCACGGTCAACCCCATGATGCGGGTCATGCCCAAGCACATGATCCAGACCAGGGTGCCGATGATCGACCTTTTCAACTGTCTGGTGGAAAGCCAGAAGATCCCTATTTTTTCGGTGGCCGGCGAACCGCACAATCAGCTGCTGGCCCGGATTGCCACCCAGACCGATGCCGATATGATCGTTTTCGGCGGACTGGGACTGATCTTTGATGATTATCATTTTTTCCGAACAACCTTTGAGGAGCAGGGCAATTTTTCGCGCACCGTGATGTATGTCAATCTTGCTTCCGATCCCATTGTCGAACGTCTGCTGGTCCCGGATATGGCCCTGAAAGTTGCGGAGCGCTTTGCCGTTGAAGAGGGCAAAAGGGTGCTGGTGCTGCTCACCGATATGACCGCTTTTGCCGATGCCCTCAAGGAAATAGGCATTGCCATGGAGCATGTCCCGTCCAACCGCGGCTATCTTGGCGACCTTTACAGTAAACTGGCCCAGCGTTATGAACAGGCCTGCGATTACAAGGGCGCGGGTTCGGTGACGATTTTAAGCGTCACCACCATGCCGGGCAACGATATCACCCATCCTGTGCCGGATAATACCGGCTATATAACCGAAGGACAGTTTTATCTGCACAATAAGATGATTGATCCCTTCGGTTCCCTGTCCCGTCTGAAGCAGCAGGTTATCGGTAAAGAAACAAGGGAAGATCATTCCCAGGTCATGAATACCATGATCCGTTTTTACTCCGAGGCCCAGGATGCGGAAAAGAAACTGTCCATGGCCTTTGACCTTTCAGCCTATGACCACAAACTCCTCAAATTCGGCAAACTGTTCAAGGACCGCTTTATGGGAATCGAAGTTTCCCTGAGCCTGAATGAGGCTCTGGATTTAAGCTGGGAAACAATGGCCGAGTGTTTTGCTCCCCAGGAACTATTGATGAAAAAGCAGCTTGTTGACAAATATTTTCCAGCTCATCATCATAAGAAAAAAGAAGAGAACGCAGAAGCCGAAAAAGAGTAAAATGAGAAAATGAGAAGCAACCATGTCACGACCGGCACTCAATAAATCATCCCTGAAAAACCAGCGGGATCAGCTGAAGCTGTACAAGCAGTATCTGCCGTCCCTTGATCTGAAGCGCCAGCAGTTTCTGGGGCTTGTCAAGGCGGAAGAAAAACATCTGGGGGACATTGACAATGCCATCAATGAGGCCATCGGTGAGGCCGATGAGTGGCTGCCCTTCCTGGCCAATGAGGACATCACCTTGAACGGGTTGGTCAGGGTCAAGGACATTGATGTCCGTTATGAAAATCAACTTGGTGTCACCTTGCCGCAACTGGGGGACATCTCCTTTGAACGCCGGGACTATTCCACCTTTCAAAAACCGATCTGGGTGGACGGGCTCGTTGCCTTGCTGGAGGAGGTCAGCCGCCTTACCTGTGAAAAACAGCTTAGCCGCAAACGGTCAAAGCTGCTGCGCGCCGAACTGCAGACCATCACCCAACGGGTTAACCTTTTTGATAAGGTTCTGATACCGTCGGCAAAGGACAACATCAGGGAGATCGGCATTGCTCTGTCCGACATGGAAAGAGCCGGCGTGGTACGGGCCAAGCTTGCCAAGAAAAAGCGGCAGCAGCGAGGTGTCTGATGGCTATTGTTCCCATTGCTCATGCCACCATCATCGGACAGGCCAAATCAAAGAAAACCCGCATGGAGGAACTGCAGGAAAAAGGCTTCCTGCATGTTATTACCCGCACTGACGGAGAGGCACGCGGGCCTGAACACTATGCATCTGCCGTTATGGACGCCTATCATTACCTGAAGAATTGCCCGGTCAAGAGAAGACAGGCGACAGAAGAAGAGTATTTTGACCAGAATGCCTCAGTGAAGGAAGCCCTCATTATCAAGGAAAGGACAATCGTCCTTGAGGAGGAAAGAGACTATCTGAAACAACGGATAAATAACCTCGAACCCTGGGGGAATTTCACCTTTCCAGCCATCTCTGAGACAAAAGGCTACCGTTTCTGGTTTTTCATTGTGCCGTTATATCATCTCGGTAAACTTGATGACATCGACTTGATATGGGAGTGCGTTTATAAGGATAACCGGGACGGCTATATCGTGGTTATTTCCAAACAGGAGCCTGAGGGGATGCCCGTGCCGAGAACGCATACGGGCAGTAAACCGCTTTCTGAGGTGAGAGAGCAGCTCGATGAGGTTGAGGCTGAGCTTGAAGATCTTCACTGGCGACGTACAGGTTTGACCCGCTGGCTGACAATTCTTGCCAGACGGCTGGCCTCAAGTGAAGACCAGGCCCTCCTGGACCATATTGTCGGCAGTTTATACGATGACGGTGATCTGTTTTATTTTGAAGCCTGGCTTCCCGAGAAAAAGATAAAGGAACTCCATGCATACACCCAGCAGGCCGGACTCCTGCTTCAGGTGCGTTCTCCGCAAAAAGGGGAGACTCCGCCGACCTTGTTTGAAAATTCGCCCGGCTGGAGCGGCGGGGAAGCCCTGGTCAAGTTTTATACAACCCCTGCCTATGATATGTGGGATCCGTCCAAGTCTATCTTTCTGTCCTTTGTGCTCTTTTTTGCCATGATCGTGTCCGATGCAGGTTACGGCCTGCTGCTCGGTCTTGTTTTTCTGATCAGCCGCAAAAAAATTTCCTGCAGCTCCCAGGGGCTCTGCCGTTTGTTTGGTTCACTTGTCTCTGCCACCATCATATACGGCATACTTGTCGGCAGTTATTTCGGGGTCGAGCCCGGAGCCGGAACATTGCCGGCGCAATTTAAACTTCTTGACATCAGGAACAAGGACCAGATGATGTTTCTTTCCATCTGTATCGGAGTGGGGCATTTGATCATAGCCAACAGCGGCAATTTTGTTTTTGCCGAGCGATCCAGGTTCTATTTCCAGCCCCTGGGCTGGGTCGTGGTTCTTGCCGGAGGTTTTTCATGGTGGCTGGGGGCGGTCATCCTGCCGGACACGAAGCTGCTGGTCCTGGGAGGACAGATTCTGCTGGCTGCAGGCGGTCTCTGCATTCTTTTCTTCAGCAGTACGCGTCCCTTTGGCAGCTGGAAAGATTTCTATCTGCGCCTCATGGATGGTTTAATCGCTTTAACAGGGTTTTCAAAGGTGTTCGGAGATGTGTTGAGTTACCTGCGTCTCTTTGCCCTGGGGCTTGCCAGCGCCCAGCTGGCAGTGACCTTTAACAGTCTTGCCGGAGATGCGGTGAGCAGTATGGCCGGGGTCGGAACACTGGTCGCCATCTGCATATTGACAATCGGCCACGGCCTTAATCTGCTGCTGGCCATGATGAGCGGTGTTGTCCACGGTCTGCGTCTTAATTACATAGAATTTTTTAACTGGGGGCTGTCGGAGGAAGGATATCCCTTTAAGCCATTCCGAAAAAGGAGGATCGGTATATGGAACCAATTATAATCATGCTCGGCTGGATTGGCATTTACGGCCCCATGGCCCTTGGGTCCATCGGCAGTATCATCGGTTGCGCCAGGGCAGGTCAGGCCGCCTGCGGCGCCCTGCTTGACGCCGACAGCGGCTATGCCAGGTTTATCGGGGTGTCGGCCATGCCGTCGTCCCAGTCGATCTACGGCATTGTGGTTATGTTTTCATTGAACCGTCCGGTTGATGTCAACAACGGTCCCGGGCTTTTTGCCATCGGTTTCCTGGCCGGGCTTGCCTTGCTCTGGAGCGGTATGCGGCAGGGGGATGCCTGCGCCTCTGCCATTAACGTCAGCAAGGCGAAACCGGAGATCTTCGGCCTTTCCATTGCCCCGGCCGCCATTGTCGAGGGTTTTGCCGTGTTTGCCTTTATCTTTGCCCTGGTTATCAGCGCCGGAGTACCGGGTGGCGCAGCCCAGTAAGAACATGGGGGGTACAAGCGCAGTCATGAGTTTCTTTGGAATAAACAAGTTGCCTCTTGTGTCATGTCAGATGATTTTTGACGCATGAAGTAGGTCGGGAAACCCTTCCCGACACTGAAGAGTCGCCATGGCTATGACGACTCAAATTTAATTTTTTTCCAGTTTATCTGGGTTGGAAATGAAAACAGTCATCGTTCAGGTAAATACAGAGGTTTACACATGGATGGACATAAACTCTCATCCGGAGTCCAGGAGCTTATTGATCGCCTTCGCGAAGAAGGCGTTGCCGAAGGCCGGAGTCAGGCTGACAAACTGGTAAGCGATGCCCGGGAGGAGGCAGAGCGGATAGTTGCCAAAGCCAGGCAGGATGCCGATGGATTTATACAAGAGGCTCGAAAGCAGACCGAAGAGTATCGGAAAAATGCGGAAGAGGCATTGGGAATTGCTGCCAGGGATACGGTTCTTGAGCTGAAAAGTAATTTGACAAGCCGTTTTAGCCGCCGTGTTGCAGAGATGGTCAGCGACAAAATGACTGATGAGGAACTGCTGCAAAAGGTCATCCTGGAAATAGCCGGCAAGATACGGGAGCAGATCAATGAGGATGAGCAGGTGGAGGTTCTGCTGCCCGCTGATATTATCGGTCTTGACGAACTCCGGCGCCATCCTGAAAAAGTAAAAGAAGGATCCCTTGGGCAGTTTGTTCTTTCCGTTGCCGAGGATATGTTCAGGGACGGGGTAACCATAAAACAGGGTGCCCAGAAAAAGGGAATTCAGATCAGGCTGGTAGACCGGAAACTGCAGATAGATATTAACGAGACGGTTATCAGTGAAATTCTCATGAAGCACCTGCTGCCCCGCTTTCGGGCCTTGCTCGAAGGCAGCATCCAGTAATGGGACAGGCTCAGGCATGAATCTCAATCAGTATCAAACTCTCATCTGCAGCCTGCCGCGGCTGCCTGCTGATTTTGAACAGCCCCACGTGCCGATCAGCAGGCCGCGGCTGGAAAATCGTCGGCAGATGCTTGACGAGCAGGACGTGGAAATGCTCAAAACATTGGAGCGCTTCTGGCGCTGGGAGGGAGCCCGTGACGATGAAAAGCCGCAGGCCCTGTATGAAAAGCTTGTCGAGATGAGCCCTGATCCCGGAGTCCTGGAGTGTGTCAATGTGCTTGCTGACATACGTATGCTCACTGCCGCCGTTCGTTCCAGGATTATGAAAAAGAAGATTGATGTTCAGGTGGGTCGATGGGGAGCCCATATTGTGAGGAACTGGGAGGTGCCCGACTTTGGGTTGAGTTTACGGTTCCCGTGGCTTACGGAGTTTCGGAACCTGCTCGAAAACAGGCAGTACACCAAGGCCGAGCGCAAAGTCTGCCGCATTGCCTGGCAGGAAATGGCAAAGGTTGCTGATCATCATTATTTTGATCTGCCGGCGTTCATTTCCTATATTGTCCGCTGGGATTTGATAAGGCAATGGGCGGTGCGGGATCACGACAGGGGGCTGGAACGTTTTAATACTCTGGTAGAGGAGGCTATTGGCGATTATGCCGGACAAATCGAATGAGGTAGTGGTTTCAGGGGTCAACGGAAATATTGTCACCATTGACTTTAAAAACGAACCGCTGATGAAAAACGAAGTAGCCTATATCCATGTCGGCGATCAGAGGCTGAAATCCGAAGTATTGCGTATCCGGGGCAACCTGGCCGAAATGCAGGTCTTTGAAGATACGGCAGGCCTCAGGATAGGCGACAGGGTGGAACTGACCGGCGAAATGCTGTCAATTTCTCTGGGACCCGGTCTTCTCGGCAAGATCTATGACGGACTGCAGAATCCCCTGGAGGTGCTGGCCGCAAAGCATGGTTTTTTCCTGCCCAGGGGCCAGGATATTGATGCCCTGGATGCGGTCCATAAATGGTCGTTCAATCCTACGGTCCGCTCCGGTGACCGCCTGCAGGCCGGAGATGTCATCGGTACGGTTCAGGAAGGGCGTTTTGCCCATAAAATCATGGTGCCCTTTAACCAGAAAGGTGAAGTGGAGGTCACCTGGATCCAGGGCGGCAGTTTTACGGTGAAAGATCCTGTTGCCAGGCTGGCCAACGATGCAGGCGATGAAAAGCACGTGACCCTGGAAATGCGTTGGCCCGTTCGAACCCCTATTACCCGGAAGCTTCTTTTCGAAGGCCGAAACGAGCGTCTTTTTCCGCAAACGCCCCTTACCACGACAATCCGGGTGATTGATACTTTTTTCCCCATTGCCCAGGGCGGAACAGCCTGTATTCCGGGCCCTTTTGGAGCCGGTAAAACCGTTTTGCAGGGACTGATCGCCCGGTATTCCTCCATTGATATCGTTATTGTCGTGGCTTGCGGGGAGCGGGCCGGAGAGGTGGTGGATACCATTCAGGAATTTTCCACCATGAGCGATCCCCAGGGCAGCGGTTCCCTCATGGATCGCAGCATTATTGTCTGCAACACCTCCTCCATGCCGGTTGCGGCCCGGGAGGCGTCCATCTATACCGGTATCACCCTGGCTGAATATTACCGGCAGATGGGGTTTAATACCCTGCTCATCGCCGATTCCACATCGCGCTGGGCTCAGGCCATGCGCGAGACCTCCGCCAACCTGGAAGAAATTCCCGGTGAAGAGGCCTATCCTGCCTATCTCGATTCGTCCATCAAGGAAATCTATGAACGCGCCGGAGTCCTGCGCACCGGGGACGGCAGTCAGGGCAGCCTGACCATGGTCGGCACCGTGTCTCCTGCCGGGGGCAACTTTGAAGAACCGGTAACCCAGTCTACCCTGTCAACGGTGAAGACCTTTCTCGGGCTTTCCTATGACCGGGCCTATAAACGGTTTTATCCCGCCATTGACCCCCTCATCTCCTGGTCCCGCTATCTGGAGCAGTTGCGCCCCTACTTTAATGAAAACATCACCTCGGACTGGACGGAGATAATTTACGGGTTACGGGATCTTCTGCGCCAGGGCAAGGATATTTATCAGATGATGCAGGTTACCGGAGAAGAGGGCATATCCATGGAGGATTATGTCCTTTACCAGAAGTCAATGCTCCTTGATATGGTCTACCTGCAGCAGGATGCCTTTGATGATGTGGACGTTTCAACGCCCCTTAAAAGACAGAAGGAAAGTTTGTTGCGTTTGAAACAGCTCATCGAAAATGAGTATCAGTTCAAAAACAAGGACGAAGTAAGGGATTTTTTCACCAGGCTCACGAATCTTTTGAAAAATCTCAATTACTCTGTGGCTGACTCCCAGGATTATGGCAAATATGTAGATCAAATAGATGAGTTGGCGGGTAAATATCGCTGATGTTTTCTGCTTGACTTTCACAAACAATTGGATCATTTCCGGCAAGCATATACGGGAAACTTTCATGGAGCCGGCGGAATCCATCAAAGATGATTTTCAATTTATACCTCACTCTTTTACGGATATAAAATACTAAGACTCCAAGGAGTCGATAAAGGTACGCAAGGACTCGAAGAACGGCGTGTTATGCAGAGAGCACGCCCTGGCCGCCGCACGGGCGGCCGCCACGATATCACCGGCGGCAAGCTCATGCAGGGCTCGGCGGGCAGAGCGCTCCGCGCTCACTTCAATCAGCAGCAAAGGGGCAAGTTCCGCCTTACAGCGATGACAGACGGGCTGGTCCCGGCAGCGGGCACGGCAGACAGGGCAACGGTCCATGGGGATCAGGATTCCAGGTAAAAAATTATTTCAGACAGGTCATCCATGGCATCCTGCAGTCTGCCGGCGTCCGCCTCCCCCATGGCCTGCTGGACAAGCTCGATCAGCTCGACCATTTCTTCACGGTCTTCGTCCTCGGCATCATCCATCAATTTTTCAGCCTTTTCTATCAGGGCCTTGGCCTGGACAGCGGCAGCGTGTGACTTTCTGCCTTCTTCCGCCGCTACCCCGGCTCCGCCGCCGGACACGTCCTCCTCATCCGACTCGCCAAAGAGTTTCCGCACCTTATGACGGGCCTGTTCCAGTTCACTTTCTTCAAATCGGGCAATAGCATTGTCAATGGTAATCGATTTGGCAAGCCCGGTTGCTTTTTCCTTGGCACTGACCTTGAGAATGCCGTTGGCGTCAAGGGCGAAGGAAGCGATTATCTCGCTGCCCGCAGGTCCCTTGCGCAGCCCCTCTACAAGAAAACGCCCTATCTCGATATTATTGACGGCGACCTTGTCCTCCCCCTGGAAAACCTGGACATCAACCGCCTTCTGGTCGGGAACGGCGGTAAAAAAAACCTCGCTTTTGGTTACCGGGATAGGGGTGTTTTTCTTAATCAGGGGAACATACACATGGGGAGAAAATTCACCATCGATTTCCCCCAGGGCACTGGTGCCGAAGCTGTAGGGTGTTATATCCACCAGTACCGCATTGACCTGCTGACCGCCTATTACCGCCGCCTGCATGGCGGCGCCGCCGGCAACGCAGAGATCCGGATCAATCTCGGCCCGCGGGGTCATGCCGAATTCTCTTTCCAGCCGGGAACGGACCAGGGGAGTACGCGTGGAACCGCCTACCAGCAGAATCTCGTCAATATCCGACACGGTGAGACCGGCGTCCCGCAGGGCAATATGAACCGCCTCCATGGTTTCATCTACATACAGTTCGATCATTTCCTCATAGTCGTGACGGGCTATCTCCATCTGCAGATGAACGGGGATGCCGTTTTTTTCGAGCAGATACTCTTCCTCGACAGAGGCAAAAGGATGATCGGAAAGAACGATCTTGGCAGCCTCGGCCGCCCTTTCGATACGGGCCATGCTCGCTGCGGGGGCATCCTCGTCCTCCATGCCGTGCATCTCGTAAAGCGCTGCGAGAATGTGCTCTACCAGCACCTTGTCGAAATCGTCTCCTCCAAGCTGGTTATTGCCATGGCTCGAGACAACCTCAATGACATCGTCCTCGATCCGGACCACCGACACGTCAAAGGTCCCGCCGCCCAGATCATAAACCATAATCTGCTTGCCGCCCTTGTGTCCGCTTTCATAGATCAGGGCGGCGGCAGTGGGCTCGTTGATTATCTTGACCACTTCCAGACCGGCGATTTTACCGGCCTCCCGGGTTGCCTGGCGCTGCCGGTCGGAAAAATAGGCCGGCACGGTAATAACCGCTTTGCAGATCGCCTGTCCCACGTGTTTTTCGGCCATGTCTTTAAGCCGCTTGAGAATGATGGCCGAAATTTCCTGGGGCGAATATTCGTCTTTGCCGAGCCGGACCCGCGCCTCTTCCCCCATCTTGCGCTTAATGGACTTTACGGTCCGCTCCGGATAAACGATGAACTGGTTCCTGGCCATCCGGCCAACCAGCAGATCGCCGTTTTCATCCACTCCGACGTAGGAAGGCAGTATCTTTCCATCCTCGTTCTCAATAATTGTGACCTTGCCGTCCTCCAGGAGTGCCACCTCGGAATTGGTGGTGCCCAGATCTATGCCTATTATAATATCATTCATTGATGTCTTTCCCCTGCAATTTGTTGACAATCACTTCAGACGCCCGCAAAGGAGCATTTTCCCATGTAAAACCTTTACGCAGTTCGGCAACAACCATCCCCTCCTTCTGGTCGGGGCGATTATCAGTACCGGCGGCTTTCATGAACCGGGGATCAAACATCCGGTTTTCCGAGTTAACGGGATGCACCCCGCACAGAGCGAGCACGTCCATAACCCTGTGGAGCGTCATCCGCTGCCCCTCCGCCTGCAGCTTCATCCACTCCCGCTCCTTGCCGCAAAAAAAACCTGAAAAAATCGAACCGGACGAAGGAAGTTCCTGTTCCGCGGCAGCGGCAAGACGGTCGTAAATATCGAGCAAGCCGACGATAGCCGGTTTCAACGCCGCCTTTTCAAGATTTTTTTTCTCCTCCCGCAATTCCGTAAAATGATCGGATAAATCCCTGTTTGCCCCGTCCAGGGCGCTAAAAACATCCCGAAAATCGTCAAGGGCCGTTTTCAACTGCCGGGACTCAATGCGCACCTCGCTTTTCAGGCCGGTCATCTCGCTGTAAAGTGAAAATAAATCAATCCGCTCCTCAAGCGCTTCCGGAGCTGCCTCCATTTCAGGTATTTCATCAAGATAAGCCTGAAATTGATTCAGGAGCGCTGCTTTTGTTTCGTCATCCACTGGTATGTCCTGTTTTTTTAGCAAATACAACTACTGCCATGTCAAGCTTCAATTGTAACTATTCAGCAAGAGCTGAAAACGGAGCACAAACTCCGCCATGTAACTGTTCAGATTAGCTTTCTCCATTGCCGGGGAACAGCACCGGCATCTCCGCCAGACAGTCGGCCAGCAGTTTGCGGAACTGTTTTTCATTGAGACGTCTTTTTTTCGTGCCGTCCTGGAGCAGCAATTCAGCAATTTCCAGCGGATCGGGCATGGAAGTATCAAACAAGGCGTACCGCAGGCGGTCCTTTTCAGTGCCGATCTTCTCATATGCCTCTCGTACTTTCTGAAACTGCTCGGGAAATCGTTCCGGCGGAAATTGCTTTACAGCGGCCAGATAGGCTTTTTTTACCGACGCGTCGTCAGCGTCTTCCTTTATTCTGAGGATTTGATAGGGGGTTTTCATTTGTCTAAGTCAAAGAGGTTAAGCTGCCTGGCAGTCACAGCCGGTTCGGCTGGTTTCTGCTTTTCCTTTTTGCCCGGAGGCGAAGCAGGCAATTTAAACAGATCGTCAAAAGGATCGTCATCTTCCGGGAATACATCATCGTCAAAGTCAAAATCCCGCGCCGGGCCGGTCCGGAACCGCAATTGTTTCAGCAGATAATCTATCCGGTCCGCCAGATCATAGTCTCCCTTCTTGACTGCAGCCTCCAGGGCATCTTCCAATCGATCCACATCAGCAGCGCTGATCTTCCTGTCTCTCTTTTCGCTTCTCGCCCGAATCCGGTAAAATTCCAACTCAGGATGTTCCGGCCATTTTGCGAGCAGTGCAACGGCAAGTTTTTCAAGGGGCGGAAAGAGCGCGGCGCGCAGCAGACTCCGGCAGATCAGCAATCCTTCCTCTCTGCTCCACTCCATATCGGCAGCCTGCCTGAAAAATTTAACCAATGCCTTGCACGACTCGGCAAGGGCGTGCCAATGCCTGCCGCTAAAGCTTTTTACCCAGCCCGCAATCCGGAGAATCTCCTGCTTTTCAGCCTGATGAGCGGCAGCCCGGCGCACCTCCTTATCAAACTGCTTGAGCCGTCCGGCGTTCATTTTCATGAGCCGGGCCTCGACGGCGGTTAAAAGCTTAAAAGACAAAGGCGATGCCCCCTGCCTTCCGCCCTGTTCAATAAGAGCAAGCCCCTCTTCGTCGCGCTTTTCCAAAAGAGACAGCATGCCGAGACAAATGAAGTGCCGCCCCTGGTAGCGTACGGAACGGGTGTTGGCCCCGGCAGCTTCGAATTCACGGCGGGCAAGTTGCGCCTTCCCCTGCCCGGCAAGCTTGCGGCCATGGGCCAGACGCGCTTCCACCAGCAGCTCCTTTGCCCTGGTGTTGATGGGATCGATTGCCAGCAGACGGTCGGCAAAACGGGAGGCCTTTTTAAACGCCCCTCGTTGGGCGGCTGCCTCGATTATTTTCAGCAGCATATCCGCATCGTCAGGGAAAAATTCAATCGCCCGGTTAACAAGATGATAATGCTTCCTTTCATCGCTATTTGCGGCAATTTCAAAGGCCTGAAGCCATGTTTTTTTATCAACTGGATCGTATTCGAGACTCTTTTCAAGTTTCTGAAGTATTTCATCAGGGTAAAAGAAATACCTGCCCCGCTGCATGAGCATTGCCTGATGGCGGAGGATGAGGGCACGGATAAGGGTATTTTCAGGAGTTAATTTCTCGGTCCGTTCGAGAAAATCATCCCACATTTCAACGGCAATGGTAGGTTCGCCGTCAAGCTGGGCGGCCAGGGCGATCAGCCTGATCATTTCCATTTCAGGGAACTGCCTGGATCTTTCGAGAATCGACATAACATCGATGCCGCAATGGGGTAATATCCGCTGGGTGAGACTTTTTTTCAAATCATCCGCAAGGCAGTTGCCGGAGGAGGTTACCACCCTGTACAGACGTTGCGGTTTATTTTCGGAACCGGCAAGCCCGGCCAGCACCGTGAGCCGTTTCCGGTCAAGGCCTAAGACGGTTTCAAAGACTTTTCGCTGTGCCGGAGACGCCCCGGAGAGAGCGGTAAGGATGGCGGCGGGCTCCCCGAATCGTAATCCATAAAAATCGGCAAGCCGGCGAAACGGAGAATCTGAATCTATTTTATCAAGAAAGGTTCGGGCTTTTTCAGGATTCTCTTCAAAGAGCATCAAACCCTTGATGAGCAGGCGGACTTCCCTGTAGGGAGAACGGAAAGAAATTTCTTTGACAGCACGTTCAGCAGCCTCATTATCGGCGCTGCAATAGGCGACAACTGCCTTGTCGGCGGAAGGAAGGTGCCGGGCAACGGCGGAATCAGGGAGCAGATCCTCTTTCTGTCCTTCCCCTCCGCTCAAAAGATATGCGCCGAACAGGACATCGAGCAGGCCGCTGTTTTTGGCGTCAATTTTCCCTCGCTTCACGCCGTAAAGAGAAGCGGCCTCAGCCAAGCGGCCCGTCTTGAGAAGAAGCTGCACGTGCAAGCTTTCCAGGCCGGAGGAACCGAAATCACGCTCCATGGCACTCAAAAGAACCAGGGCCTCTTTCACCATGTTTTTTTTCAGCAGACGACCGACCCGGCCTCGATTCGCTTGCGCAAGAAGCTGTCGGAACTCTTCGCTATCCTCTTTCTTCAGCAACTCCTTGAAATATTTTGCCGCCTGTTGAAAAGAGCCGGAATCGAGCAGCCCCATGCCCTTTTCCTCAAGTTGCTGAACGGTCAGTTTGGCAACGGAATTTTCAATTCTCTTTTTTCGATTTTGCTTTTTCTTTTTCTTGGCCATCGCACTCTACCGTGTTGAAACAATGGGCATGACTTTAAATCACTTTTTAATTGCAGACAAGTGTATTCTCCTTTTTTAGTGCGGCAAGTGCCTGACCTTTTACTTCAACAAAGGCACGCTTCACGAAATGGAGCAGCCGTCTATCCGGCTCTTCTGATTACACCGATCAATTTCCATACAATGCTGACCCGTGCCGAGTCGCGCCCTTCAATAACATTGGGCTCATAGGAACTGTTGGCTGCGTGCAGCTCCACCCTTTATGGACGACCAATAAAGCAATAAAGCGAATCGGCCATGGTCACCCTCGCCGACATCTTCTCGCAACACGGAGGGGAGTACATATGCACCCTGAAGGGCATAAATGCCTTGAGCGAAGCGAGTGGGTAATCAATATTTTCCGGCTTACTTTGACGTTACCGCGGGATAGCAACCTTTGAGGTTGACAATTTCTTAGAAAAAAAGTAACGAATTGTTTGGGTTATTTGTTAGGCAATAGCTTTTCGCCGGGCATGGTGGCCGGGGCAAGGCTCATAGTCCCAAACCTTCCAGGGGACTTGTGAGTCTCGAAATATCTTTATCCATAACATGGGTATACATTTCGGTTGTCTTCACATCCGCATGGCCGAGAAGTTCCTGAAGAACACGGATATTCACACCATTTTCAAGCATCGTCGTTGCAAAACTGTGGCGCAAGGTATGACAGGTTGCCTGTTTGTTGATACCCGCCTTTTTTACCGCCAATTTCACAGCTTTTTGCAATCCCGACTCCAGAACATGGTGGCGACGTTCTTTCTCCGACCTTGGATCGATGGACCTTTTTTTGGATGGGAAAAGGTATTGCCAGGCGGTCTCTCTTGCAGCGCCTCTGTACTTACGAGACAGAGCAGGGGGGAGATAGACTTCACCAAACCCTTCCTCCAGATCAGCATGGTGCAATGCTTTTACCCGTTCCATATGAGCGTATAATTGAGGAATAACCGGCGGCGCAAGAATGGTACTTCGCCACTTGTCACCTTTGCCAAAGACTTGAATACGTTTACGGTCAAAATCAATATCCTTAATTCGCAACCGGACACACTCCATTAAACGGAGCCCGGACCCGTAAAGGAGCTTGGCCATAAGCGCATGCGTACCATCGATGCAGCGAAAAAAAACGTGCAACCTCATCTTTACTGAGGACAGTCACGGTCTTGGGTTTCTTCTTGGCCCGAGCGTGAGCAATCTTCCCATCAATGGGTTTATTGAGCACATCTCGGTAAAGAAAAACAATGGCGTTCAGGGCCTGTCGTTGCGTGGAAGCTGATACTTCCCTCACTACTGCCAGATCGGAAAGAAAACGTTCAATATCCTTGGCGCTAAGATCCCGAGGATGGGTCTTGCCGCCAAAGAAGTGAATAAAACGCAGTATCCACTGAACGTAAGTTTGTTCAGTGCGGTACGCATAGTGATGGTATCGCAAAACCTCGCGCACTTGGTCCATGAGCTTGAGCTTTGGATTTGGTGTAAATTTTGGTTTGTTTTCCATGTTATGGCATCAATATCAGAATAAGTGGAAAATGTCATAATATATTACGGTCAATATCATGGAAAGTTTCCACTTATTAACACTGTTGGGTGTATATCGGCTTCAGCAAATTCATAAAGGAAATTAGTTATGGGAAGGGATTGGGAATCTATTTTCACAACTTGGGCGCAAGGACCAAGCGCAACAGAACAAGAAAGGGCAGAAAACGCTGAACGCCAAATCCGCCAAGCTATACAAGACAGTGATAAACTTAAAAATAGAAATATCAAGGTATTCACTCAAGGATCTTACCGGAACCGAGTCAATGTAAGGCGAGACAGCGATGTTGATGTTGGTGTTCTGTGTTTTGATACATATTTCCCAGAGTATCCTGACGACAATGTGAAGGCGCAGGCCCAACTTGCAGAGGGATTTATTCCAGCCACATACGAATATGCCACGTTTAAAAACGAACTCGAAGAAGCTCTAGTAGCTCGGTTTGGTAGAGTAGCCGTAACTAGAGGAAGCAAGGCTTTCGATATCAAGGCAAACACTTATCGCGTAGAGTCAGATGTTGCCGCATTTTTTGAACATCGTCGTTATACAACACCTTCTCACTACCATTCAGGTGTAGAAATGATACCTGATAACTTTTTCCCGCCTAGAATTAAAAATTGGCCAGAACAACATTACCAGAATGGTGTGGCTAAAAATGATCAGACCCTTAGAAGGTTTAAAAGGGCAACTCGTATTATAAAATCTCTATCAAATGAAATGGCAACTAACGGAGTCAAATCGGCAAAAGATACTCCAAGTTTTTTGGTAGAGTGCCTAGTGTTTAATGCTTCAAATCCTAATTTTAATTATTCTTCGTACAAGCCTATGGTTCGAGAGGTTTTGGCTGAATTATTTAATAATACACTCACCGATGAAACATGCTCTGAGTGGGGCGAGGTAAGTGAACTCAAATACCTATTTAGGGCTTCACAACCCTGGACAAGGCAAGGTGCTCATCAATTTCTGAGCGATGCATGGGATTATATAGGATACGAATAAAATGCTAACAAGACTTCATATTTCATCATTTATCGGCCTCACCATTTTGGTATGGCTAATAGCCTTATGGCTTCAAGGGATGCCTGTATTAAGCGCCGATTTTGTTAAACCATTTAGCACTGTTGTTGGTGCTATTACAATTTTTGTAACAGTGTTTAATAAATATCTGTGGTCATGGAAAGGCTTTCGAGGTTGGTACGTCAAACGCCCTGATTTAAGAGGTACTTGGAAAGTTGAGCTAAAAAGCAGTTGGGTGAACCCCGAAACAGGCACAGTGGTTGACCCTATATATGGTTACGCAGTGATAAGGCAATCTCTAACCTCGCTAAGTTGTAGGCTCATGACACAAGAATCTCGATCAGTGCTTGTTGCCCATAGCATAGATCAACAGGAGGATGAAGACCTTTATAAACTTGTTGGCGTATACAGGAATGAACCAAATATTGAACTTCAAGGTGTTCGTAGCGAGATACATCATGGGTCATTCGCATTAGACATACATGGGAACCCTGTTTACGAATTGAAAGGTCATTATTGGACTGATAGAGGGACAAAAGGCGGCATGAAGCTATCAGGAAAGGTATCAAAACTTTACGACACATACGAACAAGCTGAGGTTAATTACAGCACCCAACCATCCAATTAACCTGACCGGGTTAACATCGGCGGCGCTGACGCGGTCAACATTTGGGCCCGGCAGGTTATCGGGGCCGTTCGGCGGTGCAAAAAAGGAGACGCGCACAAAATGATCTATCTGTCTTCACTAATCATAGATATCATTTTTGGTGTCTGGGGTGCTTTAGGGAAGGCATGGTACTGGTATCCCTTGAATATAATACTTCTATTTATTGCCAGCAGCATGATCAATACATCTTTTATTCAATTGTTGACAAGAACCTATGCGATATTTTCTTTAAAAGCGCCTCGTGCTTTCTCGCAAATATTTGGTTTGACTGTTTTTACTTTATTTCTGTGGGCAATTGCATATGCCATTGGCCATATCACACTGATTATTAATTTTCGGATTATCCTCTTTTTTGTGGCCTGTATATTTGTGTCAACTATTGTTGCATTCTTGGATGATGGATTTCAAACTGCAATTATGAAAACTAAAGAGTTAATTCGGAGGTCCGAAAAATCTGAGCATTTATCCGAGGAACAATGAAGTCCAACAGAACGTCCCGGTTAAAGACACCCTAGCAACTTCAATGTGCTATATTGCCAACCGCTTTACAGCGACGTAATTGTATTAAACGAAAAACAAATGCCTAAAAACTTAGATAATCCTCTCAACATGGTTCCTGATCCATTCGCAGGGGACACGTTTGTATTATCAGAAACTGACTGTACAGACGAACGGAAACAATTTTTTGTAAGGATGAATGAGATACAATCGCTTCTTTTTATAACGAAACACTCTTTTGATGTCTGCAAGGAAAAATACGACAAAGATATTATCCCGAATCTACCATCAAAGGCAAATACACCCATCAAGCTTGAAATTAATGGCGGAAACTTCATTGCTATGCCTGCTGCCCACATCATTGGAATGACAACTAATGGAATAAATCTTCTTACGCGGCAAGCTTTTGTAATGTTTTATGGTTCTTTTGAAACATTTTTATTTCAACTTTTTGAAAAATCTTTTCCTCTTGTAGGTATCACTGAAAATATTTTAGATAAATCCCGTGACATACTTATGCGAAAAAAATGGGATGGCAAGTTTTGCAAGATGAGTGAAGCTTTCTACATTGAGTACAAAGCAGGAGATTTAAAGAAACAGTTTAATAGCTTTGAAATGGAGTATGAGGGAGAAAAATACAATAACCCTTTAAATTTTTTAGATAAGTTAGCACAAGTGCGGCACAGAATTGTTCATGCATCGAGTATTCTTGAAAATGATAGATTGATTGTTATTGATATGAATATTTTTCATGGGTTTTTTGTTTTTTTCTTTCTTTTAACTGATTTTGTGGACAATCTCTTTGCTAAAAGGTTTGGGTATAGGCGGCATAGGTTAAAACCGATCGAGGCTGGAACTGATAAATTTAATTCCTCAACCAGCATAAAATAATCGGCATAGATCGCCGAACAATCGCGTTAACGCTGACCCGCAACCCCTGCCGTTTTTTGGGTGGCAATTCAAATCTGTCCTTCCCGGAAAGGCTTGGTGTCAGCTGGTTGGCGGGCAGGTTACGCGTGACGTTCGGCATTAATAAAATACTATTGAAGTTAACAAGAAAAGGAGTAAACAAAAAATTGTTTTCCAATATTTTACTGCCATACTAACCGGTGATGCATAATGGCTGATCTTATTCTCGGTATCTTGTTTTGGGCCATGGTTATTATGTGGCTTAATGATATTTGGGGAGATATTGTTTGGTTGGTTATTGGGGGGTGTATATTTATTTTTGTCGTTATTAAAGGTTTCTTTTTCCTGAAAGATCACCTGCGTCCATGCAGCCATGGAATAAAACGGGCTTTTAATAATCATCAACTATGCAATAAATGCGTAGCTGAAGTTGAAAAAAGAAAAGCTGAGTATGTTGCGAATGAAAAAAGACGTATCAAAGCTGAGCGTGACAAACGAGCTCAAGAGCATCGTCAGTATATTCAAAATATAAGGCTACCATCTTTTTTAAAAAAAATTGATCCTTTAGATTTTGAGAAACTCGCTTGTGATCTCCATAGCCGAATGGGATACACTGTTGAATCCACTCCATATACAGGTGACAGCGGTGCTGACGGAATTTTAAAAAAAAATGGAGATATAACCATTCTTCAAGCAAAGCGTGTACAAGGTTCTGTAGGGGAGCCTATTCTCCGTGACTTGTATGGGACTATGCACTCATTTAAAGCCCAATATGGGGTAGTCGTCACCACCGGAAAAGTTTCCAGACAAGCAAGAGAGTGGGTGAAGAACAAGCCTATAAGGTTAATTGAGCTTGACGAATTGTCGTCACTGATTCGTCAATATTATCCAGAAGATGAAGTGGTGCCAGCAAATTTTGTTACTCCAGCAAACCAATCAAATTTGTGCCCTAAGTGTTATCTGCCTTTGCGTAAACGAAGAGGGCCTTATGGGAAATTTTACGGATGCACGGGGTATCCCAAATGTAAATATACACGCAAGTTTCAATGAGGGTTGCGTATTCCACTGATCTCGGCGATGGAGCCATAATACATGAGAATGGCAACATTTTTATTGCTCGCATCAAAAAAAAACCGGCAAAAATCGCCGAACAATTACATACACACCGACCGCTTAACCCTGCCGGTTTTTGGTGGTAGTTCAACGTTGTTTACCACGGCCAAGTCTTTCCTCGGCTGGTTGGCGGCGGGTGATGTTTGGCGTTAGCCTTCACAAGGCAAAAGGCGGTCTGCGGTCTGGGGTCGGACCACGCTAATTAGCTGAAAATATAAAGAATAAGTGTTGAGAACAATGCTTTTATGGCCTTATAGTCATGATTTTGGGGTCAAAAACGTGATTATAGGGAATTTGTAGCAATTATGGCCAGAGCCGATAGACATTATATTCCCGGACAAGTATGGCATCTCACACATCGATTCCACAAACGAGAATTCTTGCTTAAACTGGTAAAAGATAGGCGAAAATGGCTCCAATGGCTTTTTCAGGCAAAATGAAAAAACAAAAAATACCATTGGCAATGCAATGACATTTCAATTTACCAAAAAACAGGGGCAGTATTTGGCCTATATTTACCATTACACAAAGATTAACCGTCAACCTCCTGCTGAAGCAGATATACAAAAATATTTCCGGGTTACTCCTCCCACAGTCCATCAAATGATTTTGAAACTAGAAGAAAATGGACTTATCCAGCGGGTGCCAAGACAGGCAAGAACTATCCGAGTTTTAGTTCCGCCTGAAGAGTTGCCTGAGCTAAACTATACCGGCATATAGGAGCCGGAAGTGGGACATTGGTGCAGAATTTGCGGGAGCACAAGGCCAAATGAAAAGTTTTCAGTGAAAGGCCATAAAAATAGACTAGCCGGCAGGGCAGTAAGGAGCAAACGATACAAAATAGAATTATGGAAGATGAATTTGTAAAATATGAGTTGGTTTTAGAAACTCAGAGTTCCGGAGATCTTATTTTCCTTAAATCCATTTTAGATGCCGAGGGTATAACCTATTTTGTCCAAGGTGAACATGTTGCACAATATATCTTCCATTCCGTGCCAATGAGGTTAATGGTGAAGAAGGAAGAAGTGGCAAAAACTCGAGAGATTATACAAGATGTTGTGCTATCCTCAGCATATAGCGGTTTGAAGCGTTTTGACGATAAAGATGAAGAACATGAATAATGTATTACAAACTATGTTAGATTCTTGTTCGCTTCACTCTCACAATCTGGCCTTATTTGTTGGCCCTGACCCGCAAGCCCTGCTATTTTTTTAGTGGCAACTCAAATCTTTCCTTTTCGGAAACGTGATTGCCAACTGGTCGGCGGGCAGGTTGCGTGGATCAAATACAAGCGATCATTATCTTAAAAACTTAAAAAAATTATTGACCCGTCTATAGCTTGACAGTGTACCTCTTTCCTTTCAATATTCATCTCATCTTAACTAAAGGAGAACATGACAATGGAAAGAGTCACAGTAGATCAATGGAAAGAAATTTTTGCCGAAACTGGTTTGTCAGATGATGATATGCGAAAATGGCATCAGGTTTTTGAAAAAAAACATCCTGAGGGGCATCAAAATTTTCTTGAATGGCTTGGAGTAGAGAAATCCCGCATAAAGGAAATCAGGCAAAATTTAAACTAACTTTTTTACTCCAAACAACCGTTTTTTGATTAAATTGCCTCAATACAATTCTCAGTAGCCAACCTCTAGACTCCCGCCTCCGCGGGAGTGACGGTGGGCTTGATTATGTCATTCCCGCGGAGGCGGGAATCCAGTATTGGAAACTTGGCGACAGGAAAGTGGCAATTTTTAACTGAGAATTGTTTATAACCATTTTGATCAATACAGAAACGGTTGTCTGGAGAGCGGGTCAGAAATGAAACAATATTCTATTTCGCAACTTGCTAAAAAGTTCGGCTTATCCCGAAGTACATTGCTGCATTACGACTCTGTCGATTTGCTGAAGCCCACACTGAGGACTGATGCCAATTACAGGGTTTACACGCAAAAGGACTCTGAAAGGCTTCAGAGGATATGTTCATTACGGAGCACAGGAATATCGCTTGAAGACATACGGCACATTATTGATTCAGACAACACAGCTGTTGCCGGGATTTTACAAAAACGGATCGATCAGATTAACACTGAAATGCAGAAGTTAAGATTGCAGCAAAATGTTATTATCAAACTTCTCGGCGATGACGAATTGTTAAAATCCACCAAAATTATTACAAAAGCCGTGTGGGTTGGTCTTTTACAGTCTGCGGGGCTTGATGAAAACGGTATGCGCAAGTGGCACATGGAGTTTGAGCGGTCAATGCCCGAAGGACATCAAGATTTTCTTGAATCACTCGGATTACACGCTGAAGAAATAAACGACATCAGAAAATGGTCTCAAAATACCGCATAAGTCACCTTGCAACCCAATAACAGGCTTGAGTGCAACGCATAAACTGGCGCTTTTTCAAATCGTCTTCGGTCATGTCAATACACAACTCAAACTCTTCCAACCCAGGCTAGGCGCGCGTCTTCGCTTAGCGTTAAGTGCTTTAGTTTTACATGAATAATATGGCGAATAATTTAGAAAATATAGGATTGAGCAAAGGGATACAGGCATCAGTTGCCCCTGAGAGCCTGGAACAATTTGATTTAGCAAGAGTGGTCGCTGTCCATAAAGACAGCTATACCGTAAGCAATGGTGAGGTTGATGTTTTAGCGGAACTGGTTGGGAAACTCATATTCAGCGCGTCATCCCCAACTGATTATCCGGCAGTAGGTGATTGGGTCTTGGTTAATTTTTATGATGAAGATACATTCGCAATAATTCACGAAGTCTTATCGCGGAAATCTTTACTGAAAAGAAAAACACCCGGGAAAAAAGTAGATTATCAGTTGATTGCAGCCAATATCGATGTTGCATTCATCGTTCAGTCTCTGAATGAAAATTTTAACATCCGTCGTCTTGAGCGTTATCTTGTCATGGTCAACGAAAGCAATATCCAACCTGTTGTACTGCTGAGCAAAAGTGACCTGCTTGCAATTGAGAATATTACAAACCGAATCAATGAAATTCAGAAGATTATGCCACGCCTGCAGGTTATTCCCTTCAGTAATGAAAACGACTACGGTTTGGACAGGGTAAAAGAAATTATGCTCCCTGGACAAACATACTGCTTGTTGGGATCATCAGGCGTTGGCAAAACAACGCTGATAAATAACCTCATCGGAGAATCAGCTTATACAACAAAAACGGTCAGCAAGAAGGAAAGTAAAGGACGGCATGCCACAACGCACAGGCAACTTATTAAACTGGGTTCCGGAGCAATGGTCGTTGACACGCCAGGTATGCGTGAGCTGGGGAATTTCTCAGTAGATACCGGACTTGAAGAGACATTTTCCGAAATAATAACGCTGTCTGAAAAATGTCACTTCAATGATTGTGCCCATGTCGGAGAAAAAGGATGTGCTGTTTTGGATGCTGTTGAAAAGGGTCTGTTGCCTGCTGAGCGTTATCAAAATTATATAAAAATGACCAAAGAGTCCACTTACAATGAAATGTCATATTTGGAGAAAAGAAAAAAAGACAAGCAGTTTGGGAAACACTGCAAAAACGTAATGAAACACAAAAAAAGGCAAAGATAGCAACGGGCAAACAGGGGAGCTTGATGCCGAGAACGTCTGCGGCGCTGACGTCTTAAGCTCTGTTGGCGCAGCAGAGTTCCCTGAAATTACAGTTGTTGCAGGAAAATCGGAGAATACATAATGCCGCAAATGAACGCGGAGGCAAATTCCGCGACTCTCCATTTGTTCCGGTTGTTTGCGGCATAAACAGTGTAACTGTAGGATATGACATTGGAAATTAGACAGTCTTGCAAATCAGATAGACCGGAAATAGAAAATATCCATATAAAAGCATTTGGAGAGCAAAAAGGACCAGAAATTGCCGATCTTGTTCGTGGATTACTCGACGACAACACAGCAATTCCAATACTTTCTCTGGTGGCTATTGAAAATGAGAAAATCATAGGACACATACTCTTTACAAAAGTAAAAATTATCCAAACAACTGAGCCGGTTACAGCCCAAATACTTGCACCGCTGGCTGTGCTCCCTGATTTTCAAGGCAAAGGAGTTGGCAACAAGCTCATTCAAGAGGGATTGAATCAATTAAAACAATCGGGTGTTGAATTAGTCTTTGTTTTAGGTCATGCGGATTATTATCCTCGTTCAGGTTTTACTCCCGCAGGAATACTGGGTTACGAAGCCCCATATCATATTCCGGAAGAGCATGCAGGTGCTTGGATGGTGCAGGAATTACGTTCTGGAGTTATTGGGCGAGTAAAAGGAAAAGTACTCTGTTCTGAGGTACTGAATCAACCTCAGCACTGGCGGGAATAAAGATACAGGAATCGAAACGGCGTCTGGTTGCCTTTATTCACTGAAAAGAGAGCGAATTATTGTTGGAAATAAACCTTAACTACAGCGATTTTGCAACAATTATGTCCACTGCCACTGATGGAAAGATCATAAGACCAAAAATATGAAAAAAAGATGCGATTGGCTAACCAGTGATGCGATATACCTGGATTATCATGATAAGGAATGGGGTGTTCCAGTCTATGATGATCGTGCTTTGTTTGAGATGCTCATACTTGAGGGCTCTCAAGCTGGACTGAGCTGGATAACAATACTCAAACGCCGCCGGACCTACAGAAAAGCCTATGATGATTTTGATCCTGAGAAAATGGCACAATGGACAGATAAAAAAATACAGAAACTGTTGCAAGATCCCGGTATCATTCGCAACAGATTGAAAGTAGCGGCAGCAAGGCAAAACGCGCAAGCCTATTTGCAGGTCATGAAAGACCACGGGTCTTTTAAGAATTTCATATGGTCATTTGTCGGGGATGAGCCAATTATAAATTGCTGGGAAACAGTCTCAGAAATACCTGCAACAACGAAAGAATCAGATGCAATGAGTAAAGCACTCAAGAAGAAAGGTTTTAAGTTTGCAGGGTCAACCATTTGCTATGCATTTATGCAGGCAGTCGGAATGGTCAATGACCATATAACCACATGCTATAGATACAAAGAAGTTATGAATTGTGAGAAAAAGTAATTCAATATTCTCAATATGCTTATAAACAATTCTCAGTTAAAAATTGCCACTTTCTTGCCGCAAAGTTTCCAATACTGGATTCCCGCCTCCGCGGGAATGACATAACCAAGCCCACCGTCACTCCCGCGGAGGCGGGAGTCTAGAG
Organism: Desulfobulbaceae bacterium; assembly: GCA_020444175.1. Taxonomy (GTDB): domain Bacteria; phylum Desulfobacterota; class Desulfobulbia; order Desulfobulbales; family SURF-16; genus JAHLLM01. Next base: position 55,538 of record JAHLLM010000016.1, on the reverse strand, counting down.
GTTGACTACTGAGAATTGTATAGAGGCAAATTTCTCAATAATGTTCGTCGGTTCATAGTTTCGGAATTTCGTTCCTCCCTTACCTGTACCACCCAGGTTTCCTTCATACGACTCCTTACAAAATCGGCCTTGCCATTGGTTCGTGTTTTCGCTACTATTTCTTGATAGTAACCTGTGTTTGCATACAGGGGATTACGCTCCATAAAGATCATGCCTATGCCTGGCATGGACAATTGTATTCCGCGTTGCCGCGACAAGCCATTGGCATCACTGCCTTTTGACGTATGCTGTAGGTCGGGAGATAGCGAACAAGGAGAGACTTCGAGCCCTTCCCGACACTGAAGAGTCGCCATGGATATGGCGACCTACACGACTATTGAAGCTTGACATGACACTAGGAACAGTCACACTATGAAAATTCAGTACAAACTCTTCACCGCCTTTGTCATAACTTTCTTCATTGTGGGAGTCGGCAGCCTTATTACTCTGCAGACCAGCCAGAATTCCCTGCGCAGGGCAATCGTCCATAATCAGGTTATTCACACCCTGCAAATCATGGAAGATATTGACAGGGAGATGTACAACCGCATTGAGGAAATACGTGCCTATGGCAGAGATGTGCTGCTTCGTGAGACACTCCGAGAGGACAATCTTGCCATGGAGGCAATGCCGGAAAGAGAGGCATGGATTGCGCAAAAAGACCGGGAATGGATTGCTTTTCCAGAGGGGAAATTGAGCCCGTTCATGTTGGCGAAGACTACGAGTCCGCTGGCGATTGAGCTCAAAGAAAAAAAGGAATTTAATACCAAGGAGTGGCTTAAAAAACCAGTTTATCCAGAGATATTTGTCTCCGATAAATTTGGAGGTATCGTCGCGTCAACCAACCGGACCTCTGATTACATGCAGGCCGATGAAGAGTGGTATCAAAAGGCTGTGCAGCAAAAGGTATGGGTGGGGGAGCTGGAATATGATGAAAGTGCAGATTCTTTCGCCTGTGCGGTAGCAGTGAAGCTCTTTGATGAGCACAATGAATTCGCAGGCGTCATAAAGGCTGTTTTGAATATAGAAACCATTCATTTTCTTTTGGAGAACTCAGTCCAGCGGTTTTCCGGTGACAGCCGATATGGATATTCTGATCACGCCCAAGTCAAATTGCTCAGCAGTAACTATCGCCTTATTTACGAAAATGAGCCTGAGTATGAACTGGATGAGGATTTTTCCGGAAAGGAATTCATCCCAAAAATCATGCAAGGGGGCAATGTCGGTTCTTTTCGCATGACCGGCGACCTTCCGGGAGAAGGCGATGAGCTTTTTGCCTATGCGCGGTCTCAGGGCTACCGTGACTATCCGGGGCTCGGCTGGACTACGCTTATAGAGCATGATGCCGGCCAACTGTTTCTTCTGGCCACCAATTTGAAGCGCAATCTTCTGCTTGTCATTGGTCTGGTATCCATTGTGGCTCTTCTGTTAACCATCTATTTTTCACGCCTTTTTGCCGATCTGGTCGGACGGAAAAATCAAGCCCATTTTGAACTCAATCAGATATTTCAGATTGCTGCAGATGGTATCCGCATAGTGGACAGGGATTTTAATCTTGTCCGGGTCAACGATACCTTTCTCAAAATGGCAAAACTTGAGAAAACCAGCTGGCAAGGGAAAAAGTGCTATGAAGTTTTTCACGGGCCGCATTGTAATACCCCGGAATGTACACTTACCCGGATACTTGACGGTGAAGAAAACATTGTGCTGGAAATCGAAAAAGAGTGTCACGATGGGACCAAGCGGGATTGCGTTGTGACGGTCAAGCCTTATTTCGATTCGGCTGGAAAGCTGATCGGCATGATTGAGGATTATCGGGATGTCGGTGAACGGAAAAGGATGGAAAACGAAAAAGAGCAAATGCAATCCTTTCTCTATCAGCAGGAGAAACTGGCATCGGTGGGCCAGCTTGCCGCAGGGGTGGCCCATGAGATCAATAATCCCATCGGCTTTATTAACAGCAATCTTGGCAGCCTGGGAAGTTACACTGCAAAATTGGTGGAATACATTGACGCCGCATCGAGCGGATTAGGCGCTGAAGAACTGCAGCAGCTTCGAAAAAAATTAAAGATTGATTTTGTTGCCCGGGACATCACGGATTTGATCCATGAATCAAAGGAAGGCGCCCAGCGTGTCCGCGAGATAGTCCAGAACTTGAAAAATTTCTCCAGGTTGGAAGACGTTGACCGGAAAGAGGCTGATATCAATGTCTGCCTTGAAAATACTATTAAGGTCATCTGGAATGAACTGAAGTATAAGGCAAAGTTGATTAAGGAGTTTGGCGAACTGTCGCCTATCTCCTGTTTTCCCCAGCAACTCAACCAGGTGTTCATGAATTTCCTGGTCAACGCTGTTCAGGCAATTGAAAAAGAGGGAGTGATTACAATCAAGACCTGGCAGGATGGGGCAAATATTATGGTGGCAATTTCCGATACCGGTTCCGGTATTGCAGAAGAAGATATTGCCAAGCTGTTTGAACCTTTTTTTACCACCAAAGAGGTCGGTAAAGGAACCGGTCTGGGCTTAAGCATAGCCCATGACATCATCAAGAAGCATAACGGTGAAATCCGCGTTGAAAGTAAAGTGGGCAAAGGGACGACTTTCACTGTTGTCCTGCCGGTTGAGGGAAGATAAACCTGCTGAGATATCAAGAAATTATGAATTGTGAGAAAAAAGAATTTATGATTACCACTCATCTTCAGCCTTTTTATACGTCATTCCCGCGAAGGCGGGAATCTAGGCGGACTAGCCAGCTATTCTGGATTCCCGCTTTCGCGGGAATGACTTTTGTGGAGACAGTATTTTTTGAATTATTAATGCATTACAGTACCTGCTGCAAGACTGGCTGAGTTTCAGTGGTAATCACAAAAGAATTTAATTGCTCAACAGTGTCTGGTTAAAAAACGATCCAGCTGGTTGGCGAAGGCCTGTCGGTCTTTTGGGTTGAGGGAGGCTGGACCGCCCGTGTTCACGCCGGTTTCCCGCAACTCGTCCATGAAATTACGCATGGACAACCGTTCTTCGATATTTTCCCTGGAGTAAAATTCTCCCCGGGGATTCAGGGCGTGGCCGCCTTGGCCTATCGCCGCCGAAGCCAGGGGAATATCTGCGGTGATCACCAGGTCGCCGCCCTCCATTTTGCGGACAATGGTATTGTCTGCCACATCGAATCCCGCATCCACCCGAATCGAACTGATATAACGTGATGGAGGGGTTCGTAATGGTTTGTTGGCAACCAGAATGACAGGTATCTGCACCCGCTCGGCTGCGCGAAAGAGTATTTCCTTGATAACGTTGGGGCACGCATCGGCATCAACCCAAATCTGCATAATTTTCTTTTCAACGGCAATAAAATGAATGTGTTTAAAGAGACGTTGCTGCAAGCCCTTCAGTTTCTCTCCGGCATAAACTTCAAGTAGTCAAAAAACAGACCATGGTGTATGAAAAAAGACAAGACTAAATACTGACAGAATGAATGAACGAGTCAGACCTTGCCCTTTTTTTACCTTGACACTTCATGATATTCCTTTACAAATGTGCCATCTCATTCACCGTTGTAGCAATAGTGAATTTTTGCTTAAATTCATTCAAAAAGGAGAAGTAAATGCAGAAATTGTTCATAGGACTCGCAACCGGGTTGTTGCTGCTTGGAAATATCGAGGTGGCAGGTGCCGGTATTGTGGCAGGAGATTTTCATGCAAAAACAACATACATTACCACAGGATTTTTCGGATCTGAACACTCTGACATATGGCAAAATCTGAATGCCGCTATCATAGATGGGCCGGAACTTACGCAAGATGATAATATTCAAACAGACAGCTGGTTCATGCAACATGCCCAGGCGGATCTAGATTTGAATTCCATCAGTAATACTCTTACCCTCATTCCGGTTACTGTTGGTGGAATTCACGTTTTCGAGGCCTGGATCGAAAACATACAATTTGATAATGATGCCGAAATTACAGGTGTTTCCGCAGTACAAACAGGGATGATCCCTGTGGCCCCCACCTTAAGTTATTCCTCGGACTCGATATATATAAAATACCAATCCTCTTCTTATTTTAATTTTGATCCTGCCCAAAGCGACATTTTTCAGTTGGAAACCTCTGATTCAGCGCCTGTTCCTCTTCCTGGTGCCCTCTTGTTGCTGGGGGCCGGGGTTGGCTGTCTGTTTCCATTGAGAAGAAAAGAATGATACTTCCGAAGAACAAGACATTGCCCGCGATAGCCTGTTGTTCGCCCCGGTTCCTGGGGAAGTAGATCTATTTATGAGGAATAATCTTCAGTATTGTTGAGTATCTTTCTGACCTTTTTTGCTACTTTTTGGGGAGTAAGGGGTTTGGGCAGGAAGTTGATTCCCGCCTTGAGGATATTGCTGTCGGATAGCTGTTCATCCGGATAGCCTGAAATGAAGAGAGTTTTTATTCCAGGTTGAAGCGACATAAGCCGGTAGGCAAGCTCCTTGCCACTCATGCCGGGCATGACAACGTCTGTTATGAGAAGGTCGATATCCAGTGGATGGTCCTGGCAGGAACGGAGGGCTTCATCGCCATTGCCGGCTTCAAGGACAGTGTATCCAAGAGGTTCCAGAGTGTCGCTTATAAATGAGCGGATATCCGTTTCATCATCAACAACCATGATGGTTTCCGAGCCTGTCGGCAGTATGGTGGAGATTGGAATGATTTTCTGGTCTGCTTGAGTTTCCGCAAGTGGAAAGTAAATTTGGAAAGTGGTTCCCTGGCCGGGTGAGCTGTTTACGGTAATATAGCCATTATGTTGATTGATTATACCGTAAACCGTGGCAAGACCGAGACCGGTGCCTTTGCCTTTTTCCTTGGTGGTGAAAAACGGTTCAAATATGAGCTCCATGGTCTCTTTGGACATTCCTTCCCCGCTGTCGCTTATGCTGATATAAACATATGGCCCGGGTTTGATATCCGCAAAGTCGGTGAGCTTTTCATCCGTGACTTCGATTATTTTAGTGGTAATGTTCAGCCGCCCGCCATTTGGCATGGCATCCTTGGCGTTTATGGCGATATTCATGATAATTTGTTCAAACTGCCCGGTATCAGCCAGGATGCTGCAGCTAGGACATTCGTATTGTAATTCGAGAATGATATCTTCTCCAATAACCCTGCGCAGCATATTCGCCAGCTTTTTAAGGATGTCGCAGACGTTTATAGGCTGTATCTCAAGGACCTGCTTGCGGCTGAAAGCCAGAAGCTGCCTGGTCAGTGCCGCCGCCATCTTGCCGGCCCTGTGAATCATCTTGATCTTTTCTGTGGCGTCCTTTGTGAAGTTTTCCTTTTGAAAAAGAAGGATCTCGCTGTACCCGAGGATGGTAGTTAAAAGATTATTAAAATCATGTGAAATGCCGCCTGTAAGCCGACCGACCGCTTCCATTTTCTGGGAATGCAGCAGTTGGCTTTCAAGGGTTTTTCGTTCGGTGATGTCGCTGAACAGAACAACTGCACCGATCACCTCGTCATTTTCCAGGACAGGTGCGGCAACATACTCAACAGGAAAGCTGCTGCCGTCTTTTCTCCAGAACAGCTCGTCCATGGCGGTATAGGTTTTTTTGTCTTTCATACTGGCATAAACGGGGCATTCCTGTGATGGATAATGACTGCCGTCAATTTTAGTATGGTGCAGAAGGTCATGTTGGTGGTTGCCGATCATCTCTTCCTCGGAGAAACCGGTCATTCGCACTGCCGCCGGATTCATAAAGGTGGTGTTGCCTTCGAGATCAACCCCGTAAATTCCCTCTCCGGCTGCTTCCAGCAGGAGACGGTTCTGCCTGTTTAAATCATTGACCTGTTTTTCCGCCTGAAGTCGGTTTGTGATGTTGCGTAAGACAACAAGGACACCAGTTACATTTTCCTGCTCATCGAGCTGTGGAATAGAAATGGTTTCCCATGAACTTTCTGCTGAGATGGTCGAAAGCGGAGGAAGATGCGTTATGCCTGTCTGTATCGATTTGTTCCTGTATGCTTTTCTGCACAGACAGTTTTCATCTGGAAGTCTGTTCTGTTCTCGGATGCAAAGAAGGCATTTTTGGTTCAGGGAAATGGGAAACATATCCTGGGCTGATTTATTAACCCATTTGACTGTAAAATTGCAGTCAAGCAGAAAAATGGTGTCCGAGAGACTGTTTAAAATATGACGCTGTTGTTTTTCGCTTTGCAGCAATGCCTTTTCAGCCTCGGTCCTGGTTTCGATCTCCCTGTTCAGTTTGCCGATGAGCTTGTCCTGGGTTTCCTTTGCATTTTCAAGATTGCCAATGAGTTTCTGGAAGCTTATGGACAGGAAGATGATGCAGATCACTGCCAGGGAAGACGTGATAACGACAGACTGGATGATAAATTTTTCCCGGGCAGAAACGTCATCGCTCAGATCATGAAGCGCGATAATCCCACCAATGGATTCATGAAAGCAGTTTGATAGAACATGTGGCGTATATACGCTGAAGCTCAGTTTGCCGGCTTCAAGTTTCCGTATTTTCTCATCCAGTTCGAAATTTTCAGGTAATAAATCGATAATATGTGGTGTATCTTCGACAATAGTGTATTTGCCGAATTCCTTGCTGGGTTGTGTATTTCCAGAGGCCTTCTCCCAGAGGGGAGTTGAGAAGAAAATGGCTGTTTTCATGCCTGTTTTGGGGCCAAGCATGGCAACAATTTCATCAGCCTTAATGCCGACTTCAAGAGCGCCTATATACTCATCCTTGTAGATTACCGGGTGAATGACACGATAGAAGGCTCCGTGGACGCCAATTTCATAACCGGACATGGGGAGCTTGGTTCTCTGCACCTCCTGTACAGCCGGTCTGATTTGGCGTAAATCGTCACCGAAATTTTCAGGTTTATGCATCCTGAGAAAGGAACGTCCATCCGGTAAATGAAAATGCATATGGTACGAGTATGCTTCGATATTCTGTAATGACTGAAATTTGGGGAGAGTGAGTTCGTAAAGTTTTTCCCGATCCCGATGTGCAAATGCCTCTATTTGCGGACGGTTGAAGAGAATGAAATTTGCCAGCCAGGAATCAAAAATGGAGACGTATGATTCCTGCGTTTTCAGCAGCATATTGTAGAGATTTATCTCCTTTTGTTTATTGCAGAAGGAAATATGTCTCGAATGAGATGATATATGGTGAAAGGTATAGAAGAGTGAGAGCGTAAGTATAACTCCGGTAACCAGGAGTATGGATTTTGTTTTGACAGTCATGGGGCGTGGAGGCCTACTGCATATCCATTTTGCGTTGGAGTATGGTAGCCGATTGTGTGTCTCCAGTTATGCGTTAGAGGGAAAGGTATTCCTCTATTTTTACCCTTTTTTGTTTCAACCCACTATGAGGCAAATTGTCGCATGTATGGAAGTGTCTGCTGTCTTCGGGAAGATGTCATCGCAAAATTTGGTGCATCTTGGTATTTTTCTTCGATTTTTATCGGCTTAAGGATTTTGGCTTTGAAATGGAAAGAAGCCTGTCTTTTTTTAATTGTCTGCACTCTGACTGCGAATTGAAAGGATTGACACTTTACCCTTTTTTAAAATAAGAAAAAGGGTAACCGGTCAGGATCGCTTATCAATGCTGTGGCGATCCATGGAGTGCCATCAGATGAAGAATGATAATTCCCGCGACAATAAAATTCCAAAGAGATTCTATCGGGACAAGAAAAGGAATAAAAACTGGAAAAACAGCTAACCCGTACTAAGAGTTGCGAAGTTCTATTGCCAGTAAACTGATATCGTCTATCGGAATGCTGCCTGGCTCAAAGTTTTTGAAATGTGCAATGAACTCCGTAATGGAGTGATCGAGCGATAATTCCTTTTCCTGCATGAGAGTGTGAACCAACCTTGGGATGCCGAATTGCTCACCCACACTGTTTTCGTGTTCAATGATGCCATCCGTGTAGAAATACAACCTGTCTCCGCTATCAATATGACCAGCTCCCTGCTGCAAGGGCGGCGCCATGTCCCCGAGGCCGATGAGTGCACCGCCTGTATCGAGCAGCTCCGGTTCCCCTTGCCGACGGACAAGAACAGCCGGGGGATGGCCGGCGCAGCAATAGTTGAAATCTCCGCTTTGAAAGTTAAGCACAAGATAATTCATCGTGATATAACGATTGAATCTTTCAATGGGAAACTCTTGTTCTATTTTTTTTATCAAGTCAACCGGTTGCACAATTTTATAAAATGGCGCAGAAGAAATCTGCCGCTTCACCAAGCTGTTACTGGGGGACATGGCCTGGGAGACAAAGGCTGTTATCATGGCCGCCGGGACCCCATGACCGCTGACATCAATGATGTAAATACCAATGTGATGTTCATCAAGCCGATGGATATTAAAAATATCGCCGCCGATTTTTGAACTTGGCTCAAAATGCCAGGAAAATTTTACCGGACAGTCTGGAAGTTTTCCGGGTAAGAGATTTTTTTGAATCTCAGCCGCAGCCTGCAGATCCAGTTCAATTTTCTTCTGCTTGCGGACCAGTATTCTGTTGGCCTTTTCAAGAGACTTGGTGAGCCTAGCTATCTTCAGATGGGCTCGGACCCGAGCACGCACTTCATCCTTGATCGGCGGCTTGGTGATGAAATCGACCGCCCCGATTTCAAGCCCCCTGATCTTAACAAGCAGTTCTTTGGTGGAGGATATGAGAATGACCGGGATCGACCTGGTCAATTCAACCATTTTTAACCTGGTGCAGATGGTCAAACCATCCATGCCGGGCATCAGGATATCAAGAAGGATGATATCCGGCATATGCTGCATGGCCATGGCAAGTCCGGTTTTGCCTTCGTCAGCTTCAAAAAGCAAAAAATCATCCTGTTCAAAAAAGGATTTGATCAGCTTGCGGTCGACCGGATTGTCGTCAATTACCAGCAGTTTTGTCTTTTCCGGGTTGGAATCCATGCCAAGTCCTGTGAATGAAACCGGTCTTTTTTTGTATTATGATTACCACTCATCTTCAGCCTTTTTATACGTCATTCCCGCGAAAGCGGGAATCTAGGCGGACGAGCCAGCTACTCTGGATTCCCGCTTTCGCGGGAATGACTTTTATGTAGACAGTATTTTTTGAATTATTAATGCATTACAGTACCTTCTGCAGGACTGGCTGAGTTTCAGTGGTAATCACATTTTTTATTGGGCAAAAATATCATATGCAACCGGCAGTTACTTTTCAGCATCGGAAAAGGTTGTCCGGACGACGGAAAGATCAAGATATTTGACAAGAAATGAATCTCAAATCAAAAAAGCGACATAAGCGAATCAAAAAAGCGTTCGGTTCCGCAAAAGGTCCTGTTTTTTGAAAAAGAATAACTCAAAACCAGTGCCGCCTTATAGTCAAGATAGTCATTACTGTTTTCCACACTGGCAAGTCCCCCGAAGAACCAGTTGTCGTTCAGCCTCATCAAGCCTTTGAGCTGGGCATTCACTCCCATGCCGGAACTGCTGTCCCCCTGGTATTCCCCGCTGAAATCATGAGAGGCGGAGCGGGATAGCGACAATGGGTCGGTATGTGTCTGGTGATAGTGGGGAGCATCCTCTGTTTGCCGGTAGCTGTAGCCTGCCGAGAGGTGGCCGCTTAACCAGAAATTTTTGCATTCCGAGGTTTTCAGGCTGACAAAGGGTCCGGTCACCAGCATAAATTCAGGGCTGTAATATCCTCCATGACCAAATGTATAAAAATCGCTGTTCCTGTCAAAGCCTGCTGCACTCAAAAATGCGCCAATAGATCGGTTAAATATCTGCCATTGGTCGGTTCTGCCGGTGCTGAGAGAAGAATGCAGGGAGTAATTCCCTTCAACATCTTTGCCGTTATAGCTGTAATATTCGGCATCGAGATAAAGCCAGTAGGGTCCTGGAAGATCAAAGGAATACCCACCCGAAAGGCCGGAGCGCAGCACTCTGCCCCATACCTTGTCGCTATATGGATCCTCCATGCCGATCCAGGACAGAACGGATTCTCTCACCGGTTGATGCTCAAAATGCAGTTTCCATTTTTTGTCGGAAATATGCAGGGAAAAAGTGGGCGCGGACGCAATCGGACCATTCTCTGGCGTCATGCCGACTCTCAGGTCGTAACTGCGCCTCCCTTCATGATACCAGCCGGCCTGGATATCCCAGACATCAAAGGTGTCGTCATTTTTTTGAAAAGGCATGTTCGGTTGTTGCAACATTTTATAATATTGACCGCTATACGGCTGGTCCTTGTCATTATCATAAGAAAGTTGGAAAGGCGTAAGGCGAAGACTCCAGATATTGGCGTTGGGCCAGGGTACGGCAAGCCGGGTACTCACTCCATAGACATCCAGCCGTGACAAGCCGTTATCACCCTTCTTGCTTCTGAAAAAGGGCACTGCGTGAACCTGGACGGCATCGCATCCCTGATAGCAGGTTTCAGGGGCATTATAGACCTGGGCAGCGGCAAGTGGTCCCACCTCCCGGTAAATGCTCTCTGCGGCAAGTATTTTAAGGGATGGGTCTTCTGACTGGGCAAGTTTTTCGAGAAACTGATTTTCTTCCTCTTTCATGTCTTGGGCCTCTAGGAGACCTATCACGGTTTTTGCCGTTTCCGGTGAGCCCTGGCTGTCAAAGTTGTCCTGCAGGTAACTGATGAGGCCGCTGGAATTGCCCATGTGATGGCGGGTCCACAAGAGAAGCAGTTTTGTTTCTTCATCATCAGGAGCAAGTTGGGTGGCGCGGGTCAGGTATTTTTCAGCGACGGCAAAATCCTGCTCCTTATAAGCAGTGTTTCCCATGCTGCGGTAGAGATTGACTTGCTGCTCAGCAATTGCAGGACTCCTGATAGCGGGATGCTGTTCAATGACAGCAAGGGCCTCCTTGTTTTCGCCCTGCTTTTGCAGGGAAGAGACAAGCCCTGTCATATATTTTTCCGTACCGGGATTCTCACGCAAAAGCTGCTCAAATTCCATTTGAGCGCAGCCAAAGTTTTCCAGGCGGAAACAGGCCCATCCATATGATTCGCGCAAATCAACATCATGGGGGGTGCGGCCAAGCGCCTGCCCGAAATAATGCCTGGCCTTTTCATACTTGCCTGCCTCAAAGGCCTGCTGTCCTTCTGTGCTGTAAAGGTTGGTCAAGAGTTCGTTGGCTTTGTTACTCAACGTGCCCTGAAAATTTTTCAAGCGGCGTATGGCCTGCTCATTTTGGCCTGATGCCTGCAGTGCATAACCGAGCCCCAGAAGATAATCCTCATTGTCGGGATAGCTCTGTGTCAGTTGGGTAAAGGTGTCTGTGGCGCAGGGATAGTCTGCCCGTTCATAACAGCTCCAGCCATAGTGCGCTAAAAGCACGGGGTTTTTTGAGCCGGCCTGCACAGCTCTTTGCAAAAGGGCATGGGCTTCCTGCTGGTTTTCGGCATCCGCTGCCTTCCGGTTTAAGGACACATATAAATCATCTCGTGTCTTCCTGGCCTTGGCCGACAGGGGAGCTTGAAAATTTTCAAGCTGCTGCAGGGCCTGCTCGTCTTTGCCGAGTTTTTGCAGGCTGAATGCAGCGCCGAGCAGATAGTCTTCCGAGGCAGGGAAACGGCTCAATAGTTCTTTAAAAAGAGTTGTGGACTGTTCATACTCTTTTTGTCGGAATGCGCTCCAGGCCAGGCGCGCGGCCAGGTCAAAGTCGCCGGGGAATTGCTCATAAAGAAAGCGCCGGGCGGCGGCAGCACTCAATTTTTCAGAGCGGGAAGCGCTCTGCTGCTGCAGGAGTGCGGCAGCCCGTTTCCACTCTTCACGGGACAGCAGGATATTGATGAGGGCGGGCAGAGTTTCCTCGGTTTTGTAGTGCTCCCGTACCAGGTTTTCCAGGAGGTCAATGGCCTTGTCCTGCCGATCCAGCTTGAGATAGGTGTAGGCCAGTCCCAGCCTGGCATTATCCCTGCTCTCTGTTTTGGAACTTTCAGCAACCTCAAGGAATAGGTCGCGTGCCTCCTGAAAGCGCTGTTCCTGATATTCATGCCAGGCCTGGCTCAGGAGTTGCGGCAGCATGTCGTATTGGCGGACGGTATCAACAGGGGCGGACTCGGCCTGGGGTGCGTCGGCAGATGTGCTTTGTCTGCCTCTTTCCACTTTTGTCGAAGATGCCGGATGATCCATTTTGACTGTCTGCGGGTAAGCGTGTGTTGACAAAGCAACGCAGGCAACCGTAGCTGCTAACAATGGTAGGCAATTTTTACTCATACGTTTCATCATGGTCTGTTTATCTTGGCGAGAAGAAAAAGTATCTGGGAGTAATAATTTTCTTTTTCCGCGCAAATTTTCATTTTTGCTCTTTGCCATAATCGGCTGGCCAGTTTCCCTTTGTTTGCTGCCTCAGCGCTCCGTGCCAGAATAGCGTAGAATCCGGCCGGAGCTTCGTCAAGAGAAAGAGAGTTTGCCACAAGATCCACAAAAACGGGGAGCCGCCCTGTGCCCTCATAGTAATGGAACAGTTTTTCAACACCCGGCACAGTGGCCAGGGAGTGGTCCCAGGCAAGGTAAAGAAAAACCCGAATTGCCTCGTATCCGAAACCGGAACTTTTCTCTGTGGAAATGTGTGTGCCGCTGTCGGTCAAGAGCAGCCAGTCCGGTGGCAGGATAAGGCTTGAGTAGAGACTTGCGCCGATGATTTTTAAAGCGTCTCCGTATACCTTTGACCATATGGGGTCCCCGGTTACTTCGGCAAAGAGCCGGAAAGCGGAACAAATCATATAGGCAGGGTTCAAGATGAATCCCTTGTCCGTCACAAAACCGTCATCCCCGGGCAGGAGAAAGGCGTAACCGTATTTTTCCACAAGCAGCTCTTCTTTCATGCTGTTTATGATGGCCAGGGCCTCTGCTTTATAGGAGCTTATCTGCCATTTCCGGGCAGCAAGAAGAAGAGAGTATGCTATGCATATATCACCGTCGGTTGCATTGTTCCGGTCAAGGAAAGACCATTCTCCGGACTCTCTTTTTCCCCAGCTCCAGGCAAAGAGTTTGTCTTCCTCCCTGACCTGCAGGTTATTTCGTGTCCATAACCAGATACGTTCAAAAGCCTGCCTGTCATTACTGGCCTGGGCCAGAAGAAGCCCGTAGCCCTGTCCTTCGGAATGACTCATGTCCTGCCGGCCCCTGTCGATGATACGTCCGTCAGGGGTGACAAAATGCTCTTTGAAAAAATTCCATGTGCCTGCCTCGGCTGCCCAGGACGGACCTGTTGCCAGGCAGAAGAAAAAAAGAATCAGGCTGCATTTGAAAAAAAGCCTGTCAGTCTGCATTGCTGTCATTTTCAGTCGGTTTCGTGTCGTTGCTAAAACGTTTGTGCCGCCAGCGTTTCAAGAAGAGGAGCAGGATGAAAGCGGTCAGCAGAAGGACGGCAAGCATAATTGCAAAAAACGCCTTGGGATAGGAATTGACAAGATTTGCCAGCCAGTTCATTGAGCTGATATTGCCGGAATAATAGGGGGCTCCGGTTTTATCCCAGACAAGCGTGGGCTCTGTTTGGCCAAAATCAATCAAGACCCTATCGCCTTTGATTTTTGAGCGCAGGGCGTGATCCCAGAGTGCATTGACTCCGCCCACCAGGTCTTTGCCGCTGTTGCCGGTAAAAAGGACAATTGAGCGCATTGCTTTGAAAGGAGACTCAAACTCCGTAAGCAGCACCGTGCGGGGAGACGTCGCATATCCGGTCGTAATTCCTGCCCTGTCAGGAGGAAAAGACTGCTTGGGCTCTAAAGTTGCCAAAAAACGCTCTTTCTGACGGTCAAGCCAGTTGTTTTCTTCTTTGCTTCCCGCAAGTCTGCCGTTTACCGGAAATTGAATTGCGGGAGATAACTGCGAGGCATTGATAATTTTCTCAGGCAGACTCTCCCTTGCTCCCACCACCAGCAATTCTTTGTCCGCGTCAGCAGGAACAGTGTCAGAGATTGTCAGCCGGAAAGGCGGCACGCCGTTTTTCTGGCTGAGCAGGGCTATCAGATTGACTGCAGCGGTTGCCGTCTCGTTTGTCTTGTCTGTCAGCAGCAGTACTGTTTCGCGAAAATCCGGATAACGGGCCACGGGGAAACCGTCATCCATGAGGAATTCAAGGTTCGGCAACTCGGCCCAGTGGGGCACGTCGGGAACGCTCATGATTGAGTTATCAAAAACAGTCAGGGCCAGATGGTCTGTTTGCAGCATTTCGCAGTCGCCCGTATGCAAAGGTGTCAGTACGGCATGGAACTCCAGGGTGTTTAAGCCCGGCTTGACGTAGAAAAGAGGCAGATCGATCTTATAGCCCTGGTAGCGCCCTCCCATGACATCACCCACCGGAATGGAGGAGACAAAACGGCCGTTAAGCAGGATTTTTAAAGAAGAGTCCTCCCTCATGTTGGAGGCATAGGAAAGATTAAAGGAAAGGGCAAGGGAGCGGTTCTCCATGAGCAGCAGACTGGTGGGCATTGAAAATGAAAATCCCCTGTTGCCTGGGTTAAAACCCTGAAAGGACGTGGTTGGAAAGCCAAGTTCCCTGAAGCGATATTTTTTGCCGGGAGCCACTCTTTGTTTGCCTGAATACCTCGTTATCTCGGGGACCGCCACAGCCTCGATGTCGGCAGAGGCCTTGCTCTGCAGTGGAAGAGAGAGGAGCGAAAAGGCCTCTGCCGCCTGCAAAATCTTTTCAGGATTTTGACCGGTCAAGTAAAGCAACCCGTGCTGCGCATCATAGAATGTCTGTTTTTCCTTGAGATCGTTTTCCCTGTATGATGGCAGATGCAGGATGCCCATATTCCCTGAAGGCATGGGAACCTTGACCCTGTCCAGAACCGATTGCAGGAATGCGGAAGAACCGATAATGATATTATCCACACCCTGCTGCAGGTCACGGCCCAGGCTGAAATGAACGGGACGATAATCAAAACGTAGCGCCACTCCTGATGCGGCAAGGGAAGCAAGCTTCGTGTTCTCCGTGGATAAATTTTCCACAATGAGATGCACTTGATTCTCCGTGTACATTCTGGAGTCAAAGAGAAAGGAGGATATGGAGTTGAGGGAGAGGGGAACATCCCGCAGTTCATAGGAGAGTTCCAGGGAAGATTCAAAGAGGTTAAGCGATGTCCATACTTCAGGCAGACTGGCCGGAACACAGCCGCTGTCGCTGAAATTCTGGCTGACCAGAAAAGACAGGTTGTTGTAGCCGGTTTTGAGAAGACGGGCAGGGAGCTGTACGGTCATAATGCCCTCTGGCGACTCAGGCAGCAGAGCCGCCTGGGCAACCGGACTGCCGTTGACGTGGACCATGATACGCGACCGTTTTTTCAGGAGCGCCGTGGAATTTGTATAGGCCAGACGGAGTGTTGCCCCTTTAACGAGCCATCGGTCAGGGAGAGGAATGCTCACCGTGTAGCTTCCCCTTTCTCCTTCGAGCTTGACGGTTCCCGGGGTGTTGAATTTGGTCAACGCCGACTCGGACGACATGAGAGCCCTCGCCTGCCCGCAATTCCCTGCTAAGCAATAAATAAATGCAACGAGAAAGAATATCAGGGACGTGCCTGAAAAACGCTTCGTAGTCTGTTCCATACTCCACCTGTCATATATTGTTTTTTCAGCCCCGGAACGGCTAGTTTTGATAACCCTTTAAAATGGTGATATGTCCCTTTCAGTCCCAGAGAAAGTACTTCCACCAGTCCCTGACCCAGAGAAACCTTGTTTGCCCGGCGTTTCTGCAGAAAATCAGCCCAGCGCTGGCTGTCTCCGTATATGTAGCTTGTCAGATAAAGAAAAGTCAGCTCATCGTCATAGATAAATTGACATCCCACATACATTTCGTTCTCCCTTTGGCTGGTACGGAGAACTTCTGCGGCCAGGGTATATTTTTTACCTGTACTGTCTTCGGCATCAATGGCAATGCGTTCACCTGGTTGCAGAACAACAGAGGGCGGCAGGACGAGGCCTATGCCTTCCTCTGAGATATCCGCGGTGTGGGCATGAATTTGTTCTTCGCCGCCTGCGCTTTTCTGTTTGACGGTCACTGCTTCTTCCAAAGGAATGCGGTGTTTTTTACGAAGCTGCTTTCTTTCCCAGACAATGCCCAGGCAGAGCATGAGGAGGAGGAAGTTGAACGATCCCCAGACAAGGCAGATGACAACACCGTTCCAGGCCAGGGGATTCATCAGCAGGCGCACCAGGGCCACCGGGTACATGGCAACGGACAGGACCAGCAAGAAATAAAACGGGTAGGCGATGGGGCTCAGGAAATCAGCAGTCAGACTCTTGTCCTTTGGCGTTACTTTAAACTTTGGAGCGCGGGGCCGCAGAAGAACACTGAAAAACGCAGGTATGTTGTAGAGACTCTGGGCCATTTCATACAATTCCGAGAAAAAGGGGTGGCGCACGGAGCCGAAGACATAATTGGTCAAAATCATGGAGGCCGCCACATAGGGGATGGGGTAGGCCAGACACTGGAACAGGGAGGCCTGATATATCTGCAGGCCGAAAAATATATACAGGAAAGGGGCAATGAAAAACATGCAGCGGGCCAGGCCGAAAAACCAGTAAATGGTTAAATTGCAGTAGCAGATTTTCTGCACAACGGATAGCCCTTTCATGGTCAGGGGGTTTTTGAGCAGCATGATCTGAATCATGCCCTGGGCCCAGCGATTGCGCTGCACAATGAAGTCGTCAAAGGTTTCGGGAGACAGGCCGCACACCATGGGGCGGTTGACATAGACGCTGTTATAGCCCTTGCCATGCAGAAAAAGGGCGGTTTCCGCGTCTTCCGTGATGGTTTCTCCCAGCACTCCTCCTGCTTCATCCAGGTATCTGCGTTTGAGCACGGCAGCTGAACCGCAGAAGTAGGAGGTGTTCCAGAAATCAAGGCCAAGGTGTACTGCCCCGAAAAACACCTCGTTTTCGCCGGGAATATTTTTAAAGGTGCCCAGGTTTCTTTCAATGGGGTCAGGATTAATGAAAAAATGAGGAGTCTGGACGAGGAAGAGTTTTTCGTCTTTTTGAAAGTGCGATACGGTATTTTCCAGCAGGTCCCTGGTGGGAACGTGGTCGCAGTCAAGAATAAGAACAAGCTCGCCATTGGGTCTGGGCTGGTCGTCATCATCGCCATAAAGGGCCTGGTTGATATTGCCGGCCTTTGCTGAAATATTTTTTTCCCGTGTGCGGTACTCTACCTCCAGAAATTCCGCCAGAACCTTTAATGTCTCATGACGCTGCTTGGCTGCGGCAGCCTTTTGGGGATCAGGATCGGTGCGTTTCTGTACGGTGCCGCCGTCATCAAGAATATAAATATTGAGTTTTTCTTTGGGGTAATTCATCAAGGTGGCGGCGCCTGCGGTGATTGCCACCATCTGTTCCGTTTCATTATAGGTGGGGATCAAAACATCAACCGTGGGCAGGTTCGGATCGTCGAGGTCAATGGGCTGCAGGGGGCGATCAATGGGGTTTGCCATGACAAACATGCCAAGCAGCTGGATGGTGAGGGCATAGAGTTCGGTAACAAACAGCAGCACCACAAAGAAAAATTCTATAAAGCTCGTATAGGACAGGGTCTGGGTGAAACGAAAGACGCAGTAGCGAACTCCGAGAAAAAGGGTGAGCACCATGAGAATGAGACGAAGCAGGGAAGCATTGAAGGAAAAAAGTCTCTGCCCCACAATAAGAAAACCGACGATCAGCCAGGCAAAAATCATCTGTTTTTCAGGTGAGAGGTAGGCCGTGCCTCCCATCCAGAAGACACTCGCACATAAAATGGCGAAAAGGAGCAGAAGGGGGAGAGGAATCTTATTTGAGTTCATAAGAAGATTCCTGGGCTTCGTCCCCAGCACGATCTGCAAAGGACTTTGTCATGGTCATCACATTGCGGCCATTTTCAGAAGCGTATTCAACCTGGTCCATGATGGTATGGATAAGAAAGGTGCCCATTTTCCCTTCAGGAAGACTCTGTATGCAGTTAGGGTCGTAAACCGGGCAGGAAGGCTGGCTGAACTCCAGCATGGGGGCGCCATTGTCCCTTAAAATCAGTTGCATTTTGTCTTGATCAACATGGATTTCAAGGTCGAGCTCCTGGTTCTCTTTGTCCCTGTAGGCATGTTTGATTATGTTGTTGGCCGCCTCGACAACCGAGAGTTCAACGAGATAGGTTCCGGTCTCGTCCAAGGGAGTCTTCCTGCACATGCGGCGCACGGCAAGTCCCAGTCGACGCACTTCATCAATGGTGCTCATAATTGACAGATGGAGTGTGTTTGCCGGATTATCAAAAACCATAAGAAAAGGTTTTGAGATTATGAGGGAAGAAAGGAAGCCAGGGCCTCATCTCGGTTTGGGAAAATGGTAAACACCCGATCCATTCGAGTCAGCTTAAACAAACTCATAATTTTCAAGCTGATACCGCAGAGGACAAGTTGCCCGCTGCCATCAATGGCTTTCAGGCTGGAAACAAGGGTGCCGAGACCTGTTGAATCGATAAAATCTACGGGTGTGAGATCAAGCAGAATGGCAGTTTTGCCGCTCTGGATCCACTCTTGCATCTTGCCTTCAAATTCCGGGGCCAATGCAGCATCAAGCCGTTCTTCATTCAAGGTAACAATAAAAATGTCGTCTTTATTTTCAATTTTCGTCAACATAGGCTGTTTTGTGTGAGCCCCGATAGATATGTTGTATTCATGTTTCAGATGGAAGAACAAAATCAGCGACAGTTGCAATGCTCTACAACTAGTTATAATAAAAATGAATTTCCCTAGTCAAGCAGTAATGGGGAAAGTCCGGAGTAAGGTTGAGGGAAGCTGGAAGATATTGATTAACCACCTGCTTTGCTTGTGCCAATTCCTCTCTGCAGGAACGTGTCAACGTGTTTTGGATGGTTTAGGGGTAAAAATTCGATAGGCCATGGCTTCATGGGGGAGTGACATCATTGCATTGTTATAATACGCTTACAGGCCTGAAACTGAAGTTTTACACGAAATGTCTTCCTTTTTCGGTGTTGTTCATGTTTTCAAGTTGTTCCCTGTTTGAGGCAAAGCCTGATGTTTTTCTGCAATAAATCTTCATTTATCGGCTTTGGCTGAAACAAGGTGGCTCCCAAATCAAGGAGGTCGGCAATATCGTTGACTCCCATGATGGACGAGATGATTATTATAGGCAGGTCTGCAAAGGTTGTGGTGGCGCGCAGAGTTGCTACTAAATCCTTCCCATTCATTTCCGGCATCATCATATCGCAAATCAATAGTTTTATATCCTGGTTCACTTGGAGTGTCTCATAAGCATGCCTCCCATTGTGGCTCAATATTGCTACCTGGCCGATAGTTTCTACCATTGAAGAAACTATATCTCTTGCAACAGGATCATCTTCGGCAATCAATATTTTATTCATATGTCACTCCTCGTATGGTCGTGAAAAACAGCTATGTGCAATGATAAGAAGTCGTTGTATATTTCGTGCAATATAGTGTTCATGCGACGTAAAAATATGTAAACGGATTCGGCTCGAATGTTCAGTAACAGATGCTTGGCTATATTTCTCCAGAAGAAAGAGGTCGTGGAAGAGGTGAACGGAAAGCATCGTTATCCCCGGCGGATACTTTTTTTTGATTTGACCAGGAAAGAGTCAGGGCAGGGGATGAAGATGACGCCGGCGATTTCGTTCGCTCCATTGTTCAACTCCCTGTCCGTGCCGTAACTATGCCTCTTTAAAAATACGCACCTTAAAAGTGGAGACAAGTTCATTCAGCGCATCCGCAATAGCGGTCAATTCTTCCGATGCGCTGCTGATCTGTTGGGCTCCATTGCTGGTTTCCTGAGCGGCCTGACTTACTTGATGGATATTGACAGATACGTCTTCCACAGCCATTGACGTTTCACCGGTGTTTTTGGAGACATCTGCCGCCCCTGTCGCCATCTCGGAAACAGAAGAAGCAATATCCCTGGTTCCTATATTCACCTCATTAATATTTTCGGCGATTTCTCTCACAGTGCGTCCCTGCTCATCAACAGCCAGGTTAATGGTAGTTGTCGCCTGTTTCAACTGTGCTATGATTTCAGCTACCTTACTGATCACCTCCACTGCATTTTCCGTATTCCCCTGTACGCCGCCAATGCGGTTAGCGATATCCTCAGCTGCCTGAGCGGACTGGTTGGCAAGTTCCTTAATTTCATTGGCAACGACGGCAAACCCTTTTCCTGCTTCACCTGCGGAAGCAGCTTCAATGGTAGCATTCAGAGCAAGCAAATTGGTCTGTTCGGCAATCCTTTTAATAACCTCTGTGACCTGCCCGATCTCCGTGGCAGATTCCCCAAGAGAACGCATCGTCGTTGTGGCGGACACGGACATCTCTTCAGCCTGGTTGGAAACCTGAACTCCCTCCCGGGCTCTGGATGATATTTCTTGAATAGAGGCATTCATTTCTTCGACAGCGGCTGCAACTGTTTCCATGCTTTGCGAAATTTCTTCTGCTCTTGACGCCATAATAGTAATATTAGAACTCATTTCCTCAGTTGATGATGCCATGGTCGTCATGTTCTGGGTCATCTGTTCACTGGCTCCGGCAACATTATTAGCCTGGCTCGACATTTCCTCTGCACTGCTGCCCAGCTGACTGGCCACAGCGGACATCTCCTGGGAAGAACCGGCCAAATTGCCGGCGCTGTGTTGGATTTCGCCCACCGTTCGTGTGAGATCTGTTACCATTTTTTGGAAAGCAATCCCTAACTGGTCCTCATCCGAAGCTATATTCGCCTCTGCGGTCAGATCGCCATTTGCAACCCTTTCAGCAACCGTAATCTTATCCTGCACATTTTCGATCATTTGATTCAGGGCCTGGCCCATCTGTCCTAACTCGTCTGTTTGATTGACAGCAATTTTCCGGCTGAAATTACCTTGAGCCATCAACAGCCCGCATTCCATGGTTTTTCTAATTGGAATGGTAATGGAACGGGTGATAATCCAGGCGACAAAAACTCCTGTCAGCAAAGCAAAACAACTCACGAGCAAGATCATTTGACTGCTGCTCTCATTCGATGCTTTGGAGTGCTCGGTAAAAAGGGCCACTTCCTTGTCGAAATATTCTTTTAAGCGTGTAAGGTGCTGCTGGGTTTCATTGGCAGCCGGCTGGCTGATCGAGGCGAAAATTGCTCTGGCTTTTTTCTGGCCATTGGCCTGTGCATCAATCCAGTCCAGGGTTTTGGTGTATCTTGTCTCAAGGTCGGCAAGGGCAACCAGAGTTTCATTCTTGTACATTTCCCGGGCTCCGGCGATGTTTCCTTGTTCCATGAGCTTGACAATCGCTTCCCCTGATTTATGCAGGCGATTATGGGGTTTCTCCCACTCCCCCAAGAGAGCGATGAAGGTCGGATTATTTCCCTGGTATGCGTAAAACCATTGCCCGAAAGCACACTGATGGGGATCCAGTCCGCCTGAAAAAGAAGACTTTGTCTGCAGGGAGTTCTGCAGGTTTTTGATCCAGTTCAGATGATCTATCCATCGTGCAGCTATAAGATTCTGGAGACTGAGATCAAAGGCGGTATAATTTTGTTTGATCTGTATGGCTGATTCGTGGAGATTTTTATGCGGTTCCTTTATTGCTTCTAACTGAGCTGCAAAATCAGGATCCTCTGCCGCCATCTTCTTGGTTTCATCGCTGTATATCCAGGCACCGAGGCCGCATTTATGATCATCTGTCTGCACATTGAGTGAAGTTAGCTGATCATTTCCGAAAAGCTCATTGACTGCCGCCATCCACTTCAAGTGGTCGATCTCTTTTTCAAGCATAAAGGCAGCCTCTTTGTTATGCTCCACTACTTCATCATTAAGTTTCTGAAGTTTGTTGAAAGTAAAAATACTGTCTCCGCTTAAAAAGAGAAGTAACAGGATGACAGAACCAAATCCCACTGATAATTTCTGGTAGACTTTCATATTCTTCCATTTCATGACACTTTCTCCTTTATTATGAAAACGTCAAACTCCGGCGGTTTCGTAAAAATCCACTCAACCGCCGCCGGAACGTGTGTAACTTGTTGATATTGCCTTGGCGGATGGTCAGTTTCCGGACTTTTTGAGAGTTCGTCAGACTTTGACAGCTTTTAAAAATCTTCGACTCTCCAAAATAACCATCAAATCGGTATCAAGCTTACAGACTCCTTTGCCAAGATGGGCGATCCTGCGTTCCGATTGCTCACTCATTTCCTGAAGTTCCTGGCGTCTTTCGTCAATCATGTCTTCTTCAACAGCAAGGACATCACTGACCTGGTCTACGAGTACACCAAAATCTTCCCCGACCTCGGCTTTGAAAAGAATGATCCTGCTTTGCGGGTCAACTTCACGTTCATCAAGTCCAAGCAAAAGTCGCAGGTTCAGGACAAGATGAACCTGACCGCGGATGTTGACATAGCCTTTTACCTCGGGCCTGGCATGAAAAATAGGGGTGACTGTGGTTTGCGGGGTAATCTCCTTGACATCGAGAATATTGACCCCGAAAAGGCGCCCTGCAAGATAAAAAGTGCTGAACTGATACCGACAGGCAGATTGCCCGGGATTGCCGTCTCGTTCGCTTCTCATAATTCCTCCTTGTAGCTTACTTTGTTGAGCCAGCTGAAAAAGAGTTCAACGGAATCAGGACAGAGTTGCCTGCCGCGTTCATCATCAATAATCTGCAGTGCTTTTTCCTTTTGCAATGCCGGTCGATAAGGGCGGTTACTTGTCAGTGCGTCATAGGTGTCGGCCACGGAGGTGAGTCTGGCCCAGGGATGGATAGCATCTTTACGGATTCCCTTGGGATAGCCCTTGCCGTCGAATCGCTCATGGTGCTGTTCGACCAAGGGGATGAGATCGGATAGACTTTGAATGGGCGACAAAATGTGGGCGCCAATACCGGGATGTTTCATGACAATATCGAATTCATTTTTGGTCAGCTTCCCCGGTTTAAGCAAAAGGTGGTCACGGATGCCTATTTTTCCAATATCGTGCAGAGTGCCTGCCATGTATATGCGTCTGATATCTTTTTGACTGCCACCGGCTATTTTCAGCATATCCGCAGACAGTTTGGCCACCGACAATGAGTGGCCTCGGGTATAGGAGTCCCTGGCCTCCAGGGCGGAAACCAGACTGGTAATCGTTGCCAGCAGGGTTTTCTTTTCTGATCGCAGATGTTTTTTTTCCTGCTGCAGCCGGTGGAATTGATTGCAAAGGATGTTTTCAATGAGACAGGAGAGTTCCTCTATGGAAAATGGTTTGACAATATAAGACGTTGCTCCCAGGTTGATCATGCGACGGAAATCAGCCCGTTTTTCGCGGGCGCTCATGACCACAAACGGTATTTGGCACCATGTAGAATCGGCCTGAAGAGCCTCGCAAAAGGTAAAACCATCCATAACCGGCATTTCAATGGCGCTCAGTATGAGATCCGGTTCGATGTCGGCCAGCATGGACAGAGCCTGCCTGCCGTTTTCCGCAGTTACAACCTGGAAATAATGCTTTTCCAGGCCTTGGCGGATAAATTTACGAACCAAAGCTGAATTGTCTGTTACGAGGATTAATCTCTCCCGGCAAAAAGACGCGTGATTCAATGTTTGATGCACCACTTTTTTTAAGCGTTTATTGACCTCGTCATTTAAAATATATGCTGAAGCTCCCATATCAAATAAGAAGCTTCTGTCTCTTTCTGATATGTCTGAGCCAACAAATATAAAGGGAGTCGATTTGTGGTTGCAGCTTCGCATCCCAAGGCATTTGTTCAGTTTCTCAAGATCATGTCGAATGTTATGACTGTCAACAATGACGAGATCCGGTTTCTTCCTCATCAAGATTTGTTCGAGATTATTGTGAAGGCCCTGCGTCATGGTTAATTCTATCTTGAGTGAGGATAAGAGCCCTTTGACAAGGTTTCCTGTCAAAGAACGTCCCTTCATGAGTAGAATTTGATAGGGTGCCATGATATATTTCCTCAATCCCTAAGTTGTTTAATTCACGGATTTGCTTATGTCGTTCTGCAGGAGTCTGGCGGCAACTGTCAGTAAATCTTCTCGATTGATCTTAACTTCGTATTCGTTGAAACCGGCGGCCATAGCCCGGGTGCGATCATGTGTAGAGGTCAGGGAGGAAAGGGCGAGGGCCGGCAGGTCGCATCCATAACCGTTGCTTCGCGCTTTACTGATAAATGTCCAGCCGTCCATTTCCGGCATTTCAAGATCGGAAACGATCAGGTCAATATGATTTTTACTTAAAATTTCCAGGCCGGCCAGACCGTGTTCAGCTGTCAGTACCTTGTAATTGTCCGCCTCAAGGTAGCCTTTGATCATTTTGCGAAAAAAGGGCATATCTTCCACCAGGAGGATGCTTTTCTGCTCTTCCGGGGGAGGAGTAGCCCGGCGTCGTTCTTCAAACCAGTCCGGCTCTGCCTTTTCAATAAGGCGATACACATCGAGAAAAAGAGTAAGGTGGTCGTCTGTTATGGCTGAACCGAGCAGGCCATCCTCATTGTAGCCATCTCCATTCATGGCCAGCGGAGTCTGTTCAATGTCAAGGAGCTCATTAATGACTATTCCAAATGGGCGGCGGACATACTTTGGCAGCAGCAGAAAAATATTGTCCTGCAGTTGCCCCGGTGAAACAGTAAGGAGCTGGTCAAGCCTGAGAATTCGTGTTGAGACATTGTCGATGGTGGCGAATTCTTTATCCCCCACCTTTTCAATACGTGAAGACGGGAGATGTTCTATGCGTTTTATCAAAGGCAGCGATACGGCAAATCGTTCCTGAGAGCCATATTTAAAAAGCAGCACCTGCTCATTTTCATCAGTGATATTTTCCTGTATCTGTCTCTCAAGTGAATCTTCCTGTTGTTCCGCCGATATTTCCATGCCTGCATGGTTTGCTATGCCCTCAATATCAAGAATCAAAGCCACCTGGCCATCCCCCATTACTGTAGCCCCACTGTAAATAGAGAGATGTTTAACCGTCTGGTGCATGGGTTTTACAACAATTTCTTCTGTGCCCAGGACCTGGTCAACTATAAGACCAAAGGCGCTGTTGCCTGATTTAACCACGGCAAAATTGAGACAAGAGTGCTGCCCATCATCAGTTTGAAGTTTACAGTACTTGTCGGTGATTTCAGTGCGGGTGTTTTCAGTAAAAGGCTTCTGTCGTTGCAGCACTTCCTTGAACCGAACCAGGGGAAGAAGTTTGTCCCGCAATCGGTAAAGTTCCTGGTTGCCGGCGCATTCCACCTTGTTGCGTACATCATCATCATAAAGACAAACAAGTTCTTTCAGATTCACTTGCGGAATGGCATATCGATGGTTGTCAACAATGACAACCAGACATGGGATTATTGCCAGGGTCAGCGGGAGTTGCAGTTTTACAGTGGTGCCGATGCCGGGGAAGGAATCGAGTTCCAGGATGCCGCCAAATTGTTCCAGTCCGGTTTTGACCACATCCATTCCCACTCCTCGACCGGAGACATCACTTACCTTTTGAGTAGTTGAGAATCCGGGCAGCAAAACCAGGGACAGCAGCTCCTTATCGCTCATGTGCTCCAGCTCTTCTTCGCTTCTTAGTTCACTTGTCAGGGCTTTGTTTTTTACCGCTTCAAGATCAATACCCTGGCCATCGTCCTGGATGACGATATTTATTTTGCCGGCTTCATGGTATGCCTTGGTATGAATAGAGCCTTTGCCTGTTTTGCCACACTCTCTTCTTTTCTGCGGCATTTCAATACCATGATCGCAGCAATTGCGAATGAGGTGGGTTAAAGGATCGGAAAGGGCTTCAAGGATGGTTTTGTCTACTTCGACTTCATTGCCACTGATTTTGATATCAATTTCTTTGTCCAGTTTGTGACTTAAATCCCGTACCATTCTAGGCAGTTTGCCAAAGACATTGCCAATGGGCTGCATTCGAGTGCGCATAATGGCCTCCTGCAGTTCCGAGGTGACAATGTCGAGACGCTGGCTGATTCCCCGTATCTGGGCATCATTGCTGTCAACTGCCATTATGTGTTGATTGCGGACAAGAACAAGTTCCCCGGCGAGTGCCATTAAACGATCAAGAAGGCTTACCTGAATGCGGATTGTATCAGATGATTCTTTCGGTGGAGCGTTGTTTGATGAAGAGGTGGAGAGCGCAGAGATATTTTTTCCTTGGGCGCCCCTTGGCTCCTTTTCCGTCTGAGACGACGGGGCATCGCTCGCCCTGTCAGCCTGCAAGTCGTTTTTCTCCGTTTTGGATATTCTTTGCGGAGTATCACTCTGCTCTCCTCCGCAAAGAATATCCAAAGGGGTTAAAGGAGTGATCTGAAGATCGTTCATGTTCGGCATTTCATGGAGCACATCCTCCTCCATAATTGTGGAGTAGAGCAGATGAAATTGCGGCTTTGCATGACTTTCATCCGGGATGTTTTCACCTTCCGAAAAGCCGGCAGCGAGGATATCACCGGCGGAGGCCAGCTCTTGAATATGCATTACCGGCCAAGCGGAATCCTGTTTTAAAAGGGCATCAAGATCATAGGTAAGAGAAAAAAGGTTGGCATGGTTTTCAGGAAGTTTCTGTAAAACAAAATGGCTCTGACCGGATGATTTCTGCGGGGAATGGAGAGAGGCTTTTTCATCTGCATCCAATTCGACCAATCTTTTATAGATGCCACTGATATCGACTTCATTACTTTGTTCAATATCGTTGACCATGGTACTGAGCTGATCCACACCTGCAAAAAGAGCATCAATATATATCTGATCAGGATTGATTTCTCCATCACGCATACGGGACAGGAGGGTTTCCATAACATGGGAAAGTCGGTTGATCTGTACCTGCCCGAGAAACCCGGCAGCGCCTTTTATGGAATGAATAGAACGGAAAATAACAGCAATTTCTTCTCTGTCCGCTGATTTCGGGTTGTTTTCCAGTTCAAGGAGTCCGCGCTCCATTAGTTCGATATGTTCTCTCGATTCGGCAACAAATTCATCCAGCAAATTTTCATTTTCCGTCATGACTGGAGCCCTTTATGAGGATTCTTTAATGAATCCAAAATGATTATAATGCACTCATTCAGGGAAAAATAATTACCTCATCAGCCGCTATGTTGCTTATTTCCTTTCCTGAATGGTTCAAATTGCCTTGAGCAAATCGATAATTTTATAGGTGGCATCCCTGGCATCAGCTAATCGATCTGTGATTTCTTTGCTTGGGGAGGCCTGCTTTTCAGCAATGGCTATATTTCCGAGAATGACTGTTAAAAGATTGTTGCAATCATGTCTGAAAGGACAAGAATGAGTCGTGCTTTTTGCGCTTTGAGAAAAATTCATTATTGCTGTGCTCCTTAAAAATAATAATCAAATGCTGCGTCGTTTTCCTTCCGGTCTTCCTTCTCCGTTTTTTTGGACGAATTTAATAATTCCAGTTCAATCAAGGTGCGAATCAGTTTGCTTTTAAGCACCGGTTTAATCAGATATCCTTCACATTGGCTGTTAAAGGCATGGATGATGTGTCTTGATTCATGGAGACTGGTGATCATGATAACTTTGGCTCCATAGAGTCCGTAAATTCCCTTTTCACTTTCTTGATTCCTTATTTTGTCCAGAACCTGATAGCCATTGAAATCCGGCAGCATGATGTCCAGGCAGATGAGATTATATGGATCATTTTTTTCCCATGCATGATCAAAGGCACATATCGCTTCACTGCCAGTGGTGGCGAGATCGCATCTGCTGATTGAGATGAGAATATCATAGACAATCTGGCCGCTGACGAAATCATCTTCAACTATGAGACTTTTCATAATGGACCTCTTCTTTGTCCTTTTTCATTTCAGGCTCAGTTGTGTTGGTTTGAAACAATTTGAGGAGTGAAATCATTATGCCAAACTGGATAATACACCTTGTTCCAGACGATTTGAGCAATATGCCAACCCAGGTCCGTAAGGGAAAAAGGCTTGATCAGGAGCCCGCAGCATTTTGGCATGGAAAGAAAGATTTCCACTTCTTCATGCTGGTGAGCCAGGATAAGAACGCCGTACCTGCAATGAATAGAATCCAGAAAAGTAAAAAGTTCTTTTCTGTCAAATTCGGGCAGATCGCTTCCAGTAACTACTAATTCGATCTCTTCAGCATGTTTTTGATATATGTGTTGCCCATTTTGTCCACTGCAGGTCGCATATACTTTATGGCCAAGAGAATTGAGTACATCTGAGATTGCTTTTTGTAAAAAAATATCATCTTCAATAAGTAATGTAGTCAGTGCATAATTCTTCACTCGAGTCATAGGGTTCTCTCTGAAGTTTGTCGTTTGTCGGAGAATGCCTGCCGCCTGGCAGAAAAATATACCTTTTGGTAGAGCGAAATGTATGCCAACTGTGAATGTGTTTTTTTTTGTTTAAAATCAGTGATATAAGGTGTTGGTGCAAATACGTCTTTTCGTGCATCTATGCAAGAATTTGCCGGGGTTTATGTCCTCGTTTCTAAAAAGTGTCATGATATTAGTTTGTTATGCCGAATGTGTAGCATTAAAGGCAAGCAACTATAATTGCAGTGTCTGGGATGGAGGGGATTAACCATTGCAAAAGCGGTCATGGGAAAGTAATGAAATGAAAGAAGTTCAAAGGAATAGATAAGGGTGACCTGCAATGGAAAATAAAGACATGAATGAATTTGCCTCTTTCATTAATTCAATTCTTGATGATTTTAACATGGTCAACCTGAGTGATCTGGACCAGGGGATAGAGAGGGTTTTAGGGGAGTTGGGCAATTTTGTCGGAGTTGACGGGGTATATCTTTTCCTGGTGGATGAAAAGCGTCAAATCATGACCAATACGAATCAGTGGCGCGCTGCAGGTATTGCACCCCGGAAAGACAATTTGCAGGAGCTTCCAGTCGCCATGTTCCCCTGGTGGATGGGGAAGCTTGTTGAAAATGGTCATATTCATATCCCGCAGGTTGCTGTATTGCCGACCGAGGCGTTGTCGGAAAAGCGGTTCCTGCAGGATCAGGGAATTTGCTCTCTGCTGGCTGTGAGCCTGAACAAGAATGATCATGTCCTGGGTTTTGTCGTTTTTGACGCAGTGACGGAGGAAGTTCAATGGCAGGAAAAGGATATTATACTTCTTAAAATTGCAGCTTCTGTTTTCATTTCAAACGTTTTAAGAAGCAGAAGAGAGAAGAAACAAGCCATACTGGAGAACAAATTTTCCCTTCTCTATAATGAAGCCCCGCTGCCCTACCATTCACTGGACAGCAATGGGAATATTCTTTTTGTAAATAATGAATACGTGAAAATTCTAGGCTATGAAAAAGATGAATTGATAGGTTCATGGTTTGGTGATTTTCTAACTGCTGAAGCCCGGGAGACATTTCCGGCCATATACAAACAATTTCTTGCTGCCGGAGAAGCAAGCGGCATTGTGTGGCCGGTGGTCGCTAAAAGTGGCGTCACTATAGTTTTTTCCTTACATGGAAAGGTCATTTGCGACTCCAACGGGAAAGTGCTCCATACTCATTGTATTCTGCAGAATATCAGTGAGCAGAAAAGAGCGGAGGCAAAACTTGAATTTACGACAAAACTGCTGGAGACTCAATTAGAGTCATCTCTGGATGGAATTCTGGTGATAACCGGGGAAGGGAAAAAAATCCTGTTATGTAATCAGCGTTTTATTGATATGTGGGGGCTGCCCGCCCACCTTGTTGAGGCGGGAGATGATGAACAGTGTCGTTTATTCGCGGAAAAACAGGTTGCCGATCCAATTTTTTTCAAAAAGCAGGCCGCTATGCTTATCAGTAATCCGGAGATGCACATACAGGATGAAATAGTTTTGCGCGACGGCAGGGTCTTTTCTTTTTTTTCTTCACCACTTACTGTTAATAACGGAAAAATTGAAGCAAGAATAAGTTTTTTTCGTGACGTCACCAAAGAGAAAAAAGCAACGGAAATTTTGCAATCTCATAAGAGAAAGCTTGAAAAAAAGGTATTTGAAAAAAATCAGAATCTGCAAAAAACCATTGCCGCATTGCACCAGGAATTTCTGGAACGCAAAGAGCTTGAGGCAAAAGCATTACGAAGTGCCCAGCTTAGCGCTCTTGGAACACTTTCGGCTGGAGTGGCCCATGAGATCAGTAATCCAAATAGTTTGATCATACTGAATATTCCCTTACTCAGAGATATTTTTAATGACATGCTGCAGCAGTTTTCTTCCCTTGATAACGCAAAGCAAATACAATTTGGAGGACTTCAGTATGATGAAGTGCTTGAGATAACGCCCGGGCTGCTTGATGGAATTGCACAGGGAGCCGAACGCATTGATTTTATAGTCCGTCATCTGCGGGATTTTTCCAGACAGGATGATGATGATTTTCCTGTTACGGTCAGTATAAATAAGCTTGCTGACAATGCTCTTCTTTTTTTGAGCAGTTTACTCAAAAAGAAAAGGATCAAGGTGACGAAGAAATTTACTGGCAATCCCTCAGTGCCGGCCAATGAAGCAAAGGTTGAACAGGTGCTCATCAACCTGATAAAAAACTCAATTGAGGCTGTATCGGACTCGGATGGGGAAATTGTTCTTGTCTGTCAGAATGATGAAGGGCAACACGATGTTGTTTTTGAAGTAAGAGACAATGGTTGCGGCATGGCACCCGGGACACTGGAACGACTGTGTGAGCCTTTTTTTACAACCAAACAGAAAGAGGGAGGGTGTGGCCTCGGGCTCTGGAGCAGTTACTCCCTTGTCAAGGAAATGAAAGGAGAACTTCTTTTTACCTCAACAGAGGGGGAAGAAACTGTTGCATCTCTCCGCATGAAGAGGTCTCCGGTCAAGTAGTTGGCTTTTCTTTCAGCTTGAGAAGTTTTCTGTTTAAAGCCTGGCGGGTAATGCCGAGAAAACTGGCTGCAATCCCCTGGTTGTTGTCGGCCAGGCGCATTGCTTCATTGACAACCATTATTTCTGCTTCTTTCAGTGTTGGAAGGCGTCCCTTATATGAGAGAGAAAGCGAGGAGCAGGACTGGCTTTCTGTAGCTGTTTCTCCATTGTCTCTGTTGCTGTAAATGATTTCTTTAAATGATTTGAGAGAGAGCTTGCCGCCTTGATGGATACTGACCGCATTATAGATCATCGATTCCAGCTCTCGAATATTTCCAGGGAAATGGTAGGTGGCAAGAAGGGTAAAAAGTTCCTCCGGAGGGGTGGGTTTTTTCTTTTGTAATTCCCTTGATACGCGTTCCAGAAAATGATCAACAAGGAGAGGCAGATCTTCCTTTCTTTCCCGTAAGGGCGGAATTTTGATACGATGGGAGTTGAGCCTGAAATAGAGATCTTTTCGAAATTCTTTTTCCTGAACCGCTTTATCCAGGTCAATATTTGTGGCAAACACAAAACGGGCCTCTGCTTTTTTTTCATTATCCGATCCCAGCGGGAAATATGTCTTTTCCTGGATTAAGCGAAGCAGTTTTACCTGTGAATTTAAATGCAGGTCGCCAATTTCATCGAGAAAAAGGCAGCCCTGTCCGGCTTTGGTAACCATGCCCTCTCTGTCCTTGTCAGCTCCAGTATACGCCCCTTTAACATGACCAAACAGGGTGTCTGCAAAGGCTGTTTCATCCAGCCCGGCAACATTGACAGCTTTGAAGGGAGAAGTACAATTTGTAGCCTGATGCAGGGCTTTTGCTATAAGTTCTTTTCCCGTTCCTGTTTCCCCTTCAATGAGAACAGGCTGGCAGGAATGTGCGATTGCCTCAACATATTTGAATATTGCCTTCATTTTTGAGTTACAGGTGAGGATTGAGGCGAAAATATCAGGTTTTTTAAGAGTATCGCTTAATAAATGCTCCTTGAGTGAAAGAATTTCTTGCCGGAGGCACTGTTGATGTAACGCTTTTTCAACAGAGCTTACCAATTCTTCCCGCCTGATCGGTTTAACAAGATAATCAGCTGCTCCTGCCTTCATACATGTTACCGCGTTTTCAACTTCATTTACAGCAGTGAGCATGATGACGGAGATTTGCGGTAATTCTTCTTTGATGGTGCGTAAAATGTCCATGCCGCTTGTCCCGGGCATGAGCAAATCAAGGATTACGATATCGAAACAATCCTGTCGCAGTACCTCCATGGCCGTGTTACTGTTACTTTCGGTATACACACTTTTCATGCCGGCGGAACTGAGTGTTGCTTTTACGCTGATAAGAATCTGCGGTTCATCGTCGACAACCAGGATTTTTTTTGCCGAACATGCCGCACTCATTGCTGTTCTCCCTGTGTAATAATGGAAAGATCCTTTTTTTTCTTTTTGTCGGAGCCGGATGAAAGGCAATTTTTTAGAATCGGTAAAGCGATATAGGCCGTTGTGCCCTGACATGGATCGGATTGAAAGAAAATTCGGCCATTGTGGGATTTGATGATGGAGTATGAAACAGATAATCCCAGGCCCGTCCCCCCGCTTTCAAGCTTGGTGGTGTAAAAGGGGGTGAAGATTTTATCTAGATTTGTCGGGGTGATACCGCAGCCCTCATCCTTTATCATGACCATGGACTGTTTTTTCTTCAGGTCAGTGAATGTTTGCAAAGTGATTTTTTTGTCGGTTGAGGGGAGAGATTCCCCGGCATTAATGAGCAGATTAATGATGACCTGCTCAATCTGACCCGGATTGCAAAATACTGGTTGGCAATCCTCATCATATACCACTGTGAAATTGTGGGTAAATTTGTTCATAAGACTTTGACAAAGTACCATTGTTTTTTTCACTATATCATTCAGGCTGCAGGTTGTGAATTGTTCCCGGTTGTTCTGGCTGGAAAATTCTTTGAGATCCTGCACTATTGATTTTATTCGTTCACTTCCTTCTCTCACCCCTTCCATGAGTAGAGGCAGAAGGTCTTTGGCCTCTTCTATGGTAAACCCTGCCAGATTTATTGCCTTGCCCTCTTCTGTTTCTAAAAGTGAAAGGCTGTCTTTACATATTTCTTCAATGATCGGAGAGTTGAGCATGATAAAATTATTGGGGTTATTGATTTCATGGGCCACTCCTGCTGTCAGCGTACCCAGAGCGGCAAGATGTGAATTGCGTGCTGCCGAGGCCTCATAGGCTCTTTGATCTGTCAAATCCTGGCCGCATATAACAACGGTATTTATTGAATCATCTGTTTTCTTTATGGGAAAAGAGCGGAGCTTCCAGGTGTGTCCATCGACATAGGATACCTCTTTTGTCTTTGATTTTCCTGTTGCCAGGGTTTGAAGCGCAATGGATTTATCATCTGGATCAGCGAGTAAAAAATCCTGGCAGTTTTTGCCTATAAGATGTTTGGTCTCAAGGCCGAATAGCTTTTCACAGCCTGAATTTGCCCAGATAATAGCACCTTTGGCATTTACTTCATAGAGCGCATCCGGAATGGCATTTAAGAAATTTTCAAACCGGGAGGAAAGTATTCTGTATTTTTTTTCACTTTCTTTTCTTGCCTGTTCCGCGCGTTGCCGCAATGTAACATCCCGACAGAGTCCGACTACAAAGAAGCCTTCCTTGTTATATTTTCCCGAAAGGGCTATTTCTACGGTAAGCGGTGACCCGTTTTTATGGATAACGGAAAATTTCCTGGTATTACCGATAATTTTTCCCTGACCGGACAGAATTGTATTGATAAAAAAAGTAAATCTTTTTTGAAATGAATTAAATTGATCTTTTCCCGGAAAGAGACAGGAGAGATTTTTTCCCATTATTTCACAGGTACAATAACCAAAAATTTCTTCTGCTGCAGGGTTCCAGAAAATGACCTTGCCGCTTCCGTCAAGCATAACAATTGCGTCTTTGGCAAGCATGGTGATTAATTCAAAATGGGCGCTGCTCTCATTGAGTGCTATATGGGCCTGTTTGAGTTGCCGGATTCTTTTTTGGTCTCTGTCTGATAAAATTCTTTCCCTTGAAATCGTTGCCCCTATAACCGAAGTAGCTGTTTTCAAGGTTTGGATTTCCAGAGGACTCCATTCCCGTTCTGTCAAGCTGTCAGCAAAAATGAGGATTCCCCATGTTGATTTTTCTGCCAGGAAAACAGGAATAATTGCAATTGATTTGATCTGAAAATTTGCCACGATTTTTTTTATTGGCGAGGGCAGGGTGTCAAGCGGTCCATAAATTTCTGCTGGAGGCACAGGACCCCCCTGGCATGGTTCCTTCTCTTGGGGAATCACTTCCGTAAGTAACGGGCTGAAATCAGGTTGGATGGACGAAATATCGTTCCAGTAGCAGGAAAATCCACACGGGGCATTCTCCAGAGCAGTAACAGAAGTTATGCCGAGAACATGACCCAGACGAGCCAGGATGTCCGGCAGGCATTTATTCCAGTCAGAAATAAGCAAAAGTTTTTCGCAGGCAAAACTGACAACTTTCAGAATATTTTCTCGTTTCTCCAGTTCCTTGCAGGTCTGTTGCAGAAATTGAGTCTGCGTTGCCAGCTCTTCATTCTGGAATTTAACAATATCTCGAAATTGTTGTTGCGGAGATGATGTATTCATATTCAGAAAAGGATATGGTCTTAACGGCATAAAGTTGTCTTGCCCTCAGTGTGAAAAATTTTTTGAAAACTTGCTTATCTCCCGGGTCCACAGGAAATTGCCCTGACTGGCTGATCCAAACCACTCTGAACAGGCCCAAATCTTTTTTTGATCCTTTTCGGACAATAATTCTTCAAAATTTATTTCGGTATTGAACCGGAGTCTTTCTTGTTCAGGGGAAGCAGGGGAGTAATTTTTTGTACCATTTGAAGGAACAGGCTGCATGGTAAAAAAACAATGGTCTGTATCCTCAATAAAACAATCGGCGATAACCCCGAAGAAAAGGCCTGTTTCCTCAGCGCTGTCCGTTTCCATTATGATAGTAAGAGGATTGGGCGGGAGCTGAGGATTTGACGTACAATAGAAATTGCTGATGTCAATAATTGCGGCCCTGTCACGCTGCAGATTTATAAAGCCAAGAAGATAATCCGGCATGTCCGGAACCCGTAAAATTGTGGTGTCATCCTTGATGGCAAGAATACGTTTCGTTTCCACTGCGAATAGGAAATCTGTCCGTTTGAAAAACTGGTATTGGTGGGATTTTTTAGCATGTTTCATTGCTTTCTCTCTCCTTGGGGCGACAGACCAATGCTTCATATGCAGACTGTTGGTCATTGCAGACAATGTGCCATGAGCCCATGGCCTTCAAGAGTAGCGAGGAGGTGTCTGTATGCTTGACTTTTGCCAGGGGTTACAAAAATCAGGTTTTTTCAAAACCTTGCAACAAAATGAAAAATGATACATCAGCACCTGCAGCGGTTGAGCGGTTCTTTTACAGGAACGTCAAAATTGTTGCGGCGTGAAAACGTAATAAATCTGCAGGATACAGCAGGGCGGTTGGGGGAAGGCGGACATGAAGTTGTCTGGACTGACTTTTTGTTTCTTGGGCGTGTGCAAATAAAGTTGCAGGGTTTTGCTGCCTGTATTGATCCTCTGCAACGTAATTTTGACGGAAAAAAATGTGTTGTGTCAGGTTTTCTTGTCCTGAGTGTTGATTTTTTCTTCACCATGAATCGTTTTGTCGGAATATATGGGGAAACTTATCCGGAAGCATGAACCCTGGTCAGGTTTGCTTGTGATCATCATTTTGCCGTCGAATTCTCTTATAATGTTCTGGATGATGGACAACCCCAGACCGGTTCCCTGTCCAACCTCCTTTGTTGTAAAAAATGGTTCCTGGCACTTATCAAGCACTTTCTCAGACATTCCCACTCCGTTGTCATTCACCTCAAAGCACCCGAGTCTTTCTGTTTTTAGTCTGAAAAGTCGTACTTCTATATGCGGCTGGAAATTGTTGTCCTCAGAAGTCTCTCTCCTTTTTTCAACAGCATATCGGGCATTTGACAGAAGATTGACAACGATTTGCTGAAATTTCTGAGGATCAATTTTTACCTTGGGGAGTTCCTGGTCCAGGGTTACGGAAAATTTGATCTGATGCAGGCGAAACTGTTCATAAAAAAAAGACAGCGCCACCTCTATGCTCTCACAGAGATTAATGGCATTTATTGTGTCGTTTGAAGCCCTGGCAAAGAAACGCATGTTTGTAATAATTTTTGTGGCGCGTTTTACCTGGTCCATGATTTTGACAGCAGCCTCTTTTTGTTCCTCAATCTTGCCCTTGCCGGCAGGTTTTAGGAGAAACTGGGCCGCAAGATGGATGATGGTCAGGGGCTGGTTGATTTCGTGAGCGATACCAGTGGCCATCTCGCCTAAAGCCGTGAGGCGCCCGCTATGGGCCAGTCTGGCCTGTTTTTCCAAACGTAATTCGGTTTCCCGCAGCCTGGTGACGTCCTTACCCAGGCAGATTATTTTTATCTCAATGTCGTTTTCAAAAGTGTTAATGGGGTTGGCTGAAAGAAGAAGAGTAACCTTACTTCCGTTTTTATGCCTGAAAGAGGTTTCCATGTTCATGATCATCTTGACTGACAATGTGCTTGAATTGAAGAAACAGTTCGCGTGTTCCGGTTCCAGGCAGATAGATCGTATGTTTTTATCTTTCAGTTCTTGTCCCGTATAGCCAAGGATGGAGGTAACACCTTGGTTTGTTTCAATAATTGTTCCGTCTTGTCTGATGACGAACATGGCGTCCTGTAAGGCATCCAGAATTGCTTCAGTATTTTTTTGGGCCAGCATCAAAGAGTTCTGGGCCTTGATTCTTTGCTGAATCTGCTGGGTGAGTTCTTTTTTGCGTTTTACAGATTCCTCAAGACGATTTTCAAGGATGAGATATCGTGTCCTGTTGCGTAAGCTGATTAAGAGCCCGGAAAAGACTAGAAGGAAAAGCAAACCCATTGCTAAAAAAAGAGGTGATGATTTTGTGTTGAGGCCAAGGGATTTGGCGGGAACCGCAATGGTTATCTGCATCTTGTCGTGTAAAAGGTGGATAGGGGTCTGGGTAACGGTATATTGTTCCCCATTCAAGCGTGCATGGTGAATCGTAAACGGTGTTTGCGCGCTTTTTATAGAGTAGAAGAGGGAATGAATTTGCTCTGGAGTAAGACTTTCGGGGAAGGCAATTGATTTCGTCCCTTCAGATAATATGGTGATAGTCTCTTCATCCTTCCAATATTGATGCATGATGTCATGGAGTTTTTGCCCCTTCTCTTGACTCAGACCGGCATGGAGGATGCCTGCCATGTTGTTGTTAATAAATAAAGGGATGGTAAATGAAAGCTGGAAACGGTTTTGGGCTTCTGTAATGTGAATATGGGGATTTTTCTTTTTTTTGCATGATGCCGTATCTGAGAAAATTTCTAAAAGTGAGGATCCCGGCAACATTTTTTCATAGAGTAAAATGCCGTCTGATCCTGAGAAAATAAGATAAGATAAAAAAGGGGCATTCCCCGCATTTTTTTCTTGCCAATACGAATCAAAATTATCCCTTAAGCTTAGAAAGCTGAGGCCAAGTCCATATTGCCGGGACATGCCCAGGGACTTGCTTTCAAAATAGGAGAGAACGGCCCTGTCCTCTATAAGACGTTCTAATTCATGAGATAATTCCGTTAAAGAGCGGGTGAGAGCAATGGCATACTGCTCGCAATCATTTTTCCATACATTCTGGATATTTTGTTGCAGCTTTATTTGGGAGGTATAGTCAATATAGAGAAGACTGGAGAATATCAAGAGCAGGCAGCCTCCGAAGACTATCTCCCAACCCCCGGCCTTTAAACGATGTTTTAATCCTGTCTCACTGATTTTCTGTTGGTTTTTCATTTTTTACCAGAGCCTGTTGGGGATGGAAAAAAGATGGGTAGAATTGAAAAACAAGGGGGTAATATTTTTTAACAATTTTTTCATAGGTGCCATTCTTTAAAAGAGTGACAAAAAAATTATTAAATGTCTTTCTCAGGAGAGGGGCTTCCTTGGGAAATGCCCAGGCCATCGCTTGTCGGGGAGAAACGGGGCCGATTATCTTTACTTGTCCCGGCCACTTTTCCAGGGCAATCATGGCATCCGCCACCTCAATAAGAGTGGTTTCCGCTTCACCGTTAATAATTGCCGGCACGAGTTCGTTTAAGCTGCCGTCAAACCAGACGATCTTTGAGTTGTTTTTTTCGAGATTATAAAGGGTTGGGTCAAGACAGGTGCTGATTTTGCCAAGGACTTCCCTGCCCATGAGCACGGTCTTGACCGCAGCGATATCCGACTCAATATCTCCACTGGGCACTATGGGTTTCATGGCCGAATCAGCACGGGCAACAAGCCATACCTGAGTAGGAAAGAGGGGATAGGAAAAATCTATAATATTTGCCCGCCACGGAAGTATGGTTATGCCATGTGCGGCAATATCCCCTTTAATGTCTACCGTTTTTCCCTCCTTCAAATACTGGCGTCCTGTTAAATCGGCAAATACATTTGCCCAGCTTGTCTTAACAAATTGATACCTTACCCCGATGTGGTCGCAGAACATCTTCATTATCTCCACATCAAGTCCCTTGTCGGCTCCTGTTACAAATCTGGCATAAGGAACGCCGAGGTGCCGCAGTACGCCCTGTTGTCTGATTGCCGGGAGGTCCCTGGCATCGGTTGCAGCCGCAGGTGGTGCATAAGAATTTGCAGCCGTCATGAAAAAAATAAAAAAAACAAGTAATTGTCGCATATTATACCCCGGTATGTGAGCAGGGCGATAACACAGCGGATTCGGTACCCTGTGAGCTGTTACCTGAAAATTTTGATATTTTATTCCGCTTGAGTGGGGTAGGTTCCCTCAGTCGGTTTTAGCTCCTTTTGGCAGGCTGCTGTTCTTTTCAGTGGCCTCTCCATCGAAAAAAGACGTGTAAAAATAATCTGGTTTTCCTTTCTTTTTTTCATCATACATGGCGCCTTCCGCTTTACGCAATAAAATGTCAACTTCAGCACCGTCATCTGGAAAGAGTGCGATACCTATACTTGCCGTAATGCTCACCAGCCGGCCTTTAAGTATGAATGGTTGCTCTATAACTTTGCAGACATAGCGGGAGATCAGAGTCGCATTATCAAAGCAATTAACCTCTTGCAATATAAGGATGAATTCGTCTCCTCCCATGCGGGCCACCGTATCACTTTCCCGTGTCGACTCTTTCAAGCGCTGACCGACTTCGGTAAGAAGCAGATCGCCGTTAACATGACCAAATGCATCATTTATGGCCTTTAATCCGTTTAAATCGATCAGAAGCAGGGCTAAACCTTTATTATTTCTTTGTGCCAGTCGAAGGGCCATATCCATGCGGTCCCGAAAAAGAAGACGGTTGGCCAGGCCTGTCAACGGGTCATGGTGCGCCTGATAGAGAGCGGCATCTTGCGCTTCTCGGCGTACTTCGATTTCCTTCTGAAGTTTTTGGTTTGCGAGTTGCAGCTCGGCAGTTCTCTTTGCCACCAGTTTTTCTAGATTCTGCTGGTATTCCATGATCTCCATTTTTTTTTGTTGGTTTTCACGCAGCAGGGCGATTTTTTCCATGGCTTGCTGCACAGACGCTTCAAGATGCTCAAAATCGACAGGTTTGCGCAGAAAATTAAGAGCCCCTTTTTTCATGGCCTCTATTGCCATATCGATGTCGCTATGGCCGCTGATAAAAATACATTGGAGATCTGATTGATCC
Source organism: Desulfobulbaceae bacterium (assembly GCA_020444175.1). GTDB lineage: Bacteria > Desulfobacterota > Desulfobulbia > Desulfobulbales > SURF-16 > JAHLLM01. Next base: position 15,946 of record JAHLLM010000016.1, on the reverse strand, counting down.
TGAAACCTTTTTTCCATCATCTCGATACCCGTCATGCCGGGCATACGAATATCTGAGACCAAAACATCAATATTATTTTGCTGAAGAAGATGTAAGGCATCTTCCCCATTTGTTGCTGTATAAACCGTGTAGGAGCTTTGCTGGAACATCATTTCCAGAAAAAGCAGGATGTCCTGTTCATCATCAACAATGAGAAGACTGCCGGTTAAACCCATGGTTCCCTCTTTTGACCAACTGACTAATTTAGAAGATTCCTCGCTCCACGGTGATGCGGTTCCTGAGATGAAAAATTGTAGAAAAAGCCAAGCTGCCTCCTGCCATTCAGTCCAGCCTTTTCCATTACAGCAATGGCCTTAACTCATGATTCTGAGTCAAAGGAACAACAATCAGATTTCAGGAAATATGACCCCGCATCTCTGTTAAGAGATGGGTATTTTTTTCTTAATTTTGATTGCGTCGAGTAGGTCATAAAGCCATTTTTGTGCCAGAAGGAGGAAATCTTGCTTTAGATGCGCATGTATTTGTGGGCAGGAAATGAGAAGCATCGGTATCCTATGGGTATCTTTCCGGAATAATTATGTTATTTTTTACTATGAACCAGTGGGGTGCTGAGAACGCCTTTTCGCTTGAAACATTTAATTCAAGCAGACGGAAAAATAACAGGTAGGGAAACCTTGCAACCAAAAGATCATATCTGCTAAAAATATAAGAAAGGCCTTTAAAGACTGCAGCAGCAGCTGTTTGTGGTTATTTCTCAGGGGAAGAGGTGTTGCAATTGACGGATGTATATTAATACGTTGCACGCGTTTTGCCGGTGGGCAAGCTCTTTGCCCGCAAAGGCTATAACACGCTCACGGGCATAAACGGCAGGTCGTCAAACGCGAAATCTTTTTTTCGGTATTTAGTTAAGGTGGCATTGATGGACACGGAAAATAAAAACTCTCTGCTGAGTGTGAAAGCTCGCCTGCTTCTTGTCGATGATGAGGAAACAATTCTTTTTTTCCTCGAAAAGTTGTTTCAAGAGAATTCGTATCTGGTTGAAACCAGGAGTTCTGCTAAAGAAGCTTTGGAACTCCTCAGCCGAGAGGAGTTTGATATTCTGATAACAGATATCAGGATGCCCGCTATGGACGGCATAGAACTTCTTAAAAAGGCAAAAGAGCTTCAACCACAGCTGGAAGGCATGATTATCAGCGGGCATGATGATATTGACAGCGCAATCGCGGCCTTGAAACTGGGAGCGGTAAATTATTTTAGAAAGCCCCTTAATTTTGATGAAATTCTACTGGGCGTTTCCCGCTGCCTGGAAAAAAGAAAACTCCAGAAAGAGATAAAGCAGAAAGATGCATGCTTTCGGGCTTTTATTGATAATTCCTCTTCTCTTATTAGTATTAAGGATGTGAAGGGCCGCTATTTAATGATTAATAAAAGACTTGAGGACCTCTTCCACGTCACTTCGGGGGAGGTGATGAATAAAACAGCTTTTGAGGCCTTTTCGAACATGCAGGCTGTAGCCCTGTCTGCCTATGACTTTGATGTGCTGGAGTACAATACTTCCCATAAATTTGAGACAACAATTGATATTGATGGAAAGGAACGTTTTTTTGTCGTTAACAAGTTTCCCATTCGTCTCTTTAACAGTGATACTGTGTATGCCATTGGCACTTTGGGCACCGATATCACTGATATCATCGATGTTCGAGAGAATCTGAAATCTGCTGAGGAAAGATACAGAACCTACGTAAACAGCTCAATTGATGGTTTTTTTCTTACTGATCTGGAGGGGAGGTTTCTTGAGGTAAATGAAGCTTATTGCCGGATGATTGGCTATTCTTGCGAGGAATTTCTCCAATTATCGGCCTATGATATTGAAGCCGTTCAGACCCCTGAAGAGATTAAGTCGAGAATTAAAAAGATTCATGAACAAGGGTATGAGCGTTTTGAGACCATGCATCGCCATAAGACCGGGAGGCTGATCGATGTCTCGGTAAGTTGTAATTTTAATCCGGTATTTCCTGATGTTTTCTTTGTTTTTGTCCGAGATATCAGTGAGCAAAAAAAGATACAGCGCGAACTGCAGATTTCACGGGAACACCTTGAAAAGAGGGTTGCAGAACGCAGTAATGAGTTAGAGAGAACCTACCAGCAGCTGTTGCACGCCACAAAACTTTCTTCCATAGGAAAACTCACTTCCTCCATTGCCCATGAATTCAACAATCCTCTTAACGGTATACAAAGCGTTTTTGAGGGAATCAAGCTCAGTGATTCTCTTGGTGAAAATGACTTGAAGATGGTTAACATGGCATTGGATGAATGCGATCGCTTGAAGACACTTATCCAGTCCCTGCAGGATTTCAACAAACCCACACCTGGTGTCCAGGAGGACATCGATATTCATAAATTGATTGCGGACGTGATTGCCCTGTGCGAAAAAGATCTGCTAAAAAGTAATGTCACAGTACTAAAGGAATTTTCTGACAAAATTCCTTTAGTCAAGGTTGTTCCTGATCAGGTTAAACAGGTTCTCCTGAATCTTTTGAACAATGCCAGGGACGCCCTGCAGGGAAAAGAAGGCAGGGTGTTGATCAGGACGGAGTTACGCGATGAGCACATAGCATTGCATGTCCACGATACAGGTTCAGGAATTACGCCAGGAGCAATGGAACATATATTTGAACCATTTTATTCGACCAAGCCGCAAGTGAAGGGTACTGGTTTGGGCTTATCGATTTCTTATGGTATTATAAAAAACCATGGCGGTGATATAAATGTTGCAAGTTCGCCAGGTAACGGTACGACTTTTTCTGTTATTTTGCCTGTCAATAATTACGAGATGCAAGTTGCCTGATGAAAAATCCAAGAATATTGCTTGTTGAAGATGAAGCGTTGCTTCGTCTTTCCCTTGAAATTAATCTGAAGCGAAAAGGACTGTCAGTAGAGACGGCGGAAGCTGGAGGCATGGCTTTGACTGCCTTAAAAAAACAACCGTATGATCTGCTGATTAGCGATTATATCATGGAAGGTATGACCGGAATTGAGCTCATGAAGCAGGCCAGAAGCACATACCCGCAGCTTAAAGTTATAATTATGACAGGGTATGCTGACCTGGCAGAAAAAGAAAAAATTATGCAGGCTGGGGCAGATGGCTTTCTTTACAAACCGATCTCCCTGGATAATCTGCTTGAAACGATTTCAGAAATGTGAATAAGGGAAGGCTCTTTTTTACTGTCCTGTATTTAGTTCGTGAAGCAGGTACGACTTTGCATCTTCATATTCTCCCTGTAAGTCAATCAGCACTTTCATGGCATGCTCGATGGAGTTTTTTGGGGCAAGCAGTTCCAGTTCTCCGCACTTTTCAGCCAGTCCGTTGAGCCCGAGATTGACGCAGCTGGATTTGAATCTATGGGCGCAATCAAAAATTGCGGTTGTGTCATTTTGGCAAATTGCCTTATTGAGCAGGGCAAACACCCGCGGAGCCTCCCCCAAAAAATAATTACCGATTTTTTCCACTAATGAGTTTTGGCCGTTTCTTTTTTTCCCCAATAAACGGCGGAGGACATTTTTGTCAATTTTTGTTTTGCTCTTCTTTGCCGTGCTCCGGGTAGAATTTATAATATGCGTTGATCTTGACATGCAACGAGACATGGCCATTTGTAGATCTCTGTGTTGAACGGGTTTACTTAAATACTCATCCATTCCGGCTTCAAGGCATTTTTCCCGGTCGCCTTGCATGGCTCTGGCGGTCATGGCAATAATGGGTATGTGTTTTTTGTTTTCCTTGCAAAAGCTTTCCTTGCGCCTGATCAGGCGTGTTGCTGTAAATCCGTCCATTTCCGGCATATGGCAATCCATAAGCACCAGGTCAAAATTCTGATCTTCAAGCATTTCCAAGGCTTGCAGGCCGTTTTCAGCCAAACGAACCTGACAATGAAACCTTTCAAGCAACTCAATAGAGACCTGTTGATTAATAAAATTATCTTCAACCAGAAGAACATTTTTGCCGGCAAGATTGTTTTCGCTTGTTTGCGAGGATATTTCATCTGTGGGCTTTTGGCTATGATCCTGCTCAAATGGGTCATCTTGAATGGCTGCTGTGTCCCTGGAGCGGCAAATACGTCGGCAGCAATCTTCGGGAGTCTGTTTGGCAATTTTTGCGGTAAACCAGAAAGAGGAGCCTTTTCCGGGGTCACTTTTCAGCCCGACTTCCCCTCCCATTATTGCTGCCAGATGTTGAACAATACTTAGGCCTAAGCCGGTTCCTCCAAATTTTCTCGTTACACTATTGTCGGCCTGAGCAAAAGAGTCAAAGATATGTTCCTGTGCATTATTGTCAATACCTAAACCTGTGTCTTCAACCGTGCAGTTTATGAAAACAGATTCTCCTTCTTCCTCCAGTAGGCTGAGGGAAATCCTGATCTCGCCATGATCAGTAAATTTGACGGCATTACTGATGAGATTTTGCACTATCTGTTTGAAACGCTGTGAATCCCCTTTGAGTTGGAGCGGGACATCTGGATCTATATTGACAATTATTTCCAGCCCTTTCTCTCTGATTGCTGGGACCGCACAGGTTACACAGTCATGAATCAGCTTCTCCACATCAAAACAAATGCACTCCAGTTCCATTTTGCCGGATTCGATTTTTGAGATATCAAGAATGTCATTTATCAAAGAAAGCAGCGTGTTGCCGGAGGTAGACAACATTTTGCAGAGGTGCTGCTGCTTTCGGGTAAGTTCGCCTTCGCAAAAAAGTTGCGTAATGCCGATTACACCATTTAAAGGAGTCCTGATCTCATGGCTCATGTTGGCCAGGAATTCCGATTTGGCATGGTTGGCAAGTTCAGCTTCCTTTTTTGCTATGGCTAAAAGCCTGTTCGTTTTTTCAAGTTCAGCCTGTCTTTCGTTCAATTTTTTATAGAGCTGCACTCTTGTCATCCCTTCAATAACAGCAGATTCTACCTCTTCAAATTTAATGGGTTTGCAGATGAAATCGAGTGCTCCTTGACGAATGGCTTTTTGGGCCAGGTCAAGATCGCCATGGCCGGTAATAATCATACATTGCATATTGGGATTGTTTGCTTTTGCCCTGGCCATTAATTCAAGGCCATTCATACCTGGCATCCGGATATCCGTGATCAGGATGTCAATCTCATTTTGTTCTATAATTTTAAGGGCTTCGTCGGCAGATGTGGCCGTTTGAGAAGAATATGAAAGGTCATTCAAAAATATCTGGAGATAAGAGGTAATTTCAGGCTCGTCATCAACAAGCAACAATTTTCCTTGCGATTTCATAGTGTTCTCCTGATAAATCGGTTCAAAAAAACGGAGTTTCCTTGTAACTATGTTCAGTCAAATAAAGCTATTTTCATGCCACTTGGAATGGAGAAAAAATTATGTAGATATATAGGGTGATTAAGGAGAATAGAAGACGCATAGCTCCAGAATAACCATGCAACCATTTAGCGCTGAAGAAAAAATATAAGTGACGGTGCAAAGACACCTGGCGCTCGTATCATGTCAAATGCCTTAGCAGTGCCTCTTCCATGGCCTGAGCCGCTTCCTGAATCGACACTGCTCCGATTGAACCTGATTCTCCTTGCAGCGTATGAACCAGATATTGTGCTTCTTCAAGCCTTTTGTTTGTTACTGATTCCGTAAGACGCTGATGAAGATCTCTGTTGTTATGGAGAAAGTCACGCAACAGGCGCAGGTAGAGTTTTTTGTTATCTCCAAGGCGATCCAGGGCAACTTCCACTTCCATATCCACAACCACATCCTCATCAATGGAGAGAGATGGAGACGGCAGTTCAAGTGCCCCCGCTGAATCGGAATCCTTGATGCATGTCCCTGGTTCATGGTCTGTTCGGCTCAGAGATATCCATTGCATTATGCTTTGCAGTAAAACATCAGGTTTGAGAGGTTTGCTTTCATGGTCATTCATGCCGGCTTCATGACTTTTCTTTCTGTCATGCTCCATGGCTTGGGCGGTCATGGCAATTATTGGCACGTTTTTCATCTCGCTGGACAGATTATGTATTTGGCGAGTAGCCGTCAGACCATCTAACTGGTTTGTTGATGCTGCGATTGTGCTTTTCATGGACAAGGATTTGCAAATTACAGACCAATGTACAGATTTTATTTTATAAAAATGTATAATATCAGACATTTATGGTGGTGGGGGGCAAGGGGAAGGCTGGCCGGTTGGGTGCAAAAAAAATGCGGAGACAGGTTTTCCTTAACAGGGGAAAAGCTTTGGTAAACAGAGGGTTTGGGTAATAATCTGGCAATGCAATTGCAAAATTAATTGCACCGTTATGAAGAAAATAGGGACGGAGAGCGGAAAATGGAACTGAAATTTGATGGTCTCGCAAAAAGCTCTCAAGCTGACCATCCGCCAACGAAATATCAACAAGTTACATACTTGTCGGCGGCGGTTGAGGGGGTTTTTACGAAACCGTCAAATTTGGGGCTATTTTTTCTTTTTTTTGCTCAAAAGGTATAGTATGGGTAGATTACCGATTGAGCAAAAAAACATGCTGTTTCGCAGCAATATAGAGCGAGAAATAGGGTGTTAGGGAGTGTGTTTTTAGTAAAAGGAGAGCATTGTCGGTTACTGATTGCCTTTTGATTGGCTTTATAAAATCTTTAATTTAAAGGAGTACCCCATGGCGGTCCACGAACTTCTCGATCTCGGCAGACTGGGCATCAAAGAGACGGTAACGGTTAACTGCGGTGAAACCCAGGATCTTGAAAATCTGCATTTCTCGCAGCTCGTTACAGAGGCGGTCAAAAGAGGTGAAGGCGTGTTGAGCCGGCAGGGCACCCTGGTTTTCAATACCCGGATTGATGATACGTTCGGAGAACAGCGGCACACCGGCAGGACGCCTGCTGCCCGCTACATCTGCGACGATGCCATAGGCGTGGATTTTTCGAACACCGAGCGCAATCAGCCCATTTCCAGGGAAACCACGCAGAAAATCTTTAAGGCGATGGTCCGCCATATCAATAAATCAGGCGAGATATTTGTTGCCAACCGCATGCTGGGCGCTGATTTTGCCAACGCCTTTCCCTTTCAGTTCATTACCTCCCATGCCTCCAGAGCCCTGTTTGCCTTGAACCAGTTTCGCGACCTGCCGCCGCTGGACATGATAGCGGAGGGCCAGATCGAGCAGGATGCCGTCACCGCCATTGTCCTGCCGGACTTGAAACTTGATGCTGAGAAATACGGCTTCAAGCAGGACGGCGCGGTGATTCTTGATTTTGTCAAGAGAAGGATTCTTGTTGCCGGCATGAACTATTGCGGCGAGCCCAAAAAAGGCGCCTTCACCTTTATGAATTACATCTATCCCATCATGGATATCTTTCCCATGCACTGCGGGGCAAATATCGGCAATGACAGGGAATCAGCCCTGTTTTTCGGGCTTTCCGGCACCGGCAAGACCACCTTGTCATCTGACCCCAACCGTGCCATGCTGGGCGATGATGAAATCGCCTGGGGACCCAACGGTCTGTTTGCCATGGAAGGAGGGTGCTACGCAAAGCTTATCCGGCTGGACAAGAACGCCGAGCCTGATATTTACAATGCCATGAAGAGATTCGGGGCGCTGGCGGAAAACGTTTTCATGAAAAAGGGACGATTCCACTATGACGACGGCAGTATCACGGAAAACACCAGGGGCTCCTATCCTTTGAAAAATCTGCCCAACCCCAGCGAAACAGGCACAGCCAGGCATCCGAAGACCATCTTTTTTCTCTCCGCCGATGCCACCGGCACACTGCCGCCCATCTCCCGGCTCAGCGCCAAACAGGCCATGTATCATTTCCTGATGGGATATACTTCGAAACTGGCCGGCACCGAGGTCGGGGTCACCGAGCCGCAGCCCAACTTTTCCGCCTGTTACGGACTGCCGTTCATGCCGAGGGATCTTTTTGAATATGCCAAGCTGCTTGAAAGAAAGCTGGAACAGCACGGTTCCCAGGTTTACCTGGTCAATACCGGCTGGTCCGGCGGCGGCTACGGGGTGGGGGCCAGAATCGCCATCCGGGACAGCAGGGCCATGATCGCGGCGGCACTTGACGGTGAGCTGGAACATGCCCGGCATCAGCCCCATGAGCAGTTCGGTATCGACATGATCACTGAATGCCGCGGACTTTCCTCCCAGAATATCCTCAAGCCCTGGGAGGCCTGGGATAACGTGGCGGCATACCGGCAGGCGGCAAACCGCCTGGCGCGAAGTTTCCAGGAGAAATTTGCCGCCTCCTATAAAGACAATAAAGAGGCCATGGCACTCATGGAGGTCGGCCCAAGCCCTGTATGATTTCCTGTCTGCGCTTTATTGGTTCGTGTCATGTCAAATGCCTTTTGAAGCTGCTGTCTGTAGGTCGGGAACCCCTTCCCGACACTGAAGAGTCGCCATGGGTATGGCGATCTACACGACAATTGAAGCTTGACATGACACGGGTGTGTGTAACTTGACTGATTGTAAAAAGAATATCTCCAAGTGCAGACAACGTCATGCGGTAGGGGTTCTTCTCTCTGCTGTGCTGGATGCCATCCGGCAATAGTCCGGAAATAGCGGCTGATCAGCGCTCTATACGGAAAGCGGCTTTTGTCATGCCGTTCGTTTTTGCAGGAGACTTCTGAAACATGCGGTTTAGTGCCTTGATTTCCACTGTTTTTTCTGTGTTCATATCCTGCAGAAAAGCATGGCTCAGCGGCTGGAAGAGGAGTTCGGCCTGCACGGAATAGCTCGAATCGTTCATGCCGTTCAATTGAAAGCTGATTGTGTCACTTCCTCCCACAAAGTTACTGTCCTGTCCTGCAAGCCCTGCGACTCTGATGTTTGCCGAGGCTCCGTTCTTGTCAAAACCCCCGGGGAGCAGCCGGTTGTCCTTCAGCATGTCCGCTGCCCGCAGCAGGGTATAGGTGACTTCACCGCTGCTGTTCGCCATAATTGCCTCATAAACCTGGACCTGATCCGCCGAAGTAATCACATCATAGTGGGGTTCAAAGCGCGCCAGATTCGCATCACTGTCCAGCTCTGCCACGCTGCCGTCACTGTTGACCCGGCCCGATTCGAAGACGATGTTTCCCTGGCTGTCACTCACCGTAACATGCAGAATGATGCGGCGCAGGGGAATTCCCGTGGGCAACTTGTGGCCCGTATAGGAGTTCAGCATCAGGTCGAAGCTAAGCATGTCATCCTGCAGGCTGCTGCCTGCCTCTTCGACTGAGGCAGCGGATTGCAGCATCTGTTCGGTTCTCAGCAAGGTGTCGCTCATATTGGCTGTGGTGGCCCCAAGTTCTTCCTGATTGCACATCAGTAAATCAATCAGCAGGGTATTGCCACCGACAAACATCAACTCTTTTGAGTTGCGTGGATTGTAGGCTCGTCCGTCCGAGGAAGACCTCGTTGCGGGTCCATCGTTTCGGCACATATGGCAATCCCGGCAACTCATGCTGTTGAGATAGTCGCTTGCCAGCCACTCGGTATAGACCGTCTGTTCATGAAACTCGGTTTCCGGTGTGCTGATGACGGTGCCGGATTGGTCAACGAACGGTGTCTTGAGATCATGGCAGTTGCCGCATATCCTCGATTCCCTGATATTGACTGTTGCATTTGAGATGTAGCGTATATTTTCGCGCAGGGGACCTGCGGGGATGTCTGCTGCAGAACCGTAAATCAGCCTGCCGAGTTTGTTCTCATAGGTCTCTACGCCGGAGTGCCCTGAAAAACCGAGAACTGCTGCGATATCGGAAGCAACGCTAACCCTGTGGCACATGGTGCATGTGGCGTCGTCTTTGAGTTTGTCATGAAAGGGATTCGTCTGCCTGAGCAGCAGCTTGGCAAAGTCGCTGTTGAAAGCATCTTCGGCATTATCAATGGGAGCATGACACTCCCGGCATTTTTTGTTGATCAGTTTGGACAGTTGCGGATTTCTTGCCAGCTCACTGGTCAATTGCGCCTTCCAGACAGGATCACGAATAGCATGTGCCATAACCGATGAAGGCCAGCCTAACTCGATGGACACCCTGTCATTTCTTGAAAGCACATCCTGATGGCAGAGCAGGCAGGAGCCGGAAGCCAAGTTGATTTCGTTTCCTTGCTTTTCCTGCATCGCCATCGCGGACGGAGCCGAGCTTGTAGAGGCAAGCAGAAATATGAATCCCGCTGCCTGTGGCACATATCTTTTCAGGCGTTTCATCCTTGTCCCTCCTGTTCTTTTCATATCCTGCATTTGTCCCTGCCGGGGAGTGAAAACTCTGAAGTGATTCTTATGAATTTACATGATATCAAAAAAAAATTGCAAGTCGAGAATCGTTTTCTGCCGGAGTTGAAGGGCGGCTGCATCTGCATTTAGTTAATGTGCAGATTCTTTTTACTGCCAGAGATGTTAAATAGCTTTTCGCATCATCGGTGGTCAGCAGTGTGGGTCTTTGCTTTCCGTAAATGCTTGAAATTTGCGCACCAAGCCGGATGTGCTTCAGTTTGCCGGGGGAACTCTCTAACGCTTTGTTTGCTTGATGATTGTCACTGTTTGTGTTAGGTGAAATATTACTGACTTGGAACTTGTTGTCTTTACTGTTGAAATCATGTTGCAGTTCTGAGGATCGAGTACACGAGAATAACAACTGAACAGCCTGTTCCGCCAGTTTTTGCAAGTGCAATGGTTGTTTCTTCTGGTCGAGTGTATTCAGAAAGGCGGACAAGCTTACATCTGTCCCTTGTTTGAAGTGATACTTATGGCAAAAATCAAGATAATATCTCACCCATTTCACGTAATACCTCTGTTGATCGGCGGGAATACCCTGTCCAGTGATATGTGTCTTTAATTGGGTGGTAATCTGCGCAGGGATTTGCAGCATGCAATGTTATCCTGTTAACTTTGTATCCAGGTATTTTTGCGTGATATATAGCATAACCCAGACTAACTTGTTGATTTTACGTTGCCAATATTTAACTCTGCTCTGGAGCTATAAGGAAACCAGAGAATAAACTTGTTCGGCGAGGAAGATAACACCCATGGATTTTATCGATGAATTTATTAAAAAAGAATCTTCCGCAGGTATTACGCTTATTTTTGTAACCATTCTTGCGCTGTTACTAAAAAATTCTCCACTTTCACAATTGTATGAACAATTTCTTCATACACCGGTCGAAATTCGATTTGGCGCCTTACATATAAATAAACCTCTTCTACTCTGGATCAATGATGGCCTAATGGCAGTGTTTTTCCTGTTGATTGGACTGGAGGTCAAACGCGAGTTTCTTGAAGGTCATCTGTCTTCGCTCGCCCAGGCTGCATTGCCAGGCATCGCTGCCATTGGAGGTATTGTGGTGCCCGCACTTTTTTATATCTATTTCAACCAGGATGAACCATTGGGTATGCAGGGATGGGCTATTCCTACAGCTACGGACATTGCCTTTGCCCTTGGTATTCTTTTACTACTTGGGCAACGTATTCCTGTATCGCTGAAAATTTTCTTACTTGCTTTGGCCATAATTGATGACTTGAGCGCCATCGTTATCATTGCAATTTTCTATACTGTAGAGCTGTCCACTTTATCAATAACGTTTGCTACCATGGCCCTGTTATCTCTTGTAATCATGAATCGTCTGGGTGTTATAAAAAAAGCCGCTTACTTTATAGTTGGCTTCATACTCTGGGTCAGCGTTTTGAAATCGGGAGTGCACGCTACTCTGGCCGGTGTCGCACTGGCATTCACTATTCCCCTACGATCAGTCGATAAAAATGGTAATAAGGTTTCATTATCAAAGTCAATTGAACATGATCTGCATTTCTGGGTCGCCTTTTTAATTCTACCGCTTTTTGCATTCGTAAATGCAGGTGTAGACCTACGCCAGGTTTCTTTTGCATCGATGTCAGGTAGTGTTCCCGTTGGTATTATGACAGGTCTGTTTTTTGGAAAACAAATCGGTGTATTTGTTTTCAGCTGGGTATCTATAAAATTGGGGCTTGCAAAATTGCCCGAGGGTAGCACATGGCCACAGCTTTATGGTGTATCAGTTTTGACTGGTATCGGTTTCACTATGAGCCTGTTCGTTGATTCACTCGCATTCAAGGACGATACCTTGTTCCAGCATGCCGATAGACTCGCTATATTAATAGCATCCTTTTCTTCTGGCCTGTTCGGTTACCTTATATTAAGATTTTCTAGCGGTTGCGCCAACACATTAACAGTTACCAGTCCGGTCTCCAGTCCTCCAGTCCGGGGTCGGGCCACGCGAAGTAGCTGAAAAAATGGAGAAACATCTTCAGAAAGAGGGCTTTTCAGGGGCAATATTGGCAATTTAAGGGGTAAAAATGCAAATATAGGGTTACAAACACAGCATGGCCAGAGCTAAAAGACACTATATTCTCGGACAAATTTGGCATTTGACTCACAGGTGCCATAAGCAAGAGTTCCTGCTCAAATTGCTACAAGATAAGCGGAGATGGCTTCAATGGCTTTTCAAAGCAAAGAAACGGTATGGTTTAGTTATATTGAATTACACCGTTTGCTTATTGAAAACTTACGGAATTGGCTGGTTTTGAAAGATATGACACATTCCAGGAAGCACACCAAAAAATGGTAAATGAATCATTGGTAAATGGAAATAATCAAAGACAAAAAGAATGGACTGAAAGCATAACAGGAGGCAGTCAAAGTTTCATTGAAACAATCAAAGAGAAACTTGGTGTACGTGCTAAAGGTCGGAAAATTATTGAAACCGCTGAAGGATTTCAGTTACGAGAAGAAATGGCGCCCTATATTGCCAATTATGACCAAGAAAATGGCAATATAGGGCTAAAAAACACCTGTTTATGGGACATTTAAGCTATAATTTTAAATGGTTAGCGTGGCCCGACCCCAGAATAAAGAATAAGAATAGCAGAATACAGGCGCTTTGGAACCTGTTTAATCTTTTTTTGAATTCTTCAGGTAAACAATAAAATAACAAAAACCTACTGCAAAAAGACCAATATGCCCCAAAAGATTGCCCAATTTATATTCGCTATCCAAAATCAAATCACGACCAATTAAAAGAGAGGCAATTAGCATCAAACAACAACTCAAAATTATGTGGTTTCTTTTTGTAAACATATTTTCCCGAGAAAAATTATTTTGACTGATTGACAGAACTATTAACTAATCCAGCACCACCAATAGCAGTGTCAATAACGTTAATTCTACTTGGAATGTGCGCAGACCACATGCCAATGTTTTTACCTCCCGATATTGCACCACTAATAAGGTCTACCTCTGATGCCCTTTCCAAGTCACCAGTTATGGCCAAAGTTGCTAAACCTGGAGCAGAGACAGGAGGAATGGACGGAATACAAGTATCATCATCTTCCATAAACCCTGCAACCATCTCCGCCACTCCATGAGAAAACGTAGGAATTGAGATTGCAGCCAAGCTGATAGCTCCAACAGTCGCTGTTCCAAAACTTCCATACTCTGCTCCTGCAGCAAGGGCTATTCCAATGCCACCACCAGTCGCTTCAAGCCCACCCCAAAAAACTCTACTCCAACTAATCAACCCAGTTGGATCAATAAAATTGATTGGATTTTGTCTTACATAGAGATATAAATTAATCCCCCCAGCCAATCCAATCGGATCAGGAGTCATATACCTCCCTGTACTCGGATCATAATACCTGTTCCAATTGTAATGCAGCCCCGTCTCTGCATCAAAATACTGGCCCGGAAACCTTATGTTTTCGAAGAACAAAAAAAGGTGTCAGAATTTATGGCAAATATGTTTCAAATTCTTTGACCAGTAAAACTCTGCCCAAATATTTTACTGTGAAAGTCCATTTCCCTACGACAAGTTCATAATCATGGTCAAGCCTATACCCTTCAGCGTTAAAAGCCTGGCCATTGTTCACTTTTAGAATACTTTCTGTCTTTAGTTGAGTCGATTTAGAACCATCAGGTAAATTAAATTCAGGATGATCTATTATTACTTCTAAAGTAGCACTATCAAGAGGATCTAAACCTTGAACATTGAAGTAAAAGGCCATCAACCGACCCTTCTTTAAAGGGATTTTCGAGGTCTGCTCTGTTTTGCTTCAGTCGGAATCGGAAAATTTCTTCAGTTGAGTTAACGAGTTGAATCGGTCTGTTCATAATCCTGTGTTACTTTTTCGATCTCGAATCTACCACCCAAGGTAGCGGAAGCAAAAGTTTGTTCCGAGAATGGGCCTGCAAGATTGCTCGTCGGAGGAACAAGCTTTTGCTGGAGCGGTTTTTTGGGCGGTCATGGTCGAGCATTTCAGCAATGTTCTTCTTTTTGGTTCAAGCAGCTCTTTGTTGCTGCCTTTTTATGCGGCGGGCCTCACGTGCCGCCTCAAGTTTTTGATCCCGTTCTTTGAAAATTTGCTTTTCACGGCCTTCGAGTTTGTCCTTCGGCGTGATATAGCCAATGGCGCTGTTTAACCTGTCGTTATTGTACTGGTGAATGTATTTGCCAACAACTTCACGGGCATCATCCAAAGTTAGAAGTACTCCAGGACGAATACATTCGCTTTTTATCGTCCTGTGCCAGCGTTCAATTTTTCCATTGCTTTGTGGATAATAAGGGGATGTCCGAACATGCTTCATGCCGGAAACCCTGATAAATTCCTTGAAATCCTTTGCTATAAACTGCGGCCCGTTGTCTGAAATAATCCTTGGCTTTACTCCTGGGAACATCTCCTTTGCTCTTTGGAGTATAATTTCAATATCTGCTTCGGTCATGGACTCCCTGATCTCCCAATGGACAATATATCGACTGCAGCCATCCAAAACGCTGCAGAGATAATAGAAAGTCCCACAGATATTCAGGTACGAAACATCAATATGCCAATGGGCATGAGGCCGAAGCGGTTGAGTGAATCCAGTTCCTTTTTTTGGAAGACTTCAGTGACCATCGTTGGAGCAGTCCGGCTTTCTTTAAAACTCTATACACAGAGCTTGGCGAAACGGCTACTATATCGTGGTCAAGCATCATAAATGTCAATCGCCGGTAGCCTTCGAGAGGATGGTCGTTATGGAATCTTATGATCTCTTCAAGCTCCCACTTTTCAAGCCAAAAATCTCGTGGAATTTTTGCATTATGCTCATTGGCTTTGCCGTAGCGTTGTTGCCAATTACCATATTTGCCGGCAGATATTCCCAGCCAACCTCGATAACGGTATGCTGGAATTTCTGTTTGCTCAACCCAGTATTTTACAAAATCAACGATGCAATCACGCGTATCATGGGGAACCCAGCTTCCTTTTAGAGTTCCCCAAGACTTTTTTTTAATTTAACGTGCTCTTCCATAAGTTCTGAGAGTACTTCGTTTTTGGTCTGCAATTTCTGTTCTAAAGCCAGAATCCGCTTCTCTTTCTTTTTTTCTTGGTGAGACTTTGATTTCTGGAAAGCTGAGGCCCCATTTTCAAAAAATTCTTTCTGCCACCTATAAAAAACGGTCGGCTGCATATTGTATTGATCACAGATATCAGATACTGATGTTTTGTCGACTAAATGACGTTTTAATATGGTTACTTTTTCTTCTGGCGTGTAATTGTGTCGTTTCTTTTTCATTGAATTCTCCTTTGGCTGAGTATGTTAACTCAGACATCGAAAAATTCCAATTCACGCTGAACCAGTACATGCTCAACTAGTAATGGTTCTCCTTCTTTTTGAGCATATCCTGAGGGTGAAGAATCTGTCTTATACCTTTTTGTCTCTACTACAAATTCGTAGTAACCATATTGAGTAATGGTAGCAGTTGGGAAAGTCGCATTGGTCACTTTTGATTGTGATGTTATTGGAACAGCAAACAGAAGTGTCCCAAGAAGCAATGTAATGAAAATTTTTATTCGCATTTTTATTTACTTTTTTTACAAGAACACGACTGAGACCGTTCACGTTAATTGATGGATGGTTCGTCAAGTTTTTTGAGGGATGATT
>JAHLLM010000081.1 GCA_020444175.1 Desulfobulbaceae bacterium | reverse complement strand
TGAATAGTTACGGCCTGGAGTTGAGGCCCATTTCGAGCCCTTGCTGAATAGATACGATTTGGTTACGAATTTTAATCACCACAGCCGCCCTTTCTCAAACTCATGACAACCCTAGTTGATACAATACAAAATATATTTTCAGAAGAAGGCATATTAAGCCGAAATCTGCCTGGATTTGAAGTCCGTTCCGGGCAACTTGAAATGGCGCTTGCCGTGGCCCAGAGCTTCGAGGATGACGACATTTGGGGCATGCCGGCCAATGAAAGCCGGATGCTTGCCGTTGAAGCTGAGACAGGCATCGGAAAAACACTGGCGTACCTTATTCCCGCAGCCCTCTGTGGACAAAAGGTGGTTGTTTCCACAGGCACGCTTAATCTCCAGGAGCAGATACTCAACAAAGAGATTCCGTTTATAAAAAAACATATTGCCCCGGAGCTTTCAGCCCTCTGCGTCAAAGGCAGGCAGAATTATCTCTGCCTGTATCGCTGGCATCAACTTTATAACTCACCCCAGCTGCCTCTTTTTGAAAACAGCCATCTGGATGCTGTTTCCGATTGGCTTGAAACAACCCGAACAGGAGACCGGGCCGAACTCGATTGGCTTTCAGATAATTCCGCCCTGTGGCGGGAAATCAGCGCCAACTCAAGCCAATGCCTCGGAAGCAACTGTCCGGACGGCAGTAACTGCTATATAAATACACTTCGCAGGAAGGCCGCACGCAGTCAACTGCTCATTGTCAATCACCATCTCTTTTTTTCTGATCTTGCCTTGCGTCGTTTTGGATTTGCCGAGGTCCTGCCCCGCTATGAATCCGTTATATTTGATGAAGCCCATCATATTGAAAATGTCGCCACCCAATATTTCGGAACAAGCATCAGTCACTTCCAACTGCTTGATCTTTCCCGTGATATAGAAAAAATCTGTGAAGAAAGCAGTACAGATAAAAAACATGATCGAATTATTCAGGCGGCAAAAGGACTTGCCTCGGAAGCAAAACATTTTCTGAGCATATTCCCCAGGGACAGGGGCCGTTTTCCTTTTCTTGAAGCCACAGAAAAGATTCCACACTGGCAGGAAGCCCGACTTCGCCTTGAAGAATCACTCTCCCTGGTGATATCCCGAACAGAGCCTCTGGCAACGGTGAACGAAGCATGGAATACCATTCTGCGGAGGGCGGAAGAACTTCTGACAAATTTCAGAATGGTGGCCGATGCTGAGCAGGAAAGTTATGTTTACTGGTACGAAAGACGCGAAAAAACCGTCATCCTTTCCGCATCACCCGTGGACATAGCCGCTGAACTGCAAAAATCTTTTTACAAAGAGGTCAAAACCGCTGTCTTCACCTCGGCAACGCTGACAACCGGCGGCAGTTTCAGTTATCTTTTTGATCGAATCGGACTTCCGCCCAACACCCCTTCATTACGTCTTCATTCTCCTTTTGACTATAAAAACAGGACAAAGCTCTTTGTCCCGGCAAATTTTCCCGAGCCTGCCTCAGCAGACTATATGGGGAAAGCCCAGAACATTATTTTGGAGGTCCTGCAGGCCTCCAATGGACGCGCCTTGCTCCTCTTTACCAGCTTCAAAGCAATGCATTCGGTCCACCATTTTCTGGAAGACCGTTTGCCTTTCCCACTTTTCATGCAGGGAAATGCTCCGAAACAAAAACTTATCGATCTTTTCAGCCGGGAAAAACATTCGGTTCTCCTGGCAGTAGCAAGCTTCTGGGAGGGAGTCAACATCCCCGGAGAAACATTAAGCTGCCTTATTATTGACAAGCTTCCCTTTGAAGTTCCAAGCGATCCTGTTATTATGGCTCGCATTAATAAAATAAAAGAGGATGGGGGCAATCCTTTTATAGAGTTCCAGGTTCCCAGGGCTATTCTCAGTCTGCGACAGGGACTTGGCCGGCTTATGAGGTCAACGACGGACTCGGGGCTACTTGCCATTCTCGACGTACGTCTCTTTACAAAACAGTATGGCCGTCTGTTCAGGAAAAGTTTGCCGGAAAGCCCTCTTATACGTGATATTAAAGAGGTTCATCATTTCTTTGCACAACCCTGATCCTCAGCGGTGAAGGATTTTAAAAGCTTATACGGAGTTGGAGAAAATCGTGAATAAAGACACACTTCTGGCCCTTTTGCAACCGGACATAGATCAAATAAACGAGACCATGCGCAGTGAAATAGCCTCGACCAACAATACACTGCTGCAGGAAATCCTGGAATACGCCATTTTTAACGGGGGGAAAAGAATCCGACCGGTATTGTCCATTCTGTCTGCCCGTCTCTGCGCCTTTGCCACTATGCCCGAAGGACTGGCCGCAGAAGATCAACTGAAACCGCCGGTAAATCTTTACCGATTGGCCACAGTTTTTGAATTTCTTCATGCAGCAAGTCTCCTTCATGACGATGTCCTTGACCATGCAGGTACAAGAAGGGGGAAACCCTCGGCGAATAGTGTCTGGGACAATACCCACGTTATTTTAGCCGGTGACTTTCTACACGCACGTGCACTTACCCTGGCCGGAACAATAGGCGGTGAACAATGCCTTGAGATTATCGGCAACGCAACTTCCTCTATGATAGATGCCGAATTTCTGCAGATGCAAACCGTGAAGGACATAAATCTCTCCGAAGAAAATTATTTTAACGTTTTGCGTGGCAAAACCGGTTCTCTTATCAGCGCGGCCTGTGAAGTGGGCACTTTTTTCACAGAAACAAGCCTGGAGCACCGAGGCGCCTTGCGCACCTATGGCAATGCCCTTGGCCTTGCCTTTCAGGTAGTCGACGACCTCCTTGATTACCAGGGTGATCCCGACAAAACAGGCAAAGCCGTTGGCAATGATTTCATTGAGGGGAAAATAACCCTTCCTCTCATTCATGCCCTGCAAAACTGCGACGAGAGTGAAAAAAATCGCATATTGACGCTGCTCAAGGGCGGCCAGGAAGAGAGAACCGCGGAAGGAGAGAACATACGCAGCTTTATTGATAAAAACGGAGGATTTGTCTATGCCAGGCAAGGAGCGGAAACCCTTATTGAGGCTTCCCTGGAAGCGCTTGCCCTCTTCCCTTCCTGTCAGGCCAGATCAAACCTTGAGGGACTGGCCCAGTATGTTCTTATTCGACAGAGGTAACAAAGCAGTTTATTGGTTTGATTGGTTGATTAGTTTTATAGGTTCCATTGGTTCGGGTTGTTTTTTTGCGGTGGAGTTATGATTTAAGCGAATTGAAGATTCGCTTTTGTTGGGCTTCGCTCTCACGTTCCTGCTCCGTTAATGGAGTGCAGCAACCAATCAACCAGTCAACTAATCAACCAATCAGACCAATCAGACCAACCCAACCTTACAGCTCCACATGCCTAAAAAAAAACCAGCCCGCAAAAAAAAGGGCAGTAATAAAAAATGGCGATGGTTCTTCATCCTTTTTTTGCTGTTTTTTAGTTTTGGCGCCACATTTTATCTCATTTTTTTGCAACCTGGAACCACCCGCAAGTCTCCTTATTCAGTTCCTCCCCCTGGAGAAAAAAATGCCAATTCTGCCCTTGTATACGAAGAACCTGCCGGTCACCCCCAGCCAATCCTTACACCCGGTCTTTTCAAAATCCGTCCGAAACCGAAAACAGAAGCACGAATTGCCATTATTATCGACGACATGGGTTACAGCGACAGGATAGCCCGGCAGCTCATCGGCCTGGAACTGCCCCTGTCCTTTGCCTTTCTGCCTTTCGGGCCAAGCACCAGGCAACAAATGAAACTGGCTGCAGATAAAAAACGGGATATCCTGCTCCATCTGCCAATGCAACCCAAGGGCAATAAATGGGATCCCGGCCCGGGAGCATTGCTGACCACAATGAATTCCCGGCAAATCACGGAAACCTTTCTTCGGGATTTAGAGGCCGTTCCCCAGGCCATTGGGGTGAACAACCACATGGGTTCTCTTTTTACCGAAAATGCCCCCGCTATGCGCTCCTGCCTTCTGCTCTTAAAGGAAAAAAATATTTTCTTTGTCGACAGCCTCACCACCGCGAATTCACAGGGTTTCAGCATAGCAAAAAAACTTGGAATAAAAACAGCCCGCCGTGATATATTTCTGGACAACACCCTTGACAAACAGGAAATACAAAAGCAACTTGACAGACTGGTTCGACTGGCCCGCAGACAAGGCTTCGCCATTGGTATAGGCCACCCCCACCAGGAGACGCTCAATGTCCTGCAGCAATACCAGGGTGCTTTTATTGACGGTGTAAAAGTTCTGGGAATCAGTGAGTTTGTACAATGATTACATTGACAACGGACTTTGGCATGAGCGATGAATACGCAGGAGTCATGAAAGGGGTGATCTACACTATTTGCCCCACCGCCCGCATTGTCGACCTGACTCATGACATACAGCCCCACGACATCCGACAGGCAGCCCTGGTGATTGCTTCTGCGTATCGCTATTTCCCGGCAGGAAGCATCCATGTCATCGTGGTTGATCCCGGTGTCGGTTCCAGCCGCCGCATAGTTCTCTTGGAAACAGGGAAACATTCCTTTCTTGTTCCAGACAACGGGGTGGCAACCTTTCTCCTCCCCCATGTCAGACAGGCCTACCACGTCACCCAAAGCGATCTCTTCCTGCCGGAGGCAAGTACCACCTTCCACGGCAGAGATATTTTTGCCCCTGTTGCCGCCCGTTTACTCTGCGGGCTCAAGGCTTCGCAAACCGGCAGGAAAATTTCACCTGAAACACTGAAAAAATTACCCATTCCCCTTCCGACGATAGACAACAATATCCTGCAGGGTTCAGTGGTTTATATTGACCACTTCGGCAACCTCATTACCAATATCAGTAAAAAATTGCTGGAAAAATTTTGCTCGGGTAATTACAGAAAAGTGACAACCAGAATTTCAGAACAGAAGATTAACGGTGTACACAACTCCTATGCAGAAGCGGATGAGGGACAATTTGTTGTTCTCATCAACAGCCGGGGATTTCTTGAAATAGGAATGAACAGGAATAATGCCGCAGAGAAATTAAATGTTGCACTAGACTCGCAAGTGTACTTAAGAATATAGTATTATACTTACAACTCCCTCTTTACAATATGACAACAAGGAATTAAACTATTCAACTAAACAATTAAACATCGGAAGCAAACTAATGAAAAATGAACACGTAGAATCAATTGCCAGCATGTTGAAAACCATGGCCCACCCCATCAGGCTGAAAATCCTCTGCCTTTTGCAGGACAGAGAAATGACAGTCGGAGACCTCCGTGCAGAGGTAAAAACAACAAACGCCAATGTTTCTCAACACTTATCCATATTGCGCAACCAAGGTATCATATCTTTCAGAAAAGATGCAAATTTTATTTATAACCGAATCAATGACTCTCGCATCTTAAATTTAATCCAGACCATGCGAACTCTCTTTTGCACGGAAGAGGACACCAAATAAGTTTGCAGTAGCTGTTTTCGTATTAAGGCAAATTTTGCTCAATTAATTGATCAGTTCCGGAGTTGTAAATGAAAATTGGTAGCCGTTTAATTCAGTATCCCATCCACCATCCTAAATTAATCATTTCTCTTCTGGTTATTTTCACCCTTATAACAGGATCGTTGATAAGTTTTGTCCACGTGGATACCGACCCGGAGAACATGCTCTCCGAGGATGAGGCAGTACGGGTTTACCACAACCTTGTTAAAAAGGAATTCACCCTTTACGACATGGTCGTTCTCGGTGTTGTCAACGAAAAGCACCCCGATGGCGTATTCAACCCGCAGACCCTCGCCCATGTTCATGAACTGACAGAATTTGCCAAGACCCTCAGCCACCCCACGGAACCGGATAAAAAGGTAGTGGGACGGGATATCATTGCCCCGGGCAATGTCGATACAATCAAACAGGCGGGACTCGGCCAGGTCCGTTTCGAGTGGCTTATGCCCCAGGTGCCGAAAACCAGGGAAGAAGCCCTGGAAATTCGTGACAGCGCCATGGGCAACCACATGCTGAAAGGCACTCTCGTTTCCGAAGACGGCAAAGCCATAGGCATTTATATTCCAATCACATCAAAAGACTTTGCCCACTTTGTCCGGGAAAAATTATTAGAAAAAATAGACAGCTTCAGTGATGCCGGGGATGACCAGTTTTTTATCACAGGACTCCCAGTGGCGGAAGATACATTCGGCAAGGAAATGTTTGTCCAGATGGCCGTTTCGGCGCCCCTTGCCATGCTCGCCATCTTCCTGCTCATGCTCGTCTTTTTCAAGAAAATAAGCCTGATCATTTCGCCAATGATCATTGCCATGATGTCGGTTCTCTCCACCATGGGGCTCCTCATCGGCACCGGAAACACGCTGCATATCATGAGTTCCATGATACCTATTTTCCTGATGCCCATAGCTGTGGTGGACAGTATCCATATACTCTCGGAATTCTTTGACGAATACCAGAAGATAAAAGACCGCCGTAAGACCATTGAACATGTATTGAACCAGCTCTTCATGCCCATGCTCTATACGTCTCTCACTTCCTCGGCTGGTTTTGCGTCACTGGCACTCACCCCAATTCCGCCTGTACAGGCTTTTGGAATTTTTGTGGCCCTGGGTATCATGTTTGCCTGGTTTATCACCATTATCTTTATTCCAGCCTACGTCATGCTGCTCAAAGAGGAAACCCTTGAAAATTTCGGCACTCCACATCATGCTTCTTCTCAAAAAATATCCTTTCTTTCCTCTTTTTTAAAAGGAGCCGGTCGTTTTACCTACTCGCAATCAAAATTGATCCTTGTATTCACCATAGGAATGCTTTTTGTATCTGTGTGGGGAATCAGCAAGATCAACGTCAATGACAATCCGATAAAATGGTTCACCAAAGACCATGAAATCCGAATTGCAGACAGAGTGCTCAACAGCCATTTCGGCGGCACCTATGAAGCGTACCTCGTCCTTGAGACGCGTCAAAAAGAACTTTCACCATCCCAGACTGCTGAACTCCTCATGAAAAGCCTTACAGGCGAAGAAGGAGACAAAACCACTGAAGAGGTGTTGAAACAGGCAAAGGAAATTCTGGTTCAAACATCCCTGTCGGCCAAAAACAGTGAGAGCCTCCTGCAGCAGGTTGAGGAGAAGTGGTCCGTCAGGCAGGAACAAAGCAGCGATGCGGAGTATGACATCTGGATTGACCTTACCGACAAACTGAATGCCGTCAAAAACCGTGATCAGATCTTTAAAAATCCTGAAATGCTCCGTTATATCGATGGACTTCAGCAGAACATAAACCAATCAGGCGTGGTGGGCAAAAGCAACTCCGTTACTGATGTGGTCAAAAAAGTGCACCAGGAACTTTTTGAAGGAAAAAACGAATTCTATACGGTTCCGGACACAATCAATGCCGTGGCACAGTGCCTTATCTCCTTTCAAAACAGCCACAAACCCGATGACCTCTGGCATTTCGTCACCCCGGATTACCAAAAAGCAAATATCTGGGTTCAGCTTAAAAATGGCGACAATCAGGTCATGGAAGAACTGGCGAAAAAAGTGAAGGCCTATATGGCCGCCAACCCGCCTCCGTTTGAAATTGAACAGAAATGGGCAGGTCTCACATATTTGAATGTCGTCTGGCAGGATAAAATGGTTACCGGTATGCAGGAGGCGTTCCTGAGCAGTTTTATTATCGTCTTTTTGATGATGGTTCTTCTTTTCCGCTCTCCGACCTGGGGTTTCCTGGCAATGATCCCTCTGTCCGTAACCATTGCCCTTATATACGGAATTATCGGTTTCATCGGCAAAGATTACGATATGCCGGTGGCCGTGCTCTCTTCACTTACCCTTGGCCTTGCGGTTGACTTTGCCATTCACTTCCTTGAGAGGTCGCGAGCGGCATACCGCAATACAGGCTCATGGTCCGAAGCCATTAAAAACATGTTTGAGGAACCGGCCCGGGCAATCAGCAGGAACGTTATTGTCGTCGCGGTGGGTTTTACCCCGCTGCTGGCTGCTCCACTGGTCCCATACAAAACAGTTGGCATCTTTCTGGCCAGCATTATGGCAATATCCGGCTTCGGCACCATGATTATCCTTCCGGCGGCTATTACCGTGCTCCAAGGCCGGCTTTTCAAAAAAATCGTTCCGCCAGGGACAAAATAAACAGCTCACGAGGAAAATTATGAAAACAAGATTTCTGACACTTCTTATCCCTCTGGCCCTTTTGCTCTTGAGTACAACAGCTGTTTCTGCGGCACCACCTGTTGAAGAAATAGTCGACAAGGCCAACAAAGCTTCCTATTACGCCGGCAACGACGGCAAATCAGATGTCACCATGACCATTACAGATGCCCAGGAAAGAACAAGAAATCGCGAGTTTGTTATCCTGCGCCTTGATGCAACCGATGGAGGGGATCAGAAATTTTATGTCTACTTTAAAAAGCCAAGCGATGTAAGAAAAACAGTTTTCATGGTCCACAAATTCATTGATAAGGACGATGACCGCTGGATGTACCTTCCGGCCCTTGACCTTGTCAAACGTATCGCAGCCTCAGACAAGCGCACCAGTTTCATGGGATCACATTTTTTCTACGAGGATGTTTCAGGACGAACTGTGACCGAAGACAATCACGAACTCATAGATGAAACAGACAAATTTTTTGTTTTGAAAAATACTCCCAAAAGCCCGGATACTGTTGAATTTGCTTCTTACACTCTGTGGATCGACAAGACTAATTTCCTCCCTGTGAAAGCGGAATATATCAATAAAGCAGGGCAAAAGTATCGAGTGGTTGAGGCTCTTGAGACCAAAGATATCCAGGGACACCCGACGGTGACAAAATCACGGGTTGAAGATCTTGAAAGCGGCGGCAACACGGTCACTGAATTTCATGATGTGGCTTATGACATAGGACTGGATGACTCCATTTTTACAGAGCGTTATCTCCGCAGGCCTCCCAGGGAAGCACGGAGATAAGGTAATTGATAATGAAGAATTAATAATTGATAATGACAAAATTTATGAAGATATCTGCATTCATTCCAGCACTGGCGCTGCTGTTGACTACGAGTTCTGCTCTTGGCGGGATAACAGGCACTGTAAAGGACACTCTCTACGACTCCTATGGGATCGATTTTATAGGTTTTCTTGAAGCTCGCAACGGCTGGAGGCTGCAAAATGACGACCATGAAAAAGATGTATCACTTGCCGAAATGCGAATGCAGCTTGAGTTCGGCAAGTACCTTGGATGGGGAGAACTGAAGATAAAGGGAGACCTTGTGGCCGATGTGGTCACCCACGACTACACCGGCGAATTACGGGACCTGAATCTGCTCTTTACTCCCTTTGATTTCATGGATGTCAAAGTTGGCCGCCAGATTCTTACCTGGGGCACCGGGGATCTCCTTTTTGTCAACGACCTCTTTCCCAAGGACTGGAAATCATTTTTCATCGGCAGGGATGATGAATACCTGAAAGCGCCATCCGATGCCCTGAAAATGAGCTTTTTCTTTAGTCCTGCTAATATCGATCTCGTTTATGTGCCTGTTTTTAACGGCTCCTCTTACATTGACGGCGAGAGACTTTCCTACTGGAACGGCCTTCTTGGAGAAACAGCCGGACGAAATTACATATTCGGAGATGAAGACCGTGTCTCTTTCGGCCGGGACAGTGAATATGCCATTCGTGCATATCGCAATTTAAGCGGCACGGAAATAGCTCTTTATAATTATTACGGTTTCTGGAGCACTCCGGAAGGACAGGACCCGGACAGCCTTAAGTTAGTTTACCCGAGGTTGTCGGTTTACGGAGCCAGTGCGCGGGGCACCTTGTGGGGAGGCGTCGCCAACCTTGAGGCCGGATATTACGACTCACGCCAGGATGATGACGGCGACAATCCCATGGTGCGCAACAGCGAGTATCGCTTGCTGGCAGGATTTGAACGGGAAATAGGACAGGACTTCACCGGGGCGGTGCAATACTATCTTGAGTGGATGGAAGATTATGACGATTATAAGAAAAGCCTGCCGCCTGGCAGCCCGGCCAAGGATGAAAGGAGAAATGTCCTGACTTTGCGGCTCACCAAACTGCTTATGAACCAGAATTTAAAACTATCCTTCTTTGCCTACTTTTCTCCCACAGACAAAGATGCCTACCTGAGACCAAAACTGAATTACAAGATCACAGACCAACTCGCCCTTGACGTTGGAGCCAACATCTTTGTCGGCTCAGATGAATACACCTTTTTCGGACAATTTGAGGACAACACCAATGCCTATGCCGGGTTGAGATGGTCTTTTTAGAAAAAATACGAAATTCGAATATGGAAATACGAAACAAAGAAAAATATGATTACCACTCATCTTCAGCCTCTTTATACGTCATTCCCGCGAAAGCGGGAATCTAGGCGGACTAGCCAGCTACTCTG
>JAHLLM010000080.1 GCA_020444175.1 Desulfobulbaceae bacterium | reverse complement strand
TTGGCGATACTGCCGCTGATGGAACAGCAACAGGTACTTTGGGTGTTGATGTGACTCTTATTGGTTCAGTCACCCTTACTGATGGTGTTGACACCCTCGTTGCCGGACATCAGTTTGGTAGCGGTACAATACTCGGTAGTGCTACAAATGAAGGTACGGGAGGTAGTTTGGGCGTTGATGCAACTCTCATTGCCCAGGCCTCTCTTGGTGGTGGTTTTGAGACCGACCTCATTGCCGGTACTGACCTTGGCGCTGGAACTATTCTTCAATCCGGCTCAACGGTTGGCGGAGCCATTACCCTGCAGTCCGCTGCGACTCTGAATGGCGATATGAATCTGAACGCCGCTTCAACTATTGGCGCCAGCAGTATTATTCAATCAGGTTCTGTTGTGGGCGGGGATGCTACACTTCTGTCCGGAATGGTGCTGGGTGGCTCTATGACCATGGAGGGTGATACCACGCTGGTTTCCGGTTCTGTAATCAGTAATGGTGCTGATACCAGTATTGAAACCGGTTCCATTATCGGTGGTGATGCAACTTTGGCATCCAGTCTTACCCTGGTCAATGATTTGGCGATGGGTGTTGGAGCTGTTATCGGCAGCGGATCTACCCTGGCCAATGGTTCAACACTGGGAGCGGCAACAACCCTGGCCAATGATGAAGTTGTGTCGGCTGATACTGATATGGAGCTGTCAGCCGGTAGTGTTATTGCAGCCGGATCAACCATTGCTGAAGACACGTATCTCACCGCAGATATCGTTGCAACAGATGGTAACACGTACACCGCAGGGACGATTCTGAACGACGACATCGTCACCGCAAGTGATACCACCTTGGGCGAGGATATGACTCTGCAGAACGGTTCCGTGTTGAAGGCTGGATCTGTTCTGGCCGTAAACGAGGCTAATTCCGGTGGTGCTGAGACCTCAATGTCTGCAACCGAGGTTAATCGTCTGCAAGACGTTAATGTGTTAACCCAGGCAGGTGCCCAGCAGGCTATTGCTATATCTGATGCGGCTCTGAAGGATCTGGATAAGGTAAGGTCTGATCTTGGTTCTGTACAGAATCAGTTGAACTCTACTATTTCCAATATTTCAGTAACCAGGGTTAATATCTTTGCTGCTGAGTCTACCATTCGTGACGTTGACTTTGCCGAGGAGTCTTCAAACTTCTCCAAGATGCAGATTCTCGTTCAGGCCGGTACGTTTGCTATGTCCCAGGCCAATGCGAGCGCTCAGAACGTCTTGAGTCTGCTGCAAGGATAAAAGATAGTGCTGAGGACTGAGGACTCAGGTCTGAGGTCTTCTCATAATAAACCTTAACAGGGGCAATGACCGGTGACGGTTGTTGCCCCTTTTTTTGTTGTGTCATTTTGTGGCTGCGTGGTATTATTTATTAGTGTTGAAGCACAGATTTTTGGAGGCATATATCTCATTTTGTCTTTTGGAAAGACATACAAAAAGACTGCTATGGAAAAACAGGAGTTGGTTCAATATTGGCTGGACAGTTCAGATTATGACTTCAGGGCCATGATGCATTTGTATGAAAAAGGGGATTGCACCTGGTCTCTGTTTATAGGGCATCTTGTTCTCGAGAAGCTGTTGAAAGCGTATTCCGTGCAAAATATTTTATCCACTCCTCCGTTTGTGCATGACCTTGTCAGGCTTGCGGATAGAGGAGGACTTCACCTTGATGAGGGCCAGAAGGATTTGTTGGATGCGATCTCAACCTTTAACCTTCGGGCGAGATATGACGATTATAAAATGGAATTTCAACGAAAATGTACAAAGGAATTCACTGCAAAATGGCTTGCAATAATAGAGGGGTTTAGAGAGTGGATAAAAAGCAGGCTTATGAAATTGCAAGAAAATATACTGATTTCCTGAGAAAAAATAAACCGGGGATTACGAAGGTTTATATTTTTGGATCTTGTGTCAAAGGAACAGCAAGCGAAAACAGCGATATTGATCTGGCAATCGTTTTTGATACGTTTTTCGATTCCTTTGATATGCAAGTTGAATTAATGAAGCTCAGGCGAAATTTTGATACCAGGATTGAACCTCATCCTTTTAAAGAGATGGATTTTAATATGTCCAACCCCTTTGCTAATGAAATATTGAATAATGGTATTGAGATGAGGTGATTGTCCTGAGTCTGCTGCAAGGGTAAAAGATAGTGCTGAGTGCTGAGTGCTGAGTGCTGAGGACTCAGGTCTGAGGTCTTCTCATAATAAACCTCAACAGGGGTGATGACCGGTGACGGTTGTTGCCCCTTTTTTATTGGCTCATTTTAGGGCTGCGTGGTATTATTTATGACCTCAAGCACAGATTTTTGGAGGCATATATTTGTAAAAATAAATCTGGTAGACCCTTGTGACTTACTGGATTCTGCACTGTCTAGGGAATGACGGTATGTCTTTTGCGCATTTGCATGAGACTCGAAAGTTAAAAATTATGCCAACAGTTCTTCGGGTAGATCGGAAGTGGAGGAGGGATTGTGATAATGAATCCTGACATGATATTACGAGAAATTTCCAAGTTGAGCATTGCTCAGAGAATCTTGTTGCTGGAAAATGCATGGGATAATATCCGGGAGTCCGGTGGTGAGCTTCCTGTTCCACAATGGCAGCAAGATGAATTAGACCGCAGGCTGGAGGAGCATTATGCCGACCCTGACGCTGATAATGCGCCTGCGGAGGACTTTCATGCTGAGTTGAGAAAGTCTTTGTGAGTTTGCAGATTGTTTACAAGAAAAGAGCAAGGTCTGATGTTCGAAATGCTTTTGCCTGGTATGAAAAACAGCGAGTTGGTTTAGGGTTTGAATTTCTTAACTGCCTTGAGGATGCTGTATACCGTATTCGGTATTCTCCGTTGCTTTATCCCGAGATGCATGGAAATTTGCGGAGGGTTTTATTTAAGAGATTTCCGTACAGCCTGTTTTATTTGATTGAAGCTGATACGATTTATATTTTTTCGGTGTTTGATAATCGGCAGGATCCAGGAAAGCTCCCATAATTTAACAATATCAATTTTGACGGTTTCGTAAAAACCCTCTCAACCGCCGCCGGAACGTGTGTAACTTGTTGATATTGCGTTGGCGGATGGTCAGCTTCAGGACTTTTTGCGAGATTGTCAATTTTGACGGTCTCGTAAAAACCTCTCGACCGCCGCCGGAACATCCGTAAGATTTTGATATTTCGTTGACGAATGGTCAGCTTCAGGACTTTTTGCGACTTCATTAATTTTCAGGTGATGAGCCCGGGCCAATTCGAACGTTCAGAGCGTCTTGAGTCTGCTGCAAGGGTAAAAGATAGTGCTGAGGACTGAGGGCTTAGGTCTGAGGTCTCTCACATAAACCTTAACAGGGGTGCAGGTCGCTGGTGGCCGGCACCCCTTTTTTATTGGCTCATTTTGGAGCTGCGTGGTATTATTTGTGTGTGCAAATAGGGAGAGAAGCTTCACTAATCAAGTAACGTAAAGATTATGCCAACAGTGCTTCGGGTAGGTGCATATCGATTTTTCTTTTACTCAAGTGATGGTATCGAGCCAATGCATGTTCATATTGAAAAAGACGATATGATTGCCAAATTCTGGCTTGTACCTGTACGGCTTCAGGTGAGTGGAGGTTTCAGCAGGCAGGAGGTCGCAAAACTCCAGAGGATGGTGGAAGAAAATAAAATGAAATTGATAGAGGCGTGGAATGACTACTTCAATGATTGAGATTGCGGTTCCGAGTGTAACGTCTGTTGAAACAACAGACGACACCTTGACAGTAGAGTTGAGTGATGGGAGAAGCGTGTCTGTTCCCTTGGTTTGGTATCCCCGCCTCATGCATGGGCTTCACGATGAAAGGCAAAATTGGAGATTGATAGGCAAGGGGGAGGGGATTCACTGGAAAGATCTTGATGAGGATATCAGTGTGAAAGGGCTTCTGGCTGGAGTTCCTTCTTTGGAAAGTCAGGAATCTTTCAAAAAATGGCTCGAAATGCGTAAATCTAAAGCAGCATGAGTTTGAGGTCGCTTGGTCATCCCAGGCCAATGCGAGCGCTCAGAACGTCTTGAGTCTGCTGTAAGGATAAAAAAAGTGCTGAGGACTGAGGACTCAGGTTCGAGGTCTTCTCGTTTGAAACTCAACAGGGGTGATGGCCGATGGCGGCTGTTGCCCCTTTTTTTATACTCCTTTTTGGAGAATGTCGGGGGCTTGTTGTAAAGGCACTTCAGAGTATGGATTCGATATCTCTGTAGCCACTCAGGATGCGAATGATCTCAATTGTGGACAGGGCAATTCGGTAAAATATTACGTAACGTTTTGTTGGGAAGCTTCGAACGCCTGGCAATAGTTCTTCCCTCAATCTGCCCATTTCTGGAGACGAACAGAGCAGACGGCATTGTTCAAGTATGGTATCGAGAAATTTGTCGGCAGCTTGAGGAGAGTCATTTGCAATATAGAGCCAGATGTCTGCTAAATCATGAGTTGCTTGTTCTGAAATGACCAGCTGATATTCTTTCATACCGCAAACATTTTTCGAGCATCTCTTTTTATTTTATTAAGAGCTTTTGTGTCAAATTTTTTGACTTTGCCGGCGTCAAGTTGCTTAATGCCTACCAGTAATTCGGTTCTCAAGTCTTCTACCATTTTTTGCCTTTGTTCGTCACGCGCCTGGAGAAGGCGAAGGCCTTCTCTGATTAGCTCGCTTGAAGACTTGTACATCCCTGTTTTGATTTTATTGGCAATCCATTCATCCATTTCCGGGGTTAATGAAATATTCATAGTATTACCTCCTGCAAACAATATGCAGCAAATAACAATAAATGTCAATTTTGGTTATTGGGAGATGGCTCCTGAAATAAACCATAATGTGGGGCAGTGGTTTTTGTTGTCTTTTTTGCGAAACCGTCAAACCTTGGAATCCTTTGCCGAGTAGAATCGAAAAAAAGTGTCTGCAGAATTCCAACGCTTTTTTCTATTAATTATTTGATTACCACTCATTTTCAGCCATAGTTGCCAAGTTGCATGTAACCTAATGACTTGTCTACAATACGACCAATGTCGTCATTTCGAACGGATGTGAGAAATCTGACTCCACCGCAATAAAGATTTCTCACATCCGTTCGAAATGACGAGAAAAATTAATATACAGCTATAACCTTGGCTGAAAATGAGTGGTGATCACATATAATTACGATTCAGAGTACGAGTTGCTCAAATGAAAAACGTTTAAAAAAAAATAAAGTTTTCTCTTCAAGATCCGATAAATAATATGGAAGCAGAAAGATGTGAGAAGAAAATGAGTCGTATGGGGATATTATGGCTGGTGCAATAACAACATTGGGTGTTGGCTCGGGATTGCCTCTGGCGGATATGCTTGATGACCTGCGTGAGATTGACGAGCAGGTTCTCGACATAAAAGAAGCCGATAAGGTTAAGCTTGAGGCCCAGGTTGAAGAATTTACTGTGGTCAAAAATAAACTGCTGGACTTCAAGAGCAGCGCCCTGGATCTTTCCCTGGAAAGTACCTTTTTGAAAAGAACCGCCTCCAGCTCCGATGAAAAGGTGGCAACAGTATCGGCCAATGACGGTGCTGAGGTGCAAGCTCTTACTCTTGATGTGGAGAGTCTTGCCACAAAAAGCTCCTGGATCACCACAGGTGGATTTACTGGAGAAAGTGACATCGTCTATATCCCCAATGGTCGCCAGACAAGCGAGACTGTTGCCTCAACCTCAGAGGCCTTTGTTCCGGCAGACGGCACTCTTTTGATTGAATATGGTTCTGAAGGGGCTTCCCTTTCACTCACTGTGAGTGAAGGGGACTCCATTGCTCAATTGGTCAATACTATCAATGGTGCCGGGCTTCCTCTTTCAGCGTATGCGGTTGATGATGGTGAAGGGAATTATTCATTTTATGTTCGCCACGCCAATGAAGGATATGGCGAAGACTATCGGGTCAACATTGACAGTGGTGAAACCGGCCTGAGCTTTGCCGCTCCTGAGGCGGAATTCTCCTACACGGTTGGAGACGAGGCAAAGACCATCATGGTTGCCGGAGATACGACGCTACGGGAAATGGCTGAT
Organism: Desulfobulbaceae bacterium; assembly: GCA_020444175.1. Taxonomy (GTDB): domain Bacteria; phylum Desulfobacterota; class Desulfobulbia; order Desulfobulbales; family SURF-16; genus JAHLLM01. The sequence goes on along the minus strand of JAHLLM010000080.1, from coordinate 4,353 downwards.
TTGATAAATGGTGAAACGGATAATCTCGGTGTAACCGCCAAGATTATAAACAGCGGCATTGGCGATTCTCCTTATCAGTTTGTTCTGCAGTCCGATGAAACGGGTGAAGAAAATCGTATTACCATGACAAGCCAGCTGCTCGGTATGACGATGCAGGAAGACCAGGGGTATGACCATGATGCCGGGGAGCAGGTCTCTCTTAATGCCCAGTTTACCTTAGACGGCATCAACTACCAGCGTCAGTCAAACAGCATTGCGGATATTCTGGCCGGTGTTACCATTGATCTGGTGGATACAGGCAATGCCTCCGTATCCGTAGCCAATGATGATGATGCAACTGTTGAATTGATTGTCGGCTTGGTTGAAGCCTATAACGAGGCTGTGGCAGAAATTGATGCCGAGACGGCCTATGATGCCGAGGATGAAGAATTTGGCATGCTGTTCGGCACAACAGTGGGAACCCTGCCGTTTGATCTGAAGAGTTTGATGTCTTCCCTTGTGAGGGCGGATGTGGAAGGCAACGTGACCTCCATGTTTGATCTGGGCATGGAAATCAATCGGGATGGGTCGGTCACCCTTGATCAGACGGTTTTGAGTGATATGCTGGCCGGCAACAGGGATGATGTGACCGAATTTTTTCTGGGCGATGATGAGCGCAGTGTTACCGGTTTTGCCGACCTGCTTAATGACAGGCTCAGGTCGCTTACCGGTGGACTGGGGCCCATGGATGTCGAAAAATCAACAGCTCAGGAAAAAATTTACGATCTGGAACTGACCATCGAGTCTGAGACGGCCCGCCTTGATAAAAAATATGAGTTGATGTCCCAGCAGTTTGTCCAGTTGGACCAGTATATGAACCAGATGACATCGTTATCAAATTATCTGACCGGACAATTTGATAGTTTGATGAATGTCTGGGACAGTAAAAAATAGTTGGAATACGTCTGTTGAAAACGGAAAAATATTTTTGTAGCCGACCTAAAGAGTGAGGAGATTTACATGAATTCAGCCAAAGTCCGCAATGCCTATCGGCAAACAGAAGCACAGTCCAATATACATCCGGTGAAACTCATTCATTTGATGTACGAGAGAACGTTGCTGCATCTGGAAAAAGCGAAAGATGGGGTTGTGACAAAAAATCCCCAGATGAGGGGAGAGAATCTGGGCAAGGCCATTGCTATCATTACGGAACTGTTTGCTTCGGTAAAAGATGATGACGATTCTGAGGCGGCTTTGTTTTTGAAAGGACTTTATAACGCTATTCTTGAAGAATTACCCAAAGTGTCCGTTTCAGGCGATGTTGAGATTGTCAATCAGACAATATCCTACATCAAGCGGTTGAAAGAAGTTTGGGAAGAGACGGCCATGGTCGAAATGCGGGAGGAACAGGGAAAAAGCGCCCCGCAGCCGGCCATTAAAAAAGAGGTTCCTGCTGAAAGTTACAGCGCGGATGGGGAGAAAATTCCTGCCCGGAGTCTTTCTTTTTCCATTTAGAAAAGCTGGGGGCATTTCAAGATGGCTGACGAGAAATACCTGAAGAATTCGCTGCAGGATGCCCTTTTTGCTGCCATGGCGGATTTTGATTCTGTGCAGGAAAGACATAGAGAGGCGCTTGCCGCAAATTCTCTTAATGGTTTGCCTGGTTGGTATGAGAAAAAGCAAAGAGTTTTTTTGCGTTTAAAGCAATGTCTTGATCAGCTTGAACCTGCCATGTTTGCTGATGACACAGAATTTGCCGCAGAGTTTCAGCAAAAAATGAAAGATATCCTGCAGGGGGAGAAAAATCTTGCTATCCTTGCGGGTAGGTGTAGTGATAAGGTAAAGAGTTCTTTGCGTGCGCTTCGCAAAGGAAAAACCGCGTTAAGAGGTTACAGCGTATGTCCCGGCGCAGGACCAGGGCCCCGGTATTTGAGCAGTAAAACGTAAGTAACAGTTAATTTGGAGGTTGTCATGGATGTCAACGTAACAACAGATGTGAAGGGATATGGTGTTCCTGCAGCGCCTGCTGTGGAGCTGGAAGACGCCCAGAAGCCGGCGGTTCAGCCTGTACAGGAAAGCAGCGATGGTTCCACCGTAGAACTGAACGACCAAGCGCTTCACGGCAAAGGGAAAAAGGAAAAGGAGTCAAAAAAGTTTACCCAGGAAGATATTGAAGAGGCGGTTGAGGAGATTCAGGGAAAGCTTGAGACCATGGGCAGCTCTTTTAAGTTCGGTCTGTACGAACACCTTGAAACCGAAAGTATCGTGGGCCAGATCCGGGATAAGGAAACCGGGGAAGTGGTTAAACAGTTTCCTTCAGAGGAAATCCTTGAACTGCGCGAGAAATTACAGGATTTGATCGGTCTGCTTTTCGATAAAAAGGTCTGATCCGTTTCTTTTTGTATGATTTTCTTTCCATAAAGCGGGCGTCCTGTCTGCTGAGAGGACAGGTGCGTCTGCAGACCAAAGGCCTGTTAAAAAAAATATCAAATTCATTCCATTCTTTTCTTTCGCATTTTTAAAATTAAGCTCATTTGACATGCTTTCGTAACCTCTTGATTTGCTTTAAATGATTGGTGAGTCATTCCAGGATATTGTCTGTCTCAACCAATGGGTGAAGCATTGAATGGAGGAAAATAAATTTCCTGTAGTTGGCTGAAATTATAGGTAAAAACGTAATAATAGAGAAAAAATCATGAAGCTGGATAGGAATGAAATTTCTTTGTGACACCCCGATTTTTTTTTGTTTTTCCTTGACAACCTCCCATTCCCCCCTTTATATACATTTTGTTCAAAATGAATAAGGGTTCATTCTGTGTTAGAGGAATTTTCTGACGTTAAATTTTATTTCAAGGAGACAGTCAAATGGCAAGTAAATTAGTTGAGCCTCATGGCGGAAAAGGCCTGGTGTGTGCATTGCTTCATGGTAGCGAGCTGGAAGCTGAAAAAGAAAAAGCAGCAGGTCTGAAGCAGATTGAAGTTAGTGCCCGCGCCAAAGGCGACTTGATTATGTTGGGTATCGGTGGTTTCAGCCCTCTGACCGGTTTCATGGGCAAAGCTGATTGGAAAGGCGTTTGCGAAAACTTTCAGATGGCAGACGGGACTTTCTGGCCTGTGCCGATTACCTTGGATGTTTCCCAGGCTGACGCAGATGCCATTAACAATGGTGACGAAATCGCTCTGGTAGCCGATGGTGAGATCATGGCCACCATGAAAGTTGAAGAAAAATACGCCATGTCCGATGCTGACAAAAGATGGGAATGCGAGAAAGTATTCCGTGGCGAAGGTGAAGAATCTCAGGGTGACACTTTCTGGAAAATCGCCGAAGAAGATCATCCAGGCGTCATCATGGTTATGAACCAGAAAGAAGTGAACATCGCCGGTCCGGTTAAAGTTCTGTCCCAGAGCACCTACCCGACAGAGTACAAAGGCGTTTACCTGACTCCTGCTGAGACCCGTGCCATGTTCGAGGAAAGAAACTGGAAAAACGTTGCCGCTCTGCAGCTTCGTAACCCCATGCATCGTTCCCATGAGTACCTGGCCAAAATCGCCATCGAGGTATGTGACGGCGTTCTGATTCATTCACTGATCGGTAACCTGAAACCAGGTGATATCCCAGCTGATACACGTGTTAAAGCTATCGAGATCCTGATCGAAAACTACTTTGTAAAAGACAACGTAATCAACGCAGGTTATCCTCTTGATATGCGTTATGCCGGTCCTCGTGAAGGCCTGCTCCATGCAACCTTCCGTCAGAACTATGGTATCAACAACATGCTGATCGGTCGTGACCACGCTGGTGTTGGTGACTTCTACGGTCTGTTCGAAGCCCAGGAAATTTTCGACAGAATCCCCACCACCGGTGACACTGGAAAAGACCTGCAGTGTCAGCCAATGAAGATCGACTGGACCTTCTACTGCCACAAATGTGATGGTATGGCTTCACTGCGTACATGTAACCACACCAAAGACGATCGTGTTATCCTCTCCGGTACCAAGCTGCGTAAAGCTTTGTCCGAAGGCGCTGACATCGTAGATCATTTTGGTCGTGATGAAGTTCTTGACCACCTGAAAAAATACTATGCAAGCCTCACAGAGAAAGTTGAGGTTAAAATGCAGGGTGCAGCTTCCGGTGACTCAATGTAATTTATCTTTACATTCGCTATGCTGAAAAAAGGAGATGCCTGACGGCATCTCCTTTTTTTATATGATTACCACTCATTTTCAGCCTTTTTATACGTCATTCCCGCGAAGGCGGGAATCTAGGCGGACGAGCCAACTACTCTGGATTCCCGCTTTCGCGGGAATGACTTTTGTGGAGACAGTATTTTTTTGAATTATTAATGCATTACAGTACCTGCTGCAAGACTGGCT
>JAHLLM010000079.1 GCA_020444175.1 Desulfobulbaceae bacterium | reverse complement strand
TCTATGTGAGCAGGCCTGATCGTTCAAAGATGAGGTGCAGCTGAATAGTTACATTTTTCTTTAAAGGAGGTCATGTTGCCTCGACATGGGACCAATCAAAAACACTGCATTGAAAAACAAAAAAATTCTTGTGCTCGAACCTTACTACGGAGGTTCGCACAAGAATTTCCTTAAAGGTCTTGAAGCCAACCTTCCTTATACCTTTCATTTCCTTACCATGCCGGCCAGAAAGTGGAAATGGCGCATGCGTTTTTCCGCCCCGTATTTTGCATCCAAACTGCCGAAAACCGCGGATTATGATGCACTGCTCTGTTCCACCTTTGTTGACGTAGCCACCTTGAAAGGCCTGGCTCCATCTTGGATTTCTGAAACTCCAATTCTGACCTATTTCCATGAAAATCAATTCGCGTATCCTGTTCAGGTCAATGATGAGCGGGATTTTCATTTTGCCATAACCAACCTTACAACAGCACTGGCGTCTGATAAGATAGCATTTAATTCCAGTTACAATAGGCATACTTTTTTGGAGGGATGTGCCCGGATTATAAAAAAAACTCCGGATATGAAAATGGATGTTATTGATGCTCTCAGGCAAAAATCAGCCATTCTTTTTCCAGGTATAGATTTTTTACCATTCGATGGTTTCCCATCCGGTTGCAGTAAGAAAAATAAACCTGTCTTTGTGTGGAATCACCGCTGGGAGCATGACAAAGATCCTGATTTCTTTTTTAATACCCTGTTTGAACTCGATAAAAACGGGGGTGATTTCAGTTTGATTGTTATGGGACAGTCTTTTGAAAGAATGCCGGAAATATTCGTGCGAGCCCAAAAAAAATTACAGCATCGGATCTTGCATTTTGGGTATGTTGCCGACCGCAAAAGTTATCTGAAAATGCTGCAGAAGGGGACACATGTAATATCAACAGCCCGGCATGAATTTTACGGCATTTCTATAATAGAGGCTGTTCGTGCCGGCTGTCGTCCCATTCTGCCCAACAGATTGTCTTATCCTGAGCTTTTTGGGGGAGATTTTTTATATGAAGATAAGAATTTCCTGTTATCATTACAGAATGCCCTTCATGATAAGGAGTTTACTGCTGAAAAAGGCAGAAAACTGACTGATAGGTTTTCCTGGGTAAATTTGATTGCTGAATACAAAAAATGGTTTTTTGATGATTGCCTTTGATCTTGCCTGTGATTGTGGCTTCCAATTTGAAGGATGGTTTGTGGACAGAGAGGATTTTGTTCGTCAACAGGAGAATCGACAAGTATTATGTCCGCAGTGTGGTTGCGCCTCGGTACGGAAAATTTTATCGCCGGTTGCCTACCAGAAAAAATGTTTTTCTGCCGATACGGGGATTTCTGCTGACAAACCGTCAACAAGTGTCCATGCCGGCGATTTGCTCAATACGGCTCAGGAAGTTCTGAAAAACGTTCAGGAAATTGTTGAAAAAAATTTTGAAGACGTTGGAGTCAAGTTTGCCCAGAAAGCTTTGAAAATGCACTACGGTGTGGAAGAACCCAGAAATATACGCGGTGTGGTGAGTTCTGATGAGGAAAAGCTTTTAAAAAGTGAGGGGATAGCTCTTCTTAAGGTTCCAATGTTGAAACAGGAAGATGATAAAAAGCATTAAAACGAGTCGGTCAATGTATTTCCTACTTCACCCCGCCGGACAATCTTAAATTAAGGCAACTCCGGTATGATTCCGTTTATTTTCAAGACAAGGCGCGAGTTCGCGGAGTTAAACAAGAGCTATGCGAAGCCTCCGGTCAGGCCTGCAATTCTAAAAAAGCTTTTTACGTAGGCAGGCCTGATCGCTTGAAGAGGTGAGAGTTGATGAGATGCTCATCTGCAAGGGCTCAAATCCTTGGAAAAATGTTTGTCTAAGAATTCACATTCAAGTGGCGAAAGATCAAATCGAATTTCAGCCTCCTTGAATGCATCAGCTCTTTTTTTCTTGGGATGTTCCTGCAGATATTCACTTACCCAACAGAGAACTTTTTTCATTTTATCTCCCGGTGGTTGTAAGGCGCTCATCGTTTCTCTCCTAGGATCTTACTGGTCTGAAAATGATTCCGCTTAAAGGCGGTACAGTGACCTTTATGTGGTATGGTGCTTCACCATAGGGTTCATCATAAGGGACTTTTACATCAGGATTACCCGTATCGCTTCCTCCGAATGAACTTTCATCTGAGCAGAAAATCTCTTCGTATTTTGTGTTTTCCAGGACTCCGACTTTGTAATTATGATGAACCTCTGGGGTCATGTTAAGCAGACAGACTACATGATCAGCCGGGTTTTTAGCAAAACGCGCAAAGGTAATGATTGATTGATCTACGTCCTTGAAATCCAACCATTTGAATCCCTCATATGAGAAATCCACCTCCCACAAGGCCGGCTGACTTTTATACATATCATTGAGTTTCTGTACATAGTACTGAATCTGATAATGCAGGGCTTCCTGCTCAGGAAGATGCCAGTCCAAGCTTACTTTGCAATACCACTCAGATATCTGGCCGAATTCACCTCCCATAAAAAGCAGTTTTTTCCCTGGATGGGTCCAGAGAAAAAAGAAAATCAGACGGAGATTGGCAAACTGCTGCCACCTGTCCCCAGGCATTTTCGAAAGAAGTGATTTTTTGCCGTGCACCACTTCATCATGGGAGAGCGGCAGTATAAAGTTTTCTGAAAATGCGTAAAGTAGAGAAAATGTCAGCTTGTTGTGGTGATATTTACGAAAAAGAGGATCACGACTGAAATAATCAAGCATGTCATTCATCCAGCCCATGTTCCATTTGAAACCAAAACCCAGACCTCCTTGATCGGTCGGCTTTGAAACTCCGTAAAAGCTGGTTGACTCCTCTGCTATCATGGCAACATCAGGATGTCTTTCGTAAACAATGGAGTTCAGATGTTTGATAAAGTTAATGGCGTCCAGATTTTCTTTACCGCCGTAGGGATTTGGAATCCAGTTATCATCTTTTCTTCCATAATCGAGATAGAGCATTGAGGCAACCGCATCAACACGTATTGCGTCTATGTGGTACTTTTCAAGCCAGAAAAGTCCGTTGGCAATGAGAAAGTTTTCCACTTCTCGGCGGGAATAGTTGAAGATCAACGTTTTCCATTCGGGATGCGAACCCTGTCTTGGATCTTCATGCTCATACAGAGCGGTTCCATCGAAGCGGCCCAGGCTGTGTCCGTCAGTCGGAAAATGAGAAGGAACCCAGTCAAGAATAACACCTATATCATTCTGGTGGCAGCAATCAACAAAGTACATGAAATCCTGAGGTGTACCAAATCGACTGGTAACAGCATAATACCCTGTGGTCTGATACCCCCACGATTCATCAAGAGGATGTTCCATGATCGGCATAAGTTCAATATGAGTGAATGACATCTCTTTCACATAGGGAATAAGCTTGTCCGCCAGTTCACGAAAAGTAAGAAAACGCTCAGGGTCTGAAGGGTCACGCTGCCATGAGCCTAAATGCACCTCATAAATGGATACAGGGTGGTCATAAAACTTGTTTTGTCCCCTTTTCTGTAACCATTCTTCATCATGCCAGGAATAATCGTTAATATCCCAGACAATTGAAGCACTTTTAGGACGCAATTCGGTTAAAAATTGAAAAGGGTCTGCCTTTTCAACAATATCATTAACAGGAGTCCTGATTTCATACTTGTAAATTTCTCCCTGTTTCACTTCCGGAATGAAAAGTTCCCATATGCCGGATGAACCAAGCACCCTCATCTGATGAACTCTGCCGTCCCAATAATTGAAATTGCCGATAACACTTACCCGACGGGCGGCCGGTGCCCATACCCGGAAAATTGTGCCGTCCACTCCATTAATTGTGGCCGGATGAGCTCCCATTTTTTCATACAACTGATAATGCGTTCCACTGTTAAAAAGATGACGATCAAACTCGCTCAGTTGAGGGAGAAAACAATATGGATCCTTAAAAGTATGAATGGTGTTGTTATATGCCGTTGCTTCAAAAGAATAGTCAAAGGGTTCAGCATAATCAGGAATGACTATTTCAAAAAGGCCCTCATCCCGCATTTTGTACATGTCTCGTTTTTCATCTCCAAAAACAAGGCGTACGGATTCGGCCAGGGGGAGAAAAGCACGGATAATGGCTGAGCCTGGATCATGTTCCAGGACATGAAGACCTAAGACAACAAATGGGTCATGATGGTCGGAAGCTATTACTTTGTCTAGTTCGTGGGTGATATCGATTGTCATTTTTATTCCTTAACTGCCTGAAGAGATGGTTATTTTTTTATATCGTATTGTTATAGTATTTCGAGTACCATTTTATGAAGGAAATTGAAAGGTTCCTTTTTTACACCATGGAATTTTATCATACTTTTCAAATCAAACCCTATAATTTTTTCTATTGAATACGATCTTGACACTGTTTCTGTCTCTGATAAGGTAGATGCCTGTCTGTTGGTTTCGATTCACGAAATGATTCTATGCGTACAAGTAAGTAGGGAAATCTTTTTCCGTGTTGCGTTGTTCTATGGAGATCCTTTATGGAGAGTTTAGCTGGATTTTTTCTCATTGCCACACCGCAAATGCCTGACCCACGTTTTGCAAAAAAGGTCATTTATATATGTTCACATGATGCAGAGGGCGGTGCCATGGGGCTGGTTATAAATGAACAAATCCCTGACGTTACACTTGAGGCGCTTTATCAGGGAACCGATATTCCCTGCCCGGACGGGGAACTCCCAGCCTTGTATTTCGGCGGGCCTGTTGACGTTGGCTCTGTCTTTATATTACATTCCAGTGACTATGAGGCACAGGAGGTTCTCAAAATTACCAATGATATCGTTTTATCGAGGGCTCCTGAAATTCTTGAGGATATTGCACAAAAAAGAGGTCCACGGCATTACAGGTTTATATTGGGATATTCCGGATGGGGGCCTGGTCAACTTGAGCAGGAACTGGCAATGGACGGCTGGCTCACATTGCCGGGAGACTATGATGATATTTTTTTGATAGAGCCCCACAATATGTGGAAAAAAATAACCATGAAGCATGGAATTGATATCAGCCTTTTTGGTGAAATAACCGGCACGGCCTGATTCTTCAAATATTGAGTTTGAGCAATAGAGAAAAAAACAATTATGACAGAAAAAATTTTTGAATGTAAAAGATGCGGATACTGCTGCCACGGAGAAACAACTGTCTCTCTCACAAAAGATGATTTGCAGCGTATGGTTGATCACATAGGACTACCGGAACAAGAAGTTAAAGAAAAATACCTTCGCATTACGGGAAATGTTGTCCAGATGAAAACAGTGGAAGGCCATTGTATTTTTTATGACAATGGTTGTACTGTGCATCCCGGGCGGCCATGGAGATGTGCACAGTGGCCTCTCCACCCGAGCATTATAACAGATCAAGCTAATTTTGAAGCTATCAACAGGTCATGTCCTGGTATCAAAGAAGAAGTAGGATACGAAAAATTTTGTGAGATTCTTGCTGAAATCCTTGAATCAAAAGATAAAACGTAATGCGTCTGGAACTAGTCTTTCCTGGAAAAACAAAGGAGTCGTATCTGAAAGAAGGAATTGATGATTTCCGGAAACGACTTTCTCACTTCACTAAAATTGATTTCAAGATCAGCAAGCCCCTCTGTGGAACCGGAGACTGTGCCCGAAATAAAAAACTTGAGGGTGAACAGTTGCTTGCCAATTGCAGCAAATCGGCCTACAGAGTTGCCCTGGACCCCCGGGGAAAACAGGTGTCGTCGGAAGAGTTTGCCGATTTAGTGAAGAGCTGGGAAAATCAGGGACGGCAGGTTATTTCTTTTTTAATAGGGGGTCCGGAAGGTCTCTCGGAAGATGTGGTTGAAGGGGCAGATATGCTTTTCAGTCTCTCAAAAATGACTTTTACCCATGAAATGGCACGGCTTCTTCTTCTTGAACAGATCTATCGGGCATACAATATCAAGGCCGGAACAAAATATCATAAATAAAAATTGTTATGATAGAATTCATACCGCTTCAACGGAAGATACTTCTGGTACTTCCGATTTAAGAAATTTTTCTATGCCTTCCTTCAAGGTTACCTGAGACATGGGGCAACCCTTGCACGCCCCTGTGAGCTGCACCTTGACAACACCGGTATCCGTTACATCAACGAGCACCACATCGCCCCCATCTTTCTGGAGAGTGGGCCTGATCTGATCCAATGCTTCCTGTACTTTTCCTCGCATGACAAACTCCTTTTTTCAATAAAAAAAATAGATATATCATAGTAAGAGTTATTAAACAAGCACCTGCATTTGTTCCACTCAAAACCTTCTGGCCTTTTATAAAAAAATTGTTTTATACTGAATCTAACAAAAAAACTTTCGGGGAAAATTTAAACTGGCTCTATTATTAATTTTTCCTCATCCAAATTCGAATGTATTTGTTTCAAAATCGAAGATGAAAAAGAAAATAATACATGTCCTGCCCGGAGTCACATCATGGCCAGCCAACCCAGTGGAAATATATTGCTTGAAGTCGGCACCAATGAGCTTGAGGTTATCACCTTCTATCTTGACTGGATAGATCAGCAAACAGGTAAAAGGCAAAAGATTACCTACGGCATCAATGCTGCCAAGGTCAAAGAACTGGTAGCCTATCCGGAAGAAATAACGGAAATTGCAGAAAGTATGGAATGTGTCAAAGGTGTTTTTCTGCTTCGTAATAATTCTATTCCTCTTATTGATCTTTGTACCTGGTTTGGCTACCAGGTGTATGAAGATGAGGGGACAAATAAAAAATGGGTTGTCATTGTAGCTGATTTAAATGGGAAATCCTTTGGTTTTGTTACCCATGGCGTGGACAAGGTATATCGTATTTCATGGTCACAGATATCTCCGCCCCATGAACTGATAGCCTCAGGCCAAAGTATTACAGGAATTTGCCAGGCCGATGATTTGCTCATTCAAATGATCGACTTTGAACGCATAGTCGGAACAATCGATCCAAGCATGGTTGTCAAGTCAAACCGTGATGAAACAGCAGCCAGAAAAATAGAGGAAAAGTATGATAAGTCCGTCCTTATTGTCGATGATTCCCGGGTCGTTCTCCTCCAGTTGACAAGGACGCTTGAACATGCCGGGTTTAAGGTTATACCTAAATCTGATGGCCAGGCAGCCTGGGACTATCTTGAAGATTTACGACTTAAAAATAAACTGGATGATCAAATACTTGCAATAATTTCTGATATTGAAATGCCGAGAATGGACGGTCATCACTTCTGCCTGAAAATAAAACAAAATTCAGCCTATAACAAGATCCCTGTCCTGCTGTTTTCGTCTATGATAACAGATGCATTAAGGCGGAAAGGGAAGTCCGTAGGTGCCGATGACCAGGTCACGAAACCGGAACTTGATGAGTTAATTGACAGAATGCAGGAATGCGTTGAGCGACTCAGTTAGGTGCTGTTCCTTTTTTGTCCTAACTTAAATATCCTTTTTGGGGCAGACAAACATATGTTGTGATTGAACATACTTTTTATCGACATGTTCCTTACATAGTGTTTTTTACCATCTGTCAGTTTCTCAAAAAGAGAGTTAGCGACAGATAAATATTTTTAAATCACGACCTTATTTCACACTATTGTGCCTTGACCATCTTACTGAGATTCGCTATATAAAGGTAACAGTTTGACAGACTTATTTTATATCTAGTAAGATCTTATTTTATAACCCCCTAGAAAACTCAAATTTAAGTTAACTTCTTTAAGGAGCGAGGAACTATGGCAGAAAATCACGATAAGGCCTTTATTCTCTGGTTTGACGATATTGGTATTGAAGATGTCCCGATGGTCGGTGGAAAAAATGCATCCCTTGGGGAGATGTATCAGCATTTAACCTCAAAAGGGGTTGCCGTTCCCCATGGTTTTGCCATAACTGCTTATGCTTACAGGTATTTACTTGAAAAGGCTGGTATTGAAGACGCAATTAAAGATGTTTTGTCCGATCTTGACACCCACGACATGAAAAACCTGTCTGAGCGCGGCGAGAAGGTTCGTGATATCATTAGAACCGCAGACTTTCCCAGTGAACTTCGTGAAGCCATTATCGAAGCCTATAAGAAGATGGAAGCCGAGTATGGTGAGAACGTTGATGTTGCCGTTCGCTCATCTGCCACAGCGGAAGATCTTCCGGATGCCTCATTTGCCGGTCAGCAGGAAACGTATCTCAATATTCATGGTTATGACACTCTTATTGAAAACTGTCGTAAATGTTTTGCCAGCCTCTTTACCAATCGTGCCATTTCCTACCGCCATGATAAAGGTTTCGGCCAGTTCGACGTTTATCTGTCAATCACTGTACAGAAAATGGTGCGGAGCGATTCCGCCTCTTCCGGTGTTCTTTTTTCCATTGATACGGAGAGCGGCTTTAAGGATGCGGTGTTCATCACCGGCGCCTGGGGACTTGGAGAGAATGTCGTGCAGGGTGCGGTAAACCCGGATGAATACTATGTGTTTAAGACTACCTTGAAAGAGGGTAAACGTCCCGTTGTTTCCAAAAGGGTAGGCTCTAAAGAGATTAAGATGATCTATGACAACGATCCCTCCACAGAAGAGCCGGTAAAAAACGTTGACACCACCCCTGAGGAACGGAAGGTTTACGTTATTAATGATGATGAGATCCTCAAACTGGCCAACTGGGCCTGTATCATCGAAGATCATTACAAAAAGGGCATGGATATTGAGTGGGCCAAGGACGGCGACGGCGTTAACGTCGGTACCGGTGAGCTTTTCATCGTTCAGGCGCGCCCAGAGACCGTTCACTCTCAAGCTGCCGTTGGCATGATGGAAACATATAAGCTGCAGGAAAAAGGCACGGTGATTACCGAAGGTCTGGCCGTGGGTACAAAAATTGGCCAGGGCGTTGCCAATGTTATTAAAGATGCAGCTCAAATCGGAGATTTTAAAAAAGGTCAGGTACTTGTAACTGATATGACGGATCCTGATTGGGAACCGATCATGAAAATTGCCAGCGCCATTATTACCAACCGCGGCGGTCGTACCTGCCATGCTGCTATTATTTCCCGCGAGCTTGGTATCCCGTGCGTTATCGGTACCGCTAACGCCTCAGAGGTCATTAAGACCGGCCAGGAGGTAACCGCCTCATCCGCCGAGGGCGAGACCGGTTATGTATATGAAGGGCTTCTCAAATTTGAAGTAGAAAAAATTGATTTGGGCGATCTGCCGGAGACCAAGACCAAGATTATGATGAACCTGGCCATTCCGGAAAAGGCCTTTACTGAATGTCAGATTCCCAATGACGGTGTGGGGCTGGCCCGTGAGGAGTTTGTCATCAACTCCCATATCGGTCTGCATCCACTGGCCCTGGTTAACTACGAAGAGTTAAAAAACTCAGGTGATCCTGAAAAACTGGCCATTGTCGCCAAGATTGATGAAAAAACAGGAGCCTATGAAGACAAGAAACAGTTCTTCATCGACAAGGTTGCCGAGGGAGTCGGTCGTATTGCCGCCGGTTTCTACCCCAAAGACGTTATTGTCCGTCTCTCCGACTTCAAGAGTAACGAGTACGCCAACTTGGTTGGCGGCCCTCTGTACGAGCCGGAGGAGGAAAATCCGATGATCGGCTGGCGTGGAGCTTCCCGTTACTATGACCCGAAATACCGGCCGGCATTCGAACTTGAGTGCCAGGGACTTCTCAAGGCCCGCAACGATATGGGCTTAACCAATATCAAGCTGATGGTTCCCTTCTGCCGTACTCCGGAGGAAGGCAAGAAAGTTATCGAGGTTATGAGGGAGTGCGGTCTGGTGCAGGGCGAAAACGGTCTGGAACTCTACGTAATGTGTGAGATTCCCAGTAACGTTATTTCAGCCGATGCCTTTGCCGATATCTTTGACGGCTTTTCCATCGGTTCAAACGACCTGACCCAGCTCACCTACGGTCTTGACCGCGACTCCGGTCTTATCGCCGGTATCGCCGATGAGCGTGACGATGCAGTTAAGGATATGATCCGCATGGTGATCGCTACGGCAAAACGACGGGGCAAAAAGATAGGCATCTGCGGTCAGGGACCGTCCGACTTCCCTGAATTCGCCACCTTCCTGGTTGAACTCGGTATCGATTCCATGAGCCTCATTCCCGATACGGCAGTAAAAACCCGTCTCGCGGTACATGAAAAAGAGAAAGAACTCGGTATTAATCCATAATTATTGGATGATTGATTAGAAAGTGTCCGTCCATAAATGGCCCTTTTGCCTGATATCTTCGTCATGCTTAAAAAAATTATCCTCGGAATATCGCATATATGCCTCCGGTAATTTTTTGCGCAGTCCTTGATCTCAAACAAAATGCCCTATTTCTGGACAGACACTAGATAAGGGTGTTGAAAAGTAACCGGCCAAAGGCTGGAAACAAATCTCCAATCGGCC
>JAHLLM010000078.1 GCA_020444175.1 Desulfobulbaceae bacterium | reverse complement strand
GTATTTTTTGAATTATTAATGCATTACAGTACCTGCTGCAAGACTGGCTGAGTTTTAGTGGTACTCAGAAAGAAAAATAAAACAGGCGGAAAGGCTTTACTCTTCCTTCTGCAGGCTCAATGCTCCGGTTCACACGGACAATCGTGGAAACCGGAAGACATTGAGCCCCTGCTTCGGGAGAGTATCATCCTGTCTCCACTTTTAATCCATCGATATTCCGAGACTTCGGGGTGACGCTGAAGATGATGATGGAAATCAACGTCAGTGCCAGGACGATGAGTGCTCCGCTTGGCAGATCAAAGAGAGATGAAAGGACCAGGCCAATAAAATATCCGCAAACGCCTATTCCATATCCCCAGGTCAAGCTCTCCTTTTTTCCCATTTTCACCGTAGCAATGGCAGGAACAATCAGGCTGGCAAAAACAAGATACACCCCGACAAGCTGGACCGATGCAGTTATTATGACGGCAAAGAAAAGATAAAATCCTGATCTGCCCAATTTTTGGCGGGCTTGAAACCAGATTCCCAGAACCACGGCATAGAGCAAAGATACCGGGAGAAGATCCGAGAAATTAACCCAGAGTATCTGGCCCACCAGTAACTCTTTCAGATGTTCTCCGCCATGGGGATTGTTGGCCAGCAGAAGAATACCGCTGCTGGCCGCCAGTACAAACAGGATGCCGATAAGTGCTTCCTGCATTTCAGGCCACCGTTTGTCCGTCCAGTTGAGCAGTATGGCTCCAAGAAGAGAAGCACTCATGGCGGCAGCCTGGACTTTCCAGCCGTCTGTTTCCCAGCCGAAGCTGTGGGCTGCTATTACTCCGAGTCCGGCAATTTGTGCAATGGCAAGGTCAATAAAAATAATGCCGCGTTTGACTACCTCCCGACCAAAAGGAACATGGGTGGAAAGTACCAGTATTCCGGCAAAGAATGCAGGCAGGATTATTTTTAATTCCAGGAGTCCAAAGCTCATTTTGCAACCTCCTGCAGCCTTCTGAGCGTACTGTCAAAAAGAGAAAAGAGGTCCGAGGCATCTTCCGATCCGCCTACGGTGAAAGGCAGGCTGGCCAGGGGAATGCCTGATTGCTTTGCCAGCCATTGGGCTGAGCGTGGGTCTTCATACTCAGCAAAGATAATAGCCCGGACCGGATTTTTTTGTACCATGTTCAGCACCTTGGCCAGGTGACCGCTGTTTGGTGGCACACCTGGCTTGGGCTCCAGAGTGGCCACCTCATTTAGTCCAAGCCAATTAACCAGATAGGACCAGCTTTTGTGATGGACAATCACGGGTATGCCGGAAAGAGAAGACGCGGTGCTGTTCCATTTTTTCAGGGCAGTGTGCCACCTGTCCGCAAAAATTCTGTATCTTTCCCTGTAGGCATCGGCGTTATCAGGATCAAGCTTTTCAAGTCGATCGGCAAGGGCGGTGGCAACCTGCAGGATATTGTTCGGGTCAGTCTGGATATGGGGATTGCCTGAGGCATGCACATCCCCATCACTCCTGTCGAGATGGGTCGGGATCTCTCGCAAGGAGATATAATCCGTGGCCATGAAAAATCCAGCATTGCCTTGCTGTATTTTCGGATTACCGGATTTTCTGATGAGGAGCGGCAACCAACCCACCTCAAGTTCCGCCCCGGTGCAGATAAGCAGGTCTGCGCGTCGTGCCCTGGCAAGCAGACTTGGTCTGGCCTGAATATGGTGCGGGTCCTGTCTGCCGGTGGTTGCAATGGAGATATCCAGCAGCTCACCACCCAATTCTTCGGCAAGTGCCCCCCATTCAGGCTCACAGGCAAAAACCTTGAGCCCGGCCTTTGCAGGCCGGGTAGAAAACAGCAATGTTGTCA
Source organism: Desulfobulbaceae bacterium (assembly GCA_020444175.1). Taxonomy (GTDB): domain Bacteria; phylum Desulfobacterota; class Desulfobulbia; order Desulfobulbales; family SURF-16; genus JAHLLM01. The sequence continues at coordinate 8,624 of JAHLLM010000078.1, read as the reverse complement.
ACATTGCCATGACGAGTAAAAGAAGAGCGTTCTTTTTTTGCATCAGATGATACCTCCTTAAAACTGGTGAGCGCCGTGTGAGCCCAGGCTGTGAACGTATTGCAGGATAAACTGCTCATCAGAGTCGGAATAGGATTTGTCGTGGTTATACTGGAGACGTATCCAGCTGAATTCACTGTTTGCCCAGTCGGTCATTATGCTGAAACGTTCGGGATTGTGGCCCTCATCACTGAGACCGCTTTCTTCCAGGATGTCATAATCCGATCCGTTATTATCCACATCCAGGTGGTCGTAACGCAGTCCGGCCCGCCATTGCGGCATGAACTGATACACAGCCTGGGCATACCAGCCTTTCTGGTCGCCGTCGTATGACGTCGTCTCCAGTGGGGAGCTGCCGTCCATAACAATTGAGCCGTCTTCATTGCGGTTGAAGTATTCAAACTGCAGCTTGAGATTCTGCTGGGTAGAATTGCCTTCAGGAGCCCATTTCCAGACAAAGTTGAAGGCGGTAATGTTACTGTCTCCGGTAAAGCTCGGTGTTTCTGCTGATTCTTCACCTCCGTGACTGTGGGTTTCGCCGGTCCTGTCTTCCACATCCGCCGACCAATAGGAAATTCCGGCCTGCCAGCTGTGACTTGTGCCCACATCACCACCTATACGGGTAAAGAGGGTGTATGCCCCGACACCGTCGTGCGCTCCCCCGGCAGCCGGAAAATCGTCACCGCGGAGTAACTCGCCGCCAACCTGAAGATAAAGATCCGTAGGGGCGAGCCAGCTTGCCTGAAGACCATCGTCGTTGAGTTGATTGCCGAACAGACCACGGTATATGAGGGGCGCATCGCTGAAATCCCAGGCGTGTTCATGCTGTTCGTTGAGATAGCCGATTGCGGAAAAAAACCGTCCTGCTCTTAAGTTTAAACCGTGGCCAAGACCCAATGTTTCAATATATGCTTCTTCCATCTCCACTTCGGTTGAACCGTCATGGGAGGCTAAAGCGGCAGTGAGTTTACCGAAGAATTTATCATCAACATTGGCGCTGAAGGCGAGCTCCGTATGTTCCACCGACAGGCCCTCTTTGCCGAGACCGGCCTCGCCGGAAAGTGTGAAGCCGGGTAATTCATACTCATGGGGATCGTTGGAAAAATTGGCATAACGGCCATTTAAGATTAGACTGATGGCCGGATTAAAGGAATTGGCCGCTGTTTGCTGTTGTGGCGCAACCACGGCCTGCCTGCTGCCTGTAGCGTCAGGGGTGGGAGGGGGTGTTGTTTCTGCCGCCTGAATACGTTGTTCCAATGCTTTCATCTGAGCTTTATAGCGGTCTTCGAGTTCCTGGATTCGTTTTTCATACAGGCTCTGCATTTCGTGCATTTCCTGGCGCAGGGTCTGGAGATCGGTTTGTTCCGCAAGTAATGCCTGGGGCCAGGCAGAGAAGAAGAGCGTGAGAATAAGAATGGATTGTTTCATGTTTTCCTCCTGAAAACAAATCAGATTTATCAGTGTATTTGTTGTTTCTCGTGGCTGGTCTGAAAGGGTAATCAGGTTGTGCTATCCCGGTGCTCAAACGTTGTGCAGGTTTTTGAAAAATGGAACGAGCGAGGCAAAGACAAGGTGAATCGCCAGCCTGCTTGACATCCAAGTGAAAAATTATATTACGCGCAGAGCACTCCTTGAATCCGGACAAACCGGCAACGTCCGGAAAAGTTCAGGAGCTCACAGTATCTGCTGCGTCCCGATAAGCGGGAAATGACCAGAGACATTTGGCGCAACATGGGTACCGGCACAAAAGGATGTTATAAAATCAAGGGGATAGAATACCTGATCAGGCTGAAACAGGAGGTGCCCGTGAGAGGCGTAGAGAATAATATGGTGTTGTTGCGGGGTAATGGGTAGGAAGGAGAAAAATTTCTCCCGTACAGTGTAAAACAAACTGCAATGCCTGGGGCGGTGCATCATAAGTGACAGTGCCGGCATGGGCAGCCGTGATACACATCTGACATGTGCTGTCCTGATTGTGGAAAGGATGTTCACTGGTATGGAAGATGGCGACAAACTGAGCGGCGAGAATCAAAAAGCTCAACAAGAAAGCCGTTGTTGATCGCCGTTTAAAATGAACTTTATTTGTCGTCATAAGGGTGAACTTCTTTAAATAGCTGTTGGTCAGGGAAACACATGGAAATGATGAGAATTAGTATCACTGATATAATTTGTGGTCAAGGCAAAAAAATGAACCTGTGCGGATAAATGGGAATGAAGAAAATAGTGCAACCTCCCCAACCATGAACAGACGACGAAGAAAATAAAAAAATATGGTTATGAACAATTCTCAGTTAAAAATTGCCACTTTCTTGTCGCCAAGTTTCCAATACTGGATTCCCGCCTCCGCGGGAATGACGCCTTCCTTTCCGACCTGGCCAATAGCCGCAACCTGGATTCCCGCCTCCGCGGGAATGACATAACCAAGCCCGCCGTCACTCCCGCGGAGGCGGGAGTCTAGAGGTTGGCTACTGAGAATGTATAGAGGCAATTAAAAAAATTCTTAACCGCAGAGTAGTATTATAATTTTTGTCCCTTACATGATTGACAGGATTATGGTGTCAGGGTAGATATGAAGTGGTGGTTTCGTGTTTACGGGCTCTTGCAAATGTGAGCTGAAAGCGATACCCCGATATCACACCCGCTTTCAAATATGGAGATTAATCATGATGAAGGATCTTTCTGAAATCAGTGCTGATGACACTTTTTTGACGGCAATCATTAATGCAATTCCCTCAGGCATCTTTGTGACCGACCTTGATCACAACATAATGATGATTAACCAGGGCGGTGCAAAGATGGTGGGCAGGACGCCGGGCGACTGTTTTGACCGGAAATGTTACGAAATATTCAGTACCCCCATGTGCGGCACCGAGGATTGCGTCTGTCACCGTACCGTGACCGACAACCAGACAAAGGATGGACAGACCTTCTTTCGCATCGGTGATAAAGAACTGCCGGTGGAATACAGCAGCCGCCCTCTGCGGAATTTCGAGGGCAAGGTCATTGGCTGTGTTGAGCATTTTATAGATATTTCCGGCCGCCTTGAACAGGAAAGGGTCATCCTTGAACAGCAGGAAGAACTCCTGCAAAAAAGAGAAGAGGATATCCGTCATCTTCAGGACGAAATCCTCGAACTATCCACGCCGGTCATTGAAATCTGGGACGGGATTCTGGCCCTGCCGCTCATCGGCACCATGGACAGCCACCGCGCCAAGATCGCCATGGAAAAACTTCTGGAGGCCATCGAGCGCACCCGGGCGCCGTTTATCCTTATTGATATTACAGGTGTGCCCATGGTGGACACGGAGGTTGCCAACCACATTATTCATACCGTCTCCGCGGTAAGGCTCATGGGAAGCGAGGCAATTCTTACCGGGGTCTGTCCCCGTATCGCCCAGACAATTGCCCAGCTCGGCGTTGACATGGGGACCATCAAAGTACGCGGACGCATGACTGATGCCTTGCATCTTGCCATCAGCCTGCTTCGACAGAAACAGGATAAAATAGAACTGGCCAGAGCAATCGCGGCTGAAAAGACTCGCGTCTAAGGCAACAATGTGTCCTGCCGGCGCCAACTGCTGCTGAGAAAAATGTAAACCATGGAACCCTTTTCTCTTTTCTCCCTCGGAGACGTTGTGCTCGTTTCCATTCAGGAAGAAATCGATGATGCCGCAGTCAAAAAACTGATTGAACGGGTCACAACTCTGGTGCAGGATCGCTCCGGCACAGGTGTTATCATTGATCTTCAGCAGGTTGAGGTCATGGATTCCTATCTTGCCCTGCAGATTGAGTCTCTGGCTGCCACCCTGCAAATCATGCAGGCCCAGGTGGTGGTGGTCGGACTGGCAGTGCCGGTGGTTATAACCCTGCTTGATTTCGGCATTATCCTGCCAAGCGTCACCTTTGCCCTTGACGTAGAACAGGCCATCGTCAAATTGCTTGAGGAGGGGTGATGCGATTTCCTCCAGTCGATCCCTTGTCTGTTTTTGCCGAGGTTGAAATTGACAACCTGGCCAGTGCAACGGTTGCCAAACAGCTGGCCGGAAAACTTGCGTCGTGCCTTGGTTTTTCCGTTGATCGCCAGGCTGATGCGGTGCTAGTCGCCAGTGAGCTGGCCCATAATCATGTCTCCCATCAGACCCGCAATGGTGTGATACGGCTGGCAGGGAATATCGTTGGCTCGATGTCGCGGCTCTGCATCAGCAGTCTGGATCAAGGGCCCGGTTTAGAGCATCTCACCCCAAAGCTTAAATCGGTAATTCCAAATACCATAGGTCTCGGGGCCGGACTCGGCACTGTTGCCCGCCTGTCGGATCAACTTTTTATCTGTTCAGGACCTTCCAGCCCCTATCCATGCAAGACTATTCAGGATCTCAGCGAATACGTCAGCGTCATCACTGCCAATCTCTGGCCGCATCCTCAATCAGGGACTGTCTGTCATGATGATTTTGATTTCGATATCCAGGCTCTGATCCGTCCCCGTGACCATGAGCCTGTTTCTGGTGATGGAATGAGTCTGCAGCAGGATAAACGCTATGTCAGGATTTCCGTTGCCGATGGCGCGGGAAGCGGACATGTTGCCGCGGCAATTATTAAAACAGCATTCAAGAAGCTTGATGAACTTGCTCTCCTCTGGCCGCCGGATCAGATAATCGAGGCCCTTGAACCGATTATGGCCACAACGCGGGGGCTCTCCATTCATATAGCCCTGTTTGATCGTTATGAACGCAAACTTCAATGCGCCACGGTGGGCAATATCCGGGTGTTTATGATCATAGACGGAATGCCGGTGCACTTTCCGGTTCAGCAGGGAAGTGTGGGATATCCACGTTGGCAGCAGATCACCCGTTTTGAGAAAGAACCCGTATCCCGGATTCTTGCCTTTGCCTATACGGATGGGCAGGAATTTTTGACAGAGCTTGAAAAATACAGTGAAAAATATGCAGGAAAGACAGGGGAGGACGCAGGAGAAATTCCGGCTTCTCTCTGGGGACAGGCCCTTTTTAACCCTCACTCTCCAAAACGGCATGATACAACTCTGGTGGTTTGGCAATGGCCCATGACATCGAAGAACGTTTACACATTCTAACCCTGGTTATCAAACGTGGACAGGATGTCCCTCTTGTCCGCAATAAAACCAAACTCCTTGCCCGGGGAATGGGGTTAAGCCGGCTTTCCATCATTCAGATGGCCACCACCGCTTCGGAGACGGCCCGTTTTTTTCTGGATGAATTCGGCGGGGCCAGAGTGACCATGTCACTTGTGAAATCGCAGAGCCTGCATGACCGGTGCGCCCTGGAATTGTTCTTCGAAGAATCCGTTTTACCCCTGGAGCATCCCCCTGTTCCGCAGGACTGCAAGGACAAGGATTTAAGTTCCATGCCCGCCTTGGCAACTATCAACAAAATTCTCGACAGGATAGTTGTCAGTGGCGGCAAAGCCTGTAAACCTCTGACACTGCAATGCCTCAAATGGGGGCCCATGGCCGCCTGGGAGGATTTGCAGGACAAACAGACCACACTGCGCAATGAGCTTTTTTTCGATACCGAGGAATCGTATCTTGAGAACCTGCGTGCCAAGCATGATGAAGTGCAGCGTTTACTGTTTGAAAAATCGGAAAAGAATACCGAGCTGAACAGGGCCAATACCGAGCTGCTTGAATTGAGTCAGGATCTTGAGGCCCTGGCCCAGGAGCGGACCATTGCCGAGATGTCCCTGGCCATTGCCGATCAGGTGAGAAATCCTGCCATTGCAATCGGCGGTCTGATCAAAAACATACTGCGCAAAGAATCTGTCCCCGGAGTGGATGCGAACAAGCTTGAAGCAATCCTGCATCAGGCCGAGAAGCTGGAAGAAATTGTCGGCCAGTTTGATCAACTGGCAAAAAATCAGAGTAAGCTCTTTACTGTTGAAGATCTGCGGCATATCGTTGAAGAATCCGTGTCAGCCTGGAACGATTTGAAGGAAGGACCGGATATCGCCATAGCACTTCAGGTCCCTCCTGATCCCATAAGCGTGCGGGCGAATCGACGCACCCTGAAACTTGCACTTGTTCACCTTCTGCGCAATGCGGTGGAGGCATCCTCCATCGGTGACACCATAACAGTCCACGTGACCCGCCAGCAGGGTAAACCCACGGTGATCATTGCCGACCAGGGCAAAGGGATCAGTCCGGAAGATCAGGAAAAACTCTTTAAGGAGCCCTTTACCACCAGAACGGAAGGCGATGGACTCGGCTTACTGCTGGTGCAACAGATTATCCACGAACATCAAGGCGTGATAAATATCGAAAGCAAGGCATACAGGGGCACTGTTGTCTTCATCACCTTTCCGATCAGGTGGCAGGAACGATATATGCTGCAGGACTGACTATCTATTGAGTGTCCATATGTCAACTCGCGCATAAGAGATGAAGAGAGAGCATCATGCTCAGCAACGTAAGTACCTTAATATTTGACCTTGACGGCACAATCAGTAATCCAAGTCTTGGAATTACAAGGTGTATCAACTACGCCTTGGCTTCTCACGGCTTCCATGAAGTCCCGGCTGAGGCAGTGGCAGCCGAAATAGGTCCGCCCCTTGACGAGACATTTCTAAAATTTCAACCGAATGCGGATCAGCCACTCGTTTCTAGCCTCATTGCCAAGTACCGCGAACGTTACGCTGAAGTTGGATACGCTGAGAACGAGTTGTACCCAGGTATTTCAGAAGAGCTTCCTGCCCTTTCCGGGAATGGCGTGCTCCTGGGGATTTGTACCTCAAAACGCCGCGATTTTGCCGAAAAAATAGTGTCGCATTTCGGCCTGTTGCCTCATTTTAAGTTCATTGATGGCGGCGATGTCGGCATTAAAAAGCGGGAACAGCTATCCCGTTTGTTAAGGTCAGGCGAAATTGATCACGACGCAGTGATGGTCGGTGACAGGGCAGTTGATATTCTCGCCGCGCAGGGAAATGGCCTGCGGTCGACCGGTGTGCTATGGGGCTTTGGGAGTGCTCAGGAACTTTCAGAAGCCGGGCCGAGCGCTATTCTTGAAGAGGTCAGGGAGCTTGGTCGGCTTGTCTTCTAGCGATGCATTTGTTCTTTAGTTTTACCATCTACGATAATTCCCGTTTTTCTTCTGGTAGAGGTATGTGGGAAGTAACGGAACAATGCCCCATGGCTTTGCAAAAACAAAGAAAATCAATAGTTTTTATCTCCAATTCCTGTCAAACATAAGTTGACAAAAAAAACTAACCTTCCTATAACAATCAAAAGCTGTAAGCGTAATGACTCTTTTTCTCATAATTTTTTTCTCAAAACTATAACGTTGATGAAAAATTAGGGAAAATTTGTCCTGCGGCCAATTTTTCGGTTATCGCTGCCGTTGTGCCTCTCAACAATACTTGTGAAATTTATTCGTTATAATGATTGACTCCTCTTTTTTTAAAAAGATATTTCTAAAATTTTCACAAAATTGGTTCGTCATTTTAACATTATTTGTAGCAGTGGTTGGTGGTATTCCGGGCATACTTTCCATTTATGAACGTATTTCAGACCTTCCAGCTGTTTTAATTTCTATTCGCCGCATTGATTACGGCGAGGTGAATTGGCCTGAATCTTCTGCCCTTAATTCCAAAACGTATATTCTGTTTACATTAGCTGCGTTAAATGAAGAGAAACGTCTTATCCCCATACCGCTTAAATCTTTTAATATGTTTCTTGATATTGAGGGGAAATGGACAAAATTCGAACCTATGTTTATCCCATCTTCTGGTACTGCATTGCATGAAACTTCGAAACATATTCGAGGTGCAAACATTGATCATGCTGATTTACAAAAATATACTGAACTAGTGCAAATGCACAGCTAAGAACTTTCACAGAAGAATTTTTCAACAAAACCCAATCCATAAAAACAATAGGGGACAGACCCCGAATTCAGGGAACGCAATACTCATTTTAACAATACAATGCACCGGGTGAACCGGTGATTTTCACATTAGATTCCCTATAGGGATTTCATATGGAACCAAAAGATTTACACGGATTTGCTTCTGATAGGCCAATCACAAAAGTAGAAGAGGACCTATTGGGACGGTCAGGCTTTTCCACCGACTTGGCTAATGCGATGGCAAGTTGGCATGGAAATGATAGCTTGGTAGTAGCCTTGCATGGTGACTGGGGATCAGGGAAATCTTCTATTAAAAACATGGCCCTATCTCGACTAGAGGAAATAACAGAGAAAAAACCTGATGTAATTGAGTTTTCCCCATGGGAATGGGCAGCTCAAGAAAAAATAACCGCCTCATTTTTTCAAGAAGTATCAAAATCAATAGGTCGCACAGATAAAAGCAAATCTGGGAAAAAGTTAGCGGCAACTCTAAAAAAATATGGCCGCTATCTTAATACGGGTGAAACAGTAGTATCAGGTTTTTCAACTGCTCTCCCTACACTGTTTGTACTCGCAACCCTTATAGGGGTTGGCGGTAGCTTTTCAAACGAAGCTTGGGTAAGCAACGTTAGTACCACTATTCTACTGGTTTTAGGTGGACCCTCTGTGTCAATGTAAGTGAGACATCTACCCCTTGAAAAATTAGTGTAGGGC
>JAHLLM010000015.1 GCA_020444175.1 Desulfobulbaceae bacterium | reverse complement strand
GATTACCCGGCCGGATAACTTCGGAATGAGTGGCCGAATTCATTGGAATATGCATGCAATCACCATGCTTTTAAGAGAAATGGTCCGCGAAGCTGATATAGATGATACAGAAAAAGACAAATATCTTTCTGAAAAATTCCAGACATCAACTCTTACTAGATTTATTGAAACAAAAAGTTTCAAGAAAAAAACAGGATTTAAGGTAAATGGTTCAGCGTTGCAGTATGAGATCCCTGAAGACGAATTCCTGCAAATAATCTTAAGAATATTTAAAGATATTGATAAAGAAACTATAACAGCGAGAAATGATGTTAAAGAACGTGCTGAATATATCTCCAAAATCTTTAAAGAAATTACATCAGGAAAAAAAGAGGAAAATACTTTTGAGGCAGAACCCAAAGACCCGGAACCAAGCAAACAGGAACCTCGAAAACCAAAACCACGTAGACGAGTTGAAAAGCTTATTCCGGACACCTTTAATTTCAATACAGGATCACTAAAGCTGAACAAGCTTTTAATAGAAGGACAGAAAATGTCTGTTGGGGCATACCCACATGCCGCAGGCCTTTTGATCAGGACAGTTTTAGACTTAGCAGTTCAACGGCTTTACCATATTAACGATGCCCTGGATGAAACAAAAAACCAAGAAGGACGTACCCTTGGTTTGACAAAGCGTATTAACAATATGCTTAGCCGCCACAGGGACTGGTTTGAAAATGATGCAATGCATAGTAAATTTAAACGCTTCGTTGCAAGAGACAGTCAGTCCTTCGTCCATATTGAAACGTTAAACGATTATGTTCATGGTGATTATGGGCAGCCGACTAAAGAAGATTTGAGAAATTTCTGGGCTCAATTTGAACCGCTTATTGAGCTAATACTTGAAGAAGATTAAGCGATAAATAATTTGTTTTCAGTTTTATCAGGCAACATCAACCAGGGGGGGGAAATTAATAACAATCGGGGACAGACCCCAATTTTTGAGACGTAATTTTATTTTTAACAAAAAAAATGCACCGGATGAACCGGTGATTTTCACGTTCGGCTAACAAATAATTCAATTAAGAAAAACATTAATGACTGAAGAAGAACGCCAATATAACATTCTCGTTTATGGAATCGAGAAGCGAGGCTTAAAGGAACCAAGCCAAGAAGTTTCAAATAGAAATTTCAAATTATTCTTTGAACCATTCAATACGGATAAGAGATTTAACGATTTCGATGGTGTAATTTTATTTCAGGGAATATTTGAAATATACAACTATGAAGATGGTTGGGATGGCATATACCTAAATCATTCATATGATCGCAATGAACTTGATAAAAGGAAAAAGGAACTTGAGCTTTTAATAAAAAAAGGGGGATTCTCCTGTTTCATACTTCACAAACCCTTCGTTGATAGTTACCACAACTCGGGCTCAAGGAAAGATTTAAGTGGGACTGATTTGTGTAAATATTCACTCAAATTTTCATCATTCTACCGCAAAGATTTTTCCAAAAGAACCACTCATGTTAATTCTCTCAGAGACGAGTTTTCGAGGTTTCTAGAACTTTATGGAGCGGCAAGCTCATATTTTGAAAATTACAATAGCGGTCTCGAGTTGAGAGAAATTGCAAAGGTAAATCGATCAACGGTTGGTATGATTTTGTTCGATAGAGAGTTTTTTATTCCCTCTTTGCTTCCAGAAAAAACCGAAGAGCGTATTTTTGAATATTTTACCCTTCTTGCAGAATCATTAGCTTCATCGTTTAATAAACTACGTCTCGAAATTCCAAACTGGGTTGCCCAATTTACTTTTGAAAAAGAAAAAATTCTTTCAGATAAAAAGCAACAATTGTCTGAAGAAATAAAGAATATTGAAGATGCTCTAGCAAACTACACGCAGTATAAAAAAGTACTTCTTGGTAGTGGAGAAATTCTGGTAGAGCATGTAGCTGCCGTATTAAGAGGAGGTTTTTCATTTAACATCAATTCCAATGATGACCTGAAGGAAGACTTGAAAATACTTAACGAAAATAATGAGCCAGTAATATTTGTCGAAGTAAAAGGAACAAATAGAGGCGTCAAAAGAGAGTACATTAATCAAACGGATAGCCACCGTGATAGAGCAGGTCTGGATGCAACATTTCCTGCTCTATTGCTGATAAATACACATATTAAAAAATCAACGAGCCTTGAAGATAAAGACCAAAAAATCTCAAAGGATCAAATTAAACATGCAGTAAAAATAGGGGTTTTAATTTTGCGGGCTATAGATCTACTGTTTCTTTTAAAACAGAAAGATAACGGCACCATTTCACAGCAAGAAGTAATAGAAATATTAAGTCAAAATGTTGGATGGTTACGAGTGAACTCTGAACGATGGGAAATAATTCAATAAATAAATGGCTATCGCCGAACCATCACATTCACCAGACGGCAAGAACCGCTGCGGCGCTGACGCGGCACACTTGGGTGGGCTGCTGGTGATGCAAGCCGTTAACCTTCAAGCAATCAAGACATGGATACTGAGATCAAATTAAAGTTATGGCGCGGTGGGCAACCATCTGCCGAACGTCTTGCTGGGAATATTCTCCATCTTGATGGATTCTCTTCACTTGATCCACAGTGCCCTTTAGGTGGACCTGATGGTTTGAAGGATGTCATTTGTGAAAAAAACGGATGGAAGTATGTTGGCGCAGCATATTTTCCGACAACCGATCAAACTTTCACATCAATCCGAAAAAAATACCTTCATGATCTGGACGGCGTAGCCACCAACAAAGCAGATGGCCTTGTTTTTGTAACAAACCAAACTCTCTCCCCCACCGAACGTGAATCCTTAGTCAAGTTGGCAACAGAAAAAGGATTTTCTGCCATCATATATCATTTAGAGCGAATAAGACTTTTACTCGATAGTCCGTCAGGTTACGGAATACGACTTGAGTTTCTTGACATTGATATGTCGAGAGAAGAGCAGCTCAGTTTTTTTTCCCAATGGAATAGATCTTTCTCTGATCAGTTAAAAGAACATGGGTTGATGATAATCCGGGAACTTTCCAAAAAAATTGACGCCATTGGAACACCATCAGAGTATCTGGGCGAAAAGCTAAGCGAGATAATTGAAGCAACCCAAAGCACTATTTCCCAGCTTGTCGATACTCCTGAAAAGAGCAATAAGAAAGAGGTCGTTTGTCCATACAACGGACCCGCGACAAAGTTTCTTTCAATTGAAACATTGTGCATGCTCCACAGAGCATTGCTTCTTGACCATCCCCACGGAACCTCAATCGGAACCCTAAGGACGAATAAGGTTTGGATCGGAAAGCCTGGTTCTACGCCCCAGACCGCAACCTATGTTCCACCTGAGCCATCTTTGGTCCCAACATTGACCGAAAAATTAATAACCGACTGGCGTACTTGGTACAGCAAACTTAAAAACAGTACTTCACAAGAAATTATTTCTAAAATGACAGAGTTTCATCACCGATTTCTTAAAATACACCCGTTTCTGGATGGTAATGGTCGATTAGCACGATTTTTAATAATGCAACAAGCAGCAGAACTTCTTGGCCATAAAAAACGCATCGTTATAGAGGACAGAAAACCATATATAGATGCTTTGGAATTGGCCGACAAAGGAGATATGTCAGCACTTGAGACAATTATCACTCAAGCCATTAGCGGAGTTGAATTCCTTCCGGGGTCACCATGTCAAATGTCGGGTCAGAGATGCCCTGCCTGTGGAGAGGGAATAATGGATGTGGATAGCAGTCAATCTGGTGTTGAATGTCAAAAGTGTGGAGTGTTTATTCCAGCGATTTAAAGATAAAAATACGAGAAAGGTTAACAATTGTATTCAGCAGATGGCGTGAACGTCGGCGGCGCTGACGCGGCAAGTAAAGTGGCGACACTGCTGATACATGGCGTTCGGTTTCAAAAATAAGACATCATGAAATCTAAAATTTTTATATTAGTAACGTTATTTTGTATTTTATGCATTTCTGCAACAGCAGAGGAAATCTCAGATTTTGCAAAGTCAAAGTATGTACAAGATTTCAACAATGAGTTGAGGGATTTTTGGGAAGAAATGATTGTTTTCAGAGATGATCAAGGAAATTTATTTATTAGGTCGCGTAATACTGCTAATTGGGGAAAAGATAACCATAAATCAATTAATCAAAACTTATTTTTTGGTAGCAACTTGACTGTTTACCAAATTAGATCGTCTGGTACATCAGCAACTCTATCCGGGAAAAGATTGTTAGATTTGAAATTTTCAGCTCGTAATTACGATCTACATGGAAAAATGCACGATGAAAACACTATTGAGTTATCTTGTGAACAAAATCTGGTTCTTTTAAATAGAATCACTGATGATAACGCAAAAAAGAAATTATTATCAAAAATCAAATTTATCCCATTTTTCCCCAAACGCGTACAATGGTTTTATTATAAAAAGTATGGTGTCCACAGATTTATTGATTCATATAGAAAAAATTTGATTCCTGGTGAAGTTAGATACTTCGAGGGAAAACCAGGAAAAATGAAATATTACAAAGTGAAAAAAGTATTAGCTTTTGATTGTGACAGAAACCCTATATTCGTACTTGAGTCAGGAAAAAGAGTAGAGATTCCCGAAAAAATATCAGGTGTTCACCGCCCTCATCATCTAAATGGTAAAAAATTAGGAATCCCTTCAGATATTTCGACCTATCCCGATTTACCAGAATCTCGAGATGTCGAATTTAATTGCAAAGACATATTAACTCTATAGAAAATGAAATAAACCGAACATCGCGTTAACAGAAGACATCGGGGTCAGGTCTACACATTTGACAAAATGGTTAAGTTGAATTATTGATCAGGATATGGCGCGCCCGTTGAGAATACAATTCCCCGGCGCTTTCTATCATGTCACCGCTCGGGGGAACGAACAGAAGAATATTTATAAAAGTAATCGTGACCGGGAGAAATTTCTTTCTTATCTGGAGTCGGTTGTTGATCGATATGGGGTGGTAATCCATGTCTATTGCCTGATGGACAACCATTACCACGCCCTGATCGAGACCCCTAAAGGCAATCTCTCCCAGATCATGAGACATATCAATGGGGCTTACACGACCTACTTTAATACGAAAAGGAGAAGGGCCGGACATCTTTTCCAGGGAAGATTCAAGGCTATCCTCGTGGATCGGGATGAATATGCAACCACATTATCGCGCTACATCCATCTGAATCCGGTCAGGGCCGGGATGGTCGCCCTGCCGGAAGAGTATCCTTGGTCAAGCTATCATTATTACGTGGGTCAGAAAAAGGTTCCGAAATGGCTGACGACAGATTTCATTTATGGTTTTTTTGCAGAGAAGCCAGCCGTTGCCAGGAAGCGATATCGTCAATTTGTCAATGATCTGGTCAAACAGGAATATGAAAGTCCACTCAAGGATGTTTTCGCTTCAACTATTCTCGGCGGCGTTGAGTTTGTAAAAGACATCCAGGAAAGGTATCTGGAGTCGGTCAAAAACGACCGTAACCTGCCGGCGATGACGGAACTGTCCAGGAAGAAAACGATCGCAGAGATTCGTGCGGCGATTGATAAGGAATTTAATAATAATCCGTCGATGGCCAAGAAGGTTGCACTTTATGTCTGTCATAAGTATAGCGGCGGCAGTCTGAAAGAGATCGGCCAGAACTTCGGCGTGGGCGAATCGGCCGTATCGCAGGCCAGCAGGCGGTTAAGTGAAATACTTGTCCGGGATAAATATTTGCAAAAAAAGATAGCCGGAATCACAAAGGAGTTGTTCTTGTCAAGTGTGTAGACCCGGCCCCTTTTGTTTTATGGGGGAAAAAAACTCTCCTTCAATCAAAGGCACCAAAATCAATGGTCAAGCCGTGGAATCGTTCATGTCGCTGCTGGTGGATACCATACTGATTATTCAGGTTATGGTCAGGAATAATTTCTCCAGGCAAATCTGCGCCAGCAGCACGGCAGGGACTGTCTGCCGTTAAACGAAAATCTGCTCCCGGAAAATCCACAAAACCAGGGGCATCACCCTCCAGATTATCCCAGGCCGTTAGACTACCGAGCAGGATGGATTCATGGCTGGCCTGCCAGTCCTCAGGCAGCCAGTTGTGATGCAGTTCCACGGTACCCTTTTCCCCCATGATGGCAAGCCGACTGCCGTCGGCGGTTGTGTAGACAATATTATTGAATCCCTTAACCTCTTCGTCATTACTTGAAAGTCCCCACAGGGTTGTGTTAGCGGAGCGCAGGGAGATTACCGTGTTGTTAAAGAACCACAGTGTGCCCTTGCGATAGATGGAATAATCGCTGCCATCGCCGCCATAATGGACAACCTGCCCATTTTCAACCACATCATGCTTGATCAGCACATTGCCGTAAACATAAGAGGTGTGGTATCTCGGGTGGGTATAGAGGTCTGCATGGTCGCTTTCCACCAGATCAATGGTCCGGTTCCCTGCCTCGATCCAGTTATAGCGGATTATTGTGCCGGCTGAACGGTCCTTGAGGTTGTTCCCCTTGCAGCCCGAGCGCAGGGGACCAAAATGATTGTATTGAAAGACAATACCAAGCGCCTCGGTGTAATTAT
Organism: Desulfobulbaceae bacterium; assembly: GCA_020444175.1. GTDB lineage: Bacteria > Desulfobacterota > Desulfobulbia > Desulfobulbales > SURF-16 > JAHLLM01. Next base: position 101,875 of record JAHLLM010000015.1, on the reverse strand, counting down.
TGTGCTGGTAAATGGAATCCTCCATACCGTTATCAAAGATGGAGTTGCCCTCCAGCAGGAGATCGCTGGCCTGGGACCCGGCAAAAAAACCGTTGGCGGAATCAGTCAAAATACAGTTGCGGATAATGATATGCTCGCCCATTTCCACGTGGATGGCCGCAGCATTGGATGAATATTCTGTCGTATTTCCCCTGTCATCGCTGAAAAAATAGCCTGGACGGCCACTCCGGATTTCCAGGTTCTCGATGGTTATCCAGGCCGGTATCTCCGATGGAGAGCTGGAGCCTCCCACCTTGACAACCGAGCGGTTTTCATTCCAGTAATCAAGCTCCAACCTGGTGGTGGCATTGTCTCCGCTTATTATCGGCAGCTTTCCATCCTCCTGCCGGGGAACGCCGCGAATGACAATGGGCTCAAGTGCGCTGCCCCGGCGAGCAACGACCCATTTGCTCCGATACGGCTCATCCCTGTAGTGGATCAGAACGAGACTTCCCGGCAACAGGGATTCCCAGGGCACCGCATCTGGATCGGCATACGGCTTGTCGGGACCGACCTCATAGACATACTGAAATTGCTCCTGGGCGCAGCCGCTTTCGCCGAAACGTCCGGCAAACAGAGCGACATCAAGGCTGTCGATAGTGCCGTTGCCGTCAAGATCGCTGGCCGGATTCTGCACGGCCATATACGTGCCGAACTGGGCAAGATCCCAGGCATCCACATCGCAGTCGGAACCAAAGTCGGCAGCATTAAGCGGTGCTGTCATAAAAAGCACAAGGAAAAGAACGAGCACATGTTTCATGGCACCATATCTCCGAAACGGCTGGCAAATGCCTGAGTTAATACGTCGAGCCCGGCTGTGCTGCCGGACAGGACTACACAATCAGCTCCATCCGTATCACCGTCGCCGTCAAAATCAGTAATACGCACCCCATAATGGGGCAGCATGGAGCCAACCTCGTAGGCCCCAAGATCAGGGGCGCTGCCAAAGAATGCCGTGTTTTTCAAGACCAGTTGCGGCAGTAAACCCCGCCAGATCGAGTCACATCAACCTCCTCTCCACACACACTCAACAAATTGTTATAACGAGAAAAAAATAGGGATGAACTTCACCCCAGACCGTCACTCTTCAGGATAAACGTATCGCTCCATATTAAACGCGACGTGTCAAACATTGCACTGTTGGCATTTCGCGACATATCCTGCTTTTCAGACTCAACTTAAGTGAATAGGCTGGCATAGAGCTCCAAAAACACTTTTTATTGTTATTTTCATGTATTCACCATAAACTCTTCTTCATAATTCTGTTAATCAGCTGTCTTGTGGGTTATATCTAGCAATAATCGTTCCCAGCAAAAACAGACAGCAAAAAGATGCTCTAAAAATATGTAAAGGTAAAAATCCATGGAAGTGATCAGCAGCTTAAAAAAAGAGTCAGCGCAGATAAACGACTTGAAAAACATCATGTCCCTGCTGCAGTGGGACCAAGAGGTCATGATTCCCGCCCGGGCCGCAAAAATGCGGGCCAGTCAGTTTGCCACCCTAAGCGGCATCATTCACAGAAAAGAGATTGCGCCGCAAATAGGCGAACTGCTGCAGGAGGCGGAGGAGAAGTTAGACGAGTTTTCCGATGAGGATCAAGGCTTGGTACGGGTCATGCGACGCAGCTATGATGAAAATACCAAGCTTCCCGAGGAGTTTGTCACCGATTATTCCAAACTCACCTCACAGGCCCTGCAGACCTGGATTGAAGCGCGACAGAAAGCGAACTTTTCATTGTTTGCCCCTGTGTTGCAGAAAGTCGTGTCCATGTGTCTGCAAAAAGCCGACTATTTGGGCTATGAAAAAGAACCCTATGATGCGCTGCTTGATCTCCATGAAGAGGGTCTGACAACGGCAACCGTTGACGCCATGTTTGCCGATTTGCGCGAACCGCTGATTGCAATGGTCAACCATGCCGGACAGAAATCCGACAAAGGATTAACTGTCACCCCCCCCTTTGACCTTGCCGTGCAACAGGAGTTTGCAGATCAAGTTCTTGCCCAAATAGGTTTTGACTTTGAACGCGGCAGGCAAGACAAGTCGACCCATCCGTTTACAACCTCCCTGGGTCATCACGACAGGCGGGTTACCAACCGCTATAAAGAAGATAGTGTTGAATTTATTTTCAGCGCGCTTCATGAGGGCGGCCACGCCCTGTATGAACAGGGTATTGATGAGAAAATCGCCCGCAGCCATCTTGATACAGGCATATCACTGGGAATCCATGAATCCCAGTCCCGGCTGTGGGAAAACATTATCGGCCGCAGTCTGCCGTTCTGGGAAAACTTCTACCCAAAACTGCAGAAAGCTTTCCCTGAACAATTCAAGAACATGCTGGTTAGTGATTTCCTGAAGGCCATCAATGTTGTGCAACCGGGTATGATTCGTGTTGAGGCGGACGAGGTAACCTACAATCTCCACGTCCTCATCCGTTTTGAAATTGAGCGCGACCTATTCCGGGATCTACTCAATGTAAAAGATCTGCCACGTGTCTGGAATGAAAAGTATAAGGACTATCTCGGGGTGGATGTTGACTCCGATGCCAACGGAGTGCTGCAGGATATTCACTGGTCGCACGGCAGTTTCGGTTATTTCCCCACCTATTCCATCGGCAACCTGGCTTCGGCTCAGATCTGGGCGGCTTATCGCCGTTACGACGCCCATGCCGAAAGTACGATCCGCTCAGGCAATCTGCAGAAAATAAGATTATGGCTCACTGAACAAATCTACCGGCACGGCAGCGTCTATCCACCCAGTGTCCTCTTGCAGAAGGTTACCGGCGAAAAACTGAATTCCGCCTATTTCAAGGAGTATCTGCAGGAAAAATACCGCTGAAACGAGAACTCAATTTGCTGTTTGCCATCCTGCCGCAGGAGAGCTATAGTGCAGGTCCTGCGACGGTCGGCACCTTGCCTGCCGGCAAAGACCTCGCAGCCAACCCTCCAGAACCCGGCAAGGGAATTCTGTTTTGTCTTTATAAATTCAAGGCCTTTAAAACGGCTTCCGATGAAATGATGTAATACACATAGGGAGGCTTATCGCTGCTTTCAGGTTTTTCTTCCTTGTCGCTGGTTGTGATGGGCAAGGTGCTGTCAAGCTTGACCGTGGCAAGTACCTTGAAGGCGGAGGCATCTTTTTTTGCCTCTTCAAATTGTTCTTCACTTATTTTGCCGTCTTCCCCGTATGCCCAGTAAATTGTTCGGTTATGGGCCATGACGGTCGGCGAGTCAAAAACAAAGAACAGGTCTCCAACCATTTCCTGAACTTCTTTGCGCGTTGCGGCATCGTGATGTTCGTAGAGTACGATGACGCGGTCGCTCTTTTCATCGGTTACCACAAAAAGGTTACCATCCTTAAACTTCATGGTACCTGGACTCGCCGCTTGAACCTTATGCTCTGAAGCGATTTTTTTCTGCGCATCTGTAAGTACTGCTCCCAGGGTATATCCCTGCCTGGTAATCTGCAGCTGCTCAATCTGACTGATAAGCGATGCCAGGGCTTCGGCTGAAGCCGAAGTGCTGAAAAAGACAAAAGCGACAAAGAGTAGAGTAAGATGTTTCATCTGATTCCTCAAAAAATTTGGTAAATTGATACCATTGGAACACCTTCTCTCCGGTCCTGTTTCTTTGCAGGAATCCGGAGAGAAGCATTATTCCGGATCAACTTACATTATTTTATTGTTTGTAGCGCATACGTTGTTCTTCGTTGATCAGTTTCATTGTTTCTGCGCTGCCGCCGGTACGAATCCAGATGTGTTCAGGTTTGGCAAGCAGATCGGCAATCATCTCCTTGTACTTCGGACCCTGTCCTGCATGGTCGGCAAGTTCCTGAACCTCGGGCAGGAATTCCTGATAGAAGTGATGCGCCACTTCATACAGTCCATGCCAATGGGTATAGTCAGGAGCCTGCATAGCAGCACCGTGTCGAGCCCGGCGCCCTTCATGATGCCAGATCTCAAACCAGGTGTAGCCCAGGTTATGCTGGAACCCTGAATTTTCCCAGATACCATCCTTCTTCAACTCATTGACGATAGCAACACCGGGCTTGGCAAATTTATCGTTGTACAGGTTCACCACATCGTCAAATTGTTTGTAGAAGCCCTTGATATGATTGATCCCATGGCAGGATTTACATACTTCCTGCATGTTGGCCCGTCTCTGCTTCCAGCTCAAGACGGATTCTATCTTTTTATCGGCAATAACTTTTTTCAGTTTGCCGGGCTCTTCCGCCTTGACATAGGTTTTATACTTGGCTGTCTGACCTGGTCGGGGCGGGGTGTCACCGGGAATGTCCGTCACTGTGCCGTCTGTGAAGGTAACCCGGTTCAATTTTTGTGAAACTGGCGGACGAAGGGTCCAGGAGATGCGATCTCCCACATTATGAGTATTGGGCGCGACGGAGCCGTCAAGTTTTACAAAAGCACCCATATGACAGGTCGAACAGGTCGGAGCCTGGAAGTAGTCGTCGCCCAGAACCCACTTGCCGTCCTTGTAAATGGACATGGATTCAACACCGCCCTCTTTCTGTACGGAGCGATAGGCAATACCGTGTTTGGACTCTTCATAAACCTCTTTTTGCGGATGGTCGGGACCGAGGTGACATTTGCCGCAGTTTTCAGGCTGCCTTGCCCGGCTGGCCTGGAAGGAGTGACGTGAATGGCAGCCATTACAGGAGCCCTTGGTTCCGTCAGGGTTAATGCGGCCGATACCGCTGTTAGGCCAGGTATTTTCATCCATCATTGGTGCGCCTGTTTTGGAGCGCATGGTTTTGCCGTCTTCATCACGCATCAGGGTGACAACGGATCCATGGCACTGCCAGCAGCCGCTGTTCATGTTACCCTTGTTGGTCGGTGAACCGCCGATGACTTCTGCCAGCATGTTGTCAAGGGAGGCCATGATCTCGCCCGCTGTGGCATGGTGGGAATTCATCATCTGTTTTACTTCAGGTTCGTGACACTGTTTACAGTCGTTTGGTGTCAGGATGGTTTTTATGATGGCACCTTCATGCTCATAGGCCAGATCGTCATCCTTGTAGGCGGCATGACAGGTGTAACAGGCTACCTGTCCTTCCTTGGCCGCCGCATGGGCCGAATTTTCCCACATAAGGACTAGAGACTTGTTTTCCTTAAGATGGCAGGTGATACATTTTTTGTTCATTTCTTTGTTTTTTTCGCTTTTCACATCAAAGGACTCTTTCGTCAGGCCGAATGCTGTCCCAGTTGTGAAAGCTCCCAGAATAAGCGCACCTAGTGCTATTTGAGAAAAACGTGCTTTCATTTTGTTTGTTCCTCCTTTTACTTCTTCACTCGAACGTTGGTGAGAGGCCTGTTTTCCAGAGTCGGAGGTACTGCTGTCCATTTGTTGCAGTACCACATCAGCCCCGCTTGAATTATTGCCGGCAACTTGATGAAATTGTGTTTCACCTCCTTTGTTTAAAAGACATCGTAAATACCTGGTTAACGAGCAGTACAAGCCCGCCTTTTCTATGCTGTTTTCTCTCCTTCAAGCCAGAAGGGGAAAATTTTACTTAAGATGTAGAGTATGATCAAAGGGCAGATCATGATGATGAGAGCTACAAGAATGCCTTCCTTTTCAAACCATTGCGGGATGAAATCCGTATAGCCTCGACCGCTTTTGGACATGAGCTGTCCGCCGATAACAACATTCCAGCGCATGAAAATAACCTGCAGCAAAAGCAGTACTGAGATAACTGAGGCTACCACTTTCAGGACCTGGTCATGCACTCGGGTCAGGCAAACCCAGCCCAGCAGGAACATGGGGATGACGGAGAACATGTAAACCTGTCCCACCCAGAAGGTGTTGTAAAGATTGCCCCACAGCAGACCGTCAACCATGTGCCAGTGTTCGGTACGCAGATAGCCGTGGGAAAATATCTCCAGCATTTCAAAGACAAAATCGATGATAAAAAAACCGGCCAGATAATTAAGACAGGTCTGCACACACTCAAAGTCAATGGGTTCCTTTTTAAAGGTCTTGATAATGATATAGGCCAGGATAATGCCTGAGATGCCTGAGACACAGGCGGAAAGCAGAAAGATGACGGGCATGAGCGGCGTTGACCAGAGCGGATTGGCCTTAATGCCGCCGAAAATAAAGCCGACATATCCGTGCAGGACACAGGCCATGGGGATGCCGATGGCTGCCAGGAAGGAAATGATCTTGTGGTCAAGGGCAAGCGACTTCGGCCCCACATTGTCGCTGCCAAAGGTCAGTATGGTATAGAGCCCGCGCATGAATCCGCTGCTTTTTGCCTTGAGCGCCACCATGGTAGGCCGGTAGATGAATAAAATCTCCAGAATAAGCAGCATGCCGTACAGAGAATAAATATATCCGAAACCAGCCATGGCTGAGGTGGGGCTCGGAGTGAGCATCATATTCATATTTCTTTCCGGATGCCCCAGATGGTTGAGCAGCGGAAAGGTTGCACAGGCCAGGAAGGCCAGGGCAAAGAGCAGTGAAAACCGGGCAATGGGCTTGAGCTGTTTGACTCCGAATACATGGTACAGGGAGGAAACAATAAAAGCTCCGGCCACAATGCCTGTGATGTATGGATAGAGAACGATCATCAGGCTCCAGTGGACATGGAGATCATTGGGGAAGACGTAATTGGCCAGTGATGCGACCGTATCGTGGGCAGCGCTCATTATATCACCTCTCGTCGTGCACCGATGTAATAGAGTGAGGGATCGGTGCCCATTTCCTTTTTCAGAACAGTGATGACACCGGGGCCGCTCAAAATCTTGGAGACCTCGGATTCCTTGTCATTTAAATCGCCGAATTTTCTTGCCCCCGTGGGACAGACATTGACACAGGCCGGTAACATGCCTTTACGTACCCGGTGATAGCACCAGGTGCATTTTTCAGCGGTTTTGGTGACGGGATTAAGAAAACGTACGGAATAAGGACAGGCCTGAATACAGTAACCGCAGCCAACGCATCTTTTGCTGTCAACAATGACGAATCCATCCGGTGTTGTGAAGGTTGCCCCCACAGGACAAACCTGGGTACAGGGTGCGTCCTTGCACATGTTGCAGAGTTTGGGCACGAAAAAGGTATCGCGGATCGGTACATCAAGATCTTCCCTGGGCTTCTGGTAACCGTCAAGTCCGCCGTTGGGGCAATCGACATAGATGTTGTCGTCAAAATCCTTGAGATAGCGTTCTACCCAGGTACGATAATTGTGATCAGGAACATTGTATTCCCTTTTATCTGCCACACAGCAGGAACCGCAGCCGATACAGCGGGTAATGTCCACGATAAAGGCAAATCGTTTTTTGGACATGTCCCATTCCTTATCCCTGATTCCGGGAATCTGGGCCGGGATATCCTCCAGGGCATTGCCTCCTGCCGGAATTACCAGTAGTAGAGAACCGGCAATGGTTCCTTTGAGAACCTTCTTGATGAAGCTCCGGCGGTCCTCATCCAATATCTTGGTTGAATTCTTCATCAATGGAACCTCCTATATTAAACCCATGATTTTCTTGCTGTGGTTGATGTATTTTAGAGGCGCGTGAACATAATGGCACTGGTTGCAGGAGTGCTTTTCATCAACTTTCTGCGCTCTCAAATGATCCGGCATAACAACGGTTTTAATGACCTGTTTCGGTCGTGCCTCAATGGCCCGGTTATGGCAGCGCAGGCAGAGAGTTGTAATCTCAGCATTCCGCTTCACTGGCAATGTACCGATTTTCTTTCCGTCTTTAATGTGATCCGCATATGCTCCATGGCAGAACTCGCAGGATATGGTCTTATGGAGCCCTGTCATCTGGTGGCCGGCCTCATATGGATGGCACTTGACACAGGATGGATTGGTCATGAGCCGCATTGGCCTGTTTGCCTCTTCCATGATGGCATCAGCACGGTAATGCCCGTATTTGCCGAATGACTTCGGTTGAAAGGCCTGCTTGGCAAAAAAACCGATGACAAACAAAATAATCAAAGCCGCCAGTAAACGTTTTACATGAGCATTATGAGGTGTGTGCACGTAACCCTCCTATTTCAACCAGAGTGCGAAACAATAATAATGTATGGGAAACAACCCCGGGGATGTCCTCTTTTTCAACTTGAATTTCCGTGTCACTTCACTTTAATGCAAGGGATATGCCACACTGTTCTTTCCTTGTATGGCAAGGGATAAGGGGAAACCAACCAAGCAGACGTTACCTTAAGGTAACAGGAAAATACCCAAGAGCGTTACGTTACGGTTACGTGACAAGTTTGGAAACCAAGGAGGAATTTTTTTTTGCAGCTGGAGGCTTTTTCTGGGTAAAATAACATTTACATCCTGTGGTAATTCCGGCAGCAGTCAGCAGAATGCCTTGTGACCACGAAGCGCACGAAGATCACAAAGCAAAAAACAAAAATATCTTCGTGCACTTCGTGGTCTTTGTTGTGCTGTGAAATATCTCTATAGACCACGGTTTCTTTTTGATTTATTTGAACGGGCTGTAGATGAGTGGTAATCCAAGTCATGATATGTTGTTATCGATACAAAATACATTTCCGAAGACAAGGACAATATTTCCCTATGAAAGCAATATTCATCCTCATTAAGTTATGCCTTTTGTGCGTTATTTCTTCCGGACCCGCTCTAGGCGGCAGTGGCAAAATTCTGCTTACGGCGCACAGCGACGGAATGGCATTTCAGGTAGAGAAGATAACGGAAAGTCTTGGAGTGCCATGGGGGATGGCTTTTTTAAGCCCTTCGGAAATTATTGTTACCGAAAGGCATGGCTCCATCAGGCTGCTTGATCCTGAAAACGGAAAAACAAGAAATATATCAGGCGCACCGGAGGTTATGGCCTCTGGTCAGGGTGGTTTGCTCGACGTTGCCGTGCCTCCCGGCTACAGGGCAGATGGCTGGATTTATTTTACATACAGTAAAAGACGGAAAGGACGCGGGGTCACGACACTGGCGCGAGCCCATCGACGCGGGAATACCCTGGTTGACTGGCAGGATCTTCTCATAACAAAATCCGCAACCGACACAGGTCGCCATTTTGGTAGCCGTATCGCCTTTGATAATGAAGGGCATCTCTTTTTTACCGTGGGTGAACGAGGCTATCGGCCGAATGCACAGGACCTTTCAACCCATGCCGGGTCGGTTCTGCGCGTAAATTTTGACGGCAGTGTTCCCCCAGACAACCCCTTTATTGAGCGAACAAACAGTCTCCCTGAGATATGGAGCTACGGACACCGCAATCCCCAGGGTATTGTCTATGATGAAGAAAATAAACGGCTCTGGGTTATTGAACATGGCCCCCGCGGAGGCGATGAGATCAATCTGATTCGAGCGGGACGCAACTACGGCTGGCCTGTTATTTCCTACGGAAAGGAATACTGGGGACCGGTACAGGTCGGAGAAGGCACAGAAAAAAAGGGTATGGAACAGCCGGTCAAAGTCTATATTCCCTCCATTGCTCCGGGAAGCCTTCTTTTGTATTCAGGAAAAGCATTTGCCGGCTGGAAGGGAAATCTTTTTGCAGGCGCATTGAAAGGCAGACATTTAAACCGAATTAAGCTGGACCAAAATGGCAGAGCCGTGGATGAGGAACGGCTGCTTGGAAATCTGCATGAACGCATCAGGGCACTCATTGAAAGCCCTGAAGGCTGGATCTACCTGTCCACGGACACGGGACGGATTTTAAGAATAAAGCCGATAGGTGCCGACAAATAAGAAATCTCCCGAAAGCAGCTTGTCCTTTATCATGAGACACAATCCTTGACAGCACTTTCAATGTCGCTAAAAACAAAGTCAAAACCGCTTTGCAGAAGCCTCTCCGGCAGAACTTTCTGGCCACCTGTAAGGGTTCCGGCACCTTCCCCGAATTGCAGACGCAGAACAAATCCAGGCACGCGCAGCAGGGTTGGACGGCAAAGAGCTCGTCCCAGGGCCTTTGTCAGGCCACGGTTTGTTGTCGGCTCAGGTGATGTAAGATTATAAACCCCGGAAAAGGCAGGATCATTAATTGCCCGGAAATAGGCACGGATAAGATCTTCAATGTGTATCCATGAAAAGCCCTGATCGCCGCTGCCGATAGTTCCGCCGAGCCCCAGTTTGAAAGGCAGAAGCATCTTTTTCAGGGCTCCGCCGTCTTTGCCCATAACAATGCCGAATCTGAAAATAACAGTCCGTAACCCCAGATCCTCAGCCCCCAGGGCCGCTTGTTCCCAGTCAGAGGCCAGGTCGCCGAGGAAACCATCCGCCTTTACATAATTGCCTTCACTGTGCGTTCCCTGATCTGCATAATAGCCAACCGCTGAGGTGGAGATAAAGAGACCGGGTTTGGCGTCCATTTTACCACAGGCCTGGACGAGCTTTTCAGTGACCTTAATCCTGCTGTCATACAGCACTTTCTTGTATTCTTTGCTCCACCGACTTATAATCGGTGCCCCGGCAAGATTAACAACAACGTCTCCGCCCGCCATTTTACCAGCAAGTTCATCCGCTTCCATGGACAGGGCTTTCCGGTCGACGGCAATGACCTCCCAGCCCTCTTTTTCAAAGCGTTGGCGCAAGTGGGAACCAACAAACCCGGTTGCCCCGCTCATGATGATTGTATGTTTTTTTTTGTCAGCCATTTCTTTCCCCAGCTCTATAAGGAAAAACCCAATTCAAACCAGGAAACTGAATTTTTTTGCGTCTTTTTTGCGAATATTATTCTGTCCCCGGCGTGCTTATTCCGTGGCAACCCCTCTGGCAGCCAGGTCTTTTAAAACCCCATTGATCTGGCTTTTATTACAGTCATCAACATGATAGACATTTTTCATACCATCCATAAAATGGATGACAAAATGACCTTGCTCATCGATAAGGGCTTTTCTGATATGATCTTTATCAAGCCAGGGAGAGAGTTCTTTCATAAAGTCGTGCAAGCTGCAGGTTTTCATAACAAACCTCCTGTGAAATTGTATGGATTCTCATTTATTCCTTTCTGGGTAAAACGCTCTGAAACAGACCATTCGCCATCAGCAATACCACCAAGTTGCATACGTTCCGCGGCGATTGAGTACTTTTTCTATCATTCTGTAGACCGGCATAGATATGCCGACCTGCAGTACCACAAAGTGCGAGTATTCTTTAAATTTAAAGATAAGGACACAACCCACTTAAGACAATGCTCTTTTTTTACTCCAGCAATGCTCCCTGCCGGTTATTGGGCAAATTTCTGGGCAATGTTGTTATCAATGACATAGATACAGACTTCTTTTGCCCCGTTGGGTGAATACCTGTAATGGGTAACAAGATTGTCGATGAGAAAGGTGACATCATTACGGATTTTTTTGTCATAGGTCTTGAAATCTTCCTTTCCGTAATCCTTGATTGCCCTGCGAAAGTTCTCATTTTCAAGAAAGGGATCCAGAACCTTTTCTTTCAGGTTGTGGATATAGCGTTCATGGAGCTCCTTATAGAGTGCTGTTTCCGTGATGTGTATATTGTCCCGTATGATCTCCTGGGTGAGCGTCCGGGAGGTGTATTCCTTCTGAACGTCCTGACGGAAAGAGTGCCCGTCCTGCCGGGAACCAAGGAGCCTGTGTTCTATTGACGTGAAAAAATCCTCCGTAATATCAATATTCTCTCCGGTAAAGGTACACTTTTGAACCGTTCCAGGATCAAAACTGACGGCAAAAATATAATTCTGTATTTCCCGGGAAATCTTTTCTTCATTGTAGTAATAAAGAGACTCCTTTACTTCCTGGAGAATTTTGAAATTATAGAGGTTCAAAAGGGAGTCAAGGAAACCAGGTGGAATAGCGTCCTTTTTGTCTCTGGTATAATTCTTAAAAAATTTACAGAGCATGGACATATTGATGGGCTTATCTTCCCGGGCGTAAGCGGAAAAGAACTCATTGAAAATTTTGATGGAATCACGCCCGGAGAAGCCCTTCTGCCCTTCCGCCTCCGACTCGGCGATAATCTGCCGCCGCCTTTTGGCAGTCAGTCTTTTTCTGTCTTCCTCGGAAAGCCAGGGGGGGATGTATCCGGTAAAAATTTCCATTTTGAGGAGTTGCAGATTTTCATCGCAATATCGTTTATATTTCTCAGGATGGGGAATCCATTCCAGCATGGCCGAGGAAGTTATGTTTAACCGCGAAGCCACAATAACCCTGGCAAAGTTGAGAAGCACCCAGGGCAGGAAGCTCTGATCTATATGGCGACCGAAAATATTGCGGTAAATTTTCACCTCTGTCTTGATATCGAGGACATACGGAATATTTATATATTCAATACGGTCTGAAAAAGACTGAATATCCTCGATATTCTTTTTGTCCTCCGGATTCATAAGGGCAAAGAGAAGCGAGTTTACTCTTTCCTCAACATCTTCAACCTTGTGAACGCCCTCACTGATAATATTATGTAATTCGTTTAATCTTTCCTTATTATGTGACTTGATATCCATTAAGGCATAAATGCCGTTATTTGTTCTGGCATATCGAGAATAAATGTATTTCACCTGGTTACTGTCGTTAAACAGGTTGTTCATTCTTTTTTGCAGCATGGAATTGGAAAGAACAGGCTGCCGGATAGGCTGATCACCTGGGTTGAAAACGCTGATTCCATCGCCCAATCTTCTGTTAAAACGATAGGGTCGTGTATAGATCCGGGCATAGATGCGCAGGGGATTCTGCAATTTATCCTGCAGGGCCTGAAACAGTGAACTGCAAATCGTACACGGATTTTCCCGGAACACCCATTCGTACTCCTTTGAAGTAAAAAGCTTCCACTTGAACTCATCGTTTTCAAAGACATCATCGAAAAATTTGCGCCGATACTCCTTTGGAATCATGAGGACCGGGTGATCATGGCTGGGACAGGGGATTTCAAGAAATTCATCGCTTGCTTGTACGGAAGTATCCTGATCAAGGGCATCAGCAATATGCTGCTGATCAGCACTGGCAATCATCTGAAGAATTTTTTCAGCCATATGATTGCCATGATGAGCGGGACTCCCTCCCATCATTTTACGGTTCAGTCGCCAGACAACCTGATAACGCGTTCCCTGGGGCGTATTGGCGTATTGCTCGAATTTCTTTAACAAAATATTCAGAAAGGTACTTTTACCACTGCCATGCGGGCCTTCAAAAATATAGATTTTATTCTGCTGGGCTCCGATCTTCAACGCCTCAACATGAGCGACAAATCTGTTGGCAAAAAGACGGTCCGCAAAAAAAGGCCGGTCAGTGCCTTCCACAAAAAGACGGCTGCAGTCATAATCAACAAAATGAATGGACTCGGGATCGTTTGCGTATTCATCGTGTCCTTCACCCACATATTCCTTGACCATGTCATGGAACACCTGGAATACGTTGCGCACCACAGAGGTCGGATGGGCGACCATAAGCTTGACAAACTCTTCAAAAGGAATCGTGTCGACCTGCTGATGCTCGCTCAACTTGTCATGGAGGTTGGCCATTGCTTTTCTGAGATTTGCCATATCAGTCAATCCGTTTTTTAGTAACCTGTTTATTTTCCATGGTGTAAAGAACGCGCTGCCAGGAGATTTTCGGCTCCGGCTGGTCCTCGCCGGCCCGTCTACTTGGACCGCCCATGGGATCCTGCCTTGGTCTCGGAGGCTGCGCTGCCACCTCACTAGTCTCCAGTTGCACCCGGCCTCCCCACAGAAAGCCGACACCAATCAGGGTGTTGGCTATATATTCCCGTATCAACGGTTTTCCTTCAAAGAGATGGTTAAGGTAAAGGGTGTTGTTTTCCGGCCTTAATTCGATGCGAAGATCGGGCGGGTGATAGAGTGACTCAATGACCATCTGTTTGTAGTCCCGGGCCTTCCTGCTCTTGACATAATACTGCCAGGCCATCCTTTGGGGATTGAGCCGTTTGCCGGCGACAAAGAGCTTGTTTTTGGACACAAAATCCTGGTCAATAAAGGTGTTTACAAAATTAAAATCACTGAGATTCTCGCGAATGCTAAAAATAAATTCACGCCCTTTGTCAGTTGCCGCATTATACTCTTTTCTTTGACGGGTATCTTTTATTCGCTGAAAATCAAAGGAATATTGCCCTCGGTTTGCCGCGTCTTCAAGATGGTAAAAAAGCCGCATGCCAAGGGCGTAAGGGTTCAGCCCGACTCTCGGCATTGCTGTCACACCGGCATTTGTCTTGGCAAAATTGGCCTCATGGCCCTGGATTCGATCATCCTGCAGGAAAAGGGTCTCGTGCCAGTAACTGGCCCATCCTTCATTCATTATTTTTGTGCGGATCTGAGGTTGGAAATAGAGCGAGGTATTGCGAATCACCTCCATGACAGAGAGCATCCACTTGTTGTCTTCCTTGTTTAGGAATGCCGACTCTTCCATGAGAAAGCGCAGGAGATCGACCCCGGAAGACTTCTTTTCCTCAAGACTTTTCTGGAAAAGGGTAATGAATTCAGGGTATTTCTGGTGTATTTCGGTAAAGAAAGTTTGTTCAGCCATATCACCATACTTCTTGGTGCATTCATTGAACCTCTCAATCTCCTTTACATAGCGATTGACACTTTGTTTGGCTCCCTCCTGCAGAAAGACATCAAAATAATAATCTATCATTTTTGACCAGCCATCGACTTCAGGCTGAAAAAAGGGAGATAACTCCCTGTGAAAGCCGACAAGGTTGTCGATTCCCCTTGAAAACTCGATAACATAGTCAACCCATCGCCCTTTTTCAGCCCTGAGAGCGGCAATCATTCTTTTATCGGAAAGGGCCTGGCCGGTAAAATCATATTCCCAGGTGTGGCGGAAATAGAGGTTGTTCTGGAAAAAATCGATGTGCCCGAGTACATGATAAAAAATCATGACATTGAGCCAGTCCGGGTTATTATCGTTATAAAAGGAGATAGCAGGCCGGGTATTGATAACCGTTTCGTAAGGGTTGCCGGGATAGAGTTCATAGCGTCCCTTTTCTTTCAGCACCTCCACATCCTGGACCCAGTAATCGTACAGGGTGGGAATCATTACCTTGGGGCTGAGTTCAATAAGATCCCGGTTGGTGACAATGTACTCAAGGGTCTCATCCTGGAAACGAAGACCTGCCGCCCGTGCCCGTTCTTTACACCCTTCCATTATTTTCTTGGTATGCTGATCAATAAGTTCCATGCAATGTATCCATATGCTGTAAAAATGATTGGCCCGCAGAGTCCCTGATATCAGGAAATTATTCTTTTAATCCCCTCAATAAGGCGCTGTTCGCTTGCATCCCGCTGCATGACATCAAGGCGGAGTAAATCCGGTTTTTCCGTGAGCAGTCCCGACTCTTTCAAATACTTTTCCACTTCGGTGTTGCCGGATCTGCCATAGCCGTTTTCTGCAATGGTAACACCAACTCTGTTTGCGTAGGTCAGCATCTGTTTCAACTCAACAAGAGCCTGCTCGCCTTCTGTATCCCAATCGTCCCCGTCAGTTCCATGGAAAATATAGATGTTGTAATCCCGGGCCAGATTCTCGGTTGAGACAATTTCATTCACCAGTTTATAGGCTGAAAACACCTGGGTTCCGCCGGCAACCTTTGAATTATAGTAGGTATAGAAATCATCAACCTCTTTTGCCTCCGTATCATGCAGAATAAAGCGGGTTTCCACCTGTTTCTCATACTGGTACAGCAGCCAGCTGTAGATGAGAACATGTTGACTGACGACAAGCTCGGTAGGTTTGCCGTCCATGGAGCCGGAATAGTCACGCAGGAAAAAAACCATGGCCTGGGATTCAAAATCCTTTTCCTTGGACAGAATCCGGTAAATACGATCATTGGGAGCGATAAGAAAATTTGCCGGGTCAACGGAATCAGCGTCCGCAACATTGCCTAGACTGATATTGGTTTTCAGAATTCGTCTGAGTGTCGCCTTTTTATCAAGAACCTGGCCAAAACCTCGGTTCTGGTCCGTAAGGTCGTAGGTGTATCGGGTCAGTGATCGTTTTTTACCCTTTTCCTGCAGGTTGGGAAGCTCAAACTGTTCAGTCAGGATTTTGCCAAGGTCATAGGCGCTCGATTCCACTTCATGGGCGCCACCTTCTCCCTGACCCGGCCCGCTGCCTTCTCCTCCCTCCTGCTCCTGCACAGGCTGCTCTCCGATAACTTCACCTTCATCACCGTCACCGGAGCCTCCTGCGGACTCATCTTCCTCGGGAGGCTTGAAAGACGGGTCATGCATGAGTTTCTCTTCCGTGGTGGTGGGCACAACGACGACCTTGTCCTGGCTGTCCTTACCCGGCTTGATCATGCGACCTACCCTAATTTTCCGGGGAAATCCATCATCTTCACGCTGATGGTCACGCTCCAGAAGTTCATCAAGGGATCGAATCCGGGAAACGTAAGGTGCCTTCAGAGCAGTGACGGCCTGCAGGAGCTCAAAGTCATTATGCTCATAGATTGTTTGAGCGGAACTGACCCCCTCCCCTGTTCCTCTGCTCTTCCCATCAGCAGCATGGGAACTTTTGTGCTCAAGTTCAAAAAGAATAATACGTTCCTGCTCCTCACTGAGTCCCCGTTCCTTCAGGTGCTGATAAAGGGCGCGTAGCTTTTTATCCATTTCAGCTTTCATCCTCCTGGGTGCAGAAATACTCAATGGTTTTCTGGGCGCAGGTTTGGCAGTAGTTCAATTTGTTCAGCATGGTGTCAATCATGCGATCATAAAGTTTCTGATTTTCTTCGTTGGTGCGATTTGCCAGGGCGCCGATCAGGCTGCCGGCTCCGGCGATATCGGATTTAAGGCGGACATCGGTCACCGCTTTAACCAGCTCCAGATTATCCATGAAATCATATTCAGGGTTTACGGAAATTTTCTGCCCGTAAATTTTCCGGATAGAGGTTCGGAAAGACTCATGCTGTTCAGAGGTCTTTAACCCCATACGCTCTTCAACACTTTGTATAAAACGCAAATCAATCTTCATGGCCTTGAGTTCCCCTGTCTGGGGGTCTTTATACTTCCACATCTTATCCGACCCGAGATTTTCGGCATCAATGCCGATAATCATGTTGACGTAATTCATGACATCCTTACGAATGGCCAGGGGCTCATCCATGTAGGCGTTAAACATTTCCGTCATAATGCGTTCACGGTACAGTCCCTTGGCAATTTTAAGGTCTTCCAGGTATTTGGCGCGATCATTTGCCTCTGAAACATAATCGAGAACAATTCGTTCAAAGGCCTTGAACACGTCGTAGGCGAACATGCATTTTCCCTCATTGGTCTCGGAGCTCTCCAGCATAAGCTGCACGGCACGCCCCAAATTCCTCTGCCCCAGTCCTTTCTGACCGAAGCGTTTGGTGATATCAGGGTTCTGATTTAAGGTGTCAATGACTTCGGATAGGGTTTTAATGCTTTTCTCGCCAGCCACTTCTCCGGCAGCAAGTTTCATAGTTTCGATAGGAGTCAGTTTCTCGGAGCGGGGCAGACGGCTTAAAACAACCGTCACGGATGAGGCGTAGTTGAGGTTCGGATCTTTGTGCATAGCCTCGCGGGTCAGGGTTGTTTTTGCCCCACTTCCCACGGCATAGGCTGTCAGTTCATCCTGCAGGTGGTAGTCGGTATTGTGGGAGACGTAACAGATTCGGCAACGGTCAACTATAGGAGCCTCTTCCTTTTCCTCAAGGAAACGATTGAATTCCGAGTTGTTGCTGGTGGCAATAATCAGGGTGTCAATGGGCCAGCGATAGCCGTCAATTTCAATGGTACGGTTCTGGATTACGCCCAGATAGACCTGTACCAGGTCCTTTTTATTTTTGTAGAGCTCATCACTGAAATGGATGCCTCCCCCGCCTACCCGGGCCAAAGCCCCCCGCCGAAGATCAAAACGATAGGGATTGTTCGTATCAGTGATATGCAGCAGGCGCTGAATCGACTCTTCACCAAGAAGATCCACAGCAGAAGAGGTAATTTTATCCTTGGCCGGATACTTACCGGTAACGGTTCCAAGACTCTCGTTGAGAGGAACGGGAACAATATCGATGTTTTTTAAGAGATCATCAATTTTGTCACCTGTATGATTTCGGAGATCATTCAAGATATAGCCGCTGCAGGCGCCAAGGGGACGGTAGTTTTCGTAGAGCTGATCAATCTCCGCATCAGTGAAACGTCCTTTGCGGGCGAGATACTCCTTGTTGTCATCAATGTTTTCAAAAAGGTTCATGGCAAGGATCATGGGATCCTCATAGGTCTGAGACTCGATGGAGGTGATACGGCCATAGGTGCCGAGCTGATCAAGGCCATTGAATTTGAATGTATAGCGCCGATTCTTTTCCTGGGACAGAAAATGACGATACTGGGCACAGAGATAATCGACGAAAAAAGTCTTGCCGTTTCCAGGTTCACCGACCAAAACATAGGCCATTTCCTTGGAAGACCCGCCCTCGGCAGCATCCTTTACATAGGAGACGAAACTGTTTATTTCATCGTACATTCCGACAACGTGTTTTTTGTCGCCGCGAAATATTTTAAAGTCATAGGTTGTCTTGCCATTAACGACAACTTTTTCAATATCCGCATCGAGTATCATCCGGGCTACTGACTGAAATGCATTCTCAAAAAACCGTTCCCCTTTCTTGACAGCAGTCATGTGTTGCAACAGCATATTTGCCTTTTGAGCCATTATTCTCTCCCAACTGAATTTGTTTTGTAAGAGGAGCCTTGAAGTTTGATCCGAGTTACCCCAAAGACATTCATTTTTTCTACTTTCTGTGACAATCTCTCGCTTTTTACAGTTGCTTAAACGGGTACTACAATTTTCATTATTAATTATCGATATTTCTCTACAGATAATCAAGCAAAGTATTATTTATTTTGACCTTTTTGAAGAAAATATGGTTCCAGCGTTTTGAAAAAACTTTTGAAATATAATGAACGTTGTTCTACTGCGGTTATCACCTTTCAAGGGAAAACAGGGTGACGGCGGGAAACATGAAACAAAAAAAGGAGGACACGAAAAACTCCATTATTGAATAAACTTTCTATTGATTTTTCTTCAAACTCATCGTGTCCGGTGTGCTGGAAAATTGGTATTGTAAGGGCAACTCACTCTATTTGGGCATCCTCATCACCTAACAGGCTGTTGAAAAACTACTGCGCTTGCTGATACTGCGTCAAAATTCGGCTCAAAATGCTCATTTACTCCATGTAAACTGTGCTTTTTCGCCTCATTTTTCCTTGTCTCCGCTACGCTCGCTACATTTTTCAACAGCCTGCTAAAGGTAAATGCCATGTTTCAAGGACGGTTGCAAAATAGGTAGACAACGCCCCTGACCTCCCTTGAAACAGAGTTGAAACTGCCCCAAAATGGGATTTATCTGTTAAGAGCCTGCATATAGCCTTCCGGGTTGAAACCATGAATGGAATAGCCGTTTATCACGGCAAAAGGCACACCTCCTTCTTTATCAAGCTTCTTTTTGCGTGCAGCGGCACTTTTATCCTTTTCAATATCATAAGATTTAAATGGAATTCCTTTGGAGCGAAAAAAATCTTCCGCCTTTCTACAGTAAGGACACCAGCTGGTGACATACAGCTCCACCTGCTGCCGCGCCGCAGCACTCTTTCTGGTTACATTCCCTCTTTTACTGTCATTCCCGCTACTGGCAGCCGATGGCGGAGGATAATCAGTAACACGTATATTCCCCTTTTCATCAACCCACCTGTATGATTTGCTCAGCCCCTGGGAGGCAAACACTAAATGAAACAACGCGGTTATGGTAATCATGAAAAGAATTGGATTTCTCATAATTTCTCCTTATCGATGGAAATAATTTAGCCCGGGAAAGAACATCAAACCCCAGTTCTTTGTAATGTATTACGGCACCACATAGTGTGGCCTACAAATTTACAAACAAGAAAGAAACAACAAAACAAAACGCACCAACACTTAAGAAAAAAATTACATAATTAAAAGATGAAATTTCGAAAAGAGTTCTTATTTTTTAATATAGAAAACTGACAGGCAAACCACAAACAATTCTCTGAATTATATGTGACTGTCCCGAAAAAAACGAAAAGTCACCAATGGCACACGGAGAATTTGTGGATATTACGTTGGCGCCTGTACGGTTTTAAGATTTTTTTCACGCATTCATTAAATTCTGATATCCCTTGAGCTGAGTTTTTATAAAAGGGAAGGAGGGAGAATATGACAACAACAGAACTTTTTCGTATAGGACAGAATTCTTTTATCGAAGGGCGCGTTAAAGAGAGTATCACTTCTTTTACCAAGGCACACGACGAAGGATATGATCCGATTCGTAGCTATCTGAGCCGTGGAGTGTCTTATGTTAGAATGGGCGAGTTTGACAGGGCAATTGACGATTTCAGCGCTGTTATCGCCTTGGATCCCGACAATGAACGCGGCTATTATTACCGCGCTATTTCTTTAATGGATAAGGGGGAATATAGACGGGCTCTGGAAGATTTAGACCATGCCATCTTTCTTAACCATGAAAGGGGGGCATCTTTTCTGGCAAGAGGACTGGTCAAGAGTGAACTTGGACTTGAAAATGATGCAATCAGTGACTTCAAGGCGGCTGTTGCCTATTCCGATGTGGAATCTTCAGGCTTTGCCCACGGGTTTGGCAATTACCATACGCTTTTTGAAAAATCCATGTCACTGCTTGAAGGTGATCGTGGACCACTGACCATCAACCTGACAGGTGACGAAATCCGAAAACTTGAAAAATGGATCGAACATTAGCTCCTCAAACCTACACAGACTGGGCGAGCTATTTGATAAAATCGTTAAAATAGTATTTTATCAGGTTCAAACATCTTAGATTGTTAATCCACTCAATTTCAGGGAGTGCGTATAAAACGCATTCCCTGAGCATGATAAAATGTTTCACATTTCTTTTTTTCAGCAAGCTAACACCATTTAATCGTTACCAAAAAAATCATGCCTTCTCGTCTGATTTTGTTATTTTAAGTTAGAAGAAAACAAGATATAGTTATTCTTTCAATTATCAATTCACGATTTGCCTCTATACAATTCTCAGTAGCCACCCCCTAGACTCCCGCCTCCGCGGGAGTGACGGCGGGCTTGGTTATGTCATTCCCGCAGAGGCGGGAATCCAGTATTGGTAAATTGGCAACAGGAAAGTAGTAATTTTTAACTGAGAATTGTTTATAAGCATAATTCACGAAAACACCATGAGATTAATCATGAAGAATACGAAGAAGACAACTTTTCACTTTGCCTTCTTCATGGTCCTGTCGTAACTCCACCCTGTGGGAAACGACTTCTGTTTCGACTTTTGGCATAGGGATCTAACTCATTTTTTTTTGAGATTTTTATAAAAAACAATAAAGTGGCATAGATGAGTAAAAAATTAAAAGCTTGGATAGAACGAATCAACGAAGAGGACCTTCCCATCTTCGGGCATACAGTGAAAACAATTCAACAGATGTCTCCAGAGAATAGCCTGTCGGCAAGTGAGTTGGCCAATATCATCCTGAAGGACAGTTCCCTCACAGCTAAAATCCTGAAACTTGCCAACAGTAGTCTTTATAATCCTTCACAGGTATCGGTCAATACCATCAGCCGGGCTGTTGTGCTTTTAGGTTTCAACTTTGTCCATGACCTTATTCTCTCTCTGTCCATAATTGATGACGCCTTGAGCAACAAAAAGACCCGCGGCATCATTTCCAGGCTCTTTGCCCGCTCTCTCCATGCTGCAGTTCAGGCAGACAGTATTGCCAGAAAACGGGGGGATAAACCGGAGGAAGAATTTTTTATCGCAGCTCTCCTCTATCATCTTGGAGAAATTGCCTTCTGGTTTCTAGCCGATGAAGATGCGGAAAAACTTCTTGCCGCCGGACAGAGCGAAGATATTTCCAAGCCGGAAGTACAGCGTAAAATTCTGGGCTTTACCTTTTCAGAACTTACCGCTCAACTAACCAAAAACTGGAACTTAAGTGACCTGCTTTACAATGCTTTGACAGATGAAAAAAAAGATACACCAAAATCACGCACTCTTCATATAAGCCATGAACTGGCCTTGATTTCAGAAGGAGGATGGGACAAAAAAGAGGCAGACGTCACCTTTAAAAAACTGGCCAAACATATGGGAATACATGAAGCTCTTGTTATGGAATCAACCTACAAGAACACCGAAACCGCCGTAAAAATTGCTGTTGATTTTGGTGTTGGTGGAGCAGCTGAATGTATACTGCTCCCAGGCCAACATCCTCAGGAAAATGATAAAAACCTCGATACACCTGAAGACTCGTTAAGCCCCTATCCTGAACCGAACCCTTTGCTTCAACTCAAAATTCTCCATGAACTTTCATCAATACTGGAATCAAATCCTGATCTTAATCTTATTCTGGAGGCTGTTCTTGAAGGTATTCATCGCGGGGTTGGAATGGATAGAGCCATATTATTTCTGCTTGATGAAAAAAATAATCAAATCAGAAACATCTATACCATTGGCGAAAATCTGAAAAAACTACCAAGAAATTATATTCTTTCTCTGGAGCCAAGAAGGCAAAACCCCTTTGCCGAAGCTTTTGATCAGGAAAAAACCCTGTGGATAAAAAAGTTTCCGCAAAACGTCAGATACAACGAATCATTAAAAGAAGAAGTGGCAAGAATATTATGTGTAAATGAATTTTTCATCTCACCCATCATTACCCACAACCATGCCATCGGCCTTTTTTACGGAGACCGGCAGCCAAGTGGACGCCCCCTGGATGAGATGAGCTTTGATAGTTTCAAATACTTCAGCCTCCAGGCCTGCATGTCCATCGAGCACATTGGAATCAAAAAGAAAAAATAGTCCTTTCTCAGATTTGTTTATCTTTTGAGTCCAAAAACTGACTGTGAATAACCATCTACACCTATTTAACTATCTAATAACAGGTTGTTTTTTCCTACAAGTCGGCAGCTTTGTATAAATTTTCACAGGAATGTCTCTTTTTACAGACAAGATGTAATGCGTCGTTTTTACAGGGCAAAATTAAGAATAGGAATGATTACCTATAATATTTTAACTGCTTTAAAGTAAAAATATTAAAACTTTCACTTTTCTCTCCTGCAGCTTCTCCCTCTCCTAAAAAAAACACTCCTACAAACAGGCACATAGCCCCACAAGGACACTTTGGCACGCACTTTGCAGAAAGCAAACTTATAAACGAAAATTTACAAGTTTGCTTTCTGCGCGCGTCGAACTCTTTTAATTGAAAATAGAACAACTGTTTAAACCAGGCCTTTTACAGGTAATCCCCCCTAATTTTATCCGGATCATTACTGATATCCGGCACCATAATTCGAAACTGGAGAAATGAATATGCACACAGCACCCAAAATTCAGGCCCCATGCATCTCATTATTTTGTCTTTTACTTGTTACTGTTTTGGGAACCCCCACTCAAATTCAGGCCCAATCTCTCTGCGAAAGCGACTTAAACAGCGACGGAGCTGTAAATATTCTTGACTTTGGAGTGCTGCGTGCTGATTATGGCCGTTCTGACTGCAGCGACACAACACCATGCACGGCAGACATTAACGGTGATGGCATTGTAGACCTTATGGACTTTGGCCTGTTACGGAGTGAATGGGGCAGGAAAGACTGTTCAGTTGACAGCGACGGAGACGGTTATTACGCCGCAAACGGTGATTGTGATGACGCTAATGCAGCTATCTACCCGGGAGCGATAGAGATTTGCGGGGACAATATCGACCAGGACTGCTCCGGCGCCGACCTGTCATGCGACAGCGGTCCGCACGCTTCTCTCCGCTATCAGGACTATCCGTCAAATTGTCTGAACTGCCATACATATGAGGCAAACAGTATGTTCGGCTCCACCCACTATCAATGGCAGGGTGAGGCCCCGGACATGGTTAACGGCATAAACAAAAAACAGGGAAAACTCTTTAATGCCATTAACAGCTACTGCATTAATATTGAAGGTAATTGGCCTGTTTGCGGAAAATGTCATGTTGGCCGAGGACTGCGTCCGGACAATCCGACGGCTGATCTTGCCAACATTGATTGTCTGGCCTGCCATAATGAAGAATACGCCATGTCGCGAACCAGGCTTGCCGACGGTTCTCTGGGTGTTGCAAATCCGACAGACAGTATGGTCAGAAGCATAAATATGCCAACCCGGGCCAACTGTCTGAAGTGCCATGCCAATGCCGGCGGCGGTGACGGTGTAAAACGCGGTGATTTGTCCATGGCAACCATCACAAACTCAGATCCCGAGTTTGATGTTCATATGAATACGGTCGGCGCCGATCTCCGCTGCCAGGATTGCCATGTATTCCAGGATCACAAGGTAATAGGCAAAGGATCTGACCTGCGGCCCACTGACGATTTGACTCGAGGGGCGGAAATTTCATGTACCAGCTGTCATACATCGATGGCAACCAGCGGACATGCAGATGCAACAATAGACAGACACGTAAGTCGCGGGAAAATCTCCTGCCAGGTATGCCATATTCCTTCTTATGCCAAGGTTGCAACCGAGACGCACAGGGACTGGTTGACCCATCATGACGGCACCGATGCTGCGACATGTGACGAGGCAACCCCCTGCCCCGGCCATCCCCATACTGAAAAAGCAGCCAACCTCATTCCTGAATACAAATGGTGGAACAGGCTAAGCGACAACTATCTGCTCGGCGATGACGCATCCCGCACCTATGATGCTACGCTTGGCACGTATCCGACTTCACGGCCTCTGGGTGATTTTGACCTTGATGATCCGACTACAAAGATTTATCCCTTTAAATACAAGACCGCTACCCAGCCCAAGACGGTTAATGACGATGTCCTCGTTGCCCTTGACACCTTGGTCTATCTTGCCGGCACGGGTAGTGTCAATGAAGCCCTGGCAAACGGACTCGTTCAAATGGGTTATGCTGCCGATGAACCCGTTGAATGGGTTATGACCGACACTTACCAACTGCTGAACCACGGAATTGAACCAGGCAGCAACGCACTCACCTGCAGCGACTGCCATAGCGGCAGCAGCGGACTTTCAACGGACACAAGAATGCCTTTTGGCGAACTTGGCTACCACGATTTCAGAAACAGTTCCACCAACCTCTGTGCTGTCTGCCACGAACAAAAGAGCGAAAACCGGGTGAGCATGCACAACAGACATGTACGGGGAGAAGGTTTTGATTGTACATCATGCCATGGAATGGGAGCGCCGCTCAAAAAGCCGCAAAGCGATCTCTGCAACGACTGCCACGGTTCAAAAACAGGCAGCATTCAGAAGATACACAAAAAACACGTTGTTTCGAGAAATTATTCCTGCAACAGGTGCCATACCTTTTAAGCCGTTAATTACCCACTAAAAGAGAATAAAAGCCCGTTTCCAGTTTTTCTGGATGCGGGCTTTTTTGCTTTACAGGTTGACTCTGAGGGTAAAAATTCGGAAAATGAGATGTACCCATTTGGCAATAACCAGGCTAACAGTCGATTGACGATGCGCACCGGTCATGGTGAAATGGATACCATTGCAGTAAAGGGATGTTCAATATACCCCAAGGACACAACAAGAGAGAAATATCCATGTCTGATATAATCCTATTTGTCAACAACGACCCTAAAATCCTGAACACTCTGGAGCAGCTATTGCAGCAGGAATCTTTTCAGACAATAGCATCAAGTAATGGCTCAAACGCCTTGGAGAGACTGAAACAGGGAGAACAACCTGCTGTGATTCTCACAGATTCACTTTTACTCGACATGAGCGCTTCTGAATTTCTGCGCAAGGTCAAGGCCCTCAGCCCCAAAACCATGCGCCTCATGCTTCTTGATGCAACGGACAGCGAAAGTGCTCTGGAGGCAATAAACAGCAAAGTCCTGTGCCGTTATATTGTAAAACCCTGGAATGACATTGACCTGATCGATACGGTCAAAAAAGCGGTGGATCATTACAAACTCATTCAGGAGAATGAGCGCCTTAATGATATCGTTTTCCTGGAAAATGAAAAGCTTGAACTTCTCAATAAGAATCTCGATTACAAGATCAGGGAACGCACTCAGGCCCTTGACGAGGCATATCAGTCTAACCTGGCCTTGACTGAAGAATTACGGAAGAAAGTGAAGGAACTTGAAGGTCGGGATCGTATTCTTAATCACCTGCTGACAATCCATAATCTTGAAAACAGCCTGCATACAATTCTGGAAGTTGTCTGTGATGTGCTCGATGCTGATTGGGCTTGCATTTATCTTCCCGACAATGAGGATAATTTACAAGCACGGGCTACTATTGGGGAAACAACACTCAGAACAGACCAAAGTCACCTCATGAATGATGTTTTTGCCTCAAAAACAGTCCACACCGCCCTTAAGGAGTTCGCCACCTTTGCCATCATTCCCATTCTGAAAAGCGATCAATGCTTGGGCGTTATGGAAATATTCAGAGAGGAGAGTCTTTTTTCTCCGAAAGAAATTAAGATAATGCAGCAATTTATGGTGCATTCAGCCATTGCCGTCAGTGATGCCATGATTGAGCCGAGAAAGCACCTTCATGAATGGGACGAAACCCTTGATGACATTTTGCTTGGTTTAGGGCGAAACGATCCTCATTAAGTGACAACTATGCCAGAGCAATCAGAGGACATCTCTCTTAAAAAAGACCCCTTTCCCAGTGGTTTACGCTGTTTTGAGGCTGAATGGGGAACGGCTTCCGTTGAAATCAGTTATGACTTCCTGGAAGCATACCTGGTCGGTGTCAAACGCTCCGCCCTCAAAAAACAGATTTCTTTTGAAGAACTCAATTCCCTCCTGCAGAAACAAGGTATTAACTGCCTTCCCTGGGAAGAAAAAGGCAAAAAGATAATCGCATCACTTGCGGAGGACGACTGGTCAGGCAGACTGCTCATTGCCCAGGGCCGCGTGCCGGGAAAACCTGGCGGTGTCGATTATGTCATGTTTGGCAAAGGAACATCGGCCAGGCTTACGGATGATGACACCATAAAACTTGAGGACGAGTCCATCTCCTTTATGGAGCTCAACTCGTTTCTGAGCAATGAAAGCCCTCCTGGTGTTTTTCCCGGAATTCTTGTTAAAGCGATCGGCAAGGGCGAAATAATTGCAAAACGCCAGGAACCTATCAATGTTCAGGTTGGACGCGACATTTACGGACGCGACATAGCGCCCCCGGAATTCAAAAGCCTTATTGCCGGCCAGAATGTCCGGCTGACAGAGGACATGAGTTCCTTTCAGGCAACAGTCTATGGCTACATCACTATTGTCGAGAAAACTGTTTCCATTCTTTCTCCGATTATCCTCTCCAAAGACGCTATGATCGCCTGGTATATTTTCCTGCCACAATATGAACCGGTTCGTATGCCGTCTTTTAAGGATATTGTCGAATTACTCAAAAATGCAGGTGTTACTAGAGGAATCAAACAGGCACCCCTGGAAAAATTCTGCAAGTCTCTTGCCCATGGTGATGTGGCATGCTGGAATGTCATTGCCAAGGGCCGACAGCCTGTTAAAGGTGAAGATGCGCACCTTGAGTTTGTCGTCGACCTTACCAAACAAAGCGGTAAAGTCCGTGAAGACGGTTCCATTGATTTTCGGGAACTGAACCTGGTCCAAACAGTGTCAGAGGGCGACCTCGTTGCCACCAAGCACCCTCCCGGAGAAGGGATCCAGGGCTACACCCTTATAGGGGAAGTTATTGAAACGGAAGCAGGACAGGGCCTTAAAGTTGAAGGCAAAAGCAACATCCGGAGTGACGAAAAAGAAGACGGAACCATTCTTTTCTATGCGGAATGCGATGGTCTTATCCGTTTCAGAGATGGGAAAATATCAATTGATCCACAGTACAAAGTAAGCGGCAATGTTGATTTTTCCACCGGCAATATAAATGTTGACTGCGATCTGCAAATCTCAGGCAATATCTGTTCTGATTTTTCTGTTCATGCTAATGGCAATGTTTTTGTTGGAGGTAATATTGAGCCAGGTGCAAAAGTCAGGATAAACGGCAATCTTGAGGTAAAAGGAGGAATTATTGGAGATACCACCGAAATCACCGTACTCGGTGACATGAAAGCAGATTTCATTGAGGCGGGAAAAGAATCAAGCGGTACAGGTCAACTCGTAAAAACGGACTTCATTCAATCTGCTAAAATTGTCGTTAAAGGTGACCTGCATGTCTCCCAGTATATTTATTACGCTGCGGTCAAGGCGGTGGGAAAAATCATTGTCGGCCCCGGCAAAGGAGAACGGGGTGGATCTGTTGTCGGTGGCGTGATCTGCTCTTCTAGCGCCATAAGGCTTTCCGTATGCGGCTCCCCATCCTTTGTACCGACCACGCTTATTCTTGAGCCTACTCCCGACAAGCTGGCCAAACTCAAAAAACTGAAAGAAAGCCGCAATCAGTGTGATGCAGACACCACCAAAATAATGCGCACGTTGAACGTAAAAACCGTAGACAGAGGCGAAATAAGCGAACTCCTTGAAAGCGCCAGGCCTGATCAGAAAAGACTTTTCATCGATCTGCTTGAAAAACTGAGCGCAACCATCAAGGAAAAGCAAGAAGTGATGGAAGACTTGGCTCCACTCAGAAAAGAACTCCATGCGGATCTGAGCAAAATGCAGATTATTGTCGCAAAAACATATCATGGCAACACGCGTATCAGAATAGGCAGAAAAGAATTTCATGAAAAGGAAGATCGAGGCCCGTCCCGCTTTACCTTGCGCAAGAAATGGGTCTATGTTGAAAGCCTGTTGCAGCAGGATTCCGAAATTGACATTTTTTAACGGAATCGCAACGGCACAGAAAAAACAGTCTGACGGCCAACGGTGTTCTGCTACCTGCCTACAGCCTAAAGAAAACAAACCAATTCACCCCATTGGCTTGTCCCGCACCATCCCTTCCTTATTCCCTTCATGACTCTCCTTGCCTGACAATCACGGAAGGGGTTCATTCGTGTAAGCAACATTGGCCTCTTCAGAAGCATGAAGAGGCGACTCTTTGCCCTGTCGTACATCCTCAACCCAATCTGGATTCAGGAGTGTGGATTTGCCGCTCAAGGCGATATCGGCATGCTGCAGAGCCTGTTCAGCGCTTTTTCTATCATGAATTTTTCCACAGATCATTATGGGCAGATCGGTAACTTCACGGGTGAGCTGGGCCATATTCTTGCCTGCACCAAAGGCGTCAGCCTTAAAATCATAGGTGGAGACGGAAATAATATCAACACCCTCCTCGGCAATCATCTTGATAATCTGTTGCCACTCCTCTTTCGTTTCAAAAAGCGAGACATCCATATCAGCAACGCCCCAGTTGGAAATACGGAATGTCAGGAGGCGGTCCGCAGGGACTTCTGCCTTGACTGCCTGAATCACTTCACGGGCAAAATGAAAGCGCTTCTCCACCGAACCTCCGTAAGCATCGTTGCGCTTGTTTGAATATGCTGAAAGAAACTGGTTAATGAGATAGCCATGCGCCCCATGAATCTCGACGCCGTCAAAGCCGGCAGTAATAGCTCCTTTGGCGGTTTCAACAAATCCGTTGATAACATGGTCAATATCAAACTGACTCATCTCTTCGGGCACGGGGTATGGTGCCTGGGTTAAAGGATTCTGCTGACTGGGAGAGATTGTACTTGGCGCAATAGAGCGGTTGGCAGGGTTTACCTCGGGCCAGGCCATACGTCCGCAATGAAACATCTGCATGATTGAAACCGCCCCATGATCGCGGATTTTTTTTACCACCGGATGCCAGGCATCGATCTGCCGCTGGGTTGTCATTCTTGCCTGCCCCGGATAGCCCTGACTGCTTTCATAATCAGTGACAATGGCCTCGGTAAAAACAACCGAGGCACCTTTTTCAGCCCTGCGGACCAAAAAGTCGAGAACATCCTGGCGTGGAATACTTTCCGGTCCTGCCGACATCCTGGTCATGGGGGCCACGCCGAGACGATTGCGAAAGGTGAAATTTTTTATCTGCAAGGGTAAAAAAATTATCTCTGAGTTCATCAATCTCCCTCCTCAATTTGTCATTTTTTCAGTATGAATAAACCTTGTGTGCTCAAATTAGATGATATGGTATCTTGACGTAAAAAGAAAATATTTAAATAGTAAAGCTGCCGACAATAAAATCTTGCCCCCCTTTTTTTACAGGAAATCGATCCCTGGCTGACAAAAGACCATGAGAGAAAGTGTGCGTAACCAGGCAGAATGATAAAAAAGGTTATTTCCGATTTTGCCGATACATCCCCGGAAAACAAACTCGGGGTCTAGCGACAGGAGAAAAAGCCTTTGCCAAGCCCATACACTAACCACCATGAATATTGTCTGCATTTTACCCACAATACATGCAGGGCATGCATTCCCCGCTGTCCGGTAAATGCCCTCAGCAAAAAGGGTCATGACAAAAAGAGGTGCATGCAGTACACAGAGAAAACCATGAATACATATATTAAAGACAACTACGGACTCGACACATATGCTTGCGGACTGTGCCAGGGTGGCGTGCCCTGCACGGACAAAATTCCCGTACCAGGGGATGAGCTGTATCAAGGAGAAGACTGATATGCTGCTGATTCTCTCCCCTTCCAAAACCCAGGATTTTGAATGCAGACAGTATGAAGATTATTCCCTTCCTGCTCTTCTTGATGAAAGCCGCAGCTTAATCGACCGCCTGAAAGAGCTGACTCAAGATGAACTCTCCACACTCATGAAAATCAGCGAAAAACTCTCATCTCTTAACCGACAGCGCTATCAGAATTTTGCTCTCCCCTTTACCCAGGAAAACGCAAGACAGGCCATCTTTGCCTTTAAAGGAGACGTCTATAACGGTATTGATTCGGATAATTATACTGATGAAGACCTGCAATTCTGCCAGGGGCATGTGCGCATCCTCTCCGGCCTGTACGGTATTCTGAAACCCCTTGACCTCATTCAACCCTATCGCCTTGAAATGGGGACAAAACTTGTGAGTGACCGAGGCAAAAATCTCTACGAATTCTGGGGAAACAAAGTAACGGATCTCCTGAACAATGACTTTGCAGGCGAGGCAGGCCCCGTACTTGTCAATCTGGCTTCAAACGAATATTACAAAGCCATCCAGCCCAAACGACTGCAGGCCGAAATTATTACCATTGCCTTTAAGGAAAACAAAAACAGCCAGTACAAGGTGATCGGCCTTTTTGCCAAACGAGCCCGGGGACTAATGACTGATTATGTTATTAAAAACAAGATATCAGAGGTTGAGAAACTCAAAAGTTTCAATAAGAAAGGCTACACATTCAGGGAAGAATTATCCAGCAGCAAAGAGTGGGTATTCTGCCGGGATTAAACCATGAAAAAAAGCCTGCCCATCTGGGGAGTGCACTGCCTCATGCTGCTCTCCACACTTATCGTCTCGACCTCATTTACCGTGGGCAAAGCAATTACCCATGGCCTGGATCCGGTTGTTCTTGTTCTGGTCAGGTACATCCTGGCTGCTGTTCTTTTTGCCCCGATTGTTGCAGCAAAACATGGCTTAGCGCGACCTCCATTGAGGCGACTGTGCGGCTACTTCACCATCAGTGCCGCCACGGTGGGCTTTTTCTGGTGCATGTTTGCCTCCCTGCGCTTCACGTCAGCACTGAACACCAGCGTTATCTTTACCCTTGTTCCCGGCATCTCAGGTCTTTACAGCGCTCTCTTCCTCCACGAAAGATTGGGTCGCTATCGACTGACCGCACTGCTGCTTGGTATGTTCGGTGCTCTTTGGGTTATCTTCCAAGGGGACATCAACCGCCTTCTTGAGCTCCAGGTCAATCAGGGTGATCTTATCTTTTTGACAGGCTGTTTTTTAATGGCAGCCTATCCGCCACTGGTAAAGAAACTCCACCGGGAGGAACCAATGACGGTGATGACCTTCTGGGTACTGGCAACAGGTGTAGTCTGGCTTTTCTTCCTTGCATTGCCAAGGCTTGCCGACGTTTCCTGGACAGCAATCGAGATGGAGGTCTGGGCCGGGATTTTCTACCTTGCCATCTTTTCGACAATAATCACCTTTTACCTCACCTTTGTATCCACCATGCACCTCGGACCGACCAGGGTAATGGCCTACAGCTACTTCTATCCAGCCTTTGTGCTCATCATTGACTGGGCATTCGGCCACGGTCTGCCGCCGCTCATCATTTACCCGGGAATCATCGTTGTCACCCTGGCAACAATAGTACTGCAGCGTGGCGCAAGACTTCATTCCCAACCGCCGCCGTGCACGTAACGAGCCGCAGATTGACATTTATTTGTGAAAAAGGCCGCGTATCATGGATTTGAGCTGAAGCTCCGAGGAATCCTCTGCACGGCAATGAGCGAAACGAGGCTGAACAAGGCGCCAGCCACAAAGGGGATCCTATAATCCACCATCCAGGCCAGTCCTCCCAGAACAGGAATAATCACGGCGGCAATATGGTTTATGGTAAATCCGACAGCCATACTCGGGGCAATATCCTGAGGGTCGCCGACCTTTTGAAAATACGTGCGTATGGCGATGGCAAAATTAAAGAGAATATGGTCCAGGATATACATAACCACAACGACCGCCCTTGAACCGCTGAAGGCATAGGTGAGAAAGACGAGAATAAGGCCGGCATACTCCACGGAGAGCACACGTCTTTCGCCAAAGCGCACAATAGCCTTGCCGATATACGGACTGAGAAAATAATTGATTACATTGTTCACAACAAAAAGGACTGTTACCTCGTAGAGGGTAAACTCAAAAATCTTGACCAGCAGGAAAACGGAAAAGGCAATAAAGATCTGACGCCTGGCACCGGCCATAAAGGTGAGGAAATAAAAAAGAAAGTAACGCCTGCGGAAAATCATCTTCCGGTGCTGGGGCACGATATTCTTGTGGGTAGGATCCTGGAAGAATGCCCAAAAGCCGGCAACCATCACCATTCCTCCAATCAGAAGATACATCGTACGGTAACCAAGCACGGCGCCCAGCAGAAAAATAAGAAGACCTGCCATGATATTTGAGGCTGCTCCGAGGCTTCTCAGCCTTCCGAATACCAGAGGAGATGTCTGCTTGTCAAAATATTGTAGGGTCAACGACTGGTTTGTTGTTTCGTAATAATGAAATCCGAAACTCATGATAAGTGTCGAACAGAGAAGACCGGTAAATGAAGGGAATAATCCTGTAAAAGCAGTTCCGGCCCCCAGGAAAACAATTGCCAGAGCCGAAAGGCGATGCTCGCGAATGACAAGCATGACATACACGGCAAGCAGAGCCAGAAAGCCAGGAATTTCGCGGACAGACTGCAGGGCTCCCATTTGCTGCCCGTCAATTCCCACCACTTCAACCGCAAAATTATTGAACAGAATCATCCAGCTTTGCAAGCCGACCATGGAGGCAATGGTCAGAACCATAAGATAACGAAGCATGGGCTTCTGATCTTGATTTACCACGCCGCAGCACCAAGACAAACAACTTGAGATATTACCTTCATCATACTGAATTAACGCCTAATTTCACACCAAGCACCTCACAAATAATCTAACAGATGACCGAACAATTTTCCTTTTCCATTGTCAAATCAAAGACTATAAACTATGTAGAGCACAGAGAGAACCTAATTGTAAACAAACTTATTTTTCTGAATTTTCATATCAATACATACGAGCAACATGGCATCAAAAAAAAATTTCTATGCAATCGCCAAAGGCAACAGACCCGGAATATATGACAACTGGCCCCAGGCACACAACCAGGTCAAAGGCTTCCCAGGTGCTCTTTACAAGGGATTTGCCACAAGGCAGGAGGCTGAAGCCTGGCTGGAAAACCCACACTATTCTTTTACTCCCAAGGCCCCAAAACCCTCTCCATCCACGGCAGATGAGACTTCTCCCCCAACAGACAGTGTGTTGATCTATACCGACGGAGGAGCACGCTACAACCCCGGTCCTGGTGGCTACGGAGTCGTTCAGATCCTTAACGGTGAAAGAAAAGAGATGTCCGGCGGTTTCAGACTTACCACCAACAACCGCATGGAACTGACAGCATGCATAGTCGCCCTCAGGGACCTTGAACACCGAGACAAACCGGTGACCCTCTACACAGACTCAAGTTATGTTGTCAACGGCATCACCAAGGGCTGGGCAAAAAGCTGGCGAAAGAGAGGTTGGATCAAGTCCGACAAAAAGCCTGCCCTGAATGCTGACCTGTGGGCTGAACTGCTTGATTTGACACAAGACATTGACATCACTTTCAAATGGGTCAAGGGCCATGCAGGCAACCCGCTGAACGAGAGATGTGACGAACTCGCTGTCGCAGCATCCAGGGAAAAAAATCTTCCTGTTGACGAAGGTTACAGCGGCTGAAACCGATAATACGAACAGCCCAAAGGAACAGGTTTATGAAGGATAAATTAGTCATCGCCATGGTGGGATTACCTGCCCGCGGGAAATCAACCATGGCCTGTAAAATTGCCCGCACTCTGGAATTTGACGAAGTCAAGGTACGTATTTTTAATAACGGCGTCCTGCGTCGAGAGCTCAGCAAAGGCAACACCTCCGCTCCAGAATTCTTTTCACCGGAAAATAAAGACGGCGTTGCATCAAGAGAAGAATTTGCCAGAATAAATCTTGAAAATGCTCGCAAGTACCTGGAAAATGAAGGTGAAGTGGCTATAATCGATGCAGGCAACGTTACCAGGGAAAGACGGAAACGCATCGAAAAAACCTTTCAGGCCATTCCCATCTTTTATATAGAATGCGTCAATGTGGATGAAGAGGCCAACGAAGCCTATCTGGAACGTAAGGCCCTTTTAAAGGAATTCAAACATCTCTCTCCTTCCGAGGCCTTTGACAGTTTTTTTAAACGTATTTCCTATTACGAAAGTATTTACGAGCCTCTTCATGATGAGCGCAACCATATTCTGGTGGATTCATTCGAGGGTTGTATTCTCCAGGTCAATATTTTAGACAGGGTCCCCTACTATGACAGGATCAGGGATATTATCACCACGCGTATTGTTAAAAATCTGTACCTGGTTCGCCATGGAGAAACCTATTACAACCAGGAAGACAGAATAGGCGGCGATTCAGACCTGACCGAAAAAGGGCTGGCACAGGCCAGGGCGCTGGCTGAGTACTTTTCCAATGTCCGCATCCCGATAATTTTTACAAGCAACCACAAGAGAACCCTGCAGACCGCTGCCCCCATTGCCGAGAAGCAGGAAGACTGCTCAATTATTGCCCTCACCGAGTTTAACGAAATTCATGCCGGTATCTGCGAAGGCATGACGTATCAGGAGATTCGGGAGCAGATGCCCGAGGTGGCCGGAGCCAGAAACCGTAACAAATACGGTTATGTATATCCGCAGGGTGAAGGGTATGTCAGCATGGAAAAACGAATTCACCGGGGTCTGCAAAAGGTTTTTTATCTAAACAACTACAGTGAAAACATTATGGTTGTTGGTCATCGGGCTGTGAATCGAATGATTCTTTCAGATTTTGTTTTTCGCCAGAAGCAGGAAGTACCTTACATCTATATGCCACAGAATCGCTATTATCACCTGCAGATTGACCCGCATAAAAAACATTTTGAACTGAAACCCTACTGATGGCTATGGTTTCAGCTCAAAGTTTTGCCACTGTCCCCTATTTATGACCCCAGGGGGTGATGAAAAAACGCTCAATAGCTGATCAAGAAGGGGAAATAAACAATACCCATCAAAAATTTTTTCTTTTTTCCTCCAGACGGATATCCAGGAGTTTGAGCTGTTCTATAATATCCTGAAGCTCCTGATTTTTCCCGACAAGAAGCTCCTTTTCTTTGGCAAGTTGTTTATTATTCAAAGTTAAATCTATCACATTTTCCTTCAACAAATCCGAATTGCGCTGCAAGCCTGCGTACTTTTCAGTCAGCTGGTTATATCCGTCTTTTAAGGCGAGACATTCTTCCTTGGAAGATTTTATTTCCCCAAGCAGCGACCTGAAAGACTGCACATTATTGTTCCTGGCCACATTTGGATCAAGGCTGATTGATCGCTCAAGCATTTGCAAGGCTCGATCATAATCAGGTTGAGGATTGTCTCGGTGTGCATAAAGCAGGGCAAGTGCAAGATATGTTGAAGAACTCGCCTTATCAGAATTGTCGGCAGCAGTTGCTTGTTCAAGGCTGGAAATATGCTGCTTCATTTCATCCGAGTCCATATCACGGTTATACTGAAAAAACTGGTAGCTGCTCACACAGCCGCTCAGCAGCATTCCAACTCCAAGCATGGTGCAAAAAGCCAACCGGCCACCTGTTGTTGCCATACCTTTCATATCAAATAGCCCTCTTACCGACAAGCTGAGGTTTAAAACCACGTTGCATAGCTCTTCTGCCTCTCCTGTTCACAACATAAACACTGCCCGGAATGGATTTGGCATGCTCCTTCAACTCTGCAGCCATTTCTCCAATTTCTATATAATTCATCTGTTTTAAAAAATTATCCGTTGCCACAACAGCAATTGAAATTGTCATAATTGGGAATCTTACCTCAAGGCCCTGACGCGTATTGCCGACAATGTATCCCTTTTCTTTATCATCTGCTGAGTAGAAATCAAGAACCATGCGATCAAATTCTTCCACAATTGTTTTGCATATTGGTTCATATTCGAGGGGGGTTACAATAATTGCAAAATCATCGCCTCCTATATGCCCGACAAAATTATCATTCGAAGTATGTCTGTCAACTGTTGATTTTATCAACTGCGCTGTTGCCTTGATTATTTCATTGCCCTGTGCATAGCCATAACGATCATTAAAAGATTTAAAGTTATCAAGATCAAGCATACAAAAGGCTATTTTTTTCCCTGCAGCCAGACGTCCCTGGAGCACCTTTTCAATGGCCGTTCCTCCCGGAAGTCTGGTTAAGGGGTTTGAATCAAGATGCATTTCCTCAAGAGAGGCCAGACGCTGCGTCATATTGCCAAAGGACCTGGCAAGCTCACCAAGCTCATCTTTGTTCTGCAGCTGAAGTGAACAATCGTATCTGCCTTCTGAAACCATTTCAGCCGACTGCTTCAGCTGGCTGATTGCCCGGGAAAGAGTCCGCGTGATAAGGGAGACGACAGCGAGACTTACGAGTATACCGATACAGGACAAAAGAAGTGTCGTCCTGAATGTCTTTGAGCCGATTGTGCTGACAGTCTGCATTTTCTGCTGCTGGCTCAGGCGTCCTACTGCCCCCATATGACGGATAAGTTCTACAGCTTCATCAAGTCTGGCCTGAATCTTCTTGTCGTTATACTCCTGCGGCAGGACCGTCTGGTGGGTCACTGAAAAAAATTTTCCCGCGTAAAGTTCATTTATTTCATCATGGAGTGATGCAATCTGCTCAATATGAATATTTTCACTATAGGGCAAAGCCCGAACCCGTTCGACAAGCGCATTGAACGCACTGTCGCGTTCCTTATACAGATCAAGCATCTTTTGGCTGGCAAGAATTATATAACGGCGACCATACGCTTCCTGGGCCAAAAGGTTATCGACCATTTCGTCGGCAGCCTGGACAAGGACTGTATCATACTGCACAATATCCCTGTTTATTCGTTCAAAATCACTCAAACTCTGCAGAGAAGAAATAGCAATCATTGCTATAACAAGCACAACGGGCAGATAGCCGAAAAGCATTTTTTCTTTTATGTTGAACTTGTCCAAAGCGTTCATAAGCACACCCTGTTGTGAAAGCACAGCCTGACATCAGGAAACAGGCTGATATTTAAAGTAAATAAAGGTAAAATCTCCTCCTCTCCTAACTTGCAGTAAAACTTAGACGCAAAAAACACACCGTTATCACTAGAAGCCTCAGTGGCCTGCTATCGGTAGATTAAAAAAAGTGTCCAATAATTTGTTTGCAAATGTTTTGCTCCCGCATCTTGCATTTCCAATATATCGTAAATTTTTTTCACACCACACCTTCACTCCCTTCCAGCAACTCCTGAAAAACGACAGGAAGCGGGGCAAAGAATTCAATTTTATCATCAATTCTCGACGGATGAGAAAGACGCAGATATGAGGCATGCAAAGCCTGACGATCCAGACGGAGAAGAGCAAAATCTGCTTTTGATAATCGGTCTTCTGTGAAAAGGAGAAAGAAATTGTCATTCACACCGTAAATTTTGTCTCCAACAACAGGGTATCCAATACTCCTCAGTGTCGCCCTGATCTGATGGTAACGCCCTGTAACCGGCAGGGCCTCAACAAGGCTGATCTCACCATTAGACCGGAACCCCCGAAATAGAGTGCTACAGCGTAGGACATTTTCACGATCTATTTCGTTCCAAGGTGTTGAAAAAAAACGCATCTTTTTTCGAATAACGCTTTGCTGGTCAACAGCAAGAAAACCCTCGCATGAGAGTTCGGAATGACAAAAGTCACCCTCCACAAGGACCATATATCGTTTTTCAACCTTACGTTCTGCGAACTGTTCATTACAGTATCTTGCCGCCTTTTTGTTTTTTGCCACCAGAACGATCCCGGATGTCTCTCTATCAAGACGGTTAATCAAAGAAGCATTTTCCAGCTTGCATTCTTTTTTTAACAAGGCCCAGAGCGTATGGTTAAAATACCTGCCCCCTGGATGACAGGGCAGATTTCCAGGTTTATCCACAACCAGCAAATCATCGTCTTCATAAAGTATGGAAAAATTCGTATCCACCGGCGGTTCTTCAAAATGCGGCACCAGATAAACAAGAAGGTCTCCTTTTTCTATAGTCTTCCCGGGAAGCTTTTCGGTTTCATTGTTTAATAAAAACCGCCCCTCGTCGAGTTGGCAAAGCCATTCATCCCTGCTCCTGTATGTAAAACGACGGGACAGAAAATCAAGCAACTCATCCCCGCTATCAGCGTCAGATATTTGCACCTTTATTGTTCTTTCCATATCTTTTTTTACCCGCACTCATACTCCATTTACAAGTTATTTTATTTATTAAGATAAAAATTAATATTTATCACCTGCCTGAAAAATGCTGTAAAGAGGTTGATTTTTTGACACAACGACTTAGATTAAAAAATTAATGGACCCGATGAAGCCAAACCATCCGGCTTCATCGGGATTTTTTTTGCCTTATTATTTTTTGCCTTATTACTTGAGCAATGAAACCATCACAGGAGGGATCAGCGTGAACATAGAAGATAAACTTTTTGTATCAATTGACTACATTCTAACCCTTGAATCAGGAGAAGAAGTAGACCGGTCACCGGAGGGAGAACCGCTCGGATTTATAATGGGAAGCGGCCAGATGATACCAGGTCTTGAAAAAGGACTTATGGGTAGCGCCAAGGGAGATCGTACCAAGATCACTGTCGACCCGGAAGATGCTTATGGAACAGTTCGAGAGGAAATGTTTCAGGAAATTCCCAGAAGTCAGTTTCCTGATGATGCAAAGGTGGAACCGGGTATGACTTTTCAGGCCCATGGCCCCCAGGGACCGATTATGATCAACGTAATGGAAGTAAATGACAACGACGTTGTCAAAGTTGACCTGAACCATCCCCTTGCCGGCAAAAAACTTTTTTTCGACATCAATGTCGTTGATGTACGGCAGCCAACCTCGGATGAACTCGCCCAGTTATCCGCCGCAGGGTGCGGATGCGGATCCGAGCAACAAGCAAGTTGCGGTTGCGGCACAGAAAGTCAGGGCGGTGGCTGCGGGTCGGGCGGCTGCAACTGCGGCTAAACCCGAAGCTGGCAACATACCCCCACCTATTCCATGGGACGCCTGAATATAGCGGGAAGAGCGTTTTAAACAAGGAGAACATCATGCTGTTTTCTTTGAAAATAAAGACGCTCTTGCTGCTAACAGCTTCGTATCTGAACTCTTCTTCCCTTTCAGTTCCGGGCAAACAGATCAACCCCAAAACTGACTGGCTCATTAAATTGAGTAGCCGTTACCCTCGACATGGAGATCGATTTTGTTCCCTCAACCTGACAACTCGAACTTCTCCACCCTTCTCCTGCAACTGGTAACGCCTGCGGCTGTCAGTCAAAAAATTTTCATCACACGTACAGACTATTACCTGAAAGGACTCGCTTAAATGACGCAGCATTTTTTCCAGTTCATTTTTTTCCTTTCGCCCCAGACCAGCATCAGGCTCATCGAGAAGAAAAATGGGTTGCCTGCCGGCTATTTCAGTAAAATAACAGGCGATCACGGCGCAGCTTAACATCCAGCGCTGATGGAGAGAAATTTCCTGGTTTTTAAAAGGAATCGTCCCTTCAACCACCTTCCTGAGCAAATCCCTGTTGCTCCTCAACAGTTCTTGAAAAAACAAATCCACGCATTGCCAATGATTTTCCAGCGGCTCATGCACTTTGCCAGCAGGCTGATCGACATTAATCCCAGATGACAGCAGATTCTCCTTATGAAGATAAAAGAGAACAGGCAGTGAATTTCCTGTTATTTCTCTGGCCTTCTTGAACCGGGCCTCGCGGTTAACGATAAACCGTACCTTTTGCAGCAGATCTTGATTATTCTTAGCCCTCGCATGTTCAGTCAGCCCGTCGAAAAATCTATTGGCACGTTCGGCAAGATTGCCCTTTATCCGCTCTGCGGCTTGAATCGTTTCACATTCCTGCCACCATTCGTCAAACAGGCTGTTTTCGGTTGGATCTGCAATCCTGCGCATCTTCTCAAGATATGGAGCCAGTTCGCTCCAGCGACTGGAAGCAGAGATCTCCACATAGGTTATCCACCTGGAGCTGTCCAGCCTGCGCCCCACCTCAATGCGATCCGTTTTCATGAAAACAGGGTCAATCTCCGCCAGGGTATTGCGCAGCAAATCATCACAGATAAAAACTCCGATAGCTGCGGTCTTCTTGGCGGGAATTACCCGGCGGGTATGTTTGCCGGACCGGACATATTGCGGGAAGTCTGCAAAAGGTGCTGGGTCGGGATGACAAAAGGGAGGGTTGAGCGAACCTAATGCCTTGAGCAGTGTGCTCTTGCCACTGCCGGTCGGACCCGTGATCGTAGTCATCCTGGCATGAATGGTAAACCAGTCACTGTTGTGCAGGATAAAATGACCGGCGACCCTACAGCGAAATAATTGCATCTCCCCCCCTTTGAAACATCAGTTGTACTGTTTAGAATATTTTATAGGGAAGAAAATACAATAAAAAAGAGTGAATCGGGCAGGAGGTAGAGGAGGATGCCATGAAAAATATCATCGAGTCCAAAGAGCTTCGCAACCGAGAATTCGTTTTTGCCGACCGACTGGATGCCGGACGACAGCTCGGCTCCTTGGTCACAAAGGAAGCTGGAGACACGGGCCTGCTCCTGGCCATCCCCTCGGGCGGAGTGCCTGTTGCCGCAGCCATGCTTCCATTCCTGCAGTGGCCCCTTGATCTGCTGCTGGTTCGTAAAGTGCAGATTCCCTGGAATACGGAGGCGGGTTTCGGCGCCATCAACTTGGACGGAGACCGCTTATTCAACCAACGGCTGCTCGACGCACTGCAGCTCACGGATGAGGAGGTGGAAAGCCAGGTACGAAAAGCCTTTGCCTCCATTGAAAAGCGAAATGAGCTTTTTCAAGAAGGTCGCCCCTTCCCTGATATTGCAGACAAAAATGTGATCATTGTCGATGACGGGCTCGCTTCCGGTTATACCATGCTTGCAGCGGTTAAATACGCACGCCGTCGCAAACCGGCCTCTCTCACAATAGCCGTGCCGACCGGCCTGCAGAAGACAGTTAAAAATCTCGCTGCT
The DNA here is from genome assembly GCA_020444175.1 of Desulfobulbaceae bacterium. GTDB lineage: Bacteria > Desulfobacterota > Desulfobulbia > Desulfobulbales > SURF-16 > JAHLLM01. Next base: position 60,185 of record JAHLLM010000015.1, on the reverse strand, counting down.
CACGCTGACAGGCTTTACTGCCTCAATATCCGTGACACCTCTTCCTTTGCTGTGGCCAGCGCCTACCGGAACTGGTTCGACGAGACGGATGAGGGAATTAGCAAACTCCTGAAACGACTCCGACTCCCATAAAGCAGACACTCTTCAGTACAATGAAAAAGGACACGCAGGCAAGAGAATGATATTTATGCGCCGCGAAACCATGAGCTTGTGTTTTCAATTGAGAATTGAAGGATCTCAAAAAAAATTGATACTGGAGATATGAATACATTTAATTTGGAATGAAAGGGTCTTGCAATAGACCCGCCCAACAGCCTGACAGGGAGTGACAAATGATGATAACAGAAGCAGATTTCCTTCCTGCAGCCCACGCTTTTCTTATTTACTAACTCCCAGATTTGCCTCGACAACAAAATTTCCACTGGGTGTTTCAAAAGGGATAACGATGATTTCCGCATCAGGCCTGTAATGAAGCTGGATATTTTTACCAACTATCATGGTTGGCGTCGCCATGTCGAACAAAATTTTATGCTTTGCCAGTTTTGCTTTTGCTCCACCGCATATAATATTTGTCAGCTCTCCGACAGCATCAACAACATCTTTGTCAATCTCGTCCTTTTCAGGCTCCATGAACATCTTGGCGACAATATCCAAAATACACGATTTCGAAAAGCTGATAACCATATTGCCCGAAACCTTTTCAGAACTCATGCCGATAATGCCTGTCACCTCACCGTAAGTAACCCGCTCCTCCTTCCTCTGCAGCGGCCTGGTTCGCACCGGGATCTGAGCCATTGTCTCAATGGTTTTCTGGGCTGAAACAAGAAAGGGATTGAGATATTCAACTTTCAGCTTTGCTTTTGCCGCTTTCTTTTTCTTATAATTCTTTAAAATCGCGTCAGATATCTCCGAGGAAAGAAAAGGTTTTATAATATATCCCTGTACCCCGATTTTCATACACGCCAGAACATCCTTCCTGTCTGTCGAAGAGGTTGCAACAATGATGGTGGTCTTTTTGTCCTTGCCTGAAATGCGTATTTTATGGAGGAGCTGGAATCCATTCATTTCCGGCATGACAATGTCTGTGAGGACAATATCAGGGTGCCATTGTTCATATAACTCGAAGGCAATCTGTCCATTATCAACAATTTGTTTGTCAAAGACAGAATCTGAAAGGCCAACCCTATAGAGTTTCTGGGTGAGCGGGTTATCTTCGGCAATGAGAATTTTTAATTTTTTCGGCATCTGTTACTGCTTGTTTCCACAATATGAAGAAGGGCGGAATCCCCTCATTTTTATTTATCTATGACATCACCAGCCCAGCTCAGGGCGGCTGTCACGTTTGGAAATCCGATTGTGCTGGTCAGAAGAAGAATGGCCTGATAAATTTCTTCAGGAGTGGCTCCGGCTTCAAGAGCCCTTCTCGTGTGGCTGTGCACTGCGCCTTCGGACCGATTGGCCGTAGCGGCTGCCAGTTGAATTAACTGTGCCGTCTTTTCATCAATAGGCCCCTCCTGCTTGGCAACTTTGCCAAGTTCTTCCAAAGCTGTCATAAATTTGGGATGACGCTCTTTGATTTTATTATACTGCCTTGATGGTATACCCGACATGTGAGCCTCCTTTTTCTCCTGTTTTGATTGAAACGCTTCCGTTTTTTGTGACTACTCAACTCTTTTCGCTTTCCAGGTTTAAGGTTATGAGTAGAAGATGATTTCAGCGGACAGATTATCATGTTTTCTTTGAAAATGATATTTTATCTTCTCTTTTGACATCTGTTCATCCAAGACACGGCCCCCCCTTAACTCCGGATTGCAACTTTCCTTAGACAGCGCAGAATCGGGGAGAAAAAAGCAGACTCGTGAGGGGTGTGGCAGGAGAGTTATCTCATTTCCATGATTGACTTGCAGGGCATTTGTCAGGACAATAAAAGATCCCCTTTAACATCACCCAGGAGGATTCGATGGAATTGATTTTTGTTTATAATGCTGACAGCGGTTTTGTAAGTACCATGCTCGATATTGGTCACAAGATTGTCAACCCGGAGACCTACACCTGCAATTTATGCAAAATGACCTTTGATACCTTCAGCGAAAATAAAAAATGGAAAGAATTCCGGGAGAATTCCGGACTGGAAATGGAATTTCTCCACAGGGATGAATTTGAAGAAAAATACAAGATGACTTTTGATTATCCAGTTGTGCTGAAAAAGACTGACGTACTGGAAATAGCTCTGTCGCATAGCAAGCTGAATGAGTTCCAGAACCTTGATGAACTCATAAGTGCGGTCAGCGAAATAAATTAAAGATAATTTGTAACTTAGAAGCTGCACCTCATCTTTGAACGATCAGGCCTGCTCGGAGTCTTCACTTCGTTGCGCTTACCTGTCCAAATCTAAGGCACATCTGAATAGTTACGGCCTGGAGTTGAGGCCCATTTCGAGCCCTCGCTGAATAGATACGATAATTTTTCAGAGCCGGCACGGATTAACGAGATAAAAACATCCCTTTAATCCGTACCTCTTTCCACAAACAGGCTTACAGTGCCGGAAACTTTATTTTCAGCGCTTCCTTTTGCGCTTTCCGTTTCACTTTCACCTGGAGCTCAAGGTCCCCGCTGCGCAAACCAAGGGCCAGGGGAAGTTCGCCCTTGTCTTCTTCGATGTGAAGAACCGCCCTGATAATTTCGACTATCTTATCAAACATTGCAACACCGGGAGAAGCCAGGGTTATTTTACTGTCGCCCTTAACCACAACTTTTACATGGCCATCCTCTTTCTTCAGAGAAAGCTTCCGCGCCTTTTCCGTCAAGGTATACATGATGGCAAGAGACAGATATTTTATTGCGTTTTCCTCCAGATCCACACCATCTGATCCGGCCAGCACCTCGAGCTGCTTGTGGAAATCCGTTTCCATATAACAGTCACACATTTCCTGCAATCTTAAATGATAATTCCGTTCTGCTATTTCCACTGCGACCTCCTTCACTCTTATATTTTAAGAGTTCCGAGTTCCGGATTTTGAGTTCTGAGTAAACTAATACAACGTGTTATATTTTAAAGCTATAACCTCGGCTTTGGGATGTCAATTAAATTGAGTCGAATTTATACCATGAAAAAATTGAAGACAAAATTAAACTGCATTGATTTTGGGCTCGGAATGGTTAAACTGCAGCTCCTGGAGATGACGATATATTCCGCCATTCGCCATTAAGGCTTCGTGATTCCCCTGCTCGACTATCCTTCCTTTGTCCATGACAATAATATGATCCGCCCGGCGAATAGTTGACAGACGATGGGCAATAACAATGCCGGTTCTGTTGGCAAGAGTTGAAGCAATAGCCCGGTCAATTAAAATTTCTGTTGCTGAGTCAACACTGGAAGTTGCCTCATCAAGGATAAGAATCAGTGGATCACGGGCAAGAACACGGGCAAAGGCAAGAAGCTGCTTCTGACCGGAAGAGAACTCGAGACCTCCTTCACCGATTCTTGTCTCCAGCCCCTCGGGAAGTTGTTTCACAACACCGGCCAGCTGTGCTTTGTCAATTATCCGGTTTAACTCAGTTTCACTTATCTCTTTGTCAAGCAGGATATTCTCCCTGATACTTGCAGGAATAATAAAGACACTCTGCATGACCAGGCCAAGACGCTCCCTGAGCCACTGGGTGTTCAGGGTACTGATATCCTGGCCGTCAATACGTATTGTTCCCTTGTCCGGCGCGTAGAATCGTTCAAGAAGATGAACGATGGTCGATTTTCCGGAACCCGTAGCCCCCACAATGGCCAGGGTTTTTCCCGGCGCTACATGGAAAGAGAGATCAGACAGCACCTGTTCCGTATCATAAGAAAAATGAACATGCTGAAATGACACTTCTCCTTTCATGTCTGGCTGATCCGGCTCCAACCTGACAGGAGAATAAGCCGGCGAGGTGTCGAGAAGCTGGAAAATGCGCTCTGCCGAAGCCATGGCGGACTGCACTATGGAATACTTCTGGGAAAGCTCGCGGATAGGCTGGAAAAAAAGCCGCATATAGGCAAGAAAGGCGGCAAGTTCGCCAAGTGACATTTGCTCCTGGATAATCTGACCGCCTCCGTACCAGATAATGCATGCCGTGGCAAAGGAACTGAAAAGATCAATGGCAGGCATGAAAATGGCGAACAGTTTAATCTGGTAAACATTTGTCTGCAGATAGGCATGAGTGAGTTCAGTAAATTTCTTATACGTGTCCTCCTGGCGTGTAAAAATCTGCAGAACGGCAATTGAGGAAAGAGATTCCTGCAAAAAGGAGTTAATCCTGGCAAGCTGGGTTCGAATGGCCCGGAATGCATCTCTGGCCAGACGGCTGAACCAGAGGGTGTTCCCCGTAATCAAGGGCAGCAGAAAGCTTAAAATCAGAGCAAGCCGCCAGTTCATCCAGAAAAGGATAACCATGATGCCGATAAGTTTGATGAAATCGTTGAACAGAGTGACAATAACCGATGTGAACATTTCATGCATGTTCTGGATATCGTTTGTCAGCCGGGTAACAAGTTTACCGCTTGGATTGTTGTTAAAAAAGGCAAGGTCAAGCCCCAGCATATGCCTGAACAGCTGCTGACGCATCTCATGCATAATAGTCTGTCCGGTCCATTCAAGCAGAATGACCTGCAGAAAATTTGCCACAAACCCTGCTACGATAATGCCGATAAAAAAGGCGGCCAGCATACCGAGTCCACCGATTCGCAGGGAAATTTCCATGCTGGTATTGACGATATATCGATCAATGCCAAGCCGCACCATATGAGGCAAAGCAAGACTTGCCCCTATGACAACAAATGAAAGCAGAATGGCTGTGGCAAGGCGTTTCCAATACGGAACGGAATAGGAGATAATTCTGCGCCAGAGTCCCATATCGGCAACCTTGCCCAGCTTGTCTTCCTCGAAATATCCATAGCCGTAACGCATAGTCCCTATCCTTTCCGTGCCCTTGAATCGGTCTGATGCGCATAGATGGTTGCATAAAAAGTATTGCCGGCAAGCAGTGTCTGATGATCACCACGGGCCACAATTTTACCTTTATCCATGACCAGAATTTCATCGGCCTCGGCCAGGGGGGCGATGCGATGGGAAATAACAATGCATGTCTTGCCCTGCAGGTAAGATGATATCTGCTGCAAAATGGCATGCTCTGTTTCTGTATCAACGGCAGAGAGCCCGTCATCGATTATGACTATCGGTCGATCAAGAAGCAGCGCCCTGGCAAGAGCGATGCGCTGTCTCTGGCCTCCGGACAGTTTCACACCCTTCTCTCCCACTCTGCTCTGATATCCGTCGCCAAAGGCCAGTATTTCATCATGGATTGATGCCGCTTTTGCCACTCTTTCAATCTCCTCCATGGAGGCATCCATCTTACCCAGGGCGATATTGGCCTGGATTGTCTCCGAAAAGATTGTTGTTTCCTGGGGTACATAGGCGATAGTTGCACGAACCGTTGCCAGAGAAAGTGTGTTGACGTCCCTCTCATCAAGAAAAAAAACACCTTCATCAACAGGATAGAGCCGGGTAAGAATATGACATAAAGTTGTTTTGCCGGAACCAGTTTTGCCAATCACCCCCACCAGTCCTTTTTTAAAGACAACGTTCACATCCTCCAGAGCTGGGTCTGCCTGACCGGCATAGGTAAAAGAAAGTCGATTCAACCTGATAGTTCCCGAGTTAACGGTAAAGGACTCACTGGAAACAGCATCATGCAATTCAGGTTCCTGCTCCAGTATATGCTTTATGCGTGAAAGTGAGGTTGCGCCGCGCTGGAAAAGATTCGTTACCCAGCCTATGGCCGTCATTGGCCAGGTCAACATGAACAGGTAGGAGACAAAGGCAACAAAATCGCCTACGGTTATGGTCCCCTGCACAGTGAGACGTCCACCGAAAAAAAGAACCAGCAACAGGCTGCAATTGCCTATAAAGCCGGAAAAGGGAAACAGAAGCCCTTGGATGACCGAAAGCCTCAGATTGTGTCTGATATAATCCTTTCCCATACGGTCGAACTGCTCGGCCTGGAATTGTTCCTGGGTATAGGCCTTGAGCAGATGGACGGAAGAAAGAGTGCTTCGGACAAACTCAGTCATGGATGCAAACTGTTCCTGGACCCTTTTAAAACGTCTATGCAGACGTGCAGAAAGAAATCGTGCGGAAAAAGCCAATATTGGCATGGGCGCCACGGCTATAACAGTGAGGGTTGGATTGATATAGGCCATAAAACCGAGGGCAGCCAGGGTCATGACCATGGCATCGACTGAAGCAATCAGTCCCATGCCTGCAGCCAGTTGAACCGCAGCAAGGTCATTGGAAGAAAGCGCCATTAATTCGCCGGTGGTGTGGCGCTGAAAAAAAAGACTATCCAGGGTAAGGAGATGGGCCACGAGCCTGTCCCGTAAATCGCGCTCCAGCAATCGCGAAAAGCCGATGATGAGATAGCGCCACAAAAACCTGCAACAGGCAATACCCAAAGCAAGGAGCAGGATATAGCCGGCACATTGCAGGAGAAGGGCATTGGAAGCCTTACCGGTTTCCAGTGCATCCACCGCCCTTTTTATAAATCGCGGAGTAAGAAGCTGAAAAGAATCCACACCGAGAAGGGCTGTAAATCCCAGGATAAGCCGGAGACGATAGCGCCTGAAGACAGGAGCCAAAAGGGAAAGATTTTTGCCCGAAAAGACCTGCCTGCTCTTAAGGGTTGAATTGACGCTCAAACTATTCCTCTGTGCGATGGAGATGTAACTTTAAATTTTTTGACAAACCCTATGGGTTTATAGCTGAGCTTTGCCTGACGCAGTCCTTCATTGCCCAGGTCCTGTTCCCGATTCACGGATTCGTACTGTTCAGGAAGAATGGAGGCGAAGGCCTGATTGACAAACTGCCAGAGACCTTTGTAGGCATCAACCGCTTTTTCAAAATGAATGACAAAACTCTTGCCGCAGGCAAGCTCCTCTCCCAGGGAATAAGCCACAGGCTGACCTTCCACGTAGTAAATGCCACCGCAGAGCTGCAACTCTTCCGCCTTTTCCAAGGCTTCTCTGGCAGCAGCATAATCTCCCTGTTCATCTCGCCTTGAGCGCCACTTTTCAAGTATTTCCAGAACATCCTGCTTATGCGTTTCCAGGAGCGGTTTACCTTCGTACGAATAATTGTTAAGAAATGCTTTTATCAAATTGCGCTTTTTATGAAATTTCCGGCCTGCAAGTTCGGCAAGATCCTTGCGTCTATAGAGATAATCAAAATTATCCCTGTCCTCCTGTATTTCATAGCCAAGTGCCTTTAATTCCTGCACCTGGGTATGGGAAACACATTTCATGGTACGAAATTTTTCAAACAACTGACCAAGTAACTGCTGCTCAGGGAGCCCAAAAGGAAGCATAAAAAATGGTTCAACCTCATCCTTTCCACTGACGAGAAGCAGGTTGCCGTCCAGCATGGAAAACCTGTATTGATGCGTATCCCGGAAGAGATAGAGGTTGGCAAAGGTAAACTCGGAAATGCCTTGGTCAAGTTTCTGGAAACGGGGATGCAGGATGTGTCGCATGGACAGTTTTGGCTCTGCATCATTGGGATAAGCCGGTATCACGTCACTCCCCCTGAAAAAAAGAACCTGCCACTGGAAAGGTGCAGAGACAGGTTCTATGCATAGAATCTAGCATGTATCATTAGAGCACAATGAGGTATCCACATCTTTACCCAAAAACAAGAAACGATTGGGTTGAGCGCTGGATCTTCAATTTATTTTGTTGGCTTTGCTCATTTCCTGTCAATCCATAATACACTGGGATAACAGGGGATGGACAAACTCAATATATACATCTACACATCACTTTCAACTTGCCATGACACTATAGTGTCATGGCAAATGCCTTTTGGAACAACTATAAGGTCGGGAGAGAGAGAACAAGGAGAGACTTCGACCCCTTCCCGACTGAAGAGTCGCCATGGGTATGGCGACCTACACGACATTTGAAGCGTGACATGACACTAGTCTGTTTTGGTAAAGGCCCGATGGTTGGCTCCGCAGACAGGGCATTTTTCCGGCGCCTCATTCTCACATGTGTAGCCGCAGACGGAACAGACGTGGTAATCGCAGTCCTCAAGGCTGTCCATATTATCAAGGGCCTTCTGGTACAATTCAGCATGAATTTTCTCAACATCGTTGGCATAGCTGAAGGTACGCTCTGCCGCCTTGTTTCCTTCCTCCTTGGCAGCTTCAATCATGGCAGGATACATTTCCTTGAACTCATGGGTTTCCCCGGCTACGGCTTCCTTTAAATTCTGGGCGGTATCACCAATCGCCTTCAAGGCCCTGAGATGGGCATGGGCGTGAATTGTCTCGGCATGGGCGGCGGCGCGAAAAAGTTTTGCAACCTGTTTGTGACCTTCCTTGTCTGCCTTCGCTGCAAAGGCCAGATATTTACGATTTGCCTGGGATTCACCGGCAAAGGCTTCCCAGAGATTTTTTTCAGTTTTGCTCATCATCGAACTCCTTTTAATTTATTGATATTATTCAAACTATAAAAACAAACCAGCGCAACTCCAAAGCTTTAATGTGTTTAAATTACCACGAAAAACGATACGAAAGCAAGAGCCTTATTGGGAAAAATTATCATAAGCAATTTACTTAGACTGCCAACTTCCGACAAAGCAAGGCCACACGTTTACCAAGCTTTGCACCATCCGATGCGGCAGTTTCATCGGGCTCCTTACAGCAGGCAACCCCATAATGCCCGGAGGCTTCCATGGGATCGCCGACAATAATCATCCCGTAGATCATCATGCATTGCAAAATAGAAAAAATAGTTGTCTCTTTACCGCCAGTATGGTGATTACCCGTGGCAAAAGCGGCTCCAACCTTATTTTCCATCTCACGCCGCACACCGACAAAATCATCAAAAACCTTTTTTAGCTGGGCGGCCATAACACCGAAATAGACAGGGGAACCGGCAATAACCCCGGCAGCGCTGCGAAAATCATCTTTTGTCACTTCCTCGGTGTTTCTGAGCACAACCTCCGCCCCACCCTCTGTCACGCCTTTGGCAATTTCTTCTGCCAGCTTTTTTGTGTTGTTGCTTTTTGAATAATAAAGAACAAGTACCTGCATTTTATCCTCCGTTTTGTTAATTCTAACACAATTTCAAGTGGTATAACTCATCACCTATTCATAATTATCTCCAGCCCACAGTGCAACCTTACTGAGGACAGAAAAAGATATCTCCTGTTTTTACTGGTGATCTTCCAGCCGATTCTGGTTATAGAACTCCTATATTCCCATGCGAAACCATCACAATTCACCAAAAGAAAAAATGTGCAATGGAAAGGACAACATGACAAAATATATTGTAGCCAACTGGAAGTCCCATAACACCCTGCAAAATGCAGAAAAATGGCTTGATGTTTTCTCAAAAAATTACAGGCCAACCCCTCGACTAAACGTCATTATTGCGCCGCCGTCAATTTTCATCACACCCCTTCGCCTTCTGCTTTCAAAATACCGGATAGAAAATGTCTCCCTTGCCGCCCAGGACATTTCACCGTTCCCCATGGGAGCCTATACAGGTGCAGTAGCGGCAGACATGCTCAAGGATCTGGTTGAATATGCAATCGTCGGCCATTCGGAGCGAAGACGTCATTTCCATGAGTCAAATCAGGAAATTGCCAATAAGGTTACAGAGGCCGTCTCTGCCGGGATCAAACCGATCCTCTGCCTTGATAAACCGTATGCCAGATCCCAGATAGCTGCCCTTGAAGAAAATGACATGGAGGACATGCTCATCGGATATGGCCCTGTTGAGGCGATAGGACTTGATATTCCGGAGTCCCCTGAAGAGGTTAAAGTTGCGGTTGAACTCATTGGGTCCGCCGCTCCAGGCCGACCGATCCTTTATGGCGGCTCAATAAATATGGGAAATGCTTCTCAGTATGCACGGATTCAGGGTATCGACGGTCTGATGGTCGGTTCTTCATGTCTTGATCCTGAAAAATTTGCAGGCATATGCGGCATTATTGCTTCAATCTAAGCAAGTGCCGGGAAAATACGCTTTCTTATTACCCCTGCAGTTTCCCGGCAGCACTGCTTATTACCGTGACAGCCCTGTCGATCTGCTCTGCAGTGGTCATGCGTCCGACAGTAAAACGCAGAGTGCCTTTGGCCCAGTCAAGGGGAACGTCCATGGCCTCAAGAACATGGGAAATTTCCACCGTATCTGAATGACAGGCCGCACCCGGCGACGCGGCAACGTCCAAACCGATCTCCTCAAGCATGCGGTTTGCCTCAAGCCCCTTGAAGGAAAGGCTCAGCGTATTGGGCAGTCGCTTCTCCGGATGACCGTTCAGCATAACGCTCTCTCCCAGTCTCTCCGCCAATCCCTGGTGGAGTCTGTCACGCAGGGAGCGCATATGGGCAATGCCTTCTTCCAGGCGCTGCTCAGCAATCTCGCAGGCCGCGCCAAGGCCGACAATTTCAAGCACATTCTCCGTTCCTGCCCGCAGCCCCCTCTCCTGCCCGGCACCGTGGCAAAATTTTTCAAGATGGACGGAATCCCGGATATAAAGTGCCCCAATTCCCTTGGGAGCATAGAGTTTATGTCCTGCAATGGAAAGGAGATCAACTCCAAGTGCGCCGACATCCAAATCAACCTTGCCGACAGACTGGGCTGCATCCGTATGCATAGTTATGCCATGTTCCCTGGCAATGGCGGCAATTTCAGCTACAGGTTGAAGGGTGCCGACCTCGTTGTTGCTGTGCATAATTGAAATAAGGATGGTTCCTGGACGCAGGGCCTTTTTAATATCGTCCGGATCAACAATTCCCTGCCTGTCCACAGGAAGAGAGGTGGTTTCGAATCCGTAAGGAGAAAGAGCCCGGCATACCTCCAAAACCGCCGGATGCTCAATGGCGCAGGTAATGATATGGTTGCCCTTTCCCTTTTGCCCCATGGCAGTGCCCTTGATGGCATGGTTATTCGATTCAGTACCGCCGCTTGTGAAAATAATCTCTTCAGGGTCGCACTTTAACAGGCTGGCAACCTGTTTTCGCGCTTTGGCCACTGCGCGCTTTGGAGCAATACCATACCAGTGGTTACTGGAAGGATTGCCGAATTCGTGCTCAAGAAAGGGTCGCATTGCCTCGATCACTTCAGGGGCATGGGGTGTCGTACCGTTATAGTCAAGATAAATGGGTTGCGCCATGTGGCACCTCTTCAGGCTGAATCTTTTCGATAAAAACTTCAGAAATCCAGTACGTCTCTTTAATCATTCATGCTATCAGAACAAGTTAGGTCATTCAATATGAAATTCCCATAAAGACCAGGAGTTCCATTTATTCCTTTTTCAGCATCGCGGCTTTCACTCACCAGTTTCTGACCACCAGGCGTTAATTCTGACCAGTTGGGCTGATACATTCTTTCAATAGATATACCAGAATTCCTGCAAGGTCTCCAGACAACAGACTGTTTTTACATATTTTATATAAAAAACAAAAATAACTTGCCATTGTTGGCAAAATTTATGCATTCCCAAGCACCTAAAGAATTTTATTTATTACTTAACCATCTTTAAATAAAGGAGGCATTATGAAAATTGCCAAAGTCTTGATCGCAACGATGTGTATTTTCGGCTTAACATCTGCCGGACAGGTGCTGGCAGGAAAAGGACCGGGACAGGGAAAACCTGAACGAAACAGCGATTCAACCTTGACGCAAACAGCGTCCCCCTCAACACATCTCGTCAGTTGTGATGAACTCGGCATAGTATCCGGCCAGGTGGCAAGCTTTGTCACCGGCAGCGGCAACGGTATGGAGCTTGACCTGGGAGCAGGCCAAATAATAAGCATTTATGGTATAGGTTCTTTGACATACTGGGAAAGCCTGGGAGTTGATCAGCCCTGCATAGGTGAAACCGTTGAAGTGGAATATGCGACAATCACATTCAGCGATGACTCCACAAAGGATGTTGCCGTTTCAATCACCTTTGTTGACAGTGGTGAAACCGTAGAACTCCGTGAAGCCGACACTTGTATCCCCTTCTGGCGCGGCAGCGGCAGAACAAATCAATAGAGTATCTGCTGACTCATCAGGAGTGCTGAGCCAATTCTCGCCCACGTCTCGGCACTCACTCCGTTAATTTTCAAGCTCCTCTTTAATGGTTTTGCCAAGCAATTCAATGGAATAAGGCTTTTTGATAAAGCCCCCTGCCCCGAGCTCTATTGCTTGCTGCACATCCCTGTTTTTTGAGAAACCGCTGGCTATGATCGCTTTTTGTCCGGGATGGATCTTGACAATCTCTTTATATGTCTCAACTCCGTTCATGTTTGGCCCCATGATCATATCAAGAAGAACCAAATGGACACTTTTATCCTGCAAATACCTCACAGCCTCTTCTCCGGAGCTGACGGCATGCACACTGTAACCAAGCAGACTCAGCAGGTGGGATGCAATATCACGTTGCAGCGACTCGTCATCCACAACCAGGATATCCTCTCCACAGCCTCTGAAGTCATCAGGGCCTGCACTTTTTTCTTTGTGCTCAATAAGCGCTTCACTGACAGGGAAAAACAACTCAAATGTCGTTCCCTTTTCAGTGCTGTTCACTGTGATTGTCCCATTATGATCTTCAACAGTATTCCACACCACGGCAAGCCCCAGCCCTGTGCCACTTTTACCCATTATCTTTTTTGTATAAAATGGTTCAAAGATGTGTTCGAGATCTTTTTCCGGAATTCCCGCCCCTGTATCACTTACGGAAACGACGGCATATTCTCCATGGATATGCAAATCTGAATTATTTATTTCATCCGCCCCCTGCCTGCGAGTTGCAACAACAACATTACCAGAGCCTTTTTTCCCAAAAGATTCGGCAGCGTTTGTTATGAGATTCATAAGGCATTTTTTAATATGTAGCCCAGAACAGGAAATGAGAAGGTGATCAGGCCCAAAACGCGTTTCAAAAGAGACATCCGGGTGCAATGACTTGAGTTTCTTAAATTCAGGGGAGTCAAAATACTCCAGGATCAACATATTGAGATCATATGTTTCTCTGGTCCTGGCAACACCGCGGACAATAGTAAGCAGATCCGCGACCACAGCGGCCGCGCGCAGTCCGGATTGGTGTATAGTCTTAATCGGCCCACGCAATTTGCTTTTCTCCGGCAGTTGCATGAGAATGACTTCCGGATAACTAACAATACCTGACAGGATATTATTCAGATCATGGGCAACCCCTCCGGCCATAAGGCCCAGGGCTTCCATCTTCTTTGTCCTAGCCTGGCGCTGAAACAATTCCTGTTCTTTTTGCTTAATCCTGTTTCTTTCGGTTTTGTCGTTTAGAATTATGACAATCCGATCATCAATTAACGTATAGGAAAAGACAACATCTCTCACAGAACCGTCTTTACAGGTAATGGCTCTCTCCTTAAAAGTGACAGCATCCCCGGAAGCAATGGCCTCCTGGAGCTTTTCCCGCCAGGACAGGGCCACTTCTTCTTGTAATTCTTTATCAGGATACGCCCTTGCGAACCACTCTTTCATGGTGCCAATGTCATCAAGGGTATAGCCGTAGATTTCCTGGAATTTTTTATTTACAAATTCTATTTTCCCATCTACATGAACCATTACTATGGGAATGTGGGCATTGTTCATGAAGCGACTGAAGAGCCGGTTTTCTTCCAATAATTTTTCCTGTGTTACCAGCCTGTTTCTTTCTTCAGCCGCACTGCGTTGAAATCGAAGAAAAGCCTGCAGTAACACGAGAAGGGCAACAACAACTCCTCCAAAGATGGCAAGCCACCATTTTCCAAAATCCCTGACCGCGTTCAGGGATTCGCTCTCAGGAGTTGCCACCACAAGAGACCAGAAAGTGCCGGGAAGCTTGACAGGATAATAGACTGCATGTTTCTTTATAACTTCCGTCTCGTTCCCCCTGACTCTGTCATAGATATAGACAGTGCGCCCCTGCTTTCCCTGCATCATTTTCTTGGCCATATCGATGACCGAAGGGAAGCGTGACGATGTCTGCCAAATTGTTTTGCCGACATGCCCGGGAACAGGGCAATACAGTTCAACACCTGTTTGACTGAGCATCCAGGCATAGCCATCATCACCAAGAACGATTCCGGCAAGATATTTCTGGGAAATTGCCTCAAACGGTATCAGGATACCCAAGGAGCCGACATACTTCCCTTCATCAAAAACAGGAATTGCATAGGCGAGAGTCTCGTATCCCTGCACGGCAGTAAATACTTCACTGACGACTGGCTCATGTGTCTCAATAATTTTGCGATTATGTTCCTGGCCGGAAATGTCTTTGCCAATGGCATGCTGGTCATAGGGAAAAGTGAAAAGGATATGCCCTGTTGCATCTACGCGGGTAATTGCGCGAATTTCATCCTGATTGACGAGATAAAGCTCTTCGAGCAGACTTTTACCCATATCATCAAGAGTGATAATATGGGGGGAGCGTGCCATGCGAACCAGGGCTTTTTCATAATGATGAAAAAAATCCATGATTCCCAGGGCAGCCTGCTTTGCCAGCACCAATTGCTGATCATTCAGAGAATTGATCGTGCTGACAAGAACGACTTTATAAGGCAGATAAAAAATATAGGAGATCAGCAAAAAAGAAAAAGCACCTAAAAGAAGTGCTTTCAGATTGAACTTTTTTTTCCTGAGAGTCATTCTAACTCTCCTTTTTTGCTAAAAAAATCATACTATTCCGTAACGATTCATAATTGTTTATTTTTTTGTGGCTACGTAGCCACCGAGTAAAAAAGATTTGTAGAATTTACAAATTCCTGTAAAACCGGCATCTGTTAAAAGTTCTCTTATTCTTCCTTCGGATATGAGATGGAAATCATTTTCAACATGCATAAAATCCCTTTCCACCTCATCTTTGTTTTTTCTTGTTTCAAATTGATGGGTTTTCCATGCTGCAAGCAGAACATTATAGTCTGCAGTGTGTTTAACACCTTCCAGATCTATCAGAACAATCCCTGCACCAGCAGTCAGACGCCTTGAAATTTCATGGAGATATTTCTGCTTTTGGCCATTATCAGGGAGAAATTGCATAACAAGTATTGACGCCGCCCCGTCGAATGGGGAGTCCTCGTCTATCTCCTTGATGTTTCCATGCACGAGGGTAATTCTGTTCTTTATTCCGAAGTTACTTATTTTACTGTGGGCAACAGACAGCATTTTGGACGACAGATCAAAACCTGTAATCTCCCAACCTGGCTGATTCTGAGCATAGGCTATTGCTTCATGCCCTGTACCAACCCCGGCGACAAGGATATTTGCATTTGTCTTTTTTGTGCTTGCCACCAGCTGATATTTTGCCATTTCGTGCATGGATTCATAGTCAGGAATAACCTGCCTGATCCTTTTATCATAGGTATCAGGAAGTTTTTTATCAAAATGCCTTGCAACATCGAACTGTTCCCCTGACATGAAAACCTCATCTTGCAATACGCAACGCGGAAAATGGATGATATGAAGTCAATGATTTAGCCAGACATACCTCTGAGCTACTCTCATCATATAAGTGCCATATCCATTTTTTATGAAAAACTACATAATGTCAATGAGCATGCGGGTTGCTACGGCAAAGAGCAGGCAGGCAAAGGCCTTTTTTAATTTTGAAACAGGCAGACTGTGGGCCAGACGGGCTCCGAGAGGAGCGGTCAAAACGCTGAAACAAACCATGCCGACAAGGGCAGGCAGGTAAATGTATCCCCAGGAATAGGAGGGAAGACCGGCGCCCCCCATGCCCTTCCAGAGAAATCCGGCCGCTCCGGAAAGGGCAATGGGAAGGCCGATTGCTGCGGCAGTACCAATGGCGTGGTGTATCGGGACATTACACCAGACCAGAAAAGGAACCGACAAAGTTCCACCACCGATTCCAACAAGACTTGAAAAAGCACCTATGACGCCGCCAACTGCAGTTGTTGCCAGATTCCCCGGAATATTTCTTGACGGTTTTGGCTTCTTATCGATCAACATCTGTGCTGACACATAGTAAAGAAAAACCATGAAAATTCCCTTGAGGACATTGGTGGGGAGGGAAGACGCCACACAGGCACCCGCAAAAGTGCCAGCCATGATGCCCACAGTAATCTTTATTACCACATCCCAACGCACTGCCCCGCGTTTATGGTGAGCCCATAAGCTGGAAATGGATGTGAAAATGATACTGGCAAGGGATGTTCCCAGGGCGAGATGCATGACATGGGTGGAATCAACCCCTTGAGAAGGCAGCACATAGGCCAGCATCGGAACAATGACCAGACCGCCTCCGATCCCCAGTAAACCGGCCAGTACTCCGGCTACCGCCCCTAAAGCGGGATAGATGAGTAACGCAGTTGACATTATTTATTTTCCTTTCCGTATGATGATTAAAATCTGACGAACTCAAACTCAAAGTACGCGGCCCTATCTCACAAGATAAAAGCAGATTGGTGAAATTCTGTCAAAAACCGCTGATTGGCCGGATATGATCCGGCCTACCACAAAAAAGGATATCCGGCTTTGACTTTTATCAATCACGTAGTTACTATATGTGCTGCAATTTTGACGGTCTCGTATTTATGTCACTTGTGAACAAAAACCTGCTCAACCCGCGCCGGAAGGTGTGTACCTTGTTGCTATTTAGCTGACAACTGGTCAGCTTCAGGACTTTTGGCCACTGCATCAATTTTCAACGACACCGCATTACGCCCTCTGAAGACGCAACGCTCCCCGGACCCAGCAAGCAGGCGTGTAACCTCATAATATTACATTGCCGTAAGGGCAGCGTCATGATTTTTTACAATTTTATTATTTTTTCTTCACCAACAAATAAGGATAAGCCACTTCAATGAAACAAAATTATTTCAACATCGGATTTTCCATACTCTTGCTTTTACTTTTGACAGCCTGTGATTCCAATAGCCAAAAAAATGAACAGCACACTCCGGCCACGCAGACTTCGAGTCCCGCTCAGACAGCGCTTGCCAGCCCGCCTCCGGCACCACAGTCGAAAATTTTCCGCACTATCACTCCCAAGGAGGCACAAGCCATGCTGCAAAAGAGAAAAGACATCATCTTCCTTGACGTCAGAACTCCCCAGGAAAGGGCTCAAGCCGCCATTGCCGGTTCACAGCTCGTTTCCTTCTGGGATATTGCCCAAAATAAAATTCCTCTTCCAAAGGATAAACCTATCATGTTGGTTTGCGCAGTTGGCGGACGGAGTTACGGGGCCGGGCAGATTCTTTCAAAAAGAGGGTATCAGGAGGTCTATAATCTCAAAGGAGGCATAGAGGAATGGTATCGGGAGGGGTTGCCGATTACGCGCGGCAATTAGTTTGTAAAGGTTGCTTTGGTCCAACCACGGACTGCTGGAAGCAGAAGCTGGCCGGTCCTCATGCGTCGGAGAATTTTTCATACACTGGCGTTGGCGACAGGTCAGCTACCTGGCTTTTTGCAACCTCATCAGGTTCAAGCTTCTTGACTTGTTGATTTACCATGTTCATGGGGCTCGTCTTGACCTGTTCACCACTCTATCATGTCTTCAGACGTTCAAGTTGCTCCCTCTGTTCAGTAAGGGCCTGAACAAGCTCATCAATCTTGTTCTCATCTGCCAACGTCTCAATCCTGCCATGATTCAACTTGAGTTCCCGAATCTCATTGCGCAACCGAGCAACCGTATCGTTAATATCTCCGGCTAAATCCTGAAGAATATCATTGTTTCTCAATGTAATCTCAAAAGCAAGATTTCCCTCCTTCACCTGTTGAAGATCCTCTTCAATCCTGTAAATTGCTCCGGCTATAAGCTGCGGCAGGAACAGGGAAAGGGCCATACCGGCAAGAAGACTGACAAGTGAGCCAGCTATGACAACGGGAAGCAAAAGATCGCTTACCCTGCGCAGGGCTATGTGGGCATTATAAAAATTATCCGTTATCTCACCTCGTGAATAAAAATACAAAACAAGGGATGCGATGAGTGAGCTGAACAAAACAACACTGAAAACTCTGATGAGAAGCCAGATCTGAAAATCTCTTTTTACTGAAAGATTAAGTTTTTTTCTCTTATACATACGTTTTCCGCCATTCGGATTTTTTTCTTTATTCATAACTGTTCGACGAGGGGAAAGTGCTTAAAGCAAATTGGTTTGTTGCAATTGCAATAGAATAGTCGGCTTTGTTAAATCATATTCGTGTGACAGCCAACACAGAGCTCTTTGTTCTTTCTTTTAATCATCCTGTAGTCATTATTTGACGTATGCCTCATATGGCAGGACATGCAACTAATCCGACCGTCAGGCAGTGTCGGATATTCCGGGGGAATTATCATACCAGGTTTTGGAAGGACATTAACCGGATGGGAATTCGATTTTGTTTTTTCGTGGCAGGTGTAACATGCTTCGGTGTTGAGATCATCACTGTCCAGGAAGGTGGCATGCTTTTTGGTTGAAGGCTTCTTTTTTTCTCCAGCCGTTTCCCGCAAAACCTTGGGCTTGAGCAGAGGAACACCGAGAAAAAGCATACAGGGTTTCAGGCTGGTTATCTTAAGGAAATAGTTCTCACCTGATCTGAAAAATTCCGGCTGCAGGCCAACTTTGCGCTCTCTCCCGGCTTTTGAACTTGTTTTATTGACTTTGGGCAAAAGAGCTTTACTTGTATCAAAGGAAAAGGATCCGGAAACGGCTTCATTGCCAAAAATATCGTGGGACACAACATGAAAAGCATACACCTTATTTGCCTTAAGGGCTGTAAGGGTAACTCGATGAAGCTGGGTTAACTGGGGGTCGAAATCCGAAAGCTGCCAATTTTCCCCACTGGTATATTTCACCTGGGCGTCTGCCAACTCATCCGTTTGCCATTCAATGGTTGCAGACAGAAATATCCCCTTTTCCACGGAAAGAACTTGTACATTGCCAATGTTCGGCACAGTATAATCATTTTCAAGGGCAGGCACTGTTTCAAACTCCGGAAAAGGAAGCCCCACTTTAACGGCCTCCCTCCCCATCCCATTTATACCTATGAAAAAATGAACAGAATTTTCAGCTTCTGAACGGGAAAGAACGAACCAATGTTCAGTTCCGGGTCGAGAGTCTTTTCTCACCCACCTGATTTTTTTAGTCTTTTTTTTGACCACTTTTTTATCAGCATGAGAACTTGAAGAATCATTGGCG
The DNA here is from genome assembly GCA_020444175.1 of Desulfobulbaceae bacterium. Taxonomy (GTDB): domain Bacteria; phylum Desulfobacterota; class Desulfobulbia; order Desulfobulbales; family SURF-16; genus JAHLLM01. Next base: position 41,006 of record JAHLLM010000015.1, on the reverse strand, counting down.
TTCGATTCAGTATGGCAGGCACGACACTCTTTTTGTTGAAAAGGCTTATGAACAATGCCCTTCGTCATGTCGGCAACAAACATATCCTGGTGGCATTCTATGCAGTCAGTTCTCTCTTGGGCGAACAAGCATGCTACCTGGCAGGCATAGAAGCAAAGAAAAAAGACGAGTAGACAATGCACCCGAAGCAGATCTGTTTTCAATTTTGTTGTTGTCATCGCATTAATGAGCAGGCTTTTGAAAAATGCAGCGAACAAAATGAGACTTCAAGCGCAGTCGTTTTTCAACAGCCTGTTAGAAAAGTCGTGTGTTCAATACCTATAAAACCTATAGAGCAGTCATGTCAAGACAGAGCTTACAAGTCTGAAAAAAGGTGGCTGCCTGCTCAGCATGGGACCCGTGAAAGAATCAGAGAAAAAAATAAAACTTTATCATTTCCTCAAAGTATTCTTTCAAAAAAATGACAAAAGCCTTCCAAATTAAGATTATCTCAAATTACCGTCCCAATATCAGCATAAAATTGTTATATTCAAATCCTCAAACCAATTTTACGGAATAGAAGGACGAAAGCATGTCAATCAGAATGATAGCCTTAGATCTTTACAAAGCCCAACAAAAAGTAAGCAAACTGGAAGCGGAACTCGACAAGGCTTCCTCAAGTGAAATGGAGGCAATCAATAACAAATTGCGTGATGCCCGGCAAGAGGTAAAAATAATGCGCAAAATCCTTGACGGCGAGAAAATACCCTCCCCTTACCGCACCCGGCCCTCCACCTTCAACAAAAGATAACAAGAGAGCTTTCTCGCCATGATGCTTCCCTTTTCAAAAACCATTGATTCGATAAAAAAAGCAAGTTTACTCGGCATCATGCTCATCTGTGCAGGGTTGGCAATTGTTATTGTTGTTCTGGCATCGGGCTTGCTCACCTGGGGAGTTTCCCAGCTGGTCAACCTGCAGACTGCCTGGCTCGACACAATGATAAACTGGATCGTCGGCGGTCTTTCCGGAATCGGCGGCTGGTTCATGCTGCCGGTGCTTATCGTGCTTATCAGCAGTGTGTTCCAGGAACTGACAATCCACAGAGTGGAAAAAGCCTATTATCCCGACTCCATGCGTACGGAAGAACCGAGATTCTGGTCCGACATTGCCCATGACATCCGGTTCACCCTGCTGGCCCTGTTTCTCAATATTCTTATTTTACCCCTGTACCTTCTGGGAATAGGATTTATTTTTTCCATTGTCTTAAACAGCTATCTACTGGGCCGGGAATTTTTTGAGGGAGCCGCCGGCTATCATCTTGGCAAACCGGCAGCAAAAAAGCTTATTCAGAGGCACCGTGCTGCCGTCTACAGCGGCGGTTTTATTATCACCATGATGACACTCATTCCCGTGATTAACTTATTCATGCCTATCTTTGCCATTGTCTGGATGGTCCATGTTTATCACGGGATAAAGACACAGTGATAAAATAATACAAAGTGGAAAGAAAAAAATGCGCCTTGCCGTTATTTCAGATATCCATGGCAACTATCAGGCACTCAAGGCGGTTCTTGCCGACATTGTCAAGGTGGGTGCAGACGAGATACTCTCCCTTGGCGACAATATAGGCTACGGTCCTGAGCCGGAAGAAGTGATCCTGGCTCTGAAGGAAAACGACATTTCTTCCGTTCTCGGCAATCATGAATTGGCTCTGTCCAGTGAAAGTTATTTCCAGCGTTTAAACTGGCCGCCCCAGGTGTCGCTGGATATATCCCGGCAACTGATGAGTCCTGAAAGCATCGAATTCTGTAAATCCCTTCCCTCTTTTTTAATTCGGGACAATGCCCGTTTTGTCCACGGTTCTCCTCCTGAATCCGTCACAACATATCTCTGGGACCCGGCTTTCACCCGACTTGAAAGAATCTTTCTGTCATTTCCCGAAAAAATGTGCTTTTTCGGTCACACCCATGATATGGCACGTTATATTGCCAAAGACAAAAAATTCCATAAAGAAAGCGTTGCCATCGGCAGGGTCAAACTTGAGGAGGGATGCCGTTACATAATGAACCCGGGCAGTGTCGGGCAGCCAAGGGACGATATCAGCAATCAGGCCAAATACATCATATGGGATCTGAAAAAAAATGAAATTGACAACCGGGCTGTCGCCTATGATATTGCCCAAACAATCGAACTGCTCAAGCAGAGAAACTTCCCCGAATCTAACGCCATAAGGCTTCGCTGGTAAGATCATGGATTATATCGGACGCTATCAAATTTTGCGCAAACTGGGCAGAGGCGGGATGGGTTCTGTCTTTAAGGCCGTCGTGCCTGTTATTGACAAGGTTGTTGCCGTCAAAATTCTACACCCGTTCGAGGCGTTAGAGGATATGCTCGGCCTGGACAAGCTGAAAGAGATCTTCACCTTTGAGGCGACAACCATGGCGGCCATGCATCACACTGCCGTGGTCGATGTCTGGGATTTTGATGTGGATGAACAGGGTCGTCCTTATTTTGTCATGGAGTTTTTCTGTAACAACCTGGGGAAAATGATTGGAGAGACATTTGACGTACTTAAAAAATCACGCCGCATCATGCCGGAAAAATCGCTTGATTACGGTCTTCAACTGCTAGATGGTCTGGCATTTCTGCATGATAACGACATCGTTCACCGGGATATCAAACCCTTTAATATCATGATAACCGATGAAGATAAAATCAGGATATGCGATTTCGGCATGGCCCTGGCAAAAGGCGTCTCCTTTTCCGGGCCGGAAATGATGCAGATCGGCTCCCCCTTTTACGCCGCCCCGGAACAGAACAAAAAACCTGCCAAGGTGGATGGCCGTGCAGATCTCTATGCAACAGGCATCCTGCTCTACCGCATGTTGACCGGACAACTGCCGAGCATGCAGAATTTCAGCCTGAGTATGGTGAACCCCCTGTTTGATTCTTCATGGGACGCTTTTTTTGCCAAGGCCATCAACCTGCAGCCGGAATTACGCTTCCAGACCGCCGGAGAGATGGCGGATGCCCTTGCGGCTCTGCAGCTCCACTGGCGAAGAGCAGCGGTACACAACCAGGCCGTCAATCATGCCACGGAATTCAAGGAAATAGAACCGCCCCGAAGCAAACCGGCCAATGTCTGCGGTCAAAGTGCGCGCAAGCTTTTTGGACTGAATGAACTTTTCCACTCCAGCGGGGGACGCAACCAGTTCTCCATCAAAAAGGGAGAAAAAATCATCGCAGATAAATCAGCAGGACTTCTCTGGCAGCAAAAGGGGAGCCAGTACGCCCTGTCCTGGTCTGAGGCAGTCTCTTACGTTACAGATCTCAATGAAAAAAAATACGGCGGCACAAATAACTGGCGCCTTCCCACGGTCAATGAGCTCTTCTCTCTGGTGAGCAGCAGGACGGAGATACAGTCAGCAAGGCACCAGACTCCACGCAAAAACTGGCTCTGGAGCAGCGACCAGCATGGCAAGCGTGATGCCTGGTTTGTTGATCTTGATATGAAATATGCCGACTGGCAGGACGCGCAGTGCCGCAATTTTGTGCGGGCGGTCTGCAGTCAGGAGAGTGTGCGGAATGGCCAATGATATGGTTATTTATTTCTCTTCCCGGCACACGACGGCAACAAGTTTCTCGTTAAGGCTGTTGCCGATGGGCAGCCAGAACCAACCGCCCTCGCTGAAATTGGGTGAGGCAACAAGCTCTCCGTCTCTCCAGGATTTTGTCTCACCGATTGCCCACTTTTTCTGGGCGCAATCTATCCTGATCTGACGTGCATCAATCTTGCCGGGACTTGCGACCCCATCATAAACCTCCCTGATGGAACCCTCGATGGTCTTAATCGAGCTCGGAGAATAGTTATACCCTCTTCCATCAGGCAGCGTTTCAATAAGCTCCCATTTTAATGCTTCTTCAGCCATAACCGGTATTGACCAAAACACTACACATAAAGCTGCCCAGAGAAGAGATTGATTTTTTTTCATCATGATATCCTGTAATAGTTTTATCGGAAAGTCCACAGAGCCTTGAGTATACATCAATTGATCCGTCATTACTATTTCGAACTGGCAGGTTATTCTTCTGCGATCTGGGCAATGCCGCGTGACTCCACTTTCAGCAATATCATGAGCAACAATTCCACACCACGTATTTCCCTTCAATACCAACGGTTGAACATTTTTATTCAGGTTATGAAACCAACCGTTTTTTAACAACACACGTCAGGAGGCCTCCAGTGTTTTTCGGATAAGAGCAGCAATTTCTTTTTTTGCAAGCGGTTTCATGGCAAATTCCCTTATACCAATACTTTCAGCTTTCACCTTATCCACCTTGCTGCTGTATCCCGTACAAAGAATAATAGGCAGATTGCCACGTATCTTTAAGAGTTCTTTTGCTAATTCAGTCCCGCTAAGAACAGGCATCGTCTGGTCGGTGATTACAAGGTCGAATTTTCCGGGATCTTCTTTGAAAATATTTAAAGCCTCACTGCTACTTGTCACAGCCAAAACCCTGTATCCGAGACCTGTGAGAAATTTTTTCCCGATTTCCGTGAGCATCGGCTCATCATCAACCAAAAGGATACGCTCTGTACCAACAGGAAGCGTTGTGTGATTCTCCTTTTTTTCTTCAGACTCCTCCCTTTGACTGCATGGAAAGTAAACATGAAAGATAGTACCAACACCAATTTTACTTTCTACATTGACCATACCGCCATGGCTGTGCATTATTCCATGAACCACAGCCAGCCCCATACCGGAACCTTTTCCCACTTCTTTTGTTGTGTAATAGGGTTCAAAAATTCGCTCAAGCTTATCTGAGGCAATCCCCGGCCCGGTATCACTGACTGATAACTTTACGAATTCTCCTGCCCCTGTGTTTTCGACTATCGGAATACCTTCTCCAGGTTGAGTAACATTTTCCAGTTCGACAGTAAGGGTTCCTCCATGTTCATCCATAGCATGGGCAGCGTTTGTGCAAAGATTCATTAACACCTGGTGAATTTGAGTTGAATCACCTTGAACAGTTCCAATGTCAGACGGAATTTTTAAATCAATATCAATGGTGGTCGGAATCATTGCTCTCATTAATTTTACATCTTCTTCAATGATGCTGCCAATCCGGATGGGACTGATTCTCTGCTCGGATTTGCGACTAAAAGCCAAAATATGCTTCACAAGATTTTTTGCACGATCACCGGCAGTTAAAACTTGATTGAGCATGTCATGGGCAGGATTCCAGCGGGGGATTTCATCTTTGGCCATATCTGCGTAACCGAGTATCGCCGCAAGGATATTGTTAAAATCATGCGCTATCCCTCCAGCAAGAGTGCCAATTGATTCCATCTTCTGCGCCTGTTGCAGCTTTGCTTCAAGCTCCTTTTTTTCGTGCTCTGCTCTTTCCTTTTCCGTGACATCATGCATAAAACCAACGAGCTTGACTGGTCCGTCGTCATTTCTGACAACTGAAACAACATCATGAATCCATTTTATTGAACCGTCGGCATGTATTGCCCGATAGACAAAATCATGATCTTTGCCAAGCGTTGTTTCATGCCGGCAAAATTGAACAGCCTCTTCTCTGTCCTCAGGGTGTACTCTTGTAGCCCACTCGTCAAAGCCAATCCAGGAGTCAAGGGGATAGCCAAGGATATTTTCCGCTTGCTGCCCAATATATGTAAATCTGCAGGTCTTGAGATCCATCTCCCATGGGATAGTCGTCGTTGATTCCAACAGTCTGCGAAATTTTTTTTCATTCTCTAGAATGGTCTTTTCCGCTTTTTTTCTTGTTTCAATTTCATTCAAAAGGCTCTTATTGGACGCAGAAAGCTCACTGGTCCGTAAGGCGACCAATTTCTTGAGTCTTTTGTTGAAAACAATGAGAACCGCACCGGCAAACAGGGCCACTGCCATAAAAATCAAAAATCCGGCCACCAGTCGATGTATAAGTCTTGTATTTGAAACAGGTGAAGGATCATAGAGAAAGCCTTCCAGGGAATAGTTAGGTGAAATGATGTTCCGTTCCGCATAGATTTGTGCAATACGTTCTATTCGGTGGGGGTTGACGTGACCTATATCAACAAGTTCCGGAAGAACAAGTTTACGCATGGCCTCGGCTTCAAACTGTAATTCAGCACGATTCTTTTCAGGATTGTAGTGATCGATAATGAGATCTATAACTTCGCCGGAATGCTCGAATGCATACTGCCAACCACGGATGGTTGCTCTCCGGAAGGCGTCCACTCTTTCCGGATGTTTATTCAGTTCTTCTTCTGAAGTAAAAAGGCTATCCCCATAAAAATCTATCCCGTAACTTATTGGGCGAATTGTTGTAACAGGGATACCTTTGCTCTGAAACAAGAAAGGCTGATTACCGATACTTCCATTGAATGCATCGATTTGGCCATGCAGAAACTGAGTTATTGCGGTGGTGTCTTTTGGAATAATATCGAGCCTGCCTGGAGGGATACCTTCAGCTAAAAACATTGCCAGAAACTCAGTATCTTCATTGCGATTAATCATCGTGCGACGATTAATCAGGTCTGTTGGGGATTTAATTCCGGAATCGGCTCTGACAATAATTGCCCGGGTGGAGTGCTGCAGAATAACAGCAAGAAGGACCAGGCGCTGTCCTTGGGCTTTTTTAGGGATCAGCTCGGATGCCAACACACCAAAATTTGCTCTACCGGAACTGACCTCCTCATCCACTTTTACCTTCGGGCCTCCGGCCTTAATAATAACATCAACCCCCTCTTCTTTGAAAAAGCCTTTGTGCAATGCCGCATAATACCCGGCAAACTGGAACTGGTGGAACCATTTTAATTGGAGAATGACGGTGTCGATCTTTTGGTTGGAAGCTGCTGATTCACTGGCTTCAGAAGTTGAACCATTGATCACAGACAAAATCAGACAACAGCAAAGTATTATTGATGCATTGCCATGAAACAAGTGTCTGAAACGATTCATCGGAGTCATGTTTTTATCATTTTTTTTAAACTTTGAGGATAAATGTGTCAGCGTTTTATCCCAGAATAATAAATTGAACGTTTACTGAAATTCAGCAGGTTGAGCGACCCAACAGCCCTTTGCGACCTACGGTCAACTGCCAAGAACTCATATGTATAAATGCTCGCATGAAACGTTATAAACAGTCAAGAAATTGTTAGAAAAAGGAGTATTTTTTGATAGGGAAAAGAGTACGTTGATAAGATCAGCATCGCTTTGTGCCTGACGAACGGCCTCCGGCAAAGGACTCTGGAGAAAAGTTGTTCAACGGCTGATTTTCTTCTTGATATCAACTATGGGCGTGCCATCCAGAATGTCCAGCCCGGACACCTCGAGACAATTATCGTGAATTGCCTCGACTTTCAGTTCTGAAATTGCGATGGGGTTCGGCCTGACCGGACTGCGTGTGGCAAAGACACCGTGCAGCCCCCTTGACCGGTCTCCACGCGGATACACTTTTAAAATATCCCGGCTGGACTTGTGGAGCCAGAACAACACAACAATGGTCTGACCGGCAACAATGCCTTCAAGGCCATCCTGATACTCGGGATAAATCTCCAGGGTACCGACTCTTTCCGATTCATCGAAGTTTTTGGGAGCATCTCCAAGGCGAGTGATATCGCCATGGAGCACGCCGATACATTGCACTGTGGCTTGTTTCATTCAGATTCCCTCATCCGGCAACACGACTTAACGCTAATGCCTCGGCGACAAGCAGCATGGCGGCATAGCGAATGGGTCAGAATTAAAGAGGTAACTTCTTCTGGTTTCGCGGCCCTGTTTTTTTTATGCAAAAATAATCGCTGCTGCACCTGCTACGCCGCTGTCAATCTATTACTTAATGTTCGTATTCGCATTTTACTTGCTTGGTAAATTCCAGATCTTTTCTGCTTCTTTCGACCATTTTAGCTTCCACTTCACTTTTGTTGAGACCCATTAATATTCTGTAGGCGTTATATTTAGTCTTACAGAAATAGATATCAAAGGGATCCTTTCTATCATCGGACCGGTAAATTCGTATTCCTGGAACGTCATCAAGCTGTATGTATTCTGATTCCATATTGACCAGCAGCGGTTCAATATCATATTTATTTTGCCAGGGGATACAGGCGCCTTCCATTGTCAGATTGATATCCATGATTGACCTGATTTTTTCTGTAACTCCCCCAACAGCCAGAATGATGTCTCCTGTAAGAGAACCTGTTATACCGAATTTCTGGTTCACCGGATGTTGGATATAATCTGATATTAAGCCTATGTCCATTGCAACTGAGGCACTGTCGCCTTCTATGCCTCCATGAGCTTGGACATATTCAATATGCATCTCGCAACACACATAAGGCGCCTCTATCTTGCGCATGAGTCTCTTTATTGAGGCCCTCACATTTTGCGCTGCAGCTTTGGCGATATCGCCGATCTTCCCGGGAGCGGTTATTATGTCCGACCCCCCGGTATTTATCTGACAGTGAATTGGCAGAGGTTGTCCGAACATCTGGCCGCTGGACCGTGAGTGAATAACTGCCAGGCCAACAACATAGCCAATTGAATCTGTCATTGACGTGATGTATTTTTTTAAATCTTTCTTCTGTTGTATTATTTCAACAGAGACTGCGCCTTCGAGACTGAGATGTTCTTCCAGGGCAGTCCTTATATGTTTCGGCTCTACAAATTCAGAATTATCTATAATAGCTTCAAGTTCGGCAGTTTTAAGAATACCGTTGATCGGCCTCAGTATACAGCTCAGTTTACCGTCTGAACTCCGGCAGCGTAATTCCTTGATAATTTCAGTGACAGCATTTCTTGAAAAATCGCGAACCGTTAGTTTGTAATCAGGTGGCAATTTTTTACCGTAAATCTTCTCGCTCCTTTCCCGCACCCCGGCATTGCCTTCTTTTTCAAAAACTTTACCCCAAGTTCTTTCAAACTCCTGTTCCAGGTTAAGAATCTCCTGTTTAATATACTGGGCGACCTGCTTTACGTTATCAGCTGTTTCCGGTACGGAAGTTTCCATCTCAATGATTTCACCTTTATCCTCAATTCTACTTAAGAATGCTCCGTCCCCTTCCTCCTGCAGGTGGATTAAAGTGTCATGATTACAGCAAGCTATAATTATATTGTCCGCCTTAAGATGATTTTCAGATCGATCTGCTGCACCACTTCCGGTATTTGTGCCTCCCTCAAGCATGTATCGCTTGTTTTGCATAATCTCAAAAAGGCTGTACATATATCTTGTCTTTACGAGAGTTTTCAACTCATCAATATATATTATTGGAGCCTTTGCATGGGCGCCAAGGTAGGCTCTCTTATGGATCGGTGTTTGTAATTTTCCGGACTGGTAAGGATCGTGAAGAAATCCCCCCTTCATGTTTTTAGAGTTTGGCTCTGAAACATTAACCATAAGGTCTTTATCTTTGCGTGGATCGTAAAGAAGCTCTGGGACCATATCTTCAATATGTTTAACAGACAGTATCATGCCCTGAAGCGACTCTCTCTGAATTTTCTCCTGAACTTTATGGTTGTTTTCCTGCATGAACATAAATATTGATCCAATTCCTGCAAGGCCTGTAACAATAAACAAGGGAGGGAAGTAGATTCCACCAATGATACTGAGACAGGCGCCCCAGATCAGAAATTTCTTAACCTTTCTGACAGAAGCAATCAAATCTGCCAGCGAAAACTCTTCAATACTCTGTTTGGCTTCTTCTATCTCCGCTCTCAAATCCTTCAGGTATTTGTCAATTCTTTCAGGGTGTTCATATGCAAAGCGGACATGATTACTGTCTTTTCCAGGGTAAGCTGCAATGGCTTTTTTGGGCCTGATATAGTCTCCAATTGATCTTTCCAAAACATCCTTGAACATCCCTGCCAACAAAGACTTACCTGTGCCTGGTTTACCAACCATCAACATATGCCCCCTGTTCTGGGCAACCTTGCGGATGGCTTTTTTGGCTTTGTCCTGAAATATTACCTTTTCTATTGGATCGCCTGGGACCTTTATACTGGAAGTGTCTTCGAGATAGTCCAGTCGCTTCTCAAGTTTTTGCGGATAAAGCAATATCTCATTTATCCATTTATAATCATTCTCATTGTAGCCATTAGACATCCTGACAACCTCTCATTGAATCCAGCAGGTAGAGCTGTTTCGTTTCAAAGTCTGCAGTTTTTTTAATAATTTCAGAATACACGCGAGGCACTCTCTCTTTTATAGAATCTAAAGCTTTCAGATCATGCATAACAGAGATATTGGTAAAGAGTTTTTGCTGGTCAGGTTCGAAAGTTGGGGCATAAGTAAAACAAACAACGCTTTGATTGTTGTTTAACGTTTGACTAATGGCTTCAATTTCGTTTGGGGCGATATTATGGGAAAACATCATCTCTCGATAAATCTTAGGGAGATTTCTTTTCGAGTAGTTCTGCTCGTATTGATCAGAAAAGAAAAGTTTTAAAGGATTAGCTTTCCCTTTTATGCATAAATTGATCGCACTTTTAAGTTCTTTATCCGTTTGAATAGATTGCTCAAAGAGACGCAAATAATCGATTAGTTCATTATCCTCAACCCAGTAATTAAATTTATAATCACCTGTTAATACGCAGTATTTTGTTTGATTTTCATGAAAACATCGAATCAGAGGGTACGCATTTTTTGTATTAAATGAGGTAAAAGAATATCCCCTGAAGTCGAATAAGCCGTCTTGGATATACGCCTTTCCAAGGGTAATTTTTGCTTTTCTTGTCAATGAGTTAATAATTAAATTTATTTTATCATTAATACTGCCGCCAAGAGTAATTTGATACCTGGTCTTATCAATACCCTCACCTATCGCTGTTACTTCATCAATGAGGTTTATATCCAGGGAAGAAAGTTTTTTGTGGATCGGTTTATAGGGAATGAGTTGTTCCTTAATCCTCATGAAATGCTGATTTAACAAATTATCTCTAAATAATGGAGGGTTGTGTTTTGGGGTTATCAGAATCTCTTCAATAAGTTCTTCTGCATTTTTTGCTGAATCTTCTTTCCTGAAGGTCAGTTTATTAAAAAAACGTTTTAACAAACTAGAGGCAGGGGCCTTGTGATGAACTTTGCAGCCAATTACATAATCTTCCATTTCAATAGGCTGCGGACTGAGCAGATACATTGCAATCTCAGATATCTTGTATTCTGTAACCCGACCAGAAATTTTTTCCTTGGCAACAGTGTTCAGGTCAAGATCAATGGTATTTCCGTCTGACATTATCCAGACTTTATTTTTTGAGGTAATCATATTTCCAGTAATAGATATATTTTTTCACAAATAATCATGGCGTTAATCTTCGTATTATATACTCTCGAAACGATAATAGCCTATACAATAAAGTTTCTCTTCAGGCCACCTGCCAAACATGAACATCTATTCATTTCTTAAATCGGAAATTGCAATTTCCACACCGACAACTCGTTGTTTACTTATTTATTGGCATTATTTCATGATTTCAATCTGTTAGATTATTATGGAATTCTTGAGGATATACAAGAACAGTTGCCCTGATTCCGGGAATATGAACAAAACAACTCAGAAATACATAATTTTAAAAAAAAAATCATGATAAGTGTTGCCAGTGGTAAACCGGCTCCAGCCGAAAAGAAAACGAAAATTGAAGATGCTTCCTTGGTAATAAGTTGACAAGAAGACATAGTGACTTTTGATTGGCCCCAACTCGTCAAGCAATGAAAAACTCTGACAGCGATGGATGGGGAAGATTGGCCAGGGTCTGGTATAGTTCCTTCACAACTTCAGAAGGCACAGCAGTGTGCCAGTGGCCGGTGGCCACCGCAAGAAGCCAAAAAAGGAAAAATATACCCAGCACAGCCGCAGGCAACAGATACAGTGGCACTCTTCTGCGGCCAGGTACTGCCAGAGTCAGGCAATCATCGACCGGACAGACCGCAGCACATTCGCCGCAACCAATACAATCGGCTGAACGAACGGTGGTTTTCCTGGTGATGCGGATAGAGCCAGGGCATGTTTTCTCACATTTTTTGCAATCAATGCATGTCTGCATATCTCTCTTTATTTTCATCGGACTGGCAAAAGAAAGTATGCCGAGCAAGGCGCCATATGGACAGAGATACCGGCACCAGAAATTACGAATAACAAAGGAAATCAATACCAAAAAAATCATTACGCCAAGTGCAAGCCCCGAAGGATTGAGAAAGAAAAGCAGCAGTTTGGCATCTGCTATCATATTATATGGAGATTTTTGAAAGCTTTCTATCTGTTCGAGTGGCATCTTGAGCAAGATGATATAGGTGAAAAAGGCAAGCAGCAGATATTTTAGCGACATCAGCGGATAATCAACCCAGGCTGGCGGCATCCAAAGAATGTTTATTTTTTTGGAAAATTTTTCCAGCTGATTGGAGGTAAAACCAACCGGACATATCCACCCGCAAAATCCTTTACGGGCGAGCAATCCGATGGTTAATGCTGCCATAAAAATGGTCAGACCGACTGGGTGAACAGGATCAAATACTCCGCTCAGCACAAAAGGTTTCAATGCCATCAGGGCACTGATCGGCAGAAAGGCTTCCACCATGGGTGGCCGGGAAACAAAGGCCTCTGACCGGCCAACTCCCCAGAGATAGAAGAGATAGAACCGATATCCGCCCCACAGGCAGAAGACAGCAAATCCAGACTGGACAACTGTCCGCATGTGCCGGATGTTGTTTTCATCAAAAAAAAAGGGGGTATTTTTATCCGTTTGCATGGCCGACATAATACCACAGAGGAAAAGCCTTTGCTTTGACCTAGGTCAAAGTGGGGTAGGTTGAAATAGACGGATACCAAAGTTTAATGTTATTGACTAAACGGAGGTGTCAGAATGAAAAGAGGTACTCATGTGCGCTACTCGAAAAAGTTTCGGGAAGAGGCTGTAAAAATGGTTAGAGAGGTGGTGTGTCGGCTTACGAGGCTTCACGTCGTCACTCTTTGCCAAAATCTACCCCTGAAAATTGAGTGAGATCATTTAAGGCAGGGCTCCTGAAAGAAACAGGAAGACATCACCGCCCTTTAACTGAGGTTGAGCAGGAACTTGCCAGAGTTAAGCGTGAGCTGTCCCAGGTTAAACAGGAGCGAGATAACTAAAAAAAACCCTACATTTTCTCCCTATCACCTCAACAAGTTAGCTAGGGCACCATCTCAAAAATCCAGGATTCCGGAACAGCATTCCACAATCCTGGATTTCTTTTCCGTTTTTTCCTTCCCCCCAAACACATCAACAAATAACCTTCAGAAATAACTTAACAATTATCGAAAACTACCATGGCATCGTTATTGCTAAGATTTCTATTCAATCGTTTAAAGCGAAATCAAAATAACCCATTAAGGTTCAAATTATTATTTCCCATCATTCCCAAATCCATGGAGGAAACATGAAAAAATCAACTATGACTCTGAATCTGACCGCAGCTGCAACCCTCACGCTTTTCACCTTTACATCTGCACAAGCATCATTGGTGACCGACTCAGGAACCATTCCCGGACCCCAGACAATTATTGACTTCAGTCAGTTCAGCGGATTCAACCATGGAACAGATCTCGACCTGGGAAATGGAGTAAATGTTACCGGAAATTTTTATTACGGCAGTTTTTCATACAGTCTTGGTTTTATGCTGAGCGCCACGCAGAATGGTTACTGGTACGCACCGAACACCTATATCGCCTCCGGCATCGACGTTGGCCCTTCAGGCGACCTAACCTTTACCTTTACCAATGGGCCGGTACAGGGAGTTGGCGCTTTCATGAACTATTACCCCGGTGAGGGCACACCAGAAATTGCCGCCTACGACAGCAACGGAAACTTACTTGAATCATGGGCACTTCCATCCGCTGCGCCCATCAGCACTCCAAGCCAGGAAAATGGTGGAGCATTTCGAGGTATTTTGCGTGACCAGGAAGATATCGCCTCTTTCACATACAAAGGCGGTTTGGAAGTGCTTACCGATTTAACCTTTACCACCTCAAGCCAACCGAGTTCGGTGCCGGTTCCCGGAGCAATGTGGTTGCTCGGATCAGGAATTATGGGGCTTCTGGCAATGAGAAAAAAAGATAAATAGTTCTTTTTCGTGACTTCTTCGCAGTATGGGCTGGGAGGGGGGCGAAAGCCCCCAGCCCACACGAAGAATTACTTGTGATTCCAGCCTCACCTTAGAGGCACAGAGGTCAACATCTTAAATAGGAAATATTCATTCGCTCAGTTTTGTCACGGACTTGTTCAGTCTTTTATCGTGGGTCAATACACAGGAAAACCTTTTATACTTCATGGTGATCGCCGCTACGGAAACGTTGCCGAAATATTCGGCCAGCTTGCAGCATGAAAGGTCAACTAATTTACGGGCCAGGTAAATAGAAATCTCCATAAATGTCATCTTCAATAACCGGAACCTTGCGTCTGGTCAAAATTTCAAGTATCGGCAGCTCCAGGGCAAGCAAGCCCATGTCCTCGATGAACTGGAGATAGCAGGTGAATGTCGGGGATTCCGTAATGATCACCTCACCGGGACTCGATATTGCCCGCAGGCATAACTGGATTGCATCCATGCAGCCATTAGTATGGGCGCATTTCCCTTGAGTGTGGAAAGGCTGATATTACTGATTATCCAGAATGTTTCGTATGGTCCCCGCCAATTCCACTTTGTCTACCGGCTTCATGACAAAGGCCTTTATTCCCACAGCGTCCGCCTTTTGGGCATCAATTTTAGAACTGTAACCAGTACAAAGAATAATTGGAATATTCGGTCTAAACTCCATTATTTTTTGTGCCAGTTGCTCTCCTGTAACCCTCGGCATTGTCTGATCTGTGATAATCAGGTCAAAATCATCCGGCCGGGCACGGATTAAATCAAGAGCTTCTATGCTGCTTGTTTTGGTTGTCACTTGATAGCCGAGGAGTTCGAGTCTCCTCTTGGTCATATCAGCAATGTGTTCTTCGTCATCGACAACGAGAATTCGCTCATTGCCGGTTGGAATTGGGCCACTGTCATTTACTTCCATGTCGATTTCTTTGTCAACCCTTGGAAAATAGACATAAAAAGTTGTGCCTTTTCCTGGTTTGCTGTCAACAATTACGGAACCATTATGACATTTTACAACACCAACTACTACGGCCAGTCCCATACCGGACCCTTTACCAACTTCTTTTGTCGTGAAATAGGGATCAAATATCCGATCCTGAACCGCATCTTCTATGCCGATCCCACTATCTTTTACAGAGAGTACAATATAGGGCCCTTGTTTGAGGTGCAACTTGACCGCCAAATCAGCAGTATCGATATTCACCCGTTTGAGGCCAACTTCAAGTACACCGCCATCCTCTTCCATGGCATGGGAGGCATTCGTGCAGAGGTTAATAAGTACTTGATGAACCTGACTCGGATCTGCCAATATATAACCGCAATGAGTATCTATGTTTGGTTTGATCTCAATGGTTGTCGGTATTGACGCTCTGAGCAGCTTGAGTGCTTCTTTGACTATAAGATGAATTTCAACAGCAACAAGTTCTTGAGCCTCTTTGCGGCTGAAGGATAAAATTTGCTTAATAAGGTCTCTTGCCTGGATGCCTGCCTTAAGGACTTGTTCAAGTGAAGATTTTGACGGATGGGAATCCGGCAGATCTTCTTTAGCCAAATCTGTATAACCAAGTATAACCGCTAACAGGTTGTTAAAATCGTGGGCAATGCCGCCAGCCATGGTGCCAATGGCCTCCATTTTATGGGCTTGACGGAGCTGACCTTCAAGTTTTTCTTTTTCCCTCAGTGCAATATTGAGATTGTCCAGCATTGTATCAATCGATTTGCTCAGAGCACCTATTTCATCTTTTGATGAGGTATTCAACCGGCGGGATAAATCACCGTCCTCCAACTTGTCGGTAAATTCAACCACGTTTTCAAGCGGCTTCGTGATTCCCATGGCGATTGTCCTAGCCAGAAGAATAGAGATCAAAACCAGGATAACGCCACTCACTAAAAGCCATCTTTGCAGGATTTTCTGTGTCTCAATGCCGTGAACAAGTAAAGGTTGCTGCACTTTTTCGATTTGGCTTTCAGGTATGCCGGAGCACAGAATGCCGATCTTATTCTGCTCAACATCTTTAAGCGAAGAACAGGCGGAGAGATATCTCTCAGGGGGAAATGAAAGGATAAGATTGGTTGGCTGGTTGTTGTCATAAATCTTTTCCATTTCGGACTGACTGATTTCAGGCAAAGAACGCTCGTTGTTTTCCCGCTCTATATTGTCCAACCCGACAAAATCTATTGGTGTCCCGTCAACATAAAGAATGGTAGCTGCATCAATTGACTCATAAAGCCCTTGGAAAAAATGACTAAGGTCATCCATGAGTTTTCCGGCAATGTATATACCGACCGGAATAGAAAATTCATCCCGGATGATACCTGTACCCCAAACGGCAATCGATTTTCTGCGAACTTTGCCCTGGTCAAAGCCCATGGTTTTCAGAAATTCTGCCTCAAGCTTGATCAATCCGTGAGCAGAAGATTCTTTTTCCCTCGCCAGAGACTCCTGTGGGGATACCTGCAAGCTGATTTCATTTTTAAGGATAGTATTTAGTTTTTGTACACTGGGAAAATTTGTATATGACTCAATCCGACTTGGAAGATGCAAGTCCCCTGGTCTGTATCCTTTCGAGCCTCCGCTAGATGCCAGCAAAATTCCGTCGTCACTAAAAACAAGAACAAAATCAATGTCCTCTTTTTTTGCTGATACTTGCAAGTATTCTACAATTGATTCGACTTGACGTCTTTTTATGGTACTGGCAATTGGTAAGTTCTGAGAAATTAATATCCCATAGTCTTCGATTTTTTGGCGAACGGTGTGGAGTAGAAATTGTGTCGTGGTGTGATAATCTTTAACTGTAGTGAAGGTGCGGGAGGTCAGTTCTTTTTTCAGTAATTTTTCCTGTTCAACTGTATTTTTGTGCAGCTGCCAAAAGATGACAACCACAAAAATGCAAATAACCACCGAAATAAAGGCGGCAAAATTGATAAAAATTTTATTCCTTATGCTTTGTTTCATTAATTCTTCAGCGAATTGACTTAAGCAACGGCAATCCACCTCCTTTTTTAATTGCCTCGGCAGCAACAGCTGACGTCGCAAAATCAATGAACTTTTTGATGCTGCCTGTTCGATTCTTTTCCTTATAAACCAAGGCAAAGATGCCATAATAAGGGTATGCCGAATCCACAGGGGAAACATTGTCTATATTAAGAACAAGTAACTTACGATCCTTGACGTCGCTATAGGAACCAAAAGCTATGGCATCGGCAGTCTTTTCTGTTAATCCAATGGTATCCGGATCGCTATATGTGGTTTTTGAAAATTGTGTAATGGTAATATCCTTGAAGCCTGGAAACGACTGGAGTAGGATCTTCAGCGAACTGTCACCATCCTGCCTTCGGATAACCCTTATCCGTGCGTTATGGCCTCCCACCTCCTGCCAGTTGAAAATTTTGCCGCTGTAGATTCCGCAGGCCTGTTCATTGGAGAGATTTTTTATCCCCACACTCGGATTGACATAAAAGACTATCGGGACCCGGGCGATCGGCGTATAGGTCAGATTAAGATGCTTTTCGTTGTCTTTGATTTCTCTGGCAACCCTGGCAAGCAAATACTCATCTTTGCCAACCGCCTTGATCCCGCCACCAGATCCTATGCTCCGTGGCACAGTAATTTTGATCCCTGGATTTTGGCGGCTAAAAACCTTACCAATTTCTTTGAGAATCGCGGGACCACTTCCGGTGCCAACAATGGTAATTTCTTCGGCGCTAACAGACATTGGCAAGAAAAAGAGGAAATATACCCCTATCAATAATGTGATTTTCATTATTTAAAACACCTCGCCTATGGATGCTGCTTGGAAAAAATTTTTCCTCTAAAATTCCTTAAAGTATTGAATCCGTCTTGAAAAAATGCAAGAAAAACTTGGCGGGAAGTGAATTTTCAGCAAAAAGAGAAATCCCGGATTCCCCCGGAAAACCAATCGCCTTTCAAGAGATTTCACCACTGATACCTTAATACTATAGCCGGTATTGATATGTGAAGTCTGTTTGGAAATGGGAGCTTGCCGCTGGCAATCATATTCCAAAGCGGTGATTGAAGAAAAAACAGGATCTATAAGGTAGATAGACTGGCAATGTTAAAAAGCTGGAGTGACATTTTTTCCCATAGTTGCAAGATTAAATTGTTTTGGCTATTCATTTCCGAACACTATTTCATTGCATTCAGCCGAAATATCATTTATGAAATCTCGTCTTCTCAAAAAAATAATTCAACCAAGTATGAAACCATTGAAATTCAGGTAACATACTTGCGACCAGACCGCCATACTTTGACAACAGGAGGAAGATACCGAAAGTTTTAAGCTAACGTCCTTGCCCCCACTCTGGATTATAAAAGGTAGTTTTCTAACTCAATGTTCGATGGTGACTTGCCATGCTTCGTGAATCTGTTTCCTCCAGGTTGGACACATCACCAGAAAATCTGGCCCCTTCTATTCTGGTTGAACCGTCAGTCTCTTCAAACGTCAGCCGCATTGACGGATATGACGCTGCCAGGGGCGTTGCTATTCTCGGCATGATTGTGGTCAACTATTTTAGCATTTTTCGCTCATCCCCAAGAGGGAACCTTCCTTTCGAGTCTGCAGCTGCCTTTCTGAGCGGACGAGCTGCCACCCTCTTTGTCATGTTGGCTGGGATCGGCCTGACCTTAATGGCCCGTAAACCGATGTTGATCGATAAGGCAGAAACCTGGATGCAGTTTCGAGGGCAGGTCATCAGACGCTCTGTTATTTTATTTTTTATGGGCATTATGTTGAGCCTGATATGGAATTCAGATATTCTTCACTTCTATTGTCTGTTTCTGATCGTTGGCTCATTCTGCATGCAGCTACCCACTCGTCGATTTGCGATGATCATTGCTTTAATATGGGTAGTTTCAACTGGGCTTTTTACCAGCTCTATAGGAGGGCCCAACATAGACACACTCGATTTTTTACCCAACTACTTTTTCCTGATTTTTGACGAACTTTTCATCAGTGGGCAATATGCTTTTTTCCCTTGGTTTTGTTTTCTACTGATCGGAATCTGGTTCGGCCATTCGGTTATGAAAAACCCAAAACAGCAAGTTTACATCTTAATTGCCGCATGTCTTCTTTTTCTTGTCAGTGAATCATGCATGATGGTGCCGTACTGGTTTAAGCTGGGACTCAACGACGAAACAGCGGTTTGGGCCTTTTTTGAAAATAATCCTTTTCCCCCTTCGCCTTTTTTGTCCTTTCGGCTGGGAGCATGGCCTTAATGGTAATTTGTTGCGCAATGATGGTCTGTCGATTGAAATACATGGCATGGCTTATCGACAGCCTCAAAAATATTGGAAGAATGAGCCTGACAATCTATATTACACATATCATGGTTGGCAAAGTCACGGCAGAAGTGCTCAAAGCAAACTGCACACCTGCTCACTATCCCTTAGCCGTCACTCTCTTTATGGTCGCTTTGGTTATCAGCCTCTGTTTTTTTTGTGGTTTCTGGTTCAAATGCTTCAAATACGGCCCATTGGAATGGTTGATGAGAAAAAGCTCAACCTCTCTCCCACCCCGGCCTATTTTATCAAACAGTGTCAGTAGACCAGAAAAAAATACCCACAAAAAAGAAATAGGGTCCGGTCAGGTTTGATATTTTGGTATTCGACCGTTGGTCATGTCCCATGACACAAGAAAGTGGAATGACTATTTGTCTGACAATTTCTATAGTGATTACCAACGTATTTCAGCCAGCACCAAGAGAGTTCTTCGTTTTTTCTGTTATCTCGGTGTCTCACAAGCTCGCTTACAGGAACGGATGTGAGAAATCTTAATATCTGTGGTGACAGATTTCTCCCGTTGGTCGAAATGACACCATTTGCATTTTATGTCTCCAAATCAACCTGTTAATGAGCCAATAATATATCATTGGCTGAAACTCGTTGGTAATCATAATTTCTATTATGTTGTTTTTTTAAAGCTCGAAATTGAGGCAAGGGAAAATGAAAATCGAGAAACCAAATATATCCACTCCTCCATTTCATCAGTATCCTTCACCGGAAAAGATCCATTAGAAATTGCAATCAAATTGTCGCACAACTGCACCCACTCCAGATTGAAGGGGGCATAAAAAAAGGACTCTGATACAAAGAAGGGACATGTCTCATTTCAATCTTTTTTAGCTGAATGAAACTCACTATCCCTTCCTCATCTTACCAAATATACTGTCTCAAAAAATCAGCATGTTGCCCCAGAAACCTAACACCAAATAGCCTGGTATGGCTATCGCATTTTGCGAGTTCTTTCTTTTCTTGTATGAAACAGAGTGAAGTAACCTCATTATTGAGATCCGCTTTTTTGGGTTTTGCTCAGGATGAGGCTCTTCACTTCTCTGCCTGCGAAAAAACAATACAATTCAAGACAAGAGAAGCTTCAGCCAAACTCCCGCCTGATTTTTTCAGCGCACTGTCAAAAGCGAATGAAGGGGTGATCTGCTCAGCGGGCCACCATTTTTTTGATTATTTTGCCAAGCTGCCTTATGCCGTGTTCCAACCTGTCATTCCATGGATTGCCGCAGCTTATGCGGATACAGTTCTTGTATTTTCCCGTGCTGGTGCAGATGCCCCCAGGAATGATAAAGATATTTTCTTCCCGGGCCATAGAATAAAGCTCTATACTGTCGATCTTTTTATTCAGCTCCAACCACAGGACATAGCCGCCGTCCGGAGCAGTCAGCTTGGTGTCTTCGGGAAAGTATCGTGCGATGGCACGGGCAGTGTTACTCACCTGATTCTTCATGGCGTTCCGGTATTTTCTCAAATGGCGCTCGTAATGACCGTTCTGCAGAAAATCGGCAATGATCAACTGGTTCAACTTGGGGCAGGCAATGGATGAGTTGAATTTTAGCCGCTTGATCTTTTCTTTGAATTTTCCGGGCAACATCCAGCCGACTCTGAGATCAGGGGCAAGTGATTTTGAGAAGGAGGAACAATACAGGACGGTTGCCTTCTCGTTACAGGATGCAAGTGAAGCAGGCCGCGAGTTACCAAAATAAAGATCTCCATAAATGTCATCTTCAATGACTGGAACCTTGTGTCTGGTCAGAATTTCAAGTAACCGCATTTTGGAGTCCTCGGACATCCGGAAACCCAGAGGATTCTGGAAGCTGTGATTCAGGATGCACCCCGCCACCTTGTGTTTTTTCAAACTGTTTTCCAGGCTGACGAGATCAATCCCGGCGCTCGGACTGGTCGGCAGCTCCAGGGCAAGCAAGCCCATGTCCTCGATGAGCTGGAGATAGCAGGTGAATGTCGGGGATTCCGTAATGATCACGTCACCGGGACTCGATATTGCCCGCAGGCATAACTGGATTGCATCCATGCAGCCATTGGTAATGATAATATCATCCTCTTCAATATGATGCCCGTAGCCGATGGTCCGGGTGGCAATTTGCCGTTTCAGTTCCGGTGCGCCGTCGGGTGGACCGTAATTTAATCCATCTCCTTTAAAATACTTACCCATTACCGTCTTGGCAGATTGATTAAGCTGTTTGAGAGGCAACAATTCTGTTCCCGGCAGGGCCGCTCCAAAAGGCAGGATGTCTTTATCATGGATAGATGCATGAATGGATTCCACCAGGGAGTTAATCGAAACCTTCCTTGGTGCCCCAAAACGTTTATGGGAGCTAGGGAGAGGCAGCAGGTCGTTTAACAGTGGTTTAACATAAAACCCTGACTTTTCGCGGGGCATGATGAGCCCCCTGTTCTCAAGCTCAATGTATGCCTGGTTAATGGTGGTGATACTCAGCCCTGTCTGGGCATGCAACTCCCTGAGCGACGGGAGTTTCTCGCCAACCTTGTACTGCCCTGCACTGATCTTGTTCTCCAGCTCATTTGCCAGACTCATGTAGCGATAGGTCCTGTTTGATCCAGCGGTTTGAAGCACTGTTTGCCCTCAATCTGTTATGGTTATTTTTTACAAATTCTGTATCTGTTATTTTCCTACCATACAAAATAGAATGATTGCAATCAAAGATAATTATGTCAGGAGAGGGATCATGAAAAAGTCACTTTTGCTTGATTTCATAATTTTGGCGGCACTTGTTTTTCTATTCATGCAATGGACTGGCGCGTCAGGTAAATATGAAAATAAATCACTGGCCGCAGGAGAAGAATATACTTATCCTGATCCGAAACTGCCGGCCCTTTAGCAGCCTGTTCGGTACTGTGTAGAGAAGTTCCCCATGTCAATGATGCGTCAGTCAGGCTGATTCCGCATTGGTTTTATGATAAAATATGAAAACTCCAGGAAAATGAAGAGCAACATGTGAGGTATAACGCTTTGGGTCTTGAGGTCCTTCTCATCATCATTGTGATCGTTGGAACGAAATCCATGAAGATAAGGCGATCTCTGCAAATTCTCCTCATCGCAGGTTATTTTCTTGTTCTTTTTCTGACCTGGTCGGTTACCTGGCGAATACCTTACCGTCCCAACGCCCTTCTTATCGATGCCGCAAGTCTCGGAATCCCCTTTGCATTCTGGCTCTGTAGCCTTGTATTCATAACATTTCTAACAAAAAACAAGAAAAATCGAGGTTAATTCTTCCCGACCACACCATTACAAAATGGAAGTTATACGGCTGTGGCTCCTTACAAACATAGGGCCAAATACGCTTTGTTCCAGGGGGAACCAGTGCCCCACCAACCTTCATATAGAATGATTTTTCTTTTTGGCTTTGTTCTTCGTGGTTTTATTTTTCCGGTGTTTTAACCGGCAGCTCCGGCAGCGTTCATTGCCGCACCACTGGCAGGAAAAACAATCCGGACAGGGATGCTTTTTTATGCCGGAAAATTCCGGAATATAGATCAGTCCTTTATTATCAGGCAGTTTCCTGAAGGCCATTTCCGCCTCCTGTTTGTTCTTATTCACTCCCACTGTCTTAAACCATAGAGTAAATATAATCATTGTTTGACGATTATATTATAAGGTCTCTTTTGACACCTATAGCTCGCTGTGGTATTTTTCAGTGTTATGACTGAAACGAAAAAAAACTCAAAAAGTCTGCTCAAAAGGCGCTGGACCAAATTCAAATCGAATAAACGGGGCTATTACAGCCTTATTATCTTTTCTCTTCTCTTTATTCTCAGCCTCGGTGCCGAATTTCTGAGCAATGACAAACCGTTTCTGGTCATTTACAACGGCGATTTTTATTATCCGATTCTGAAAAGCTATCCGGAAACAACCTTTGGAGGCGACTTTGCAACCGAAGCCGATTATCGTGACCCGTATATACTCGAAAAAATCACAACAAATGGCAACCACGCCTATTTTCCGCCCAATCCCCATGACTACGCCTCCATCAACCCGAACCTGAATGTCCCTGTCCCCTCCCCTCCTTCCAGTATGAATTACCTGGGAACCGATGACCGGGGCCGCGACGTGCTTGCCCGTCTTATTTACGGATTCAGACTCTCTGTGCTGTTCGGCTTTTCCCTCACCTTTATCGGCACACTCATCGGTATACTGGCAGGATCGATACAGGGCTATTTCGGAGGAAGGACGGATCTTTTTTTCCAGCGCTTTATCGAGATATGGGGCTCTATGCCGGAGCTCTATCTGCTCATTATCTTTTCCTCTATTTTCAGACCGAGTCTTCTTCTGCTTTTTGTCCTGCTTTCCATGTTCGGCTGGATGGGTCTGTCCGACTATGTGAGGGCCGAGTTCCTCAAAAGCCGCAACCTTGATTATGTCATGGCTGCCAAGGCCATGGGCGTGGGCGACGGCACCATCATGTTTCGGCATCTGCTGCCAAACGGGATGACACCGGTCATCACCTTTCTGCCCTTTCGCATGTCCGGCGCTATTCTTGCCTTAACCAGCCTCGACTTTCTCGGCCTGGGCGTTCCTCCGCCAACCCCGAGCCTGGGCGAACTTCTGGCCCAGGGAAAATCAAACATAGATGCCTGGTGGCTTTCGCTCAGCACCTTCCTGGTTCTTGTGGGCACCCTGATCCTGCTGATTTTCATCGGCGAGGCCCTGCGGGAAACATTCGATCCTAGGAAAGTGTAAAAATAATATGCTGCTTAATATAAAAAATCTCAGCGCCGGCTTTGAAACCCAGGATGGCCATGTAGACGTGCTTCACGATGTCTCTTTGTCCATCAACGAAGGAGAGACCGTGGCCCTTGTCGGGGAATCCGGCTCAGGGAAGTCTGTTACCGCCTTTTCCATCCTGCAGCTCCTTGACCGGGATTCTTTTTCAGCAACAGGTGAAATTATCTTCAATGACTGCAACCTGCTGCAGCAAAAAGAGAACGAACTCCGAAAAATACGGGGCAATCAGATCGCCATGATCTTTCAGGAGCCCATGACATCGCTCAACCCGGTGTACACCATCGGCGATCAGATCATCGAACCCCTTATGCTGCACCAGGGCCTTTCCGCTGCCAAGGCAAAGGAGGAGTCCCTTCTTCTCCTCGAAAAAACAGGCATACCTGATCCGGAAAACAGGATGCACAATTATCCACACCAGCTTTCCGGTGGGCAGCGTCAGCGTATAATGATTGCCATGGCCCTGGCCTGCAGACCGAAACTGCTTATTGCCGATGAGCCGACCACGGCCCTGGATGTGACGATCCAGGCCCAGATTCTTGCTCTCTTGAAAGATTTGCAGCAGGAATTCAACATGGCCATCCTGCTCATCACCCATGATCTGCACATGGTCAAAAAAGTTGCCCGTACAGTTCACATCATGCACCAGGGAGGCATTGTTGAGCATGGCAATACAGCAGAGATTTTTGCAGACCCGAAGGCGCAGTACACAATCAAACTTCTGGACAGTGTGCCTAAAGGAGAACCTGTTGCCAAACAGGAAACCAAAACTCTTCTGCAGGTTCGCGACCTGCGCTGCCACTTTCCAATAAAAAAAGGCTTTTTCAAACGCAAGGTAGGAGAGATCAAGGCCGTGGACGGTGTCACTCTTTCGATAAAGGAAGGAACGACATATGGCATTGTTGGCGAATCAGGCTCAGGCAAAAGCACCCTTGGCATGAGCATTCTGCGCCTCATTAACAGCAAGGGCGACATTACTTACCAGGACCAAAATCTTGCCGAGCTCAAAAATAAAGACATGCGCCCCCTGCGACGGGAACTGCAGGTTGTCTTCCAGGACCCCTTCTCTTCACTGTCGCCACGGCTGACAGTTTTCCAGATTATCGCAGAGGGCCTCAAGGTCCACCGCATTGGAGCGGCCACAAAGGAAAGGAAGGAAATTGTCCAGCGGGTCCTCGCCGAGGTAGGCTTGACTCCAGAGATGGCAGACCGTTATCCCCATGAGTTTTCGGGGGGGCAGCGCCAGAGAATAGCCATTGCCCGGGCCATTGCCCTGCAGCCAAAATTTATCGTCCTCGATGAACCGACAAGCGCCCTGGATATGACCATTCAGTCGCAGATCATTGCCCTTTTGCGCGACCTGCAGCAAAAATATACCATTACGTATCTTTTTATTTCCCATGACTTGCGCGTTGTTCGCGCCTTATCTGACGAAGTAGCGGTCATGAAAGAAGGAGTCATTGTTGAACAGGGAAGCGCCTCGGAAATTTTCAATCGCCCCAAACACCCCTATACCCGGAAACTCTTCAGCGCAGCTTTTGAACTGACAGTATAAGACAGGATTTTTTTTACCTCTTTTCCTTTTTTACATTCTGTTAAAATTTAACTTGTGATCTCATTTCCCATGCATGTATGATGAGTAATTATAATTACTTAATCTAAATTTTAACAGGTGCAACACGATGAAAACAATTTTGAAAATTACCGCCCATCTTCTTCTTATCAGCCTTGTCCTTCCCACTCTTGTCCTGGCCGCTGACAATCCCTGGGACCAGAAACTCCCTTTTAAAAAAGCGACCATCAATTATACGGTAAGCGGCTCCGGTTCAGGTACGGAGACCCTTTATATCCGGAACTATGGAAAGGAGCAGGCAAAATACAGAAAGACGACTCAAAAAGTCATGTTTATGAATGTGACCACGGATGACATTGAGATCACCACCCCTGACTGGATTTACACCATTGATATGAAAGAGAAATCAGGGACAAAAGCCGCTAATCCGGTCAAGTATATGATTAAGGAATACAATAATCTTTCTTCCAAAGAAAAAAAGATGGTACGAAAAAACGCGGAAGAGATGGGCACATCGGCCCTCAAAGGCATGGAGGGCCAGGTCAGGCAGAACGCAGAAAAAATCCTTGGCTACAACTGTGACCTGGCCGAGGTGGCAGGATCAACAGTTTACTCGATACATGGCACTTCAATCCCCCTGAAAAGCCAGACCAACATGATGGGCATGAATTTCTCAACCGTTGCCACAAAAATTGACAAAGGATCGGTGCCTGATCATGTTTTCACTCCTCCCCAGGGAATAACAATTACCCATGATCCGCAATCCGATGAACAGGCCCGCATGATGGCTAAAAGAACCCTGGACATCCTGAAATCACCTGATGCCGCCCAGGAAATGCAAAATCAGGCAGGTTCTGCCATGGAACAACAAAATGCTTACCAGCCCCCGGCTTCCGCTCCAGCTCAGCAAGGAGGACAGAGTGGCCAGAACCAGGGAAACATGGGAGAAGAAATGAATAAAGCCATGGATGCCTTGAAGGGACTTTTCGGCAATTAATCAGCATGGGCTGGACAAGGAATGCCGGCCACAAAAAATCATGAAAGTCTGGCGATCCGGCGTGGCTCATTTCCTGCCGAGTCCGACTTTCAGGTAAAGACATTTTCTCTACATCATTTGGAGACGAGCGCATGCCTGAAAATTTATACGAGTTTCAGTACGGGGAATATGGAAATACCGAAGCTATCATTACCAAACTGGCGGGAATTTCCCTCCAGTATCATAACTTCATTAACAAAGGAACTGCTTTTTCCATTGAGGAACGTGAAAAGCTAGGCTTAGACGGTGCCCTTCCCCCCTCTCCCCGCTCCCTGGAAAATCAGGTTGTCAACAGCGCAGT
This sequence comes from Desulfobulbaceae bacterium, assembly GCA_020444175.1. Classification (GTDB taxonomy): domain Bacteria; phylum Desulfobacterota; class Desulfobulbia; order Desulfobulbales; family SURF-16; genus JAHLLM01. The sequence goes on along the minus strand of JAHLLM010000015.1, from coordinate 13,928 downwards.
AAAAGTTGACAAAAAAGGAGACGACATTGAACGCTTTATATACATTCGCGCCCTTTTTGACCGCAACGCCACATTGGCCCATGCCCTGATCAAAAGCAACATAGAGCGCTACATGGGAATAATCTATACCCCCACGGTCGGTCTTGCCTGCCAGCGCTACTCATCAATCTTCAGAAACGCCAACGGCATCCACTTTTACCCAGGAAATATCGACAAGGCAGAAAGCATCCTGCGTCATTATGTGCATAGGGGAATTCGTGTTGCGGTGGTTACCGACAACCAGGGCATCCTGGGGATCGGCGACCAGGGTGCGGGCGGCATTGCCATCTGTCTCGGCAAGCTCATGCTCTATACCCAGGGAGCCGGCATTGCTCCCTGGCACTGTCTGCCCATTTCACTTGATGTGGGGACAAACAACAAAGAACTGCTGGGGGACTCTGATTATCTGGGCTGGCGGCATGAACGTCTGACAGGTGATGACTATCTGCGCTTTGTGCAGCGTTTTGCCAAGGCTTTCCGGGCAGTATTTCCCAATGCCCTCTGTCAATGGGAAGACTTTTCAAAACAAAATGCCTTTGCCATCAGGGATTCTTACCTGCATGACCTTATCTCCTTTAACGACGATATACAGGGAACCGGCTCCATCACATTGGCCGGGGTACTGACCGCCATGCGCATAAAAAAGGAATCCTTGACGGATCAAGTCTACCTCATCCATGGGGCAGGAGCCGGAGGCGTGGGCATTGCGGAACAGATTGAAACCGCACTTATCGAAGAAGGTTTATCAAAAGAAATGGCCAGGGCCCGGATTTTTACGCTGGACAGCCGGGGACTTGTGACCAGTGACCGAAAACTTGATCCCTACAAGGAAAAATTTGCCAAGGATCCGAACAAAATTGACTGGATGAAGGACCCGGCAGACGGCACGCTTGAAAATGTCGTCAGAAACGAAAAAGTAACGGTTCTCATTGGTACATCAGGACAGGCCGGCTGCTTTACACAGGAGGTTATTCAGGCATCGATGGCCAACACGGACCGACCGGTAATCCTTCCCTTGAGCAACCCCACATCCATGACAGAAGCCCTCCCGGAGGACATCTATAAATGGACTGACGGCAAGGCCCTTGTTGCCACGGGAAGTCCCTTTGCCCCGGTAAGTCACAACGGCATGACATTTAAAATCGGCCAGTGCAACAATGTTTTTGTCTTTCCTGGCGTGGGACTGGGCATCATTGCCTCCGGAGCAAAGGAAGTCCTTCCTTCATTTTTCACCGCCGCCGCCCATGCCGTATCAAAATGCGTTAGCCAGGAGGCAATGGATAGAGGCGAACTCCTGCCGCCGGTGAAGGAACTGCGCGAGGTGAGCCTCAAGGTTGCCCAGGCTGTCGGCCTCACGGCGATAAACGCCAACGTCGGCCACCTCTGCGCCTTCAGTGATTTCCAGCATGACAATGATGAAACAAAGTTGAATACCTTGATTGAGAAAATGCGCTGGCAGCCGGAATATCTTCCCTTTATCGTCAAATAGAAAAAGACAAAAAAAACAAAAAGGCAAATTGCCACAAGAACAATTTGCCTTTTTGTTTTTTTAACCTGCCATATCTGTCATCAGGGAAGTACTGTCCGGCACTACTCCTCCTGCCCAAGGGGGCGTAAAAAAGGCACCCTGTTCGCTTCATCCGGCCTTTCCGAGTTTCCATGTACCGTTATGAGCCAGTAAATTTCCTGGTCGTTTTTTATCCTCTCCATGATTCGTTCTGTTACCCAGTGGGAATCTTCGAGCAAGTTATAAAAGGCTGAGTCAATACCAAAAAATCCATCCAGGAGATGGACAATGGTATGAACAATGTTACTTGCATAGCCCTGGGGCATGTGCTGCCAGGTCGACACATCGAAAAAGCCCTCTTCCTTCAAATCATTCTGCAGAGAACCTATAACCTTTCTGTTTTCCTCCATAGCCATTTCAATTTTCTGCTGAAAATCTTCCCTTTGCGAAGAAAAAGATTCTTCTTCCAAAACATGAACAACATCATATTTCACCAGGACATTTTGCTCAAAAAAATGCTTTACTTTGCGTCTGGCGCTTTCAAAATCAGGCCCTGCAGCCAGGAGTTGATGGGTATTTATCAAATCAGAATCCATTGTTTCCCTTGTTTTTACTTTGCGGCTTTTTTATGGAAGGGAGCATTTTACTCACCCAGGAGATTGTATTACTTTTTTTTACATGGGTTGCTGAATCACACAACCTTTTTTTTCAAATTGGAGCCTGTTTGTTTAATTCAGCCAGAAGAGCCTCATTTGCCGGACGATAGACAATGAGGAGAGATTTCTTACTGTTACTGGCAACAGTTTCGGCAAGAGAACCGAAAAAGAGTCTTTTCAAGACATTTTTCCGTGATGTTCCCATAACAATCAGATCATTTTTTTCGGATTCCTGTAAAATTGTTTCCTGCCTCGCCTCGGTTCGTTCAACATGAAAACGGATGGTCGGATTAATTTTATGCCCGGCAACCCATTTGGCAAGTTCAGCGGTTTTATGATCAACCGTTGCATCAGACTCATCAGCCGGGAGCAGATAGAGAATGGTCAACTGATGCTCTCCGACCCTGGAAAGGGCATGAACTATGGGCCTGACATCTTCCAGGTCATTCATGCTGATAACGGGTATCAAAATTCTTTCCGTATGAAGCTCTCCATAGAATCTGACGACCACAACCGGGCAGGCAACGTTTTTTGCCACCTTTTCAAGTATCTGCTGAAACCCTTGGACGGTCCCTTCAATGGGATAGCCAAGCACCACAGCCCTGGCATTATTATACTCAACTGCGGAAACCAGGGACGAGGCAATATCACTGGACTGGATTAATTCCGTTTCAAGTGAATATCCAAGGGTTTCCACTTCGTCTTTTTCTCCTGAAAAGAGCGCTTCAAATGCACTGTGCAGGGCATAATTTCTGATACCCGGCTGCACAACCCTGACCGACATGGGTCTTGATTTAAAATGATGGGCCAGAATTGTAGCCATGCGGGCAAGACCGCAGGCCGTTGCCGGATGGGAAGCGCCAAAGGCGACAACGCCCCTGGGAGTCGAATGGGGACGCAACTTCCCCCAGGTCCAGGGCACAATGGAAATATCAGCCGCAGCATGGGCAAAATCAACTGGCAACTTTTTATCTTTCCCCCTGCCGGACTCCTTTTCTGCCACATCCTGACCGGAATTGACTTCTCCTGCCTTTTCCACTGCAAATCTTGCCACAACAGGACCACACAGTTCAGCAAGGACAACTCCGGCAAGCACGACCGGGGTGATTATGTCGGCAAATTGTCCGAGATTTTCATTTCCGCGGACCAGAATCACCAAACCGATGGCAACCCCAGCCTGGGGTATCAGGGCAAGACCAAGAAAATTTCTCACCCGGGGCATTGCCTGGGACAGCCACGCACCAGAATAGGAGCCGCAGTATTTCCCTAACATCCTTGAAGCAAAATAAATAACAGCAACCCACCCGGCACTGCCAAGGGAAAAGATATCAAGATGCGTACCGGCAAGTGTGAAGAAAAGGACATAGATAGGAGGCTCAAAGGCATTCAAGGCCCTGAAGAGTCGAACATCCCTGGTAACCCTGTTAATGACGGTAAATCCAGCAGCCATTCCGGCAAGCAGCGGGGAAATGCTGAATAACCGGCAGATTTCCCCGCAGAGCAGAAGCAAGGTAAGCCCTGCGGTCAGCATTTCACCCTGCTGCTTCAGTCGGGGCAGAAAAAAGGAAATAGCCAGCCCGGTAATCACTCCGCCGAGCAGTGAAAAAGTAATATCCGATAAGCTGTTGAGGACGGCACCGGAAAAAGAACCTCCGGTTGCATCCACGATCTTTCCGGCAACAGACATGGCCACACCGAAAAATATAATGGCAAGTCCATTATTGATGGCAACTACAGCCATCAGCGTTGATGTGAAAGGACCTTTGGCCTTCGCCTCTTTCATAACATGCAGGGTGGTGGCTGGTGCAGTTGCCACCGATATTGCGCCAAGGAGAAGAGAGAGAATCAGATAGTCGTTCATGCCCCAAAAGACTTCATTTACTCCAAAAAGCTGGGCAGCAAAAAAAGTTGAGGTTGCTACAAATAAAAAGGAGCCGGATGTTTCGGAAAAACCAATGGCCCCGATGGTTTTTGCTGAACTTTTTAATTTTCTCAGTTCAATCTGCTCTCCGATACCAAAGGCAATGAGCATCAGGGCTATATCAGTAAAATGATCAAGCTTATGGCCAATGGAGTCGGAGGTAACCAGACCAATGCCGGAAGGCCCCAAGAGAAGTCCGGCCAGAATATAACCGGTCACGGAAGGCAGTTTTAACTTTTGTCCGGCTTTGGCAGCGAGCATGCCAACGGCAAGCAGGACAGCGAGTCCAAGGGTGACCTGTTCCATATCAAGAAGAATAAAGTCCGAAGAGAAGATTTAAAAAAAAAAGAGAATAATGAAGTCATTGTAAGATAAAGATTTCAGAAGGTTAAGTTAAATTTTGCAAAACTTCTTCTTGGGTTGATAATCTCTGCTATGGTACACTTTTTTGAATTATTGCATGTAATCACTTTCTTTTAAGAGGTCTCTCCATGCCAGACATAATACAGAAAATTTTAGACAAGGATCCCGGTCAAAGGGAATTTCACCAGGCGGTTCATGAAGTGCTGGAAAGTGTCAAGCCAGTTCTTGTGCGCAGCCCTGAATATCAGCAGACTGCAATTTTGGAACGAATCACCGAACCTGAGCGGGTGATCATGTTTCGCGTTCCCTGGATGGATGACCAGGGACAGGTTCACGTAAATCGCGGTTTCCGGGTGGAGATGAACAGTGCCATTGGTCCCTACAAAGGGGGCTTACGCTTTCACCCTTCGGTAAACCTGGGCATCATCAAGTTTCTTGCCTTTGAGCAGGTTTTTAAAAACAGCCTGACAACACTTGCCATGGGCGGCGGCAAAGGCGGTTCGGACTTTAACCCAAAGGGCAAATCGGACAATGAGGTCATGCGCTTCTGCCAGAGCTTTATGTCTGAACTTTTCCGGCATATTGGCCCGGATACGGATATTCCGGCCGGAGATATCGGTGTTGGAGCCCGTGAAATCGGCTTTCTATTCGGCATGTATAAAAAGCTTAAAAACGAATTTACCGGAGTCCTTACCGGCAAAAGTCTGAACTGGGGCGGCAGTCTGATCCGCCCAGAGGCCACGGGTTACGGCAATGTCTATTTTGCGGCTGAAATGCTGGCTACCCGCAATGAAACATTTGAAGGGAAAACCTGCCTTGTTTCAGGGGCCGGCAATGTTGCCCAGTTTACTGCCGAAAAAGTTATTGAACTTGGCGGAAAAGTGCTGACCCTTTCAGACTCTTCAGGATACGTCTTGGACGAGCAGGGCATTGACAAGGACAAACTTGATTTTGTCAAAAAACTGAAAAATATCCGCCGTGGCCGTATCAGTGAATATATTGAGGAATATCCCCAGGCGGTTTATACGGAAGTTGATTCTGTACTTGACCATAATCCTCTCTGGGATCATAAAGCAGATTGCGCCCTGCCCAGCGCAACTGAAAACGAGATAAACGAAAAAGATGCCCGCAATCTTGTCAAAAACGGGATAACGCTGGTCAGTGAAGGTGCCAACATGCCAAGTACTCCGGAAGCCGTTTCCGTCTTTCTTGAACACAAACTCCTTTACGGTCCGGGTAAAGCTGCCAATGCCGGGGGAGTTGCCGTTTCAGGGCTCGAAATGGCCCAGAACTCCATGCGCCTGAGCTGGCCCATGGAAGAGGTCGACGACAGGTTGAAAATCATCATGAAATCGATTCACAAAACCTGTCTGGATGCTGCTGCAGACTACAATCTACCCGGAAATTACGTTGCCGGCGCCAATATCGCAGGCTTTGTCAAGGTGGTCAATGCCATGCTGGACCAAGGGCTTGTGTAGAAATCGCCTTGTTGACAGATAATCAGGCACGTTTATCCGCATATAATTTTGTAAATAAAATCAAGGTGACGGCGTTGAAATAGAAATGGACTGGCAACTCAGTGAACAGTTTCGTTTACGCTCCAACTTTGCCTATCAGCGTTCCGAGAACAAAACAGTGGATCATGTCGTGCACGATGCGCCTGAGATGCAGTTTTTTCTCAATCCACACTGGAATTTCGCCTCCCAGTGGTCACTGGATGGCCAATATTTCTGGATAGGCGACAGACACCGCCAGGACGGAGACCCCCGCGACGACATAGACGACTATGATCTGGTCAATCTCACCTTGAGGCGGAAAAACATTGATGAGCATCTGGATGTGGCCTTTGCCGTGCGTAATCTCTTTGATGAAGATATACGCGAACCGAGCCCTTATGACTCGAGTGCACCTTCCGGAGCCTCTATCCCCAACGATTACCCTTTGATGAGCCGTGCTCTTTGGGTCGAGGTCAGGGTCCGGTTTTAACCCGCATTGTCATAAAAACAGGTCTTGCCGAGATAATTGGTAAAGACAAGCTGATCCCCTTCCTCCAGGATAAAATCAGGAGTAAGGGGAATCTTTCCTCCTCCTCCCGGCGCATCCACGGCATAGGTTGGAATGGCCATGCCTGAAACATGTCCGATCAGTGACTTCAGTATCTCCTTGCCGGTCTGTATCGAAGTTCGAAAATGATTGGTGCCACGGGTCATGTCTCCCTGAAAAAGATAATAGGGCCGAACACGTATGGTCAAAAGCTTTCGCATCAACTCTTTCATCGTTTCCGCATCATCATTAATCCCCTTGAGCAGCACAGTCTGACAGCTCAAAGGAATTCCGGCATCAGCAAGGCGCCTGCAAGCCTGAGCCGCTTCCGGGGTGATCTCGGCAGGGTGGTTGAAATGGGTGTTGATATACAAGGGATGAAATTTCTTTAAAAGCGCGGCAAGTTTTTTTGTCACCCGCATGGGCAGCGTACACGGCACCCGGCTGCCTATACGGATGATCTCCACCGTGGGAATTTCCCTTACGGCCGTTAAAATCCCGGCAAGCCTGTCATCTGTCAACAGAAGAGGATCTCCGCCGGAAATAAGAACATCACGAATCTGCGTATTTCTTCTAATGTAATCAATGCCGGCATCAATACTTTCCTGGTTGATGACCATGCGGCTGGTTCCGACCTTTCTCTTACGTGTACAGAAGCGACAATACATGGCACACTGGGATGTAACCAGAAAAAGCACACGGTCCGGATATTTATGAACCAGATTGGGCACCGGGCTTAAATTTTCTTCATTTAAAGGATCTTCCATGCAGACGGTATCATGCAGCTCCTCGGAGGTGGGTACGGCCTGTTTCCAGAGGGGATCGTTTTTTTCCCGGATAAGTCCCAGGTAGTAGGGGTTGATTCTCATGGGATAGACTCTGGAAGTGAGATCAATCCCCTCATCAGCGCCGCCCAGATGCAAGGGTAGATCAGCACCATGGATGATGCTTTTTTTGAGTATATTTTGCCAGCGTTGCATGAAAAGAATTCCTGGATTATTTTTGTAGATGATACCTTTCAAAAGTAAGAAGACAAGAATACTATCATCTTTGGCAGAGACAGCAAATGGCAAACCATAAAAAAATCCCATCCTACCTCGCACTCTACCATTCCGGCGAGTTGCAAAACAGAATAGACCAGCTCCTGGCAAAACTTGAAGAATGCAGTCTCTGCCCGAGAAACTGCATGCTGAACAGGATTGCAGGAGAAAAAGGATTCTGCAAGACAGGTCGCAAGGCAATGGTTGCCAGTTACAATGCCCATTTTGGCGAAGAAACACCTCTGGTGGGTGCCAGCGGTTCCGGCACCATTTTTTTCAGCCACTGCAACCTCGGCTGTGTTTTCTGTCAGAATTACACGATCAGCCATGATGGTGAAGGAGTTGAAGTGGACAGCGGCCAACTTGCCGCGATTATGATAAGTCTGCAGAAACAGGGATGTCACAACATCAACCTGGTAACCCCGAGCCATGTTGTGCCGCAAATAGTCGAAGCCCTGCCCATTGCCATAGAAAAGGGTCTGATCCTTCCCCTTGTATACAACAGCGGCGGCTATGACCGTCTGGAAACCCTGCAGCTTCTGGATGGGATAGTCGACATTTACATGCCTGATTTTAAATTCTGGGAAAAATCTTCCGCGAAAACACTGGCCAATGCCACTGATTATCCGGAAAACGCCAAAAAAGCCATAACGGAAATGCATCGCCAGGTCGGAGACCTGCATATTAACAGCCAAGGCATTGCGGAAAGAGGCGTGCTCGTCCGCCACCTCGTCATGCCTGGACTTATAGAGGAATCAAAAGAAATTTTTCATTTCCTTGCCTCATTATCAACCGATATGTACGTCAATGTCATGGAACAGTATCACCCACTTTATAAGGCCAGAAATTATCCACCCATTGATACTCCCCTGTCCCGCGCGGAGTACGAAACAGCGGTAAAAGAAGCAAAAAATGCCGGTTTGAAGCGCCTTGAACAAAGCGGACTGCTCCAGTTACTGGAGAAAATGGGAATGATTTAGCACCAATCAAGAACCGTAGGTTGGGTTGAACGGGCTAATGCCACCATATCGTTGGGTTCCGCCTTACTCTTTACAGGCCGGGTGATCAAGCACAGAGGGCAACCAGTGAAATCCAACAGAACAAGGTGGGTTAAAACCCGGCTCTACCCAACCTGTGACTTTACTCCTCACACTTCACGCCTCACGCCTCACGCCTCACGCCTCACAACAATATATCGTCTAGGAAAAATTTGGCAGCGGTACGGAGAAATCAAAAAGCAGTGGAGGAACTTCCGGACGGAAGAGATTCAGGACTCCTGCCCTCCCCGATGTTTTCAGGGAAGGCAGGAAAAAAGACCAATTACTTGATGGGACTCAACAGATTCTCAGGTGTAACCAACTCACGGCAACCATGGGCATGGTGGTCATTATACTTGTTGGTGCTGCACCAGTTGCTGAAATCGTCGATATCCAGGGTGTCGCATGTGGTTTTGACATCCCAGGTAACCTGGAACGGAGAGCAGTGCTCATTGGTGAAACTCGTTCCGGTTGTGGAGCCGGTATAACTGACGATGGGATCATTGTGCGCAACAGGAGCAGTATCGGAAAATTTCATTTTGCCGCCTTTCTCCAGGACAAAAACCTCTGCCTCAACCCTTAATTCCGGATTGGAACAGGTCGTGGTCATACAGGCATTGAGTCCGCCGCCCATCGGGGTCACGCCGGGACTGGTGATATCACAGGTTGTGTACACCCAATGCACCTCAATGGTGTCGCCTTCAGCAATTCCCTGGCATCCGTTGTATTCGGCATGCTCATGCTCCAGACGGCCTGGTGCCGGATCCTGGCAGGCCCAACCGGAATGTTCCCCGTCCTTGACAAAGGTTGAATATGCAGCGGCTTTATGCTCTGCGTTGCGATGGAAATGAACGTTGCACAGATTCATGTCTGAAATCTCAGGGGCCATTTCAAAAACAACGGAATTTGTTCCGCTGTGCTTGTCTATATCACGGGGGGCCTGAGGCCCGGCACCGATACATTTATTTACGTCTTTCGGGGCTTCATGTTTTGCACCACTGGCATATGCATTCCCTGTCAATGCCAAGCCGGCCAACAGCGCCACTCCAACATAACTCTTCGTAAACCTCATTAGAAAACCTCCTTTTTAAAATTAGCGGTAAGCAAAAAATTAATTTGATTACCACTACTCATCAGCCCAAATTGAGAAGGCAGCCGAACTTGCGTTTTTCTCAAGGGTCTCCTTTTGATATCATTTCAATCAAAAAAGGGGGGGAAATCTTCAACTTTGAAAAACTTAATTTCGTACACCCCTGCGAAATGACGGGAAAAGTGAGGCATCGCTCTTGAGTGACTGAAATGCAGTGGTAATCACAATAATTCATGGCCTAATTTGCGAACGAATGAACAATCATTCACACACCTTTTTATTGTGCGGATAAGAGAATTTGTCAAGTAAAAACAGCTAATAGGAAGAACTACATAGACCATGAAAGAGGCTCTCAAAAATGCAAACTTATCAGCGGCTCCATTCCCGCTTATGCCCACTTATGAGATTTTTAGCCATCCAGTTGGAGACTCATCCAGCATACAACTAACTATCTGTATTTAAGGATGTTTCTTACATAAAATCGAAAATATTGTCCCCATCAAGGGGTATTGAACGGAGTTCCCTTCTACAGGCTTAGAATTTTTTATACCCCTTCAAGCGGGGTGCAATGACACTGCATCGGCAGAAAAAAATCTGTTTCTCCGATTTTTAGCGGTTGTGATAGAGTGGATCAATATGAAAATCTGTCCACCCCTTGACAGATAGGTATTTATACTAGCTATTCTCAAATTAATAATATATACTACTTAAGTTTATAAGTTAATTATTTACTAAACACACTTCACATCCTTCACTTAACGACTGAAATAATACAGAATGACTCTTCTTTCCTCTGTCGGTAAAAAAAGTCTCATGGCCTTATCAGGCATGCTGCTCGGCATGTTCCTGATTATTCACGGCATTGGCAACGCCACCACCTTCTTTGGCAGGAATGCCTTTAACACTTACGCAGAGAAGCTTCACTCCCTTGGCTTTCTTATTCCCCTCTTTGAACTAGGACTGCTTGGAGTTTTTATCGTCCACATTCTCCTGGGAACCACCCTGTTTTTCCAGAACTTTTCGGCACGTCCGGTACGGTATGAGGTTGATAAATCGTCAGGCGGTCGTACTCTTGGTTCGCGCACCATGCCGTACACCGGGGTCATTATCCTTATTTTTCTTTGTGTCCATCTTGCTCAATTTCATTTTATCGAGCATTCCGTAATGGTCTCCGACCTTGTCAAAACAACCCTGCAACAACCTCTTTATGCACTTTTTTACAGTACGGCAATGATTGCCCTCGCTCTTCATATCAGCCACGGTTTCTGGAGTTTTCTGCAATCTCTTGGAATAAACCATCCTAAATATGACTCTACATTCCACATTGGTTCTTTGATTGTTACCATTATTCTCAGTGGAATATTTATTCTTATTCCTCTCTGCGCCATGATGCTGACGAATTTTTTATTGTAAGAAATGAAACATGATAAAACTTGATGCAAAAATACCGGCTGGACCTCTGGCTGAAAAATGGGACAAGCACCGCTTTGACGGCAAGCTTGTCAACCCGGCCAATAAACGAAAATATCATATTATTGTTGTCGGTTCCGGCCTGGCAGGTGCTTCCGCGGCCGCGACCCTTGCCGAACTAGGCTACAACGTCAAAGTTTTTACAATTCATGACAGTCCCCGTCGGGCTCACAGTATTGCTGCCCAGGGCGGCATCAACGCCGCAAAAAATTATCAAAACGACGGAGACAGTATCTTCCGGCTGTTTTATGACACAATTAAAGGCGGAGACTTCAGAGCCCGCGAGGCAAATGTCTATCGTCTGGCCCAGATCAGCAACAATATAATAGATCAATGCGTGGCCCAGGGAGTCCCATTTGCAAGGGAATACGGCGGTACGCTGGCCAACCGTTCATTTGGCGGAGCCCAGGTATCCCGTACTTTTTATGCACGGGGGCAGACGGGCCAGCAACTCCTTCTCGGCGCTTACAGTGCCTTGATGCGTCAGACAGGTCTTGGCAAAGTAACCATGGAAACACGAAAGGAAATGCTTGACCTTGTGCTTGATGGGGGTAAAGCGGCGGGCATCATCACCAGAGACATGCGCACCGGGGCCATTGAATCCCATGCGGCCCATGCAGTGGTTCTTGCAACCGGCGGTTACGGAAATGCCTATTATCTTTCAACAAACGCCATGGCCTCCAACGTTACAGCCGCCTGGAGAGCCTATAAAAAAGGTGCTTTTTTTGCCAATCCCTGCTTTGTCCAGATCCATCCGACCTGCATACCGGTCCATGGCGACTACCAGTCAAAGCTCACCCTGATGAGCGAGAGTCTGCGCAATGACGGACGAGTATGGGTTCCGAAAAAGAAAGGAGATACCAGACCTCCTGCTGAAATCCCTGAATCCGAAAGGGATTATTACCTTGAGAACAAGTATCCGAGTTTCGGCAACCTTGTCCCCCGGGATGTCGCCTCCCGCAACGCAAAAGAGCAATGTGACAACAACAAGGGAGTCGGGGACACGGGACTGGCCGTTTACCTTGATTTTGCCGAGGCTATCAAGCGGGATGGTATTGAAACCATCCTGAAAAAATACGGCAATCTCTTTCAGATGTATGAAAAGATCACTGACCAAAACCCGGTAAAGCAGCCCATGACGATTTACCCGGCTGTCCATTATACCATGGGCGGCCTGTGGGTTGATTATAACCTGATGAGTACGGTGCCCGGACTTTTTGTCCTTGGCGAGGCCAACTTCTCCGATCACGGGGCAAACAGACTTGGAGCAAGTGCTCTTATGCAGGGACTTGCCGATGGCTATTTCGTCATACCGAATACCATTGCCGCTTATCTGACCCAATGTCCCCAAGAAAAACCTGCTGTCAATGCTCCCGCTTTTCAAAAAGCCGAGAAAGATGCGGATGACCGCATCAAAAAAATGCTGGCCATCCAGGGCAAACGCACAACCGATGATATCCACAAGGAGTTGGGAAAACTTCTGTGGGATGAATGCGGTATGGCCAGGAATAAGTCCGGCCTAAAAAAAGCGCTTTCAAAGATACCTGAAATCAGGGAGGAATTCTGGAACAACGTCCTTATTCCCGGGTCCGGCAATCAGCTCAATCAGTCCCTTGAAAGGGCCGGACGGGTCGCTGATTTTCTTGAATTTGCCGAGCTGATGGTTCGTGACGCTCTTGACCGTGAGGAATCATGCGGCTGTCATCTCAGGGAAGAAAGTCAGACAGAGGAAAATGAAGCCAAACGCAACGACGAGGACTACTCCTATGTCTCAGCCTGGGAGTATAAGGGAGAGTCCCCTCCGGAACTCCACAAAGAGCACCTCACCTTTGAGAACGTTACACCCAGCCAGAGAAGCTATAAATAACCAGGAAGCAAGAAAGACGAAGTTAGAAGAAATCAATATGCAAAATTCCAGGAACATAAACCTTACCTTGAAAATATGGCGGCAGGAAAACCATGCCGCCGCAGGCAGTCTGCAGGAATACAGCCTTGAAGGCATATCAACGGACATGTCTTTTCTGGAAATGCTCGATGTTTTGAATGAAAAACTCACCCTGGAGGGCCTGGATCCTGTTGCTTTTGACCACGACTGCCGGGAAGGAATCTGCGGGATGTGCGGTGCGGTTGTGAACGGCCAGCCCCATGGGCCGGAAAAGGAAACAACACTCTGCCAACTTCATATGCGCCATTTCAAAGATGGGGATCAGTTGGTTATCGAACCCTTTCGCGCCAGGGCCTTCAGGGTGGAAAAAGACCTTGTGGTTGACCGCTCAAGCCTTGATACGATCATACAGGCAGGCGGCTATGTTTCGGTGAATACAGGTGGTGCCCCGGATGCCAATGCCATTCCCATTGCCCAGAAAACAGCGGAACAGGCTATGGATGCGGCAGCCTGCATCGGCTGCGGGGCCTGTGTTGCCTCATGCCCCAATGCCTCTGCCATGCTTTTTGTCAGTGCCAAAGTTTCTCAGTTGGCCCTCCTGCCCCAGGGACATCCGGAACGACAGGAGCGGGCGTTGAATATGGTCAAGGCAATGGACCAGGCAGGTTTTGGCAACTGCAGCAACGAGCGAGAATGCGAAGCAGCCTGTCCAAAAGGTATTTCCATACGCAACATTGCCAGACTGAACAGAGAATTTATCAAAGCAGCACTTTTTGCCTAGCAGGCTGTTGAAAAATGTAACGAGCGTAGCGGAGACAAGGATAAATGAGGCGAAAAAGCACAGTTTACATGGAGTAAATGAGCATTTTGAGCCGAA
>JAHLLM010000014.1 GCA_020444175.1 Desulfobulbaceae bacterium | reverse complement strand
CGCTACAGTAAATTGGCCAAGATGGTGTCTCATTTATATTGACATATACCGTTTCAGGTTTCGAGTACACTTCCGGGCTCTTTTCATCTGCTTGGCATGAGCGTAACGGCTCTGCTTGAGCAATTTTTGTGGCCCTAAGCGATTGTAATTTTGCCGAAGGGGGATCTCCCGTTCGACTGCCGCCTTGACCAACCGTTCACGAGCACGATTGTACAGTCTGGCATCGGTTGGAAAACGAATATCCTTCTCCTGGACAGTACTGTCAACATTGACTCTTTTCAGCTGGCTCTTCTTTATGGCCTTAAGCGTAAGACCTGCCTTGATGGTTTCCTTAAGAAGCTCTTCTGCTCCAGATTCGCCGACACGATGGCGCCATCTGCTCATACTGGATGGGTCAATTGGCATTTTGTGCTGAAAGTATTTCATTCCAGACAAATACTGTCAGTAGGGATTCTCCACCCAACCGCGGACTACCGATTCATCGCTGAGGTCATAAGTGAACTTTAAGTATTGCAAGGCAACCATGAGCCTGGTTGCGATGGCTGCCCGGCCATTATCTTCACAGTATGATTCTCCAAAGACTTTTTCCAGTTCAGCCCAATCCACAACCGCGGCAAGTTTCGCAAACGGATGGTTGAGATCAATAATTGCGGAAAGTTCCGTTTTAAACAAATCCATCTGGGGGTCATCAATAGGGGATACAGTCGGTTTCATAGTAAAATTTGCAAGAAAAGGTGACTTATGAGGTGATAATCTTGCAAAGATTATAGCATATTCCCCGTCGTTTTTCTCGTTATTTCAGCATGTTGAATGGTTTTTCAGGAACGACTAAATACCGTCCGGTGGCAGGGGCATAATATCTGTTCCAATTATAATGCAACCCGGTTTCCACATCAAAATACTGGCCCGGAAAACGAAAATGGCGGTTAAGATAACAATCTCAACCGCCTTAGATTCAAAAAATAAATGCGTCCCCTTTTTTGTGGGAGAAATTAGTTCTCCGACAGACTCCTAGCCAGGAATTTCTGTGATCTCCCCTTCGCCGATTTCTCCTGCCTCCCAAAGTTGGAAACGCACACCAATCCGCAAATGAGGGAATACTTCTTCGGGTGACAAAAACGCCAACGGAATGTTCTCCGCTGTATCGCCGGGGGCAATAGTTTTGCCAACTCGCTGTAATAATAGGCGGCAATCGTACCCATGTTCAGACAAGGCTTCCACATCCCTGAAGAAGACTGGGCATCCAAAATCACCTCCGAGACCCACCGGTGAACGTTTGCCGCCTTCTTCAGTTGCCTTTAATCGGATTCTCGCTATTGCGGTTTCCATTGGTTTTCCTTTAGTTCCTTTAGGGAAGAGGTGAATAATTCAGGACAGAGGGCGACAAATTTGGCAAAGACTTGTTGGGTATGACGTATGCTTGAATCCCTTTCTCTACAGTAGCAGAAGCCCCAGGAGCTTCCACTAAACTTCGAGGAGCTTGAGTCTGAACTATGGTGTAAGGTGCGTCCCCAAAATTTGTAACTGCCTCTTTTGCATATGCTGAAGCTTGCTCACCTGAAGTTGTGAAATACTTTCCTTCTGAACCATACGGACTTGCTCGGAAAATGTCACTTTTCTGTATATCAGCTAGCTCGTCTGGGCCAACAGCGCGATACAGATCGACTAGTTCATCTCCTCCCTTTGATACTTTATACGCTGTGCCAAGTCCTGTTGCAAAGGGTAGAGCGGCACCAACAACATCAAGTCCAAGTGCCTTAAAAGGCTCTCCTGAGAACGATTGACACTTTCCTGAAAGGGGCAGAGAGATAGGATGCGGAAGGTCTGACGTGCTCGGGCTTCAGCCGCTATCGCGTCTTCCGCTTCCTGCGCTCGCAGCCCGGCTTCAGATGATCACCCCAAACCCCTCAAGGGGTTCATGGTATGTGGTTGTCATATTTTGTGCAGGCTATGTCCGGCGGCTGCGCATTGATGCCGTCCCTGGCGGGCGCATAAAATGGGGTTATGTTTAATGCGGGCCAAGCAAGGTACGGCCACTGGCCACGCCGCATCCAAACATAAGGGATTTTATGCAACATAGCTCAGCACAATATCCGCTAACCACTTATTTTATCAGATTATCTTTTGCATCCCGCCATTCCAGATTCTCTCTGTTATCCTGCTGATACCACCTGAAAGATTATCTGCACAGACGCTAATGCGAAAACAACACCCAATAGAACCTTAACAAAAAAGACATGTATAAGTTTTCCCGTGACATGATAATAGATATTTCCATAGGGGAAAAAGGCATATGACAGCATCAAAAACTTAATAAGGACAAAAAATGTATTCCTGTTGAACCATATCCAAATTAGAGCCAAAACTATTAACAATTCAAAATACTTTCCCAGGGTTCCATGCTCTGAGATAAATTTATTAAACGCAAACACACCAAGAAAAAATGGGAAAACTGTAAAGAAAAATAATTTCTTTAAATAGTTATTAGCCCATAGATACTGGATCGGGTGAGAGAGAATCTTCTCATAGACATCTTTTATGGAAAAACCAGGTAATTTACCATAGAGATCATCATGAAACCGATCTATATTGTTAATATCTAGATTGCTCATTTTAGTGGGTCCCAAAAAAACTTTTGCTTGGTGCTTCTGGACAAGGACATCCATCATCTCCGGTTTCTGTAATTTTCCAGCAAACCATTCTAGCACTTACTCCTACAGGCAACCCAACTGAAAGACCAAGTGAACCTGTCAAATTAGGCGTACTCCACTTCCCATTACTGTACATGCCGCCTACATCACCACCAACACCACCATAGTGACCAACACCAATCTGGAAGCTCAAAGGTGAACCTTTTGTCGGATTATGAAGATTTGCTTGCGCACCAGCTCCTATTAAATCGGTCGTTAGAGACCAACACACGTAGCGGCAGCCATTTTTATCTTCAGACCATTCAGCATTATTTAAACAAAAGGTCAATCCACCATCAGGAGGAACAGCAGATGCTGGAGGGTGAAGAGTTTCCCAACTCATATCATGTTCTCCTGCAGGCGAATATGCCAATCCTTTAGGATCAATTGCATTAATGGGATTTTGGTTGGTATAAAGATAAGGATTAATCCCGCCATCCAAGCCAATCGGATCAGGGGTTAAGTAACGACCGGTCCCCGGATCATAATATCTTTGCCAATTATAATGCAGCCCCGTCTCTGCATCAAAATACTGGCCCGGAAAACGGAGGTTGTTCACCACTGTTGAAGCCGGGTTTACGGTAGCATTTCCGAAGGGCTCGTAGTCTGCCTGCCAGGCAACAGTGGCGGAATCGTCTGTCATAAGGAGCGGAGTCCCCAGATGGTCTGTATGGTAATAGAATACATTTTCGGTTGGCAGAGGACAATCGGTTTTGCCGAAACCTGCGGCTAGAAGAGGAAGATTGGGTGTTTCTGAAAATAAAGCGGTTGCCAAATCGCTGCCGTCAATGTCTCCATCCCGGTCATTGTCAAAAATGTTTGTCTCACTGTAATCCGAAGTCACCATGGCCAGTAGCATGTTGTCGCGATAAATATAATCTTTCTGAATGGCTGTGGTGATATTATCCTCACTGATGAGATTGCCGGCAAGGTCATAATGAAAGATGATCGTTTCATCGCTCAACTTTTTTACTGTCCTTTGTCCAAAGCCGTTGTAAAAATAACTGGCCTGTAATATCCCGTCCTGCCATGCTTTGTGCAAGCGGTTATTGTCGTTATATTCAAAATGCTGGGTATTGCGTCCCGTGACATTGCCATGGGCATCATGGGTAAATGTTGTTTGTTCGGGGCCGCTGATATCCAGTAGAATACTGCTTGCTGTTTGATAGGTATAATCGTATGTATCCTCGTTGATAGCAGTAGACTGGCGGTTTCCTATCTTGTCATAAGCAAAGCCTGTTGTGCCGTATATGCCCTGGGCAGTTGACAGCCGCCTGAGGGAGTCATAGTCAAAGCTTTGATTGTGGTCCGTATTTATGTTGTCAATGATCTCATCTACCAGCGAGCCGGGCTCATAGGTCAAGGATTTGTTTAATTGACCACCAGCCTGCATGGCAGTCAGTTCATAGGACTGGTTGTATGTCTTATTGACCGCAAGGCCGTTGCCCAGCAGGGCGAAATTGGCAGGCCCGAATGGCTGATAGCCGATCTGTCCCGCCAAAGTGTGCTGCGCTCCGTTAATAACCGCTTTTATTGCGGATATATTTCCAGACTGGTCACGTTCGTAAGTTACTTTACGGCCTCCGGGGTAGGTCATTTCGCTAAGCAAGCCGCTTTCATCATAGCGATATTCCATTCTGTATATCTTCCCTTCAACTTCCGTCAGTTCAGTAATCAGACGTCCATATGCATCATACCGAAAGGACGCTCGGCTTTCCGGATCGCTCATGCCGGTAAGCTTGCCTTTGCCATATAACCCTTCATCATAGGAGAATAATATTTGTCCGGAATGAGGACGTTGAATTGCTGTAAGGCGATTTAAAACATCATATTCATAAGTTATAGTGATGCCATTGGCATCGGTTGTGGAAATACGGTTTCCTGCCTCGTCATAACTATATGAAGTGATGCCGGAGTCTGGAGAATTTAAAAGAATATTACGCCCAAAATCATCAAAAAGAGAACTTGTTGTCTGTCCTTCGGCATTTACAAGCGAGATCAAATTGTCATGGCTGTCGTAGGTAAAGGAGGTTGCTGTGCTTTCTGTTTCGGTTGTGGTTTTCAATCGGTTGAGCGAATCAAACGTAAAATCTGTTGCCAAGCCTGCTTCGTCAATTTGCTCTATCCGGTTGCCGGCATTGTCATAATGAAATTCCTGAAAAAGGCTGTCCGGGCGGATAATTTTCTGCAGCCGGTTGTAGGCATCGTACTGGTAATCGGTTGCTTTACGCAGTATTCCTTCTGGATCACGGATTTCGTGCCTGATTCTATTGCCTTCGGTGTCATACATATAAGAAATGGAATTGCCGTTGTTGTCTTGTATTTCAGAAAGCCGGCCCGCATCGGTATATGAATAGAAT
Source organism: Desulfobulbaceae bacterium (assembly GCA_020444175.1). Lineage (GTDB taxonomy): Bacteria > Desulfobacterota > Desulfobulbia > Desulfobulbales > SURF-16 > JAHLLM01. The sequence continues at coordinate 104,694 of JAHLLM010000014.1, read as the reverse complement.
AAGGCGCCGGGGCCTGGGGGCTCGATTTTTGTCAAATTTCCAGCATTGTCTCGTAAATAGGAGGTTGTCAAATCTGCCGTGGTTCTTGATGCAAGAAAACCTCTGTCAGAGTATTGCAAAACAGTAATAACGCCACTTTGATTAACGATGTGTTGCGGTTTGCCAAAAGCATTATAAAGGCTGAATGCGGTTTCGTGCCCAATAGGGTCAGTGTTTTTCATGAGCTGGCCGCGGTTAAGTCCCTGGGCCGGATCATTGGCAAAGTAATCAAAGGTGACCACATCGCTTACATCAGTTCGTGGACCGTCGATGGAGGTCGGTTGTCCAGAGGAGTTGTACGTGTAGGAAGTGGATATGGTTTGCGGCAGGCCGCCCACAAAGCCGTTCATCTCTTTTTGGATAAGGTTGCCATGGCTGTCATAGGTCATGGCGGTTGTAGTGGCATTTCCCGGACTGTCGACACTCTCTCTGCTGATTTCCGTAACCAGGTTAAAATCAGGGTGGTAGGTATAGGATATGGTTCGTTCGTCTACAGTTCCTGCCCCTTCAGTCTTGGTTACCATATTCCCGCGACTGTCATAACTGAAGGTTGTCATGTTGCCTTCCCCGTCAGTCTCAGCCAGCATCTGCAGGGTTTGTGCGTCCCAGCTGTATACTTTGTTGCCGCCTGTGCAGGAACTGCACCCCGGACCGGTAATTGACGCGGCTAAGGCAACTCCCTGTATGACGTTTCGCTGCAAAGTGGTGACATCCCCTCTGCTGTTTGTGACCTGGGTTGTGTTGGGATCATTGTCAACCTCATAAACGACATCGATTCGCTTGTTATTATCTGGCCCGCTTGACAATGTTGCACGATCATTTACGTCATAGTCATAACTTCCAATACGAATACCTCTTTCATCAATGATGCCGGTGAGATTGTGCAGGTCGTTGGCGTCTTCGTACAGATACTCTTTGGAGGTGGCATCGGGATACGTAATGCCCGTCTGGTTGCCGTCGCCGTCATACTGATACTGATAGGAAAGGCTGCCGTTGACAATGGCCGTTTCTATAAATCCGTCATTATTAAAGGTAAAAATGATAGAGCGGCCAAAGTTGTCGCTGACGGAAGCGAGCTGATCCAACTGATATGACATGGTCAGGGTGTTGCCATTCCGGTCGGCAATGGATACGAGTTTTCCAGAGCTGTCATAGGTTTCTTCGGTGGCATTGACTCTGACCAGGGAAAAGGAGCCGTCTCCGTTATCACGCAGTTTTTCCCTGGAACCGGACTCGGCCTCAAGGCTTATCGCATCGAAGTAGATGGCTTTGCCGTCTTCCCTCCAGGCGATTATTTTGTCACCAGTAAAATCAAGCCTCAAGCCATACGAGAAAGTCCAGCCATAGCCGAAAGGGCCGATTTCGCCTGATTGACTGTTATAGTGTCGGCGTAATGACAGGGTAATGACAGGGAAATATCAGGGGACGGTCCAGTCAGAACAAAGTCTTTTTCTTCATGGTATTTGTTGCCTGTAGCGACATTAATAGGGTTGCCGAACAAGGTGTTTGCCTTGCATTGTCTGCCGAGATTTTTGTCCTTTTGCAGAGGGGGAGGGCAACCATAAGAAAGAGCGGGATCATCATCATTGCAGTCCAGGCAGGTGGGGAATTTATCTCCATCATTATCGGTCATGCCGGACGGGATAGGAGCGCAATATTCATTCAGTGTTTCCGAGGTATAAATGCTGCCGGCAGGCACGCTGCTCGTATCGACTCCCGCCACCGTGCCGTTGTACCAGGAAAAAACCATGATGAAGTGTGTCCCGGCAGGATTGCGGAGGACCTTATAGCCCGAAGAGGCAAATGTCCCTCCCAGGATGCTTGGCGTCTGACTGCTCACAGCGGGATAAGGAAAACGGTAAATATGCGAACCGCTGCAGAGTATTCTGTAATCAGTATACGTATAGCCGGTGGAATCTGATGCCCCTTCCGGAGGACACGTTGAGGCTGCAAATTCTACTCCGAACTGCAGACTGCTGTTTACGCTGCAACTGCAATCGGCAAGGGCAACACTTTGCCAGATGGAAAAGCATGTCAAAAAAAACAGAGTGAAGACAAGTTTCTGAAAACGCACCGTAAGGACCCCTGATAGTTTTGCATTATTAAAAACTCCCAGGCAGGATCTCTCGTTTCCTGCCCGGGAGCTTTTGTTTGCTACAGCTCAATATCTGCTTTGATTTTCTTCAGTACCTTGTCACCGATTCCCTTGATGTTGGTCAACTCTTCCAGGGATTGAAAGCTTCCGTGGTCATTGCGATACTCAATGATGGCTTTCGCCTTGGCAGGCCCGATTCCCGGCAGGCTCTCCAGTGTTTGCTGGTCGGCGGTATTGATATTGACGGCAGCAAATGCTGAAGCCACAAAGAAGAACACCATCCACAGGGTTAACAGTATTTTTTTCATGTCTGAATCTCCTCCTGGTAAAATTGAATGTCGCGGAAAAACATTTTCTAACATATTGGAAGAGTTGAGAGGAATGGTCAATGCGGCAAAATGTCGCACATTTAGTTTGTTAGTTCTGGCGAAAGGGTTCAGTGGGAAAGGCGAGATGCGTTTTTGCCACGAAAAGTCGTAGAGCAGTCACAATCCAAAACGCCAACGCGGTTGAAATTATCAGCGGTCATTTCGAACGGATGTGAGAAATCTAACTCCACCCAATAAAGATTTCTCACATCCGTTCCTGTAAGCGAGCTTGTGAGACACCGAGATGACAAGAAAAAAATAACCTGCAAATGGTGTTGAAAAGTAGCTCTTAAAAGCTATTTTCATCTCTCCCGGATTTTGTTTGCGCCAATTTTCCCCAATGATGGTCTGTGTCTTTACTTATAACTGCAGGACCAGCAGGTTCAAAAGTCCGATAATGAAACCGAGCAACGCCCCGAAAAGGTTAATGTATTTGAACTGTTCCTGCATGATTGACATGAGCAGGCCTTCCAGGCGCAGGAGGTCAAGGGAATCCACCTTGCGTTTGACGATTTGTTTGATGTTGAGCGAGGTAACAAGCCCTGGAACCTCTCGGACCAGGATGTCACTTACCTGCTGCAGCACATAGTCGGCAAAGGATTCCTGCACTGTTTTGGGGAGAAGGGCTGCCGGGGGGCCTATGGGTTTGGCCAGCAGTTTTTTCTCTATCATTTCGACAACAAGATCATTCAGCAGCTGCTTGACGTTGTCGGAGCGGAAAATGGCAACGATTTCGGCTGAGGTCCATTTTTGTCCGTTTGCAGTGGTTGCCGGCCCGAAAAGGGTGGCAATGATGTCTGACACCGGGCGTTCCGTCTGGGAAGCAAGGGCGGTGCGAATCAGGCTGGTAATGGACTGAACGGTGGCCGGTTTGGCCAGGAGATCGCTTACTTTGATACTGAAATCTTCATTCAGCTTGTTTATTTTGTCAGGGCTGATATCTTTCACGAGCGAGGACAGTGGTTTTTTCAGAAAGTCCTGCGCCTTTTCCCTGAGCAGTTTTGCCACTTCCTTCTGGACCGATTCATCCGAAAGCCACTTGCCGATTTCAGCTCCTTTTTCGTCCAGATAATCACTCACCTTGTTTCTGATCGTATCGGCACTGATAAAACTGCTCATCATGGAGGCGAGAGGGCCGAGGGAGCTAGTGAAGCTGCTGATGGCATTGCAGATTGCCGTGGTAATCTTTTCCTGGGTGGCCGGTTGTTCCAGAAGGCCTGCAAATTTGTCGATCAGGGCAGGTGCTTCCTCTTCAAGACGATCCAGGATAAGATCGGCAAGCTCAGTTGGAATGATATCGCCAAGAGAGCGGTTTTCAGCAAGCACGGAGTCCATTTTAGTCTGCAATTGTAATGAAATCCACCGCTTGACTTCGGGGCCGGAGAGAAAATTCTGAATGCTTTTTTCAAGGAAAGCAAAGAAATATTCCTGGTTTTTTTCGGGGAAAAGCGTTTGCAGGTCCTGGGAGAGAAGATTTTCAAACTGGCTGCTGACAGCTTTGTCTATGGTCCCCGCGAAATGCTCGCTTTCAAGATAGTCGTGCATGTGGTTGATAAAGCGCAGGCGCAGGATCCTGATGCTGGCGCGGAAATAGGCCTTGAAGCGTTTGGGGATTATGGTGTTTATGGGTCCCAGGTCTTTTTGCAGGAGCACATCAACCCGGTTGTTGATGAGTTCCCTGAGCTCTCCCTGGAACCCTTTGCCATTGATGGCCTTGCTTACATCACCACTGGTCAGCAGATGCTCGCCAACCATTTCGCCGATGTTCCGGGCCAGCATATTTCTTTTGGAGGGTATGACCCCTGGTGTCATCGGCACCCTGATGCCCATGATTTTCCAGGGGCGAAGGGGTCTGAAAAGCATTTTGATTGCCACATAGTTTGTCATGTAGCCGATAAAGGCGCCCAGAACGGGCGGTGCAGCAAATTGGAGCAGATTATTCATTGGAGATGTCTTTTGAGTCTTGGTGGTTTATGACTTAATCACTTTGCCGAGTGTTTCATCCACTGCCAGGGCCTGCTTCATGGAGGCCTGGAGGAATTCGTCTTTGAAATAGGTCCGGCTTTTTTCAATAACCTCACAGAGTCCGGAAATCTCTCCCTTTTCGGACATGTCTATCAGTTTCAGGATGTTCTCGGCAAAACTTTTGACGATTTTTTGTCCATCCCCGCTGGTGGACATGATTTCCGCGTAGGTGCGTGGATTCTGGCTGTGAACCCTGGCCATGGCAAGAATTCCGTAAAGCGAGGTCAGAGTGGAGTGGTTGGCGATGTCGGACGTATTGATATTGTTATCTTTTAAGGCACAGGCCAGGGCCACGGAAATGGTGGTCGGAAGTTTCTGGCCCACCCCCATCAGCAGGTCATGGCCGTTTGGCGTATCATGGCAGATATCGGCGCCATGCTTATAAAGAAAGGCTTCAAATTCACTGCATAAGGCACCGCTTCTCGGGGTGCGTACCACGGATGCGTTTTTATCCTTCATGGTGACCGCAGCAGGACCCCAGAGATTATGGACAAGCATCACCTCCACCCCCTGACTTGTATGCTTTAATGCCGTATCAAGGGTCTTTTCCGCTTCTCCGGCCAGGAGTATAAGGGCCTGGCCGTCTGTAAGCAGAGGCCCGTATTGTTTAACTGTATCAGGGGTATAGCTGATGGGCACACAGACGCAGACAACATCAACCTGACCAATCATCTCTTCGGGGCGGAGTTCGGTGGAGCGTCCGGTGAGAATGGTGTCGTATCCTTCATGCTCAAGCTTTTTGGCAAACCAGACACTCATGTCCCCTGTGCCGATAAAGCCAAAGGTCTTGATGCGTTTGACGCGCATGTCCAGCCTGGGGTAGCTGCCCAGGATCTTTATTGAGTCCGGCTCCTGGATGATGTCTTTTTCAATGCTTTCAAGGGCCGAGGCCACATCCTGATCCTCGCGGTGCCCTTCGGTTTCGATATAGATCTGCAGTTTCTGGGTTTTGGCATCGGATTCCACCCGCATATCCAGCAGGTTGATACCCCGGCGGGTAAACTCGCCCAGGGTGTCGAAAAGCATGCCGACCCTGTCTTTTAAGGGGACCGTGATAAGGGAAGTGGCGTCATAGCCGCTGCGCTCTGCCGGTTTGCGGCCTATAAAGGCAAAACGGGTTTTGTTATGGGTGACTATTTCCCTTTGCCGTATTGCCAGCCCATGCTCGGTCAGGAGACTTTCCGCCTCAATAACGCCGCGGTCTGTCAGATTGTTTTCTTTTATTTCTTCAATTGCCTTGTCAAGGTCCGGTACTGTGAGCAGGGAAATATGGGGATAGATAACGGCAAAGTGATCTTCGCATTGGCGCAGCACGGATTTTGTGCCGAGAAAAACTTTTAATTCATCCCTGGTGTCCAGTGAGCCAAGGGAAAGGTGGATGGGCAGAACGATATTATCTACCCAGGAGGCCTTGTAGAGCCTGTCCATGACCTGAAAGGATTGCAGGATTCCGCCAATTCTGGTGTTGTAAACGGGAAGGGCAAGGTAGTCTGCTTGGTTTTTGTTAAAACCTTCCATGGCGGAACTGACATGGGCATAACTTTTGATCTTGCTTTTGAGCTTTCTTTGCTCAGAAAATTTACAGGCTGCCTGCCAGGCGTGTGAGCCCTTGGGTCCGATAATTGCTATTGTCGTTTGTGTATTCATGTTATAAGTCGTAAAGCGCTGCTGATCAGTTTGATCATAACGTTTGTCTTATCTCTTCATTCTGCTGAATAGATGCAAATATTAAAAAAATTGTTATGCGCGTTTTTGGAATAAAGGGATATGTTGTCCAGCCCTTTCATTTAGCCTTTTTCACGTTTCCTTTCAATGTAAATATCAATGAACCCTTTATCCGGCACAGTTTCCGAGTATGTTTCATCCCTCCAGGCTTCTCCTCGTTTCGGCCCCCAGGTGGTGCATCACGAAGAAATTGCCGGGGCTGAGGCGAGATTTGCCCGTTTGACACCGCCCTTACCTGAAGAACTCGGGGATGCCCTTGCCGCCTTGGGGATAAAAAAACTGTACAGCCACCAGGTTGCCTCCATTGAAAAGATTCGGCAGGGCAAGGATATCATCGTGGCAACGCCCACGGCAAGCGGCAAGAGTCTGATCTATAACCTTCCTGTCTTTGAAAGGATTCTGCAGAATCCTGCCATTTCAGCCCTGTACCTTTTCCCGTTAAAAGCCCTGGCCCAGGATCAACTGCGAACCGTGAACGAGCTTGCTCAGGGGATTCGGGGTGAACGTGCGCCCACGGCCGCCATCCTTGACGGGGACACGTCAAGCTACCGCCGCAAGAAGCTCAGGGAAAATCCCCCTCATATTATTATTTCAAATCCGGATATGCTGCATCTTTCCATGCTGGGCTATCATGGCAGATGGTCCGGATTCTGGTCCGGCCTCACCCATGTGGTGGTGGACGAGGTGCATACCTATCGCGGCGTTTTCGGCAGCCACATGGCCTGGGTGCTGCGCCGCCTGCAACGCATCTGCCGTCTGCATGGCGCTGATCCGCAGTTTTTGCTCTTCTCGGCAACTGTGGGCAATCCTGCTGAGCTCGGCCATGATCTTTTAGGTAAAAAGGTGGAGGTGGTCACGGAAACAGGCGCTCCACGCGGAGAACGGCATTTTGTCTTTTTTGATCCCTGGGACGGCGCGGCCTATACGGCAAGCCAGATGCTGGAGGCTGCGTTGAAAAGGGGACTGCGGGCCATTGTCTATACCCAGTCGCGCAAGATGACGGAACTTGTGGCGAGCTGGACTCAGTCCAGGCTGGGTGATTTAAAAGAAAAACTGACAGCCTACCGGGCCGGGTTCCTGCCCGAGGAAAGACGCGACATAGAAGGCAAGCTGGCAAGCGGCGAATTGCTCGGCGTGGTTTCCACCAGCGCCCTGGAGCTTGGCATTGATATCGGCAACCTTGATATCTGTATCCTGGTCGGCTATCCGGGATCAATCATGTCCACCTGGCAGCGGGGTGGCCGGGTGGGGCGCAGGCAGGACGATTCCGTGGTTATACTCGTGGCCCAGGAGGATGCTCTTGACCAGTATTTCATGCGTCATCCAAAGGATTTTTTTACGCGCCAGGTGGAGGATGCCGTTTTAAATCCCTACAATAAGGTGATCATGCAGCGCCATCTCATCTGCGCCGCGGCCGAGAGTCCTTTTCTTGCCTCTGAGGCATTGCTTCGCGACGCCAAATGCCGGCAGGCAGTGGACGACCTTACCGGTGCCGGCGGTTTGCTTCTCGATGCTGCAGGAACAACATGGTTTACCAGTCGCAAGTATCCCCACCGCGAGGTTGATCTGCGGGGAGGCGGCAGGACCTATGCCATCCGCCAGGCCGGAAACAACGAGTTGCTGGGCGAGATTGACGAGCATCGGTGTTTCAAGGAGTGCCATCCCGGCGCCATTTACCTGCACAGGGGGCAGACGTGGCTTGTCAGGAATCTTGATCTTGAGGGCTGCCAGGTATGGGCCGATGTGGCCCATGTCAATTATTTTACCCGGGCCATGGCAAACAAGGAGACCGAGATTTTAAAAGTCTATGAGTCTGTTCAGGTCGGCAATATCAAGGCCTCCTGGGGATATCTGCGGGTCACGGATCAGGTCACCGCTTTCCAGCGCAAGCGTATCCGGGGCCAGAAAACGATCAACACCGAACCCCTGGATCTGCCCCCCCAGGTCTTTGAAACCGAAGGGCTCTGGTTCGAAATTCCGCTTTTGCTGCAACAGCGTTTAGAGAAGAAGCAGATGCATTTTATGGGCGGCATTCATGCCGTGGAGCATGCGGCCATCGGTATTTTTCCGCTCCTTGTTCTCTGTGACCGCAATGATGTCGGCGGTATCTCTTATCCCTTTCATCCACAACTGCAGGTTTCCGCCATATTTATTTATGACGGATATCCCGGCGGAGTCGGTCTTTCACGCCAGGCTTACGGGCGTATCCGGGAATTGCTGCAGGCAAGCATGCAGACCATCGAGCGCTGTTCCTGCGAGACGGGGTGTCCCAGTTGCGTGCACTCACCGAAATGCGGCTCCGGCAACAGACCCATTGATAAAGTGGTCGCCCTTGCCGTGCTTCACGGTCTTCTGGAGGGAGGTGACCTGCATCAAGAACCCCGCGGCCATGAGGACGTGAGTTTGACAAAACAAGCGGTGCTCCCAGTTGAAGATTCTGCTCAGTCAAACAACGCTTTTGCTGAAAACTACGGAATTTTTGATGTGGAAACCCAGCGCTCTGCCGCCGAGGTTGGTGGATGGCACCGGGCTGAGCGCATGGGGGTCAGTGTTGCCGTTTTGTATGATGCCCGCAAGGACGATTATTTTGTCTACCGGGAAGGGGAGATGGCTGCTTTTATCTCCCACCTGCGCGAGCTTGACCTTGTTATCGGCTTTAATAACAAACGCTTTGATAACCGCGTTCTTTCCGCCTATACCGATTTTGATCTGGGTTCAATGCCCACCCTGGATATCCTCGAGGAGGTCAAAAACAGGCTTGGTTATCGGTTGAGCCTTGACAGGCTTGCTGAAAAGACCCTTGGCGTCAAGAAAAGCGGCGACGGTCTTCTGGCCTTGAAATGGTATAAAGAAGGGCGTATTGATAAAATAATCAGCTACTGTAAAAAGGATGTTGCCATTACACGGGACTTATTCCTTTTCGGGCTGGAGAACGGTTATCTCCTTTTTCAGAATAAGGCCGGTCAAACCGTTCGATGCCCTGTTCACTTTGTTTAAAGCGTTCGAATGTCCTGCAATTTACGAAAAAAAGCAGCCAACGGACTGATTACAGGTATTCGCTATTTATCATTGCCATTATGGCCAGATGAGTGATCGGTGAATCCAGCCTTTAGTGCCATCGCTATGGGTTATCTGCTGCCATTCGCCGTCGGTTTTTCCTGGTGTGAAAACCACGCCATAAAGAGCGGAGGCGTTGATTTCATAATTTTTTCCCGGACCGACTCGAATATTTGCTTTTTTAACCTTGACGATAACGGTTTTTTTCTTGTTAAGCAGAGGGCTGTAAATCCAGCCTGTGTCTCCTTCAAAATCCTGCGTTTTTGCCCATTTGTCTTTTCGCTGCAATACCTTCAGGGGAAAGTCTTTAAAAACTTCCCAGTAGATTTCAGCAGAAGTGCTGGGTTTTGAACGGATATTGACCCCGTCCTTGGATACACTGACATATTCAGCTGCAAAGGTCGGAGCTGAAAACGACAAAGCCAGGATGAATATGCCAAGGGAAGAAGTAATTTTTTTGCGAAAAATGCTTTTTTTCATCATAACTGCTTAAACTCCATCTGATTTTTTGAAAAAGAATGTATTTAAATTAGCATCAACAGGCTGCCAAGTCAAATTGAATCAGAGCCGTTTTTTCAGGCTGGTGATTCTCCAGGCGTCTCTGGAGGAGGTGGGCCGGTAAGGTAAATAAGAAATTCCTTATTGCCTTTGGGGCCCAGAATGGGTGACTCGGTAACCCCGTGACTGATAAGTTTCATGCTTTCGGCAAACCGGCTTATCTCCTGGACAACCTCGTCATGGAGGTCCTGGTCCCTGACCACTCCGCCTTTCCCGACTTTTCCTTTGCCAACCTCAAATTGCGGCTTTATTAAAGCCAGAATGCGCACCTCTTTTGTGAAAAAAGGGAGCAGTGGTGGAAGCAGGAGTTTGAGGGAAATAAAGCTGGCATCAATGACTGCCAGATCAAGGGGGACAGGAATATCTTCCTGTTTGAGGTGCCTGGCATTGGTGCGTTCCATGACCACTACCCGCTCATCCTGACGCAATTTCCAGTCAAGCTGACCGTAACCGACATCAATGGCGTAAACTTGTGCAGCACCATTCTGTAGAAGGCAATCGGTAAACCCTCCGGTGGAAGCTCCCACATCGGCGCAGATAAGATTGGCAGGATTAATCTGGAAAAAATCGAGTCCTTCAGCCAGTTTGAACCCGCCTCGACTCACATATGGGCATCTTTCCTTGATCTCGATCAGGCAGTCTGCCGGAACCTGGGACCCTGCCTTGTCAACGACCTGACTGTTTACTTTAACCTGGCCCGCGCCTATGAGCGCCTGGGCCTTCTGGCGACTTGGCGCCAGGTTTTTTATCATAAGAAGTTTGTCAAGACGCAGTTTTTTCATGAAATTTGTTCGATTTGTTTAATTTGTTTTGTTGGTTCAGTTAGCTGGAGCAGTTTAACATGCCGTAACCAACTGAACCAACAAAACTAATCGAACCAATCAAACCGGTTTATCCATCCGCTTTTTTTATAAGGGCGCACAATTCGTCGGCCATGGCATCAATTGTGTCGAGGTGCTTGCCTTCCAGCATGACGCGAACCACAGGTTCTGTTCCTGAAAGGCGCACAAGTATGCGACCGTCATTGCCCAGCTTGTTTTCCATTTTTTCAACTGTACTGTTAAAGTCAGGGACAAGATCAAGGTCGATTTTCCTGGATGTTCTGACATTTTTCAATACCTGGGGGAAGGATTCCATGATGGTCGAGAGCTCGGAAAGCGGTTTGTTGCGTTTAATCATGATAGAGAGAAGTTGCAGTGCCGCAAGGATTCCATCACCCGTGGTGTTGTGGTCAAGAAAAATAAGGTGGCCCGATTGTTCGCCGCCAAAGGAGTATTTATGCTGGCGCATCAACTCAACCACGTACCGGTCGCCGACTTGGGCGCGGACAAGTTTAGCGCCCATACCGTTCATGGCCAGTTCAAGTCCCATGTTGCTCATTACAGTGGAAACCAGTGTTTTTTTCTTGAGCTTCTTTTTTGATAAAAGGTCGGCGGCGCAGATAGCCATGATATGATCGCCGTTGACAATTTCTCCTTTTTCATCAGCAACGATGAGTCGGTCACCGTCACCGTCAAGGGCGATGCCCATATCCGCTCCCAGTTCCCGAACCTTCTTGGCCATGATTTGCGGATGCAGCGCTCCGCATTCGTGGTTGATGTTTTTGCCGTCCGGTTCCACGGCAATTTTCGTTACTTTTGCCCCCAGTTCTTCAAAAACGTAGGGCGCGACGCCGTAGGTCGCACCGTTGGCGCAGTCCAGCACAACATGAAAATCATCCAGTGTATAATTCTTCGGAAAGGTATTCTTTAAAAAGACGATATAGCGTCCTCTGGCATCTTCAATACGTGCGGCTTTGCCAACTTCATCCGCCACCGGGCGCAGAGCGGCCATCTTTTGGGAAAAGATGAGATCCTCGATATCAAGTTCTTTTTCATCAGGAAGCTTGAAACCGTCTCGTGAGAAAATTTTGATGCCGTTGTCCTGAAAGGGGTTGTGCGAAGCAGAAATAACGACGCCGGCGTCGGCTCGCATACTGGTTGTAATAAATGCTATTCCCGGGGTGGGCAACGGGCCGCAGAGCAGGACATCAACGCCCATGGAGCAAATCCCTGCTGAAAGGGCATTTTCAAGCATGTAGCAGGAAAGCCGGGTGTCCTTGCCGATAACAATACGGTGTCCGTGCCTCTGGCTTTTTACCTGGAAGGCAATACCCCGTCCTATCTGCATAGCAATTTCTGTTGTCATTGGATAGGTGTTGGCGACTCCGCGTACACCATCAGTTCCAAAAAGTCGTCTCATTCTTTACTCCTCACGTGTAGATAAAATAAATATAAGAGTCTGTATTTTTTTGAGAAAAGTAGCGATAAAAATTAGAAATACGAAATAACGGTCTTGCATTTATGCCCATTGATGCTGTCCGGAAATGTCTTTTTTCCTGATTTCTGTAGCACTACGAAAATAAAAATGCTCTTCTCGAACTTTTCTCTCTGAAAGAGTGAACTTGTTTCTGAATTGCAGTGCTTTAAGGCATTTCCGTTTTGCTTTCCTGGATATGGACAATTGCTGTTTCAGGAGTGATTTTCACAAGGTCAATACCCTGCTTCGGAATGACTTCAATTGTAAGTTTATGTTTGCCCTGGGCGAGTTCTCCGGCAATAATGCGAGCATTGAACAGTGTTAACATGTCTTTTGTCTGGTTTGCCATTTTATAGGGGATCATCGCGGTTACCGCTACTGTGTCTGGTTTGACGGTGTAGGTTTTCTTGCCGGTAATGAGAAGTTGTATCGGGATATCCGTTACGGTCTTTTCCTCTTTTTTTTCCTTGATATCGATATGCGCCGTTGCTATGGGCTCGCCAACAAGATCCCTGATGGCGGAACTTAACTGCAGTGCTACCGGTAAGACGCTTGATTTGGTTAAGTCGTCAAGATCGATCGGTTCCGTTGAGATGGAAGTTATCGGGGAAATGACTGCCTGGGGTCCTGCAACCGGGAGCGCAGGCGGTTCTATCCGGATAGAAGCAAGTTCGTATCCTTTGGGTACTTTGCCTGTCGTAACAGCCTGGATGGTGATGTCTTTCTCAATTTGTTTGTCAAGTTGCAGGATTATATCGGTTGGCCTGACCCGTATAAGGCGGACACCCCGGGGAAGACGGATGGAATCCGCAGTATTTTTGATGACTTTGGCTCCAGGAGTTGCCTTGGCCAGATCAACGGGTCGGGAAATATGTTGCTGTGAAAGGTTGCGTACCAGGCCCCGAGGGCCATTCACCGTAACCTCAAGGTCCTTTTTGTATTGATTCGAAATGGTGAGGTCGGCCGGGAGGTTGATGATTTCAACGGGAACGCTGACCGTCAAGTCAACTTTGTCTTCCCCTACCACGAAATACCAGAGGAAGAGGGCAAAGCAGAAAGAGATGAGTTTAAGTACCCAGTTTTTTGGCCAGGGCCTGTTGCGCCATGATTTCATTATTTTCTTTGCAGCCAGTTTTTCCATTTAGTAGTGTCAAATTCTTTTGGGGTAAGAATTGCTTCAAGACGGTTTCGTAACGAAGACGTGTCAAGGCCGCTGGTAATGCCGCCATGGAGTACCAGAGAGATCTGTTTTGTTTCTTCCGAGACCACCACCACCACGGCATCGGTTTCTTCAGAGATGCCTATGGCGGCCCTGTGACGGGTCCCCAGTTTCTTGCTGATGTATGGGTTTTTGGTGAGCGGCAAAACAGAGCGGGCCGTGAGTATCCTGTCTTTATGAATGATGACACCGCCGTCGTGCAGGGGCGAACTTGTATTAAAAAGACTGACAAGGAGCTCCATTGACAGTTTTGCGTCAACGGTATGTGATGATTCGATGTAATCTTTGAGTCCTGTTTCCCGCTCGATAACCATGAGGGCGCCGATTTTTCTTGCGGCAAGGTATCTGGCCGTATTGACGATTTCATCGATGGACTGCGCAGTCTCTTCCGTACTTTTGGTAAAGGGGGTCTGGCCCACCTGGGTGAGAGCCCGTCTGATATCACGCTGGAAAACGATGATGATGATGAGGAAAATAGAACTGAGGAAGGTTCCCAGCAACCAGTACAGGGTCATGAATTCCAGTTCGCGAGCACCGAAATAAACCACAATAAGGATGCCGATACCGCTCAGCATCTGGGCAGCACGTGTGCCCTTGATGATAAGCATGACACGATAGATAATGAAGGAGACGAGAAAAATGTCTACAACATCCTGCCAGCGTAATGTTTTGATAACTTCAAGCATAAAAAATATTGAATATGAAGTTGAGCTGGTTGAAAAAAATAAAAAGAAACGTTCCGTATAGTTAAATATATATGAAATTAAATAATTATGCGAGAACGGAGAGTGGTTAACGTATTTTTTTTGGGAAAAAAATAAAGGAGCGCTTGCTTCTTGACATCATCCGGAAAGTGATTTATATAACTTCTTTTCATTTAAAACATATTGTCTATTTAGTTATATCAGTAAATAAGAGGAGAATAATTTTGGCTAACCATAAATCTGCAATGAAAAGAAATCGGCAAAGTATTCTTCGCCGTGCTCGTAATCGTGCAAATAACAGCATGATAAAAACCGCCATCAAGGCGGTGGATGCGGCCATTGAGGCCCAATCAGTTGAAGATGCTCAAGCAGCATTAAAGACTGCCATTCCGATCATTCAGAAAGGTGCATCAAAAGGAACGCTGCATAAAAAAAATGCTTCGCGCAAAGTTTCCCGTTTAACAAAACGGGTCAACGCTTTTGTTGCCAGCACCCAGTCTGCTGCTTAGGAGATCGGGTGTCCCTGTGAAAAAGGGATATGAGCAATGACAGAGTTGATACCTTCTCATTTTGCAAGAGTTTAAAATAAGAAAAAAGCCATGGGTGCCTTAAACGGCTCCATGGCTTTTTTTATTTTGGCGGGTCCTTGGGAAATTTTTTTCCGGATCCGGAGGATGACATTATCATGCACCAACCGGCGCTCGATGATTTTAAAAAATTGTCCGAAAAAGCAGGCCTGATTCCGGTAAGCCGCGAGATCGTTGCCGATCTCGATACACCCCTTACGGTTTTTGCAAAAATTGCCGGAGATGAGTCCCATGCGTTTTTGCTTGAAAGCCTTGAAGGTGGAGAAAAATGGGGGCGCTATTCCTTCATCGGGCTTGATCCGCTCCTGACTTTTGAGAGCCATGGAGAGAAAATAACAGTCAGGCGAAATGGCTGGACTGAAGAGATGTCCGGTGACCCGATTGAGGCCTTGAAAAAACTTCTCTCCTCCTTTAATGCCTGCCGGGACAGTAATTTCCTGCCCCGTTTTTTTGGCGGAGCGGTTGGCTACCTTGGCTATGATATGGTTCGTTTCATGGAGAACCTGCCGGAGACGAATCCGCCCCTGGAGAATTTCCCTGACAGTTCTTTTATGATTCCCAGACTGGTTCTCGTCTATGATAACCTGCTACAGACTTTAACCATAGTCAACTGCGTCGAGGTGGAAGAAGGGCAGGACGTGGCCATTCTTTACCAAAAGGCCTGTCAGCGCATTGATGCCATCATTAAACGGCTTCGAATGAGGCCGCTGCCCTATGATGTGGTTGATGCCGACGCAACAGGTTCCACTCATCAATTCAGCTCCAATATGGCTGAAGAGTCGTTTAAGGAAATGGTTCAAAAGGCCAAGGAGTATATCATGGCCGGAGACATCATTCAGGTTGTCCTGTCCCAGCGTTTCCATGCCAAGACGGATTTACCTCCCTTTATGCTCTATCGCGCCCTTCGTCATATCAATCCGAGTCCCTATCTCTTTTATTTGAAACTCGGGGATAATATCCAGATCGGTTCCTCTCCTGAGATTCTTGTGCGTCTGGAAGAAAATAAAATAGAGGTTCGCCCCATTGCCGGAACCCGTCCCCGGGGGAAAACCAGGGAAGAGGATCTTGCCCTTGAAAAAGAGCTGTTGGCCGACCCCAAGGAGCGGGCCGAACACCTGATGCTGGTGGATCTGGGGCGCAATGATGTCGGCAGGGTGGCCGAATATGGCACTGTTGAGACCCATGATCTTCTCGTTATCGAGCGTTACAGCCATGTCATGCATATTGTTTCCGGTGTGCGGGGACGCCTGGCAGAGGGCATGGACCAGTTTGACGTGGTACGCGCCTGTTTTCCGGCAGGCACGGTGAGCGGCGCTCCCAAGGTGCGGGCCATGGAAATAATCGAAGAGCTAGAGCCGGAAAGAAGGGGACCCTATGCCGGAGCCGTGGGCTATTTCGGCTTTTCAGGCAATATGGATTTTTGCATTACGATCAGAACATTTATCATGCAGAATGACGATCTGTGGGTCCAGGCCGGAGCCGGTATTGTGGCCGATTCCGATCCTGAAATGGAATTTCAGGAGACCCTCAATAAATCCAGGGGGTTAAGACGCGCGGTTGAGTTGGCTGAGAAAGGGTTTTAATAAGCAAAGGGAATGAAGCAGTTGGAAGCAGAGCAAGCTTCTGGTAAAAAAAATATCAGAGCTGGTAGCGTCTGCTACTTATAATGAAATTGACATAAAACTTAAATCGAATCTGCCATGATTGTATTAATAGATAACTACGATTCCTTCACCTACAACATAGTCCAGACAATTGGCGGTTTTGGTGAAGAGCTTCAGGTCTTTCGTAACGACAAGGTGGATATTGCCACCATTGAAAAAATAAACCCCGACAGGCTCCTTGTTTCTCCCGGACCCTGTACCCCTTCGAAGGCCGGAATTTCTATTGAGTCAATCCGTTATTTTGCCGGAAAGATACCGATTCTCGGTGTTTGTCTCGGGCACCAGTCAATAGGCGAGGCCTTTGGCGGCGTAACGGTAAGGGCCGGGCGTGTCATGCATGGCAAGACGAGCCCCATCCATCACGACGGCAAAGGGGTCTTTACCGATCTTCCCAATCCTTTTGATGGTATGCGCTATCATTCGCTGGTGGTTTCGGATTTGCCTGATTGTCTGGTTGTTACAGCCCGTACAGACCAGGATGAAATAATGGGGGTGCGGCATAAAGAGTTGCTGGTGGAAGGTGTGCAGTTTCATCCGGAATCCATCATGACTCCGGACGGGGTGCAGTTGCTGCGAAATTTTGTCAGTCCCGACTATGAGAAAATGTTTAGGGGATAGACACTGCAGTCGCCATGGGTATGGCGACCTACACGACAATTGAAGCTTGATATGACACGGGTTTTTCCGAAAAAACAACCTTATGAAATTACCAAGCGAAACGATTGAGGATATGAAAAATGATTAAAGAGGCCATTGGCAAGGTGGTGACGGGAACCGATCTTTCGGAAGAAGAGATGGTTGCCGTAATGAATGAAATAATGGGTGGTGAGTCCACTCCGGCCCAGATCGGCTCATTTATCACCGCACTCCGCATGAAAGGCGAAACCATTGATGAGATTGCCGGGGCGGCCAGAGTTATGCGGGAAAAAGCAACAAGGGTGGATGCAGCCGATGCAGGCGAGATTCTTGTTGATACAGTGGGAACGGGCGGCGATGCCTCCGGAACCTTCAACGTCTCCACAACATCGGCCTTTGTGGTGGCCGGGGCCGGAGTCCCTGTTGCCAAGCACGGCAATCGTTCCGTGTCAAGCCATTGCGGCAGCGCCGATGTGCTGGAAGCCCTGGGGGTTGATCTCGGTCTGAGCGCCGGGCAGATTGGCCGCTGTGTCCGTGAGGTGGGTATTGGCTTCATGTTTGCCCCTATGCTGCATGGAGCCATGAAATATGCCATCGGACCACGCCGCGAAATCGGTATTCGGACCATTTTCAACGTACTTGGACCCTTGACCAACCCGGCCAATGCCAATGTCTATGTCCTCGGCGTTTTCACGCCGGACCTGGTAGAGCCCCTGGCCCATGTGTTGGCCCGTTTTGATGTGAAGCGCGCCCTGGTTGTCTGCGGTGAGGGAAATATTGACGAAATCACCATCACCGGCGAGACGGCGGTTGCCGACTTAAATGACGGCAAGGTCAGTACCTATATCATTACACCGGAGGAGCTGGGCTTGAAGCGGGCCACACTGGCTGATATCAAGGGCGGTGAAACCGCTGAGCTGTCCGCTGATCAACTGCGGTCTGTCCTGCGGGGCGAAGCCGGTCCCTGCCTTGATATGGTTCTCATGACCGCCGGTGCCGCTCTCATGGGTGCTGGAAAAGCGGCTGATTTGAAGGCCGGTGTGGAGCTTGCCCGTCAAACCATAGAATCCGGTGCAGCCACGGCAAAACTCGATGCTCTGGTCGCCTTTTGCGGTAAGGTGGGCAAAGAGTGATTTTAGACACCATAGTTGAACGAAAAAAAGAAGAGGTTCGTCAGCTTCTGGCCAGTGGACCGGGTGAACCCCGGGAAGAGGTTGATCCTCCAAGGGGTTTTCAAAAAGCGCTCACTGATTTTGACGGAGTTGCGCTCATTGCCGAAGCCAAAAAGGCTTCTCCTTCCAAAGGCGTTATCTGCCCTGATTTTGATCCGGTTAAAATTGCCAAGGCCTATAAGGCAGGCGGTGCCCAGGCTATGTCCGTCCTGACCGATGAACAATTTTTCCAGGGTAGTCTTTCCTATCTGACCCTTGTGCGAAAAACGGTGGAGCTTCCGGTTCTTCGCAAAGATTTTATGATACATGAGGCCCAGATCAGCCAGGCAAGAATATTCGGAGCAGATGCGATTCTCCTTATCGCAGCCATACTCGATGAAAAACAGATGTCTGATTTCCTGGCCCAGAGCCGTGAACTCGGCATGGACGTGCTGGTTGAAGTTCATGATGAGGAGGAGCTTGAAAAGGCCTTGAAGGTCGATAGCCCCCTGGTCGGAATAAATAACAGGAATCTCAAGGACTTTTCCATGGATCTGGAAACCACGTTTCGTTTGAATCGTCTCATCCCAAACCATATTCCTGTGGTCAGTGAATCAGGGATTCGCACTGCTGACGACATTTCCCGCCTGGCAGATGCCGGAATATGCGCCGTGCTGGTCGGTGAAACGCTGATGAGGCAGGCTGGTCGTGACGGGGCCGTGCATGATTTGATGGGAAGGTAGTCTTGGGTCTTTTACTCGTAGTGCTTGAGTCATATTGTTTTGTGATTACCACTGAAACTCAGCCAGTCTTGCAGCAGGTACTGTAATGCATTAATAATTGACGGTTTCGTAAAAACCCCCTCAACCGCCGCCGACAAGTATGTAACTTGTTGATATTTCGTTGGCGGATGGTCAGCTTGAGAGCTTTTTGCGAGACCATCAATAATTCAAAAAATACTGTCTACACAAAAGTCATTCCCGCGAAAGCGGGAATCCAGAGTAGCTGGCTAGTCCGCCTAGATTCCCGCTTTCGCGGGAATGACGTATAAAAAGGCTGAAGATGAGTGGTAATCAAATATCGTTTAATAACAACAAGGAGCATTGAATGATGTCCCGAACACGGGTCAAAATCTGTGGAATGACGAATATGGATGAGGTGAGCCACGCTGTGGCCGCCGGTGTTGATGCTTTAGGGTTTATTTTTGCGGAAAAAAGTCCGAGATTTATTGATCCGGAGCGTGCCAGGGAGATTATCGCAACCCTGCCGCCGTTTGTCGATGCGGTTGGGGTTTTCGTCAATGAAGAGCCGGAGCGGCTGCAGGAAATTGTTCAGTTTTGCGGTCTGACCATGATTCAGCTCCACGGCACGGAGTCTCCCGAGTATTGCAGTCAGTTCCAGCAGAGGGTGGTAAAGGCCTTCCAGGTCGGGCCGGATATGGCTGCTGAAGTTCTTACGCCCTATGAAGATGTGGTCTCCGGTTTTCTGCTTGATACCTTTCACAAGGATATGCCCGGCGGCACAGGCCAGACATTCGACTGGTCGATCGTGCAGAAATTACAGCCAGCCAAGCCGTTGATCCTGGCCGGAGGGCTGGGGGTGGATAATGTGGGGCAGGCCGTTGCCGAGGTGCAGCCATTTGCCGTTGATATCAATTCTGCCATAGAAACTGAACCAGGGCGTAAAGACCCGGAACTGATAACACGACTTTTTGAGGTTTTGTCTTCATAAAGGGGAATAAGGCTCCCCTCATCAATGGGCTATGAAAATTTCCCAATAACCCGTTCAAGGGAGTCAAGTCCGGTTTCGAGTTTCTCCATCTCGGCCCCGAAGCTGATTCTGCTGTATGTTTCGTAGCGCCGCAGCGACCGTCTCCGGTCGGGATTGACGTCAAAGAAAACTCCCGGCACGGTGATGACCTTCTCCTTCAATCCTTCCAGGAATAAGCGCTGCCCGTCTCGTAGCGGCTCAGGCAGTTTTGCAAGATTGGCCCAGAAGTAGAAGGTGCCGCCAAGTTCGGGTTCGATCTCAATATTCATTGCCGCAAGCCTCTCGGCCATGTATTTCTTTTTCTTTCCGAAATGCTCCTGGATCGCCTTTGCTTCCTGGTAAACATATTCCGGTTCAAGCAGCGGAATTGTGTGCCGCTGAATCGGGTTGTTCGCACCTCCATCCAGAAACGAACCCGCACTGGCTATGACATCGATGACCGTTTTCGGGGCAAGAGTCCAACTGATCCTCCATCCGGGGTAACGCCAGTTTTTAGTAAGACCGTTCAAAATCACCAGGGGATCGCTATTCACATCCTCCACGAATTCCGCACCGGACAGCATCTGGCAATCTTTTCCTGATTCTTTGTCATAAACAAAATGGGAATAGAATTCGTCCAGGATAAGGGTCGATGCTGTCTCTCTGGCAAGCCTTACCCAGTCTTTCAGATAATCCCCCCGGATGACCTGACCGGTCGGGTTGCAGGGATTGCTCAAGAGCACCGCCTGCAGTCCCCGGCCGAGGATTTCCTTGCGCAGGTCCTCCACGGATATCTTGTATCCCGCATCCCGGTTCAACAGGATCGGTATGGGAATGAATGCCCTGAAAACGCTGAGCAGCTCTTCGTATGCGGTGTAGTCCGGTAGAAAATGGCCGACATTGATGTTGCCGAGAGCAGTGGCGACACGGGTGAGCGCAGACCGGCCGCCTCCCGAGATGCTGACATTTTCATAGGTGTATTGCGAGGCTTTGCCTTTGCGGTACACCTTATTGTAGAAGTCGGCAACTTTCCGGCGAAGCTGCATCTGGCCTTCGATGTCCGCATAATTATGATCGCCGGGGGACAGAGAAATGGACTCAATGCGAGGGGGGGCGCCCGGAATCGGCCCTGTTTCAGGCGACCCCTGGCCAAGGTTTGACCAGGCCGGATCGCTGCCCGTGTAGCCGTGTTTCATGGCCTCGGTCATGACGTATATAACACCTGTCTTCGGTACTTCCCGAAAACCGGGGATTTGCTGTTTGTTGTTTGAAGTCATAGTAAGCCCACTCATTAAACGGATTTATTGTGATTAAGCCCCAGGATTTTCTCAACCTCTACCGTATGATACTAATCCTTCCGCCAAAAAAGACAAAAACTATCTAGTGTCTGTCCAGAAATAGGGCATTTTGTTTGAGATCAAGGACTGTGCAAAAAATTACCGGAGGCATATATGCGATATTCCGAGGATAATTTTTTAAACATGACGCAGATATCAGGCAAAAGGGTCATTTATGGACAGACACTATCTACCAGAAGTTTGGAAGTCGGTGTCTGTCAAAATTGTAAACATGTCTACAAATTTGTAGTTGTGTTTTGCCCGAAAAGCCACAGGTTTCGCCCCTTACTCTTAGTGGAAATTTCATAATATTTTGAGAATACAAGCAATTTTAAATAAATAATCACGTTGGCATAGAATTTGTGAATGTAATAGTAACAACTTCCCTTACAGGCATAGCCGTCAGTTTGATTTGCTGAACAGGGCAACCTAAATTCTACCTATTTTTGGTGAGACCATGAAGAAAAGCAAACAAAAAAAAGTTCAAGGTGCCGCTCAAACAAATTACATGAAGATTCTCAGAAATCTCCGCAATAGAATCACATCGGAATACAGCAAAGCGATAAAACATGAGTACCAGGGGATTATCCTGGGTTACGACTGATACCTTCTTGCTGATCACATCTTGAGGTGTCTTTTAACCACCAGACCCAGCGAAGAAAGATGGAATGCTGCGAGGGGCATCGGTGACGCGTGACCGATAGTTGCGCCGATGAAGGGGAAGGGGAAATGACCGATTTTTCCGGTTAGATGCAGTGAGGTTTGACCGGCACGGGCGAAAACAGCTCTGGATGCTATGGCCAACGTCGGGCATGATGAAGAAGACGAAGTATTTGGATTCCTCCACTTTTTATCCAGTAAATTACAATAAGTGGAGTGCCGGAAACAACGAGCTCCTTCGTGTCTGTCAATCTTCCTGGCCTTCCCAGATTGGGGTGTTCACGGAGATGTTCAACGGCCTCTTTCACTCGGCTGGCCATTCGCCTGGCAGGTTTGGGATTATCTTGTGAAATGTATTCTCCAGCGGATGTCAAATCATTGAGCGCAGGGCTGGTCCATTCTATTTTACGCATTCTTTCCCCAGGTATTGAGGATAGCTAGAGCCTCCTCATGACTCTTGACATCACCATTTTCAGCAGCAGCTATTCCTTGTTTGATGGCTTCCACATGCCACTCTTGGATATTGAGAAATTCCTCAATTGCCTGCGCTGCCAAAAAAGATTTAGACCTGTGGGTTGATTGCGACAATGCTGCTAAACGATTAGCTACTTCTGTTGAAACTCGCGTAGAAACTAAAATTGTCTCGCTCATAAGTTGCCCTCTTTGATTTGTTTACAATGTCATCATTTTTGATGATATCATTGTCGTGAAGAAATGACAATCCTCTTATGACAACCGCCATAATACCTAAGAAAGCATACGCTGCTCATAAGCTAGAGATTTATTTCCCTTGGCAGCCCTTGGTCTTAGATAGTATGAGGCAACTTGGGATTCTTTCTGAAATTTGCCTCTATACAATTCTCAGTAGCCTACCTCTAGACTCCCGCCTCTGCGGGAGTCCAGTATTGGAAACTTGGCGACAGGAAAGCGGCAATTCTTAACTGAGAATTGTTGATGGTCTCGCAAAAAGCTCTCAAGCTGACCATCCGCCAACGCAATATCAACAAGTTACATACTTGTCGGCGGCGGTTGAGGGGGTTTTTACGAAACCGTCAATTGTTTATAAGCATATTCTGAAATTCAAATTTGGGGAAGAAAGTTTGACTTTTGGGATGAATCCTGACTTGAGGCAATATCCTGTTAGTAAGTGTCTGTCCAGAAATGAGGATTTTTGTTCGAAATCAAGGACTGCGAGAAAAATTACCGGAGGCATATATTTGATATCTCGGTGTCTCGCCGAGGCTCGCTTACCGGAGGGTAATTTTTTGAGCAAGACGCAGATATTGAGTAAAAAGACCATTTATGGACAGACACTAGTATGCTTCATCGTGAGAACCAATGTTAACCAAGATTATTTCCTGCTCGGAGATCACCATTTCGAGGGTAATACGATAAGTAATATTGATTGAAACGCTGTGCAGACCAGCCAATCTGCCTTTGAGAAGATGTAGGCGTAACGAAGGATGGTGGGGATTGATCTCCAGAAGCTCAAGAGTCTTGCTGTATTGATTAAGCAGATCAGGATGTCGTTTGATGAATTTGCGGGCCCTCCTGATATAGCTTTCCGGATAGATAAGCTTATAGGCCATTTGTAAGCCTTTTTATGTGGTCGGCCACACTTTCGGTTACCACTCTGCCGGCTTCGATATCTTCACGTGCCTCTAGTAATGCGGCCTCCAGTTCGCACTCCCGAAGATACTGGTACTGCTCAATATCCATCACCACATAGCGCTTTTTCCCTCTAACAGTGATAACAGCTTCCGGCGCCTCGGCGAGTTGTTCGCTTATAGACGCCACCCCTCTTGTCTTCAGATCGTTCGCAGCAATAGTTCCCATAAAGCCCTCCATGTAGGGTTGCTAATAGTACTATTATAGGCACCATTGTTGATACTGTAAAGGGGAAAGCTAAAGGGCAGTCAATAATGCTTTTTGGTGAAAATGGTTATTGTCAGGAACAGGGTGACTTTTGATTTTCCTAAGTAAGATCAACCTGGGATAAAAAGAAAAATTCCTGTGGTTTGATGTGGCAATCAGTCAAGGACTGAACGTAAACATCTGTGGCTTGTCCGCAGTATGTTCAGGTTGGAATTAATATCATGTCCCCGAAACTCCCGCATGCTTGGGCGCGGTGTTCTGCAGATTATGCGCGCAAAGGCGGTGCCATAAATTCAGGCCCCACAGGATTTGTGATAGTTTCGCTCAGAATTTTATCAATGGCCTTCATATCTTCTTCGTTTATCGTCCAGCCAAAGACACTGTCAACATTATCCAGTTGGTCAGGTTTACGCGCACCCCACAGGGCAATCGCGCCACGATCAAGAACCCATCTTACAGCAAGTGCCAAAACGTCCTTATCGTAGTTATCTTTGGCCAGCGAATCCAGCTTGTCCACAGCAGTTAAATATTGTTCAAAGCGCGGAGACTGGAATTTCGGATCATATTTACGTAAATCATCGCCGATAAATTTTCGATCCTGGCTCATTTTACCGGATAACAAACCACGGCAGATCGCACCATAAGCCAGGACTGTCAGACCATTTTCCAGCGTATAAGGGAGAACATCTTCATCAATAGCACGTTCAAACAAATTGTAAGGTGGTTGAATGGAATTCAGCGGGCAGTATTTTTTAAACTCATCCATCTGCGCAGGACTGTAATTGCTGACCCCGATGGCCCGGACTTTTCCGCTATCGAGCAGGTTTTTCAAGGCTGTTGCCGTTTCTTCAAATGGTACAAGCGTATCGGGCCAGTGCACTTGATACAAATCAATATAATCAGTCTGCAGACGTTTAAGCGAATCCTCTATTTCTTTCTCAATACGCTCTTTTGTAGAATTGCGCACGACCTTGCCGTCCTCGCTCCATTCCAGAGCAACTTTGGTTGCCAGAATAATATCTTCACGTTTGCCACTGTATTGTGAAACCGCCTTACCGACAACTTCCTCGGAGTGCCCGAAGCCGTAGACAGGAGCTGTATCAATAAAATTAATGCCTTTATTCAGAGCAGTATGAATCGTCTTTATCGCATTATCGTCATCGGCACCACCCCACATCCAACCGCCAATCGCCCAAGTCCCGAGACATACTTTTGAAACTTTGATATCACTGTTACCTAATACAGTAAATTCAGTGTGTGTCATGATTTCCTCGCTTTAAGTTTTAATGGTGCTTCGGCAATACGCTTGCCGAAACAATTCCGGGACAAGCAGGACGTAGTTTCATTGTTAATCAACAATGAAACTGTGCTCCGCTGATCCCTGAGGATGGGTCATTGTAACCACATTGTTGATTATTCTTCTACAAGAACAGTTAGTTAGCTTGGTCCGACCCCAGCCCACCCAGCCTAGACTTTTTCGCTTACGATCACAATCTTGATTTGAGCTGTCAGCAAATTTTCTCACACTATTTCATTGCATTTACCCGAAATATCATTTAAAAAATTTTGTCTTCTTGAAAATTGACAATCTCGCAAAAAGTCCTGAAGCTGACCATCCGCCAACGCAATATCAACAAGTTACACACGTTCCGGCGGCGGTTGAGAGGTTTTTTACGTAACCGTCAAAATTAAATATTTCTAACAAGCATGAAACCATAAAAAGTCAGGTATCATACTTGCTACCAGATCGCCTTACTTAGACACCGGGGGGAAGGTTCCGGAAGTTTTAATCAAACGCCTTCGACCTCTCTCGGTATTATAAAATATAGTTTTTTTACTAAGTGTTTGATGGTGACTTGCCATGGTTCGTGAATCAGTTTCCTCCGGGTTGAACTCATCACCAGAAAATCTGCCCCCTTCAATTCTGGTTGAGCCATCTGTCCATTCTAATGTCAGCCGCATTAACGGATATGACGCTGCAAGGGGCGTTGCCATTCTTGGCATGATTGTGGTCAACTATTTCTGTATCTTTCGCTCATCCCTAAGAGGGGACCTTCCTTTCAAGGCAGCCGCCGACTTTCTGAGCGGACGAGCGGCCACCCTCTTTGTCATATTGGCAGGGATCGGCCTGACTTTAATGGCCCGTAAACCGATGTTGATCAACAACGCTGAAACATGGATGCAGTTTCATGGACAGATTATCAGACGCTCTGTAATTTTATTTTTTATGGGCATTATATTCAGCCAGATATGGACTTCGGATATTCTTCACTTCTATTGTCTGTTTCTGATCGTGGGTTTATTTTGCTTACAACTGTCCACTCGTCTCTTTGTGATGATCATTGCCTTCATATGGCTCATTTCAACGGGACTTTATACCAGCTCCACAGGAGCGCTCATCGTCGATACACTTGATTTTTTGCCAAACTACTTATTGGAGTTATTTGACGACCTTTTCATCAATGGGCAATATGCTTTTTTCCCTTGGTTTTGTTTTCTCCTGACCGGAATCTGGTTTGGTCATTCGGTTATGAAAAACCCAAAACAGCAAATTTACATCTTCATTGCCGCATGTCTTATTTTTCTTGTCAGTGAATCAATCATGATGCTGCCGTCCTGGCTTAAGCTGAGACTCAACAACGAAACAGCGGTTTGGGTCATGTTAGAGAATAATCCTTTTCCCCCTTCGCCTTTTTTTGTCCTTTCGGCTGGGAGCATGGCTTTGATGGTTATTTGTTGCGCAATGATGACCTGTCGATTGAAATACATGGCGTGGCTTATCAACAGCCTCAAAAATATTGGAAGAATGAGCCTGACAATTTACATTGGCCACATTCTGATTGGCAAAGCCGCGGAAGTCGTGCTGAAAGAAAACTGCACACCTGCTTACTATCCCCTAGCCGTCACCCTGTTTATGGTCGCTTTCGTTATCAGCCTCTGTTTTTTTTGTAGTTTCTGGTTCACTTGTTTCAAGTATGGTCCTTTGGAATGGCTCATGAGAAAAAGTTCAACCTCTCTCCCATCCCGGCCTATTTTATCTAACAGTGCCAGTAGGCCAGAATAAAATGTCCACTGTAGGATGCCGGGTCAGGTCTTTGCTTGACTCTTGTTGGACAATATGCCCATTCTCATGGTTAAGATATTTCCAAACTCTACACACAAGCACTATTCTCTTTACGGCAATAATTGTGGGCTGTGGGCTGTGGGCTGGGGGCGGACCAAGCTATGTGTTTGATATGTATAAATAACAGCCTCAGAAAAAGGCATTCTTTAGCCCTATATCTATCTTTTTGGCCTCAAAAACACGGATATAAGGCGGTCGGTTCATGCGTACAGCCGCTATAATGCGTTTTCTGGGGCAAAAAAAAGCATTATAGCCCTTGATTTGACCAGTTTATTTGCACTATTCAACAAAATTTCAAACAGTTAGCTTGGTCCGACCCCCCGTTCGTTCCGTTCGCGTTCGGCTCCCCCGTTCGCTGCGGAATGTTGAATTTACGGATTTCAACTTAAAGACGAATGACCCGAAATTTTGTCAATCAGACATGAGCTCGTTGTCGATCGGCAATGCCACCCGGAAGCATGTCCCCTTTCCAAGTTCGCTGTGGCAGTAAATATGGCCACCGTGCTTCTCGATAATCCCGTAGGCGATAGACAACCCAAGGCCGGTTCCCTTCCCCACCGGCTTGGTGGTGAAAAACGGTTCGAAGATCCGCGAGAGCTTTTCCTTGGGGATGCCGCACCCGGTGTCTTCGATCCGCACTTCGATAAAGCCGTCATGACTGCTGGTGGCGATGCGGATCTCGCCCTGGGTCTCTATGGCCTGCCCGGCGTTGACCAGGAGGTTCATGAAGACCTGGTTCAAGCGGCCGGGATTGCAGAGGATCGGGGGAATATTGCCATACTCCTTCGCAACCGTGCATTTGTATTTGAGTTCGTTCCAGACGATATTCAAGGTGGACTCCAGGCACTGATTGATGTCCGCCTCCTTCAGCTCCTCCTCGTCCAGGCGGGCAAAGCTCTTCAAATTCAAAACGATCATCTTGATCCGCCCCCCTCCCTCGATAGATTCCGTCAGCAGGTCGAAGAGATCATCGTTGACCGTCTTAATTTTCAACGATTTGGCCAAGGCCTTTACTTCTTCGGCTTTTATCCGGGCGGGCTCCGATTGCCCGGCAAGTTCGGCGAGCGCCGCCTCTTGGGCCTTCTGGTATTCAAATAATCGGTCGGTGTATTTGCCCATGGTATTGAGGTTCGAGAGGATAAATCCCATGGGGTTATTGATCTCATGGGCAACACCGGCTGCCAGTTGACCGACGGAAGCCATTTTCTCGGATTGAAGCAGCTGATTCTGTGTCTCTTCGAGACGACGGAAGAGTACCTGTTGCTCCTCCTTTTCCCGCAACAGTTCCTGCTCAATGATTCGGCGCTCCTCCAACTCATGGCGCATTTGTCGATTTCGCTCAGTCAGTTCAATCGACATCTGTTCAAGGGAGCGTTCGATCAGTTGCCGATCATCATCAGCCTGGGTATAGGCATCGCTAACGGCCTGAAAGAAATTTTCAAACTCCGGTGGATTCACATCTCCGCCTATCAGTTTGCTTATTTGCCGCTTCAAAAGGGGATGCACCTACTTCTCCGCAAAAACAGTAATGGTCATGGTCTGGTTATGCAGTTCACACTGGGCAGTTGGCTTGTAGGGTGAAAATTCGCCGTAGGAATAAAACCCGGTCATGGGCACTGCCCCCAGAACATCATGCACCCCTTCCACCTCCTCTTCAATTCGCTGTTTCAATACCAGTTTACGGCCTACACAGCTAATCAATACCGCCAGTTGCGCCGTACTGTCGACAAGGGGCGATTTCGCTGATTCTGCGGCGCTACAGGCGCCATCGATCAAACGTTCGAAGTTGGCTTTCATCAATCTGGCATAGCCACCTTCAGGCATATCACCTGCAAATGTCATTGTGCCTGCCTCCTCGTCCACCGCCAGAATGGTGCGTACCAATCCTTCCACTCCCTTTTCATTGTGTAAAGACAATGGAAACAACAGACCGGAAGAAGGCAAACCTTCGGCTCTCTCACCAAGGTAGCGCTTGTATACCCCCAACGCCGGCTCTCCGTCCAGCTCATAAAGCACATTTCCTTCCGAACGAGTAATCAGGCGATCAGGGCCAAAAGCCTCCCAGCCGCCGAGTGATCCGTAACCGACACGGATACGATCGCCGTAAAAGCCGACAGCAATAACCTGTCGCTCACAGGGTTCGCTGTTGCCGACCACCAGGGTGCGTTCAAAACGTGCCCCGTCACCCGACATACCACCGGTAATCACCACCGATTCGGGGAGCGTCTCTTGTATTCCTTCAATGAGAGCCGTGCCGTTCACATGCAGACCGTCCGAGAGAACGAAAACATGGTGCAGATCGTCGCCCGCGAGCTTCGTGGCCAGGGCAGCCCCGGCGCTACGGCTCTGCTCCGGTCCGGAGATTGTTTCACGAGCAATATGTAACCGCGTCTGTTCGAAGGTGACCGCCGAAACCACTACACTGTCGTCGAACACCTCTGTGCCGATGATCTCGCCTGCCGTGGAACAGCCAACGATGTCGGCTTCCGGGTAGCGAGTCCGCAAATCCTGCAAAGGAAAACGCTCTAATGCATCAGTCCCACCAAATATCAGGATCAATTGCGCGGAGCCTTTATCCAGTTCCGCAACTGGTTTCAACCATCCTTTTTTTACGCTCCAGTGTGCTTGCATTACCCTCATGATACAGACCCTCCTGGCAAATATTGTCAACAGCAACAGGAGACAACAATTAATCTTTTTCAAATGGATTTTTGCGAGTCCATCAAAAAATTCCCAGCCTCTTTCAAACGACTACCTTATAAAAAAATAGGCCAGAACGTTGCCGGGTGTCAAATTTTTATTTATTGATCTAGCGCTCAATTCTGTTTGATGGTTTTTTATTTACACAACGCTTTAATTCAGCGGCGTGCCCGGTGGTTGAACGCGTTTAGCGCCCGAAAGCCTCTACACGTCCGCTGGAATGAATCGTTCGGCCTCATGGTATTGGTGTACTTCGCATGACTCCGCCCATTCAGTGAGAAACGACCATATCAAGGGAAAACGATCATTTTCTGCAAATTCTCATCCCACAATTTCAGGCGGTGACTACGAAGACTCTTCTTGATTGTAAGCGGCTCCTTCGCTCTCAGTTCCGGAACGAAATCGAAGCACTTCTTAAGATGGTAATTGGGAATCATTGGATTCAAATGATGGACATGGTGGTAGCCGATATTGCCGGAAAACCAGCGCAGAATTGCCGGCAGATCATAAAAAGAGCTACCTTCCATGGCTGCACGCAGAGGATCCCATTCGTTTTTACGCGCCCAGTACCCCCCTTCAAACTGGTGCTGCACGTAAAAAAGCCAGATACCGGCCCCTCCTGCCAGCCACAACACCGGCAACTGGATCAGGAGGTAGGCCCGCCATCCAATAATCCGTGCGGCGGTCAAAACAACGGCAAGAATGAGCAGGTTAGTCAAAATAACGCCCACACGTTCCTTCCTTTTTACCCTTAAGTCTGGAATACGATTGTAGAATAGAAAATTAAATATTGCCCCCAATCCAACCAGCAAAATGGGGTTTCGGTAGAGTCTATACCTTATTTTTTTTATTGTTGGTGAGTTCTCATACTCCTTGAGCGTCATGGTCCAGATGTCGCCGAATCCCCGCGAGTCGAGATTGGCGTAGGTTCCATGGTGCCGGAGGTGGGTGAAACGCCAGTCTTCAAACGATGTAAACACAAAGACGCCGAGGAAGTAGCCGAAAAACGTGTTGCCCCCCTTCCATCTTAAAAAAGAATTATGCACACAGTCGTGAAATAATATGAATATTCTAACCAGAAAGGCGGCGGCAGGTATGGCGAGCATCAGAGTCCAAATATATGAATAGCCAAGTTGGATGGACCGAACCATCAGATACCATAGACCAAAATAGGGAACCAATGTGTTCAGCAGCTGCCAGGAAGCCACCATTATGCTGGAATGCTGAAATTTTTTCAGTTTCTGATGCCAGTCGGGCCAGATCTGACCAGTTTTACTCTTTTCCTCAACACTATTGATTATATTCAGTTCATGTCTGACCATAATCAAACCTCCGCTTGACTATTCCTCCTTTACACCTTGGCCTAGGCCTAGTTTTGTCGAGATATTTTTCCATTCAAATGAATTACAAAAAAAAAACGCAATTCATTTGTTGGCACTCATTGCAGGTATCTGCCGAACGTCCGGCTCACCTGCCCGCCGTGGCGTGGCAATTATGTGGCTAGTATTAAATTAATATGAGCTGCGCGAAAGACTGAGCGGTTTCGCGGGTCAGCGTGCAGCCGATGGTTGTGTGCTAAATTTTTTCTATTATTTTAGTGAGTTTTGAAATATGACTTTTAATAACTTCTTTTTTTTCTCGGTCAAACTCTTCAGGGAAGGTGCCGAATCTAGTGTACAATTCTCCTTTCCCATTGTTCTCACAAAAAAATACATATTTCTGCCATGCTTCTTCTATTTTCTTTTTGTTTTTCTCTGTGGAAATAGCCTTGGCTCTGGAAATGGACTCATTTTGGGCAGTGAAGAAAGAATTTATTATCATGACAAAGTTGTGTTCACCATGTTCGATGTTGAGAATAGTGTCATTAAACGGGGAAATAATTTCATTAATTATTTTGTCTCGTTCCTCTCTTTTTCTGATGGCGATGGAGTTTTTTCTGTAAATTATGGCGGTGATAACGGACATAAACAGAATTCCGGTCACTCCAAAGAGATACATGTCGGAACTGCTGAATGTAATACCGAAGAAAGTCATGATGTTTTCTTTTATTTAATGCCGTGGATCATAGGTTTTTTTTATATATTTGATTGTTATTTTTTCGGGCACACAACGCCGGGCATGAGTGGTTTTGAAAAGCGCCAGCTTTTCAAAATCCATCTCAATGCCCTTGTTAGCCACCTAAGTTGCTGACTATACGATACATTACATATGCAGAAATTGGCCAACCAGCAAAACTCAACAAGCTCATAATAAGCAACCCTATCGTTACGTCGAGCAAACCAAATAATAAGCCGCCGATAAGGCTTCCGAGTAAAAATAATACAATAGGCCAATACCAGACCGTTAAGTAGCCATAATAGATCATCAGACTGAGCCCCACTAAAACCCCAAGAATAAGTGATATGTTAAGTGCTAAATGGTATGTTTGGCTGGCGCCCTCAAATCTAGCTGAGTGTCGTTGATGTGTATTCAGAAAACCGAAGAATGCAATATATGTAATAACCAAAGACAGTGGCATAAATTCTGGCATCTACATCCCCTTTTTGCGTCTGCACCTATAACCAATGTTCATTTATTTCAAATGAGCGCGTAAAAAACCAATGTTTAGGAGTAACTCCTCTGGTGTAACGCTCGATTCTTCTGGACGAACATATGTTTTCCAAAAGGAACTTAGATCAGTTTCAGATAATGGTTCTATGGCGAATTCATTAGGCGGAGAAAAGGTGATAAAATTACCTCTTATGGAAATGTCTTCATTCTCTTTCCAAAAATCCTTAAATCTGCCAGCCATCAGTCGTTGAATAATGTATTTTTTTCCAAAATATAATTGTTTAGCTTTGATTTGCATTTTATCTGAGCCGGTAAATAAAAGATGGGCAAAGTTTTTATCTGTGCTTCTTCTTTCGACCTTAAAAACATCAGGTGGACCAAATGAAGAAATTAATGCCATTTGGATTTGGCCAGATTCTTTTTTCACAAACCGAGCAACACACCATTGCTTGCCTAAAATTTGTGTTTCGTAATACCCACCCCACCAAGTTCCTTCGAGTCGAGGAACAGTTGGGCTGCCTTCAAATAACCAAAAGGAAAAATTATACAGAATGATTATTCCAATAAATAAAGCAATCCCTGCGATCCCTGTTAAAAAGCGTTTCATTCCCTACCCTTACCAGATATTTTCTACTGGCTAACGTTTTACGTCAGTGGCGCGCCTAAAGCCTTGCCGCGTCAGCGCCGGTGCGTTTACCGCGTCCACTGAACGTGATTGTTAGCCCTGATTTTTTGTTTGGCATTGTCATGCCTTGCCCATGTCCTTGCGTCGCTGGTGAACTTCCGCAAGCCACTTATCGATATGTGGTCGGATCTCTTCAAGTTTCGGAATATGTTCGAATACCTCAATAGGATTTCCGAAGTAGCTCCTCAAGTAGGTCTTGCCAACGCCACGATGAACACGGCGAGTTAGCGACCAACTGGTGCCGATGCTTCCATCAAGTTCTGCGCCAATTTCCAGAATTGTCTGCGAACAAAGGTGAGCCCTCTTCTCAAGCTCGGCTTCAGGAAGCGGGTTTCGACGAACGTGACAGGTGATGCCCGACCCCTCAAAGGTTTCAGTGGTGCCAAGATATTCCAGTCCACACAAAGGGTGATCCGGCTCAGGTTCACGAGAGCCAAGCATAGTGTCCGATGATTCAAACCAGATACCTGCAGCTATTACCTCTACAAACTCATCATGGAAATTAAATACGTAATGAGAATATTCTCTGAGCATCTCATCGACGTCTCCGCCGAAATTGTAGGAGTTTCTGTAATATCTTTTTTCGTACTCGTAACGCTCGCGAAGCCACAATGAGTTTGAAATGGTCGTAACCCAATAAAAGGACTTTTCTTCGCCGGGTGCTGGAGGGAATGGTTCATATTCTCCGCGAGAGACTTTGATCGAATCTAGTCCTTCAAAAGTTATGCGCCCCCATCGCTCATCGTCCGTCAAAAAATGAATTGCGGTCATTCCACCGCCATACTGAATAACTGGTGCTTCGACCGAATCAGCATTCGACGGCGCAACAAGCCCATGCGCATACTGTTTGTTCTTATTGCCATGTGCAAAGATTTTCATTTTTTTTGGGCTAACAGTGTATTAGACAGAAACATTAATTATAACACTAGACAGATTCTGCCTAGTGTTATAATTAATGTTTCTGTCTATCTATAAAAAATATTACTTGTTTCCCTTATGGTGTTTCCTAACTTACAGTGAGACTTTAACAGATGTCTGCGTAAAGTACAAGAAAATCGAAATCGGTAGAACGTTTTTGGGATAACTATCTGAATCTTCTTGGGAAGAAAGGAGTTAAACAGGCTGTGGCCCGCTGGTATGTCATCCGGGCCGGACAGTATATACAGGCTCACCATGGTAAAAAACTGGCAGAACACGATGGTGATGATATTACCAATTACCTGAAGGAGATTGAAGGACTAGACAGAATTCAAGACTGGCAATTCCGGCAGATTGTCGATGCCCTTCAGCAGCTGTTTCTTCTGATCGAAGAACCGTGGGCGGTGAAAAGTCCGAAAAGGGGTCGCGTCTTTGCTTGACCCGTGTCAATCTATCCTCAATTCGAGGAACACCATATTTAATTGCCAGTCAAGATATTTCCAAATATAGTCACAAACACTATTCTCTTTAAGGCAATAATTTGTAAGGAAAATTGCAGAATGAGGATGTTATGTAAGGATGGCAAAGGGCAAAAAAATCCTGTGTTTTTACCACGTATGAGTAAAAGCACAGGAAATGATTCTCCCCCCTGAAACTGCCGATAAACCGGGGGTGAATGGAAGGTATTTACTCGTGCTGGCAGCCGGTTTTACCGATTTCGGAAATTAAAATCTGTACATCGATTCCGTCAACATCCCCGTCACCTCGCAGATCGGCAGGGCATGGGGTCTGGGAGCAGTCGGTTCGTCCGTAATTTTGAGCCATGATAAGGATATCCCCTCCGTTTACCTCTCCATTGCCATTTATGTCGGCTTCGCAGGTGCAGGCATCGCCGATGCCGTCCTGGTTTGAGTCCTCCTGGCCCTGATTGGGGACAAAGAGACAGTTGTCGTCCGCATCAAGCACTCCGTCGCCGTCCACGTCTGTATCATAGGCAATGCAATCAGGATCATCAAGATGATCGGCGCAGAAGGTGTTGACCGCCGGGGCCAGATCCATGGAGCCAAGTTCAGCAGCTGTGGTCACATCAAAGACCTTGAGTGTTTTAATGTCATCCATGAATGGAAAGACTACAGTAAAGTCTGCCTCAGGCAGCGTCTGGGCACCTTGAGGAAAATCGAAGTGCACGTATCTGGGATCTCGTATTTGAAATTCGTTGATCAGCGTGGTGTCGGAACTCAAGGCTTCAAGCCTGAGGCCGTCAGGCAGAATAAAGCGTTCTGGTGAATCGCCGAAGACCATGCTGATGTTGTTTACGGTGACTGCTGTGCCGTTATAGTGCAGGTCTGCCACCAGGGATTTTCTCGTATCCTCCTCAGTATCCGCCCCGTCAGCCTCTTTTGTATCCAGCCCCGGCTCAACATACTGATCCAGGATGTGCTGGACCTGCGGTTCCGCATCCCAGGCCCAACCGCAGACGATATCCGGATACCCTGGGCTTGTCATGCCTTCACAGGAGTTCATGATAGTCATTTCCGGTTGCCCTTTCCACCAGCCTGCCTGGCAGTCGGTAAATTTATAACAGTCGTCATCCGGATAAGCGGTGTTCTGCCTGCAACCGTATTCGGTGCGAAAGATATTGGGGTAGGGATCGGAACGGAAGTAATGGGTGGTGCAATTGGGATCATCATACTCATCCGCCACATCAAAGACCCCGTGGCCGGATTCATGGAGGAATGTCCCCACAGAGGTATTCTCGGCCGAGAAGACATTGTTGCGGCTGAAATCACGGCAGGCAGCGATATGGACAATGGCGGCCTGTTGTGCCTGGGGGCAGTCGTCCCGCCATCCCGACGGGGCGGATCTGTCGCAGCATTCAGGGCAATCAGGTGCGCCATTGGCCGGGCTGAACTCGGCAAATTTCCGCAGATACCAGAAATTAAACTTGCCGATGTTCCCCCAGGCGCTGATAAGGTCATTGGCATAATAGCTGTTTTGGATCAGGCTGACCGTATCATCCCGCCACTGGGCGGGTATCGGTACAGGTGTCCATACCCCGCCGATAAGAGTGTGAGCGGTTAAACCCAGGGTGGGCCCGCCAACAGAGACATACTCGTCGCTGGGGATGAGGACGATATCGATTTTATGCCCCGTATCCCCGCGCAGTATGATGGGCACACAACCTGAGGGACAGGCATCCGGGCAACTGCCGCCGCAGTCTGCTCCGTCCTCATTTGGCCCAAAGAAACCGTCGGCGCAGTCACAGTCGTTACCCACGCCGTCGGAATCAAAATCCTCCTGGCCGGGATTGGCAAGCCCCAAACAGTTATCACAGGCATCGCCGGCGTCGTCCCCGTCGCCGTCGGCCTGGTCGTTGTTGGCTACATGTGGGCAGTTGTCGCAGTCATTGCCCACATCGTCACCATCTGTGTCCGTCTGATCAGGATTTGCAAGGGCCGGACAATTATCGCAGGCATCCCCCGGCCCGTCGCCATCGCTGTCAAGCTGTGTCCCGTTGGCATGGTCAAGGCAGTTGTCGCAAAGCGCCCCGACGTTATCTCCATCGAGATCCAACTGTTCCGGATTAAACAGCCCCAGGCAGTTGTCGCAGACATCGCCAGCCCCGTCTATGTCACTGTCGGTCTGGTCTAAATTTGCTACAGTCGGGCAGTTGTCGCAGGTGTCTGACAGGCCGTCGCCATCCGTATCGGCCTGGTCGGGATTGGAGGCGGAGGGGCAGCTGACATAGCCGCGCCAGTCATAGGTTGTTGCAGAGTAGTAATAGCCCACCATGCGGCCTGCCTCATTGATTCCATTTCCCCAGGTGTCCAGTTCGTCCGGGTAATCCGCCAGAGTGTAGGTCGTGCCGTCGTAGAGAAAGGTGTGCCATCTGTATGACATATAGCAGATACCGACAACATAGCCGGCATCGTTGATATCGTTTGCGTAGGTGTATGTGGCCCCTGGATAGACGATATCCGTAAAGGTCCCGGTGCCCTGGTCGTAAATAAAACCTCTCCTGGATCCGGGGATCTGATAGTAGCCCACCATCTTTCCTAAATTATTGAGACCGTGAAGATAGGTGTACTGGGCTCCGGGGACATGGACCTGGGTGTAGGTGCTGCCGTCATAGTAAAAACCGTAGATGTCTGTATAGCTGCCGTTTTCTCCGGTGAAATAATGACCGACGACCACGTCTGCGTCGTTGATGCCCTTTACATAGGTGATGGTGTGGGGTTCATCCGGGTAATCGATTTGCGTAAAGGAACTGCCGTCGTAGATATAGCCGTGTTTTTTTTCCCAGAGATCCTCGTAATAGCCAGCGATCACGCCCGCGTTGTTGATGTCTTCTGCCCAAGTGTCATCGGCGTTCACGGGATAATCAAAGGAGGTAAAGGTCTGCAGGCCGTCATGGAAAAAGCCGTGGAGGCCGTCTGCGTCCCTGTACATGCCGACGATCTGGTCGGCATTATTGATGCCGCCTGCCCAGGTCTGCTCTGCCCCGGGATAGTCGATCATCTGGTAGGAATAGGTGTAATCCGCCCGGGCCTGGCTCGTAAATCCCACAAGCAGTATCAGGCAAACCAGGAGCAAATCTCTTCTTCTCATCATTTTTTTCTCCTTTTCATACTCTTCATTTAGGCAGTACTGTAAGCCGAGATAACATATTGCATCTATTGTATAAATTGCAAATTCTGTTCCTGTGGATGAGGGAAAACGGGAAGCTGTAATATTTCAAATAGTTAAAGGTTCTAAGGTTTGTGAGTGGCGATAAGGCAAACGTCTCAACTCCGGAAAACAGGAATTGTTAGGTACAAAAAATTGAATATTTAGACGTGAATGACTCTTCATTTTTTTTTGATTACCACTCATTTTCAGCCTTTTTATACGTCATTCCCGCGAAAGCGGGAATCTAGGCGGACTAGCCAGCTACTCTGGATTCCCGCTTTCGCGGGAATGACTTTTGTGTAGACAGTATTTTTTGAATTATTAATGCATTACAGTACCTGCTGCAAGACTGGCTGAGTTTCAGTGGTAATCACATCTTTTTTTGCATTCCGTCCATTGGGGCTCTTTTTTATATTGACATAAAAGGTGACTTGTATATTATTGTCTAGACAACAATATAGGAGTTATATAATGAACAAGTGTTCCGATGACGCACTGGGCCGGGTTATTTACCTCACGGCTCTTGAGATGCGTAATCTTGCCGAAAAAAAGTTGAAACCATTTGATCTTACCCTTGAGCAACTCCAGGTTTTGAAAACAATGAGCTGCGAGGAAGGGCTCGCGCAGCGCCGGATAGGTGAGCTTGCCAATAAAACGCCGACAAATATAACCCGAATTCTTGACCGCTTGGAGGGCAAGGGCCTGGTTTCGCGGCAGGATAACCCAATGGACCGTCGGGCACTGCTTGTCTTTCTTACCGACGCCGGCGCGGAGATGCTCGACAAGGTATATGTCGTTTTTGAGTTGTTTTCCGATGAGCTGTTCCGGGGAGTAAGTGATGAGGAACAGGCGATTATCCGCAGTTCATTTAAGAAAATGTCCCGCAATATTGAACGCATGAACGAAAGGCTTATAGAAAGTAGTTTATAGCTAATGACTTATAAGAGGTGATTTGTGAAAGTGCTCAGAGTTTTAATGATCATTGTTTTCATGGGATGTTTCCCTGTGTTTGCCCAGGGTCCGCCGCCGGCAAAAGTCGTTATGGCCAAAATAACCCAGCAGGAAGTTGCCGAAAATCGTCCCTTTATCGGTGTGCTCTACTATGACCGCATGAGTCATGTTTCCTCCGAAGTTTCAGGGCTGGTTGAAGAGGTTGCTGTACGAGAGGGAGAACGGGTGAAATTGGGCTCAAAGCTCCTGAATTTGAATACGGAGATCCTTGATAAGGAAATTGCTCTTGCCGAAACCCGTATTGCCCAGGCGGCATTGCGTATTGAACAGGCTGAAAAGAACGTGAAAAGGCTGGAGAGGCTTTTTAACGAAAACGGGGCAAGTGAAAAAAATTATGAGGATGTGCTGTATGACTTCAAAAATCTAGTCAAGGAAAAGAAGGCCGATGAAGACGAACTTGACAAGCTGCTCATCACCAAAAGAAAAAGTATTATCAAGGCTCCGTTTCCTGGAGTGATTCTGGAAAAGAACGTGGATAGCGGTGACTGGGTGCAGCAGGGAAAGGTGTTGGTCCGCATTGGCTCGACGGATGATCTTTTTGTCAGTGTTCCTGTGGCTGAAGATCTGCTGCAGTTCATATCGGCTGGTGAACAGGTCGTGGTTGTCATCAATGCCTTTGCAAAAGAGGTAAAGGGCATTTTCGAAGATTTCGATCCCGTTGCTGACCCCAAGACCAAAAATATTATGTTAAAGGTTCGCATTCCCGAGATGGCCAAGGTGGCTGAAAATATGTCTGCCCAGGTCTATGTGCCGACCAGCCCCAAAAAGACTTTCAGCGTTATCCCCAGAGACGCGCTTATCAAGTTTCAGGGGGGCGACTTTGTCTACACGGTGAAAGAAGGGAAAGCCTCCATCCTGCCGGCCCATATTGTTACCTACCTGGGCAACGGGGTTGCTGTGGATAATCCTTATTTTGTGCCGGGAATGGAAGTGGTTGTTGAGGGTAACGAGCGCTTGCGTCCTGATCAGGCTGTTGTGGTTGCCGAGGAGAACTAAAGAATGGACGTTATAAAGTTTTTCATTGAAAAACCGGTGAGCGTGGCTGTTGCCGTTATCCTTATCGTCATGTTCGGCATCATTGGCCTCAATAAACTGCCTGTTCAGTTGACTCCCGATGTGGAGACGCCGCAGATAACCGTTACCACAACCTGGGGAGGGGCCACGCCCTATGAAATTGAAAAGGAAATCATAGAAAAGCAGGAAGAACAGCTTAAGGGCTTGCGCTCCCTCATTAAAATGGAGAGTTCAAGTTTTAACAGCTACGGTGAAATCACCCTGTCTTTTGCAATGACAACCGATCTTGACGATGCTCTTCTCCGGGTATCCAATAAGATGAATGAGGTTTCCAACTATCCCGACAATGCCGACAAACCTGTTATAGAGGCGACGGGCGCCAACAGCTCGCCTATTATCTGGATGGTTCTGAAAGCCAAGCCCGACACCAAGGAGCACATCAATCACTTTCGCACGTTTTTTGAGAACAATGTTCGGCAGCATCTGGAAAGGGTGAAAGGGGTTGGTTCCCTTTTTGTATTCGGCGGCACGGACAATGAATTTCATGTCATCATTGATCCTCAGAAAATGGCCAGATATAACGTCACGATCAACCAGGTTGAAAGTGCTATTAAAAAGGCCAATCGCAACATTTCCGCAGGGGTGCTCGGCATCAGCAAGAAAAATTACCGTATCCGTACGGTCAGCCAGTTTCAGTCCCTGGCAGATGCCCTGAGCGTTGTTATTGTCGATGATGGTGTCAACAGGGTTCACCTGCACGACCTGGCCAGTGTCACCAATGGCTATAAGAAGGAAGATGTTTCCGTTCTTCATAACGGTGTGCAGGTGATTGTCATTGGCGTCAAAAGAGAGCCGGGAAGCAACGTGCTGGAGATGACCAATCAGATAGAGCAGGTGGTCAACCGCCTTAATGAAGGGATTCTGGCCGACAATGGACTCTTCTTTGACATGGTTTACGATCAGCGCCCCTATATCAATACAGCCATTAATCTTGTGAAGCAGAATGTCCTCATCGGAGGTTTGCTGGCGATAGGGGTACTGCTGCTTTTTCTGCGCAGCGTCCGTTCAACTTTTATCACCGCACTCGCCATTCCCATTTCCGCCATCGGCACCTTTATTTTTATGTGGATACTGGGGCGCAACCTGAACGTCGTCAGCCTGGCCGGCATATCCTTTGCCGTGGGTATGCTGGTTGATAATGCCATTGTTGTGCTGGAAAATATCGACCGGCACCGCAAGATGGGCAAAAAGGCCTTCAACGCTGCCTATGACGGCGCCAAAGAGGTATGGGGCGCGGTCCTGGCATCAACGGCTACAACGGTTGCTGTTTTCCTCCCTATTATATTTATTGAGGAAGAGGCGGGACAGCTTTTCCGGGATATTGCCATTGCCATCACCTTTTCCATTATGCTCAGCATGTTTGTCTCTATTTCCGTTATTCCCACCCTTGCCAACAAGCTCTACAGGGGTGACAAGGTTAAGGGGCAAAACTGGCTGCAGAGGACTGTGGTTGGACCGTTGCTGGCATCTTTCCTGATGAAGATCGTCCGCTTATGCTTGAAAAACATTTTTACAAGGATTGGGACGATTGCATTGCTGACGTCTCTTTCTGTGGGGTTGACCATCTGGCTTATTCCCAGCGCGGAATATCTCCCCCAGGGCAATAGAAATCTTGTTTTAAACATCCTTATCCCGCCTCCCGGTTATTCCGTCGAGAAATTAAAGGATATGGGGCGAAATATCTACCATGAAGCCGAACCCTATTTTAAGGAAGACGGCAAAGACGGGGTTCCCCAGATAGAAAAGATGTTTTTTGTGGGGGCGGATCGTTTTACCCTTTTTGGCGCCATGAGTATCCATGACACCAGGGCAAGGGAAATGATACCGCTTTTTAACAGGATTATGAATGCCATTCCCGGAGTTTTCGGAGTCAGTATTCAGCGCGGCATCTTTGAGAGCGGTATAGGCGAGGGCAGAACCGTTGAAGTCAATGTGGTAGGCGAAGATATTGATAAAATCATTGATTCGTCCCGAACTCTTTTCGGCGTTATCAGTCAGAAAATTCCCGGCGCCCAGGTGCGTCCCGTGCCATCCCTGGAAAGTAGTTATCCAGAGGTGAATATTATACCTGACAAGGAAAAACTTGTGGCCAATGGCCTGACAGAGGAGGACCTGGGAACCTATGTGGATATCTTGATGGATGGCCGCAAGATTGATGAATACAGGCCGGAGGGGATCAAGCAGGTTGATCTGGTTCTCAAGGCGGCAGACAAGGATTTCGGCACTCCGGAAGATATATTGAACAGTTTGATTGTCAGTAAATACGGCAATTTGATCAGAGTAGGTGACGTGGCTAACCTCGTTTACACGCAGGGGATGCCGCAGATTAATCATCTTGAACGAAACCGTACCATTACCCTGCAGGTTACTCCCCCGGCCGACCTTCCCCTGCAGACCGCCATGGAGACCATTGAAAATGATATCATTGCCTCGCTGCAGAAGGCGGGAAAACTCCAAGGCGTGGTTGTTGAGGTGGGCGGCAACGCCGACAAACTCACCGTGACGCGCCAGGCCCTGCAGTGGAATCTGCTGTTGGCCCTGGCTATCACCTATCTGCTTATGGCGGCGCTTTTTGAAAATTTTTTCTATCCCTTTATTATCCTTTTCAGTGTGCCCCTGGCTGCGGTGGGCGGTTTTGTCGGGCTGCGCCTTGTCAATGTGTATTTATCCTCTTTGGGAATGCCTCCCCAGGGTTTCGACGTCCTTGCCATGCTGGGCTTTATCATCCTCATCGGTACGGTGGTCAACAATGCCATTCTGATTGTGCATCAGTCCTTAAATAATGTCCGTTATAATGACATGCAGGGAATGGAGGCGGTCATCACTGCCGTGGAAACAAGGATCAGGCCGATATTCATGAGTGCCAGCACAAGTCTGCTCGGCATGCTGCCGCTGGTGCTGTCAACCGGTTCCGGTAGCGAACTCTACCGTGGGCTTGGCAGTATTCTGCTTGGCGGCCTGGCCGTATCCACTATATTTACCCTGTTTGTTATTCCCTCGTTACTTTCCTTCTTCATAGGTTTTGAAAGGAGTCGATCAAGTGAAACTGTTTAATCTGGTTTTGATTATACTGCTACTGGCAGATGCGGCCGGTGCCGCATCCCTGAAAGAACTGCAGCACAAGGCTGTGACAAACAGGGAAATCATCGCACGCTATGAAGCCAATCTTAAAAGGAGCGAACAGAACCTCCGGCTGGCCAGAAGCAGCTATTATCCATCAATGGATATTTCCTATTCCATGTCCAATCTGAAGGACGAAACACTGTATGAGAGCAGTGAAAACAGTGTTGTTTCCGGAGCTGTGAGCTGGAATCTTTTTTCAGGATTCAAGGATAAGTACAACATTCAGTCTGCAGAGCTGGAGCAGAAGGCAGAGGATTTAAGGCTTGCAGGTATAAAACAGGATATACAGCTTGATGTTGCCCTGCAGTATGTTTTTCTGTTTAATCAAAAAGCCAATCTTCAGGTGACCAGAGACTACCATGCCGCCCTTGAAAAAATGTATCAGGATGGCAAAAACAGGTATGACGTCGGGCTGATTAAAAAAAATGATCTTCTGAAGATAAAAGTAGATCTGGATAATGCCCTTATTGACCTGAAAAGAGCTGAGGCTGGGGTAAAAAAAGGGATTCAGCTTCTGCAGCGGGGAATAAATGATGTTGTTCAGTTTGATCAGTTGCAGTTCCGTGAGTTTGATCAGCAGCCGGTTCTTGACCGGACTGGGGACTATGAGGCGGAAATGCTGGCCAAGAGAAGCGAAGTCCAGGTTGTAAAAGAGTTGATCAAGGCAGCCGACGCCCAGGTACGAGCCCAGTATGCCGGGTATTACCCCAAGGTTGATCTTGTCAGCAGTTATCAGAAATACGATGACCATTACCTGAACGGCAGCGGCAGCGACGGTGGCAGTAGTCTTCTCAGTGGCAGTAATGATGAAGAGATACGTACCCAGTTGGTGCTTTCAGTCAATCTTTTTGACGGTTTTGGCAAGAGTGCAAAGATCGGCATGGTAAAAAATGAAATGCGCGCCTTGAAGCATGAGCTCGGCGAACTGGAAAGTGAGCTGCGGACAGAGCTGAAAAATCTTTTTTACGATTTTGAAGTCAGTGGCGAAAGCGTGCAGGTTGCCGAAACCGGTATCAGCCAGGCTGAAGAGAATGTGCGGGTGACAAAGCTTTCCTATCAGGAAGGTCTGGTCACCGAGACAGACATGCTGGATGCTGCTGCAAATCTGTCCCGGGCCCATGAAAACTATGTGGCGGCAAAAAGCGATGTTTTCGCCAATTACTTTAAGATATTGAGAGCGGTGGAAGGGTTTTAGGGAAGTGACTGAAAGTGCAAAAGCCGGCCTTGACATTTTTTGATAAAAAACAATTTTGGGGGCAATGAAAA
The DNA here is from genome assembly GCA_020444175.1 of Desulfobulbaceae bacterium. GTDB lineage: Bacteria > Desulfobacterota > Desulfobulbia > Desulfobulbales > SURF-16 > JAHLLM01. Next base: position 60,827 of record JAHLLM010000014.1, on the reverse strand, counting down.
GATCAGCAGGGTGTCGAAATATTTCCCCCATAGGGTGATTCTCAGCTTTCTTTTTTATCCAGCAGTTCCCGCATCCTGGCCAGCAGCTCCCTCGGTTTAACCGGTTTTTGCAGTAAAGGCTGTCCGCGTTCCATGACTTTTTGCATTTCCAGGGTGTTTTCACTATAACCGCTGACAAAAAGCACTTTCAGTCCGGGCCTGATTTCCCTCATCTCCTCAAAAGCCTCCCTGCCGCTTTTTCTCGGCATGACGATATCCAGCAGAACAAGCTGGATATCGTCACAATGCTCCCTGTAGATATTTACGGCCTCCTGGCCATCCATGGCTTCCAGGATCTTGTACCCCCGGTTCTCAAGCAGTGTTCTGGTGACTTTGCGGATATGCTCGTCGTCGTCGGCAATCAGTATCGTTTCGGTGCCGCCCTGTACATGACTGAGTTCGTTTACGTCGGGCCTGGGTGCCTCTTTTCTGATAATTGGCAGGTATACCTGGAAAACGGTTCCCTTGCCGGGTTCGCTGGAGCAACTGATATAGCCGTGGTGCTGTTTGATAATTCCGTAAATGATCGACAACCCCAGTCCCGTTCCCTTACCGAGTTCCTTTGTGGTAAAAAAAGGTTCGAAAATTTTTTCCCTGGTCTGGTCTTCCATTCCTTGGCCGGTATCTTTCACTGAAATCAGGGCGAATTCTCCAGGGCTGCCAAAGCCGTGGTGTTGAATGAATTTTTCATCGATATTGCAGAACTGCGTCTCGATGGTCAATGTGCCGCCCTGGGGCATGGCATCCCTGGCGTTGGTTGCAAAGTTCATCAGTACCTGCTCCAGCTGCCCGTAATCGCCCATGACGATCAGCGGTACCGGTTCAAGTTCAACAACGGTTTGGATGTCTTCGCCGATGATCCTGAAGACCATTTTTTTCATGCCGCTTACAACTTCATTCAGATCAATCGGCATGAGTTCCGCAATCTGCTTCCGACTGAAGATAAGCAGTGCCTGGGTGAGCCTGGCAGCGCGTTTGGATGCTGCCAGGATTTCCTGGAGATAAGGACGAGCCGGGTCGTCCGAGGACAGGTTCATTTCCATCATGTCGCTGTAGCCGACGATTACACTTAATATATTATTGAAATCATGAGCGATCCCTCCAGCCAGGGTCCCTAGTGCCTCAAGCTTTTGGGCATGGCGCAGCTGTTCCTCCAGTTTTTTCGTTTCCGTTAGATCGGTGATCGTTTCGATGACGGTTTCAACCCTTCCTGACACTTCGCTGTATGGATAGGAGCGGATCTCGGCATAATGTTTATCGCTGTCCACTATATGGGAATGCGAAGCGGTATGGGGTTTTCCGCTTTCAAAGGTCCTCTTCGCCGCGCAGTCACTGCCGGCTAAAAAACAGGGAATGTCAAGATGGTTGTAAACCTCGTAACAATGCCGCCCCACTACCTGTTCCTCGGGAAGTCCGACAAAACGGCAGAACGCCCTGTTTGCCAACAGAATCCGGTACTCTCGATTCACCACGATAAAGCCTTCATCCACGGTCTCAAGAATGTTGCGAATAAACATTTTCTTTTCCCGCAGCCGTTCCTTCATCTTTCGTTGTTCGGTTATATCCTCTGATATGCCGAGAAGGTATCTGGGATTGCCTGCCTGGTCGAGGATCGGGATTTTTTTGGTATGAATGATTCGTTTCTGCCCGTCTCTGTTACGGATAGGCTCCTCTGGAATATCGACCAGTATCTTTCGCTTCAGCGCCTCGCGGTCTTTGTCCGTAAAAAATTGAGCTTCTTCCTCTGGGAAGAGATCATAATCATTTTTGCCTTTCATTTCCTCCCGGGAATACCCAAGCAGTCTTTCGCCCGCCTGATTGCAACGCACAAACCGTAATGTCTCCGCATCCTTGACAAAGATCATGTCCGGGATGTTTTCGATGATGTTGGTGAGGAATTCCTCGTTCTGCCGCAGGTCCCGGTAACTCAGCAGGCTGGTCAGTCCATCGGAGAGTCTGCGTCCGATTTCCTGGAAAAGACGCTCATCCTGCTGTTTCCAGACCCTGGGGTAAGAGCATTGGTGCAGTACGAACATCCAGGGTTTACCGGTTTTGGGGCGCAGCGCCATGGAAATCCGGGACTTATAGCCGAACCGCTCCGCATCGTCTGCCGCCAAAGGATAATCTGATTGCGGATCGGACCGCACCGGGCGACCCGCGTTTAATACGGTGCGCATTAACTCGGAGGTTAGGGGCTCCATGGCAAACTCGGTTCCCAAGGGGAGAAGACCGGAATATTCCAGCAGGGAACGTTCAACCTGGATCTGCCAGGAAGCGGCACCGGGATCGCATGGATAGAGGAGCCAGGCGCGGTCACAGTCGAAAATCTTCACTGCGACATCAAGGACATCGTCCATCATCTGTTCAAGATTACTGGTTCCCCGAATTGCCCGGTTGACCATGTCCATACTTTCAAAGAAGTGAAGATGGGTCAGCCGTTCCTCTTCGGCCAGCATGCGGTCGGTGACGTCCTGCAGGGTAAAGATCAGACCGGTGACCTTGCCTCCCGAGTCCTTAAGGGGCGTCAGACTCCAGTCCCAGAAGCTGACCCCTCGCTCCGGATACTCAGTATATTTAAACGGTTTGCCAAAGGTAAAATAGCCTTCCCCGCTCTCCACCACCTTTCTGAAAACTTTTTCATTCTCAACATTGGGATAGAGGTCAAAGTGGTTTTTACCGGTGAAAAACGCAGGATTCCTTTGGTCGGCTTGCGCATAGGCACGGTTGACCCGGATAAAGTTGAAGTCGGGGTCGAGATAGGCCACCATGATGTGGGTATGGTTGAAGATGGTTTCCAGCAGCTGATGGGCTTTAGCCAGCTCCTCTTCAGCCTCCTTGTGTTCGATTCGTGCCCGCAGCACGTTGATACCGAAGGCCAAGTCGCCGGCCAGCTCTTCCAGAATCCGGATTTCATCCGGGGTGAAGGCAGAGGCTTCCTGGGAGTAGATGCTGAGAACCCCGAAGGTTTTGTCTTCATCGTCTTTGAGGGGGAGCGCGATGCTTGAACGATAACCGCGCGCCAGGGCATTGTCCCGCCAGGGGGCGGCCTTGGGATCGGTGGAGAAGTCCTGGATGCAGCAGATTTTTCCGCTCCGGATGGCGATTCCGGACGGTCCACGTCCCAGTTCGGTGTCGGCCCAGGTGATTTTCGCTTGGGAAATATATCCCCGGTCGAATCCGGCATGGGCAGCAAGACGAATGGTTTTAGCCTCGTTCTGCTCGGCAAAACCGACCCAGGCAAGGAGATAGCCGGCTTCGTCACAGATAATGCGACAGATCTCATTGAGCAGACTCTGCTCGTCTGTGGCCCGCATCAAGGTCTGATTGCAGTTGCTGATGGCGCGCAGTTCCCGGTTTAAACGGCGCTCAGCATCCTCTGCCAGTTTCCGTTCGGTGATGTCCTGCACAGTTCCCACTGAACGCAGCGGTCTACCCTCGGCATCGTAAAAGGTCTCGCACTGTTCGTGAACATGCTTGATCCGTCCGTCGGGAAAGAGGAGACGATGGTCGACTGAATAAGGAATACGGGACTTGAGCGAATCAGTAAAGGCCCGATCCACTGCCTTACGGTCTTCAGGATGGACAGTATCGAGAAAGGCTTCATACGAGGGGCTGAATTTTTCGGGATCGATTTCGAAAATCCGGTAGATCTCATCCGACCAGGTGAGAGTATTATTGATCAGATCCAGCTCCCAGCTGCCGATATGGGCGATCCGCTGGGCCTCCCTAAGCCGGGTTGCTGTTTGTTGTAGCTTTTCTTCTGTTTTTTTCCGGTCGGTCACATCCCGTTGGACCGAGATGGAGTGCAGGATGTCGCCGGCTTCATTCTTCACGGCGCTGACGCTGAGCAGGATGGTTCGCCTCTCCCCGGATTTGGTCCGGATAACCAGTTCCTCGTCCTTCAGGATGCCGGTCTGATTCCATCTTTCAAAGAGGCGGCTGACTCTGGGAAGCTCTTCCGGAACATAAATGCTTTTGATTGGCTTCCCTACCAGTTCCTGGCGCCTGTATCCCAGAATGTCGAGAGCGGAGCGGTTGACGTCAAGAACGATCCCCTCAGCTGAAACCATGTAGCAGTATTCAGGACCGTTTTCAAAAAAAGCGCGGAACTTGGCTTCGCTTTGCCTGAGGGCCTCGAGCTCTGCTCCGGCCTGCTCCGCATCTCGGGTTGTGTTTTTTGATTCCGTGGTCATAGTGTGCCCTCCTCACTCAAGCCCGAACCAACACCTCCTCAAACGTTTCCTGGCATCTTGGTCTACTCCCTAGGTGGCGCTGACGTATAACCCTCATATCTTTTTATCGCAATTCTATACCAAAGTGGAAGGTTTTTTCAGCGATAATCTCCGAAAATGGAAAATTGAGTTGGAATGTAAAGTTTACGCTTACTGTCTGATGAGCTATCATGTCTATCCTGTTATCGATTAGGTAGAGCAAATTGAAAATTTGGATTTGCTCATGAAACGGATTGCCGGTTGCAAGACGACCCAGCTATGTTAGCTAGAGGGGGAAACGAAGTGATTCGTTCTGGAGAGGCCGCTACAAAGAAGGCCAGATCAATGCAGGTGAATATCTGCTTGCCTGCATCCGGTGCGTGGAATTGAATCCATTACATGCGGGTTTCTAGCAGCAAGGCTGTTGAAAAATTACTGCGCTTGCTTCGTTTTCAACAGCCTACCTGGGAAATGGAAAAAAATTTTAACAGTGAGCGAAGTGACTAAAGGAATTGGCATGCCCCACATCAAATGGAACGGCATATTACAGTCACCTCAGCTCACTTGAGTCGCTTTTTTTACCCTTCAGGTTCCACAACAATGAACCTGGTGTGATTCTTTCTTTTGATCAGGAAAAGAATACTTGATTCTTTATCAATCTTGCTCATGGCATCACTGTAATCCTCCAGGTTTTTAATCTCCTGTCGATTTGCTTCAAGGATAAGATCTCCTCGCCGCATGCCCGCGTTTGCTGCAGCAGAACCAATTTCAACATTGGAGACAATGATTCCTTCCTTTTCGCTCAGTTTAAGGGACGCAGCAATTTCCGGCGTCAGTTCCTGCACGGTGAGTCCGAGGGTTGTATTCTCTTCCACCGCGTCTTCCTTCATCTCTTCTTCCTGAAGTTTGCCAACGGTGATGTTGAGTTTCTTCTTTTTACCGTCGCGGAACACGGTAACAGTGGCTTTTTCTCCCACAGGTGTCTGGGCAACCACTGTCGGCAGGATGGTCATCTGGGAAATTTCTTTGCCGTTGAAGGCGATGATAATGTCACCCGGTTTAATGCCTGCTTCCTCTGCCGGACTGCCCGGTGAGACTTCACCGACCAGCGCTCCAATGGGTTTTTCAAGACCAAACTGTTTGGCAAGATCCTGATTTACGTGCTGAATCATGACACCCAGCCAGCCGCGGGTGACTTTTCCTGTTTCTTTAAGCTGTTTGATAACGTTTTTGGCCATATTGACAGGGATGGCAAAGCCTATGCCGATATTCCCGCCGCTGCGGCTGTAGATAGCGGTACTGATTCCCACCATTTCACCATCGAGATTAAAAAGGGGACCACCTGAATTTCCGGGGTTAATTGAAGCATCTGTCTGGATGAAGTTTTCGTAGGCGCCTCCGCCGAGTGAGCGCCCCTTTGCACTGACGATGCCGGCGGTAACGGTCTGCTCAAAACCAAAAGGGTTGCCGATGGCGATGATCCAGTCTCCGACCCTCAGTGTGTCTGAGTTTCCGAAAGTGACATAGGGCAGGGGGGCTTTGGGCTCAATTTTGATAAGGGCAACATCTGTTTTTTCGTCGCGACCGATTATTTTTGCTTCATACTCTTCGTGATTGGCAAAACGGACATTGATTTCGTCAGCTTCTTCAATGACATGATTATTCGTAACGATATAGCCGTCTGATGAGGTGATAACGCCGGAACCGAGGCTTGTTCGTTTCATAGTTCTGCCAGGGTGATTTTCCCCGAGACCCGGTTGTTCAAAAAATTTTCGGAAAAATTCCGGCATGTCGGGATGCTGGGAAAAGGGCAGTTGAGGACGTGGTGATTCCTTCACCGTTTGTGTTGTATAGATATTAACGACAGTGTCGCCGTATTTTTCTACCAGATCGGCAAAGGTGTCCGGCCGTGCGGCCATAGCCGGCATTGACAGAAGAAAAACGATTAAACTCAGCAGGGTTGCAGCGATAATGGGTTTTTGTAGAGGTTTAAGCATAGCGTAATCCTTAACATTTTAAATTTTTATAAGTGAGAAATTGATGAACTCGAATTTATGGCCTCTGAGAGTAAAAAAAAACCTGCGGCATTGGCCATCCCGACTGGGTAAAAATAATTAGCAAACGACTGTGTAGTTAGAGGCGGTCGAGCGTTTTTTCTATCAAGGAGCGTAAAATGCGGGACCGTCAAAAAAGTTTGCAAGGCGACCGACAAAAAGAATGCAGATAAGAAGCACTGTTCTGTGCTGCGAATCGTAAAGCAGTAAAAGCTCCATTTTTTGTCAGAGACATATTCTTGCAAAAAATGATTTTTTAATCAAGCCTTACAGCTACGGTCAGCATCCTTTTGGGGGTAAAGTAATGGTTGCTGCCTGCATACGAAGGGGAAAAGGAGGTTTCTTTCTGGCAACAGATCTTGTGAAGTTTATTAAAGTTGCTTGCCGGCACAGAAAGCAGCAGGGTGTTTTCGTTATAGACCTCAGCCTGCCACAGTGGTGATTGCATAATTTGTCGGATCGTTTCCAGATGCTCTCCGTTTCCTGCAGAGTGTAGGGTTATCAGCAAGTCAGGATTGATAGCAACAGGGGCTTTGCGAAATCCTGAAAAAGAGGTGAGCGGCGCGTGTAAATAGGAGGAAGATGCTATTCCTGTGTGTGTTGAGACAAAATCGACCTGCGGAACAAGCTGCTCTCTGGTTTTTCTGGGAACCATGGCAAATTGATGTATGGGCGTAAGCTCCTGGGAATCTTCATATTCCGATAAAAGGGGGACTCCCGGATAATAGGCGTCGTCTGATTCCGTCTTCTGAGTTTTATTTTGTGCTACAACAATTTTTTGTGCTGTTTTCTCAATGCCGGCCTGCTGCAGGGGAGCTTCCGTCCCTGGTTGTGAAACCGGAAAATTCTGGACCAGATAGGCCGTGGCAAATCCAACAGCAAGCATGGCAAATGCCGTTGGTATGGCAACTTTGTGCTGTCCTGTTCCTGCGAGCCATCCTTTAAACCTCGTCCACGGAGTTTCTTTTGAAAGTTTGTCATGGATGCCGGTAAGGAATCCTGAAGGGACGTCGGGCATCGGCATATCCCTTAAAAAGGCAACGGTGTTCCTGAAAGCCTGCCATTCCATTTTGCAATCCGGGCAGGAATGAAAATGGGCTTCCATTAAAGACTTGTTATGTTGATCAATTTCATTGTCTAAATAAAGGGAGAACAGTTTCTGGCAATCGTTACAGTTCATGGCTACGCTCACAAGTCTTTGTAGAATTTTTTTAATCGATCCTTAAGAGAAGTCCGGGCCCGGTTGAGTTTTGATTTCACCGTTCCCAATGGAATATCTAAAATTGTACTGATTTCATCGTAGGAAAGTTCTTGTAAATCCCGCAAAAGAAGAATCTCCTTTTCCGTTTTCCCCATGGAGTTTATTGTCGACCGTACGAGATTGACCGTATTTTTTCGTTGCAGCAATTGCTCCGGCCCTTCGTCTCCTTGGAGCTGCATGTACGTTTCGTCGTCATCAAGCGATATATTGCTGAAAAAACCCCTGCGATTGAGCTTTTTATACCTGTTTCTGCAATGATTGATGGCTATCTGATACAACCAGGACGAAAATTTCGCCTTCTCCCTTAATTTCGGGAGTGCCTTGTAGACAGTTATAAACACGTCCTGGGCAAGGTCTTTGGCCTCTTCCTGGCTTTTGACATAGTTCAAGGCCAGGTGATAAATTTTAGTCTGGTAGAGTAAAACCAAACGATTAAAGGCCTGACTGTCACCATCAAGAAATGCCTCAACGAGAGTAGCCGTCTCCTGCTTCAGCTCTTCTTTATTCATGAAACACCCGGAAAGAATATTTTTTAACCGAGTATTTTATGCGAGCTGCTTTGTCTTGATGACCTGAAATAAAATGAAAAAGTTCCATGTTTTTTTTGTAGAATAATTCGCAAATATCATTAAACGATGCAACAACACTTACCATTTTCCTGTAAAATAGCAATGAAGGAAATGCATGATAAGGTTGAAAAAAGTTACAAAGCTGACCATTCGTCCTCTCAAATCAAGTAAATGGCAGAGGAGCCGGTGGCAAAAGAACGCTTTTTGTCCTCAAAAGGGTATCAATGCGAGACTGTCAATTGCAGATAATGTTTTGAGTTTTTGAATCCGTTTCAATTCTCTGGTATTCTGACAGTATAGCAGGTATTTTCTCGAAATTTGAACTCTATGTTACTTATTTATCTGCGAAGAGGCCATGGAAAAGGAGTAAAAAATATTAAATTTTTGTAATTTGGGCCTTCTCAGTGAGCAAGATTATAAAATCAGGGTCATGTAATGGCAGTTCATGGCATTGACTCCTGGCGTAACATTCATAAAACATTGAACTTTGAACTCAAAACAGGCCATTCCCCATGGATAAGATTGTTGAAGAACTGCATAAAATTTTCCGGTTGAAAAATACCACAGTTGAAGGTGATATTGTTGTGATCGTCACTGAAACCCCCCAGTCTCTCACCTATGCTTTAATCACAGGCTTTGAACGGGATCATGCCAAACATGACGAGTGGTGGCATGTCAGTTTGCAGCTTCTCACCGTTCCTCCCCAGAAAACGGTATGGACTCTGCGAACTCCTCAATTTACAGGCCAGGAGGTTTTCACGATGGGTGGCGACAAAAGATATATTAAGGCAGTCGATTTCTTTGAACCCGAAACCAAGAAGCCGAAAGCGGAAAATAACAAAAGAAAGGTTTCAGGACAGCCGGCTCTGCGGGTTGTGAAATAATTGTGGTAAAACTGAAACGCGTCGCTGTCATCGGCAATGCCTTTGGTCTCCATGGGCGTACATCAGCTCTGCTTGTTGAGACGGCAAAGCAGTTTGAGTGCGATATCCGCCTTATCCGTGAAGACACCGAAGCGGACTGTAAAAGTATTCTGGATGTGTTATCGCTGGCATGTGCCCAAGGAACGGAAGTCTGTATTCAGGCCTCGGGCAGGGATGCGGAGGACGCTCTTTTAACTCTTTCAGGTCTCATTGCAGAAAAATTTGGTGAAGAATGAATTCGTTTCACACAGAGAAAGAGCAAACTCTGCTGGGCGTTGGAGCCTCCCCGGGAATCGTTATCGGCAGAGCTTTGATGATCCGGGTTGATGGCCCTGCAAGAAAAATAAACCTAAGGGATACAGATGTTGCAGCCGAACAGGATCGCTTTCGGCAAGCCGTCAATAGAACTGAAGAAAATTTGCGGCACACGCGACAGGAGTTTGCCGCGGTCATCGCCGAACATATTACTATCATAGACAGCCATATCCTCATGCTGCGGGACGGCATGCTATTTGACCGCACCCTTGAAATCATAGAAAAAGAGAAAGTGAATGCTGAATGGGCTCTTGAGCAATCTCTGTCCCGGATAAAAGAGATTTTTTCAAAGGTAAATGATTCCTATATCAGGGAGCGTTTCCTTGATGTCAGGCAAGTTGCGGAGCAAATTTTCACTGAGCTTGCCGGGACTGACAAGTTTCCCCATGAAATTGATGAGAAGGTGATTCTCGTTTCCCGTGATTTTTCTCCGGCAGATATCCTTCATATGCAGGGCTTGTCGGGCTTTATCTCCGAGGGGGGAGGCGAGACCTCTCATTCTGCAATTGTGGCACGAACACTCGGTATTCCTGCCGTTGTCGGACTAAAAGATGTGACCCGCCAGGTGGGTAACGGTGATCTGCTAATACTGGATGGAATCACGGGGCGGGTCATTATCAATCCGCAACCTGAGTTGATTGAGCAATACAGGGAACGACAGAGGCAGTATCTTTCCTATAGTAAGGATATTGCCCGTTTTGCTTTGTTTCGTCCCGAAACATTAGACGGATTGTCTGTAAGGGTGCAGGCCAATATCGAACTTGTTGAAGAGGTCAGCCAGGCCTTGGAGTACGGAGCTTGCGGTATTGGACTTTTCAGAAGCGAGTATCTCTATTTAAAGGAAAATGGGCTGCCTGATGAGGAAATGCTTTTTGAAGCATACAGGAATCTTCTTTCCCATGCAGCGCCTTTGCCTGTAACAATAAGGGCTCTGGATATTGGTGGAGATAAGCACTTTCCAGTACAGCAGGAGGAACTGTCGGGGCGCTTTCATGAAAAGAGCAGCAGATATTCAGAGGCAAATCCGGCTCTGGGGCTTCGAGCCATCAGATATCTGTTGCACGAACCTTCAGTGTTTGTCACGCAGTTGCGGGCAATGCTCAGAGCCAGCACCTTTGGGGAACTTCGTATTCTTTTTCCTTTGATTTCAGCCTATTGTGAGTTGGAAAAGGTGAAAAAAATGGTCTCCGAAGTTCAGGAAAGCCTCAGGAATGAAGGCATTCCCTTTTCTGAAAATGTACAGTTTGGAGTGATGATAGAAGTTCCAAGTGCTGTAGCGCTTGCCGATAACCTGGCTCATGAGGTCGATTTTTTCAGCATTGGCACCAATGATTTGATTCAATATGCTTTGGCCATTGACCGCTCCAATGAGCATGTCGCCCACATGTATGAATCTCTTCATCCTGCCGTCTTGCGGATGATCCGGCATGTTGCTGAAGCGGGTCACAGGGCGGGAATAGAAGTCGGAATATGTGGAGAGATGGCAGGCAATACGATGTATTTACCCATCCTTTTAGGCCTTGGGCTTGATTTTTTCAGTATGCATCCTCTGGCCATACCATATGTGAAACGCATGATTCGCAATAGCACGGCCGAAGAGCTTGAGGAACTGGCAGAGGACTTGCTCGTATATCCTTCTGCATCACAAATCAGAAACCATTTACAGGAATATCTTTTCTCCCATTATCCGGAAGAATTTCCCCGTCTTTAACTGTAACGGGCATGGGCGTTCGTGCCGTGTCTCAAACATCAACGTATAGCCTGAGAGTTGTATTTTTTTGCGACTTGTTCCCTGAAAGGCTGTTCACCTCTCCTGTTTTGCCCTATCTCGAATAAAAGAATGCCTTGCCACCCTGTGGCGCGACAATTTGCCATATTTCCAAAAGGAAATTAATGGTTTAATTTAATTCTTAAAGAATGGTTTGGCGATGTATCTGGTGATTTTTTTTAATTGGTTCTCCCCAAAAAACATTTTCGGACAGGCAGCTTCAAGATTTTTCTGACTTTGTCATTTCGCATGAAAGTAATTGTTTTAATTTTTAATATATATTTGGAGGTGTAAAATGAAAAAAAGTAAAAGTTTGACAATGGTAAGCAGCGCTTTGTTGATTTTGGGTCTTGTGGCTGCCAGTGCTCATGCGGCAATTCCAGACTTGGCTCAAAAGGCAAAAGCAGTCGTCACGGACGCGAAAGGCTCCCAGGAGCAGACTTTGACTGCAGATGATGAACTCAACATGAAAAGAAAAACCCTTCTGCGTATACTGGAAGACGCTTCGTGTGATGGGTCAGTGGGATGACCAGAAAAATTTGAAAAAATTTGTTTCTCTTCAGCAGGGCCATTGGCCCTGCTTTTTTTTTGCTTAAAAAACGTTTATCTTTAAGTTTGAGCACTATTCAGGTAGATAGACTGAAGTTAGTTCCTCTATTGTGAAAAAATATACCTTAAATCATGTGGTTATCTGGTCAAAGTTCTTATGGGAAAATTTTCTGAAAGAAAGGTCATAGCTGAAATTGCCGGAAGGCAGAGAACCGGGGCAGCAGACCTCATCAAGGGCATTGGTGATGATTGTGCTGTGATACGGAAATCTCCCGGATGTGTTGAGCTGTGGACAACAGACACCCTGGTGGAAGGTGTGCACTTTGACCTCTCCTGGCATGCCCCTGAACTTCTCGGGCGCAAGGCGGTCAATGTCAATTTTAGTGATATAGGAGCCATGGGAGGCAAACCCCGTTTTATCTTATTGTCGCTGGGATTGACCCAGGCTGTCGAAAAGGCGTGGCTGGATGCATTTATGCAGGGCTTTCTTACCGTTCTTGAACAATATGACGTAATTCTCACGGGCGGCGACACCGTCTCCTCCGGGGAACGAATCATGATCTCTGTCACCGTGTGCGGAGAGATGGATGAACGGCACGTCTGCTTTCGTTCTCAGGCCCAGCCCGATGACAGGATCTGGGTTACCGGTACATTGGGTGACGCTGCCGGAGGACTAATGCTTTGTCAAAAAGGGATGTTTCCGGCAGAGAAATACAATCGTCTTTGCCAGGCCCATCTTGATCCCAAGCCGCCGGTTGCCCTGGGAAGCAAACTGGCAAAAAGCGGTCTGATCCATGCCATGATGGATCTCTCCGACGGTCTGGCCACGGATTTGGCCCATATCTGCAAGGCGAGCAGGGTTGGAGCTGAAATTGCGGGCCAGGATGTCCCTCTTTCCGGTGAGTTGCAGTCAGCTGCCCGCAGTCTCCATTTTGATCCTCTTAAACTGGCCCTTGAAGGAGGAGAAGATTATCAACTCGTTTTCACTGCTCCTCCGCAGAACAGCCAAATGCTCGTTGAGCTCTGCTCACGGGAAAATATTGAAATTATCTGCTTAGGTCGTATCATTGACGGTGATGGCGTTGTGCTCTGCCGGAATGGTCAACGGCGTGAAATAGGTTTTTGCGGTTATGAACATACCTTTTAAAATTCATTCGCCATTTAAACCTGCCGGGGATCAACCCAGGGCCATTGAGGCCTTGAGCCGCGGCATCAAGGAAGGCGAAAGGGAACAGGTTCTCCTCGGTGTCACAGGTTCCGGTAAGACCTTTACCATGGCCCATATTATTGCCGAAACCCAGCGCCCCGCCCTGATCATGGCTCCCAATAAAACCCTGGCAGCCCAGCTTTTTGCAGAGTTTAAAGAGCTTTTCCCGGAAAATGCCGTTGAATATTTTGTCAGCTACTATGATTATTATCAACCCGAGGCCTATATCCCCCAATCCGATACCTATATAGAAAAAGATTCATCAATCAATGATGCCATAGACAAAATGCGTCATTCCGCCACCCGTTCTCTTCTCACCCGGCGGGATGTGCTGATTGTTGCCAGTGTTTCCTGTATCTACGGACTCGGTTCTCCGGACGAATATAAGAATATGCATCTTTTCTTGAAGGCCGGTGAGGACTATCCCCTGCAGGAAATGCAGAGAAGACTCGTCTACATGCTCTATGAGCGCAATGATTACTCCTTCCACCGCGGCACCTTCCGGGTGCGGGGCGATGTGGTGGATATCTTCCCTGCTTACGAAGAAGACCACGCCCTGCGAGTGGAATTTTTTGGCGACACCATTGAAAATATATCCCTTGTCGATCCTCTGCGCGGGGAGGTGCTCAGTACCATGGAAGAGGTCACTGTTTTCCCGGGTAGCCATTTTGTCACCTCAAAGGAAATTCTGGCCCGGGCCATGGAAACCATTAAAAGCGAACTGAAAGAGAGGCTCCTTTTCTTTGAAAAAGAACGCCGTCTTGTCGAGGCCCAGCGCCTTGAGCAGCGCACCATGTTTGATCTGGAGATGATAGGGGAGCTTGGTTACTGCACGGGTATTGAGAATTACAGCCGTCATCTTACCGGCAGACATGAGGGCGAGCCGCCGCCCACTCTGCTTGATTATTTTCCTGATGATTTCATTCTTTTTGCTGATGAAAGTCATATAACCATTCCCCAGATCGGTGGCATGTATAAGGGAGACCGTTCCCGCAAGAAAACATTGGTGGAGTTTGGTTTTCGACTCCCTTCGGCACTGGATAACAGGCCGCTTCAATTTGAGGAATTTGATCGTCGGATGCATCAGGCTGTTTATGTTTCAGCCACCCCTGCAGATTTTGAAATGGAAAGAGCCCAGGGCAGGGTGGTCGAGCAGATCATCCGTCCCACGGGGCTCCTTGACCCTGCCATAGAAGTACGGCCTGCCACCAGTCAGGTCGATGATCTGCTGGAAGAGATACGGCAGCGCACCCTGAAAAATGAGGCTGTTCTGGTAACAACACTTACAAAACGCATGGCTGAAGATCTGACCGAGTATTATGAAAAGCTGGGAGTGCAGGTACGCTATCTTCATTCCGACATTAAAACCCTCGAACGTATGGAGCTGGTAAGGGAGCTGCGGCAGGGAGAATTTAATGTGCTGGTCGGGATTAATCTTCTTCGGGAGGGCCTTGATATTCCCGAGGTTTCACTTGTGGCTGTGCTGGATGCTGACAAGGAGGGATTTCTGCGCAGTGAGCGTTCTTTGATTCAGACCTGCGGGCGGGCGGCCCGCAATGTCCATGGCACGGTAATTCTTTATGCTGAAAAAATTACCGGTTCCATGCAGCGGACAATTGATGAGACCCGGAGAAGAAGATTGATTCAGAAAGAATTTAACGATGTGCATGGAATTACACCTGAAACCATTCAATCAACCATTAAAAATGTTGTAGAGACAGTCTATGAAAAGGCGGGCCCTGCTCAGGTTTTAAAGGCTGCCGAGGAGATGCCCGAATTTTCCAGTTTAAAGGAATTGCAGAAGAAAATTCGCGCTCTGGATAAGGAAATGATGGCAAAGGCCAAAGAGCTTGCCTTTGAAGAGGCCGCGGCTTTACGTGATCGCATCCATATTTTAAAGGAGAAGGAATTGCAATGGCTGTAAGGGGGCGGGAGCATGCGTCAGAAGGGGAGAGTCGGAAGCCCGGAGGGATTTTTACTGGTTTTGTCCAATGGATCATACCATTTTTGTTCCGCTTTGTGTCTTTCCTGCTCTTTGCCTCCTGCAGGGTGGAACATCGCGGCTATGGGAATTTTCAAAAATTAGCAGAATCAAAAATGCCTTTTATCGTCACCTTCTGGCATTACGGCGTGATTTATATTGTTTACCAGGCATCTTCCCTGCCCTATGTGGCCATGGTCAGTGCCAGCAAGGACGGAGAATATGTTTCCCGCATCCTGGAAAAAAAGGGGTTTAAAACAGTGCGTGGATCGCGCAACAAAGGGGCCATTGGCGCCCTAAAAGGGCTTATTCGGGAAGTGAGAAAGGGAAGAGTTGCAGTGCTTGTTGCCGATGGCTCCCAGGGGCCGGCCCGCAAGGCTCAGGCCGGCACAGTCCTTCTGGCCGGCAGAACAGGTGTCCCGGTACTGCCCCTCGGCTGGGCGGCGAGCCGTTATAAGACGTTCCGCAGCTGGGACAGGACAGCCTTGCCTCTGCCTTTTTCTAAAGTTGTGCTGCACTATGGTGAGGCCTTTGATGTGCCAAAAGGCATAGAGGACGATGAAATTGAAAAATATCGTCTGAAGCTTGAGACGGCTCTTGAGGAGATATACAGGAAATCCTGGGGAGAGTTCGGCAAAAAAGAGCATTAGAGAAAGCTGCCATCAGTCCTGGCGGAACATGCGAACAAAGAAAAAAGAATATCCTTTATTGGCAGGATATAAAAAAAGGGGTTGCCGGCTTCTTTGCCGTCAACCCCGATAGCGAAAACAGTCTGGATATCAACTGTTCTTCAGCAGGGCAATCAATCAAGCTCTTTCATGATGGAATCAAGAACTGCCTGAATAGAACCTGAACCGTCCACGGAAATGACTTTGGGACCGTCAATGCCTTTAAAGAAATTAACAGCTGCCATGGTTCCGGTATTTTCGTCATAGTAGATGTTATGACGTTTATCAATGGCATCTTCGTCCTGGTCGTCGGCACGGGCGCTTAAATCACCGCCGCAGACACGGCATACCAGTTTGCCGTCTTTTTCAACAGGTTTGATGGCATCAAAGGCGATATGATTCGGATGGTTGTTGTCATTGGCACACAGCCGGCGTCCCATGATACGGTCTTTGGCGATCTGGCGGTCAAGCATGATTTCGATTACGTAGTTCAGATCAATTCCAGCATCTTTGAGGGCTTTGGCCAGGGTTTCAGCCTGCACCTTGTTGCGTGGAAACCCGTCAAGCAGCCAGCCTTTCCGGCAATCATCTTCTTTAAGACGGTCAAGGATCATCGGAATGGTGATATCATCAGGTACCAGGTCGCCCCTGTCAATATATTCCTTGGCCTGTTTGCCAAGCTCGGTTCCGCCACCGATGTTTTTACGGAAAATAGCCCCTGATTCAATATGGGCAATATTGTATTTTTCCTGAACTTTAGCTCCCTGAGTCCCTTTACCGCTGCCGTTTGGCCCGAAAATCAAGATGTTCATCAAGTATCTCCTTTCAACTGGTTTGTTTCTGTTCATGAGGATTTTTTCTCAAAATCGAGGATCGGCTCAAAAAAAGCACAGCATGGGATAGGCGGGCATTTTTTTCAGCTGCGAGACCAAGTTCAGAAGAAAAGATCAGTTATGAACAGGCACTGATTAATAATGAATAACCCCTCATAGTGCATAAGGTGTAGTAATTGCAGTATTTTTATAAATTATTGGCCAGAACTATAGCCCAAGTTGGCAAACTATGCCATAAAAAAAGAAAGAATATGGGAAAAGATGAACGGAAAATCAGGAGGCTGGAAAGGAGGGAGAAAAAAAGTAGAGGGAGCTGCGAAGACTATTTATTTATCTTTCCATGCAGGTTGCAGAATTCACGAATAAGCTCTTTGCGGTCGGAGAGGCTCATGCGGAAATAAAAGGGACTCAGCATCAAAATTTTTACAGCTTCCTGTCGGCTCATGGTTCTTCCTCAGTCATTTCGTACTTTATTTTGAAGCAGCTTTTTAAGGCGTCCTGTTATGATAATCGTATCGGCTTTCATAACAGGAAACTTAATAAAAGATATTATGAATAGCCATTCATAAGCTTAAAATATGTGTTCTCATACCACGATAAGAAAATAAAGCAAATTTTTTCTTTTATTTTTCATTGGATTTTCTGGTAACTTTGTCTCATTATTCTAATAATATTAAATTAATGAATGGTTTTCCATGAAAAATAAAAAAATCAGCAAGAAAATAAAATTTGACGGTTCCGTATAAAATACACAACCGACAGCGACACCTATGTTGCTTGTTGATATCACCTTGCGTTGGAGGGTGGTCAGCTTTAGAGCTTTTTACCCTCCTTAAAGGTCATAAATACGAATCCATCAGAATTTGGTAGAATTTTTTGCCTGGAATGTAACTATTCAGTTAAACTCTGGAGGCAAGGGGAATTCTTTGCTCTTGCTGGATAGTTACCCTGGAATGAATAAATGAAGTTTCCAACTCTGCATAAATCAATCGTAGCAGCAATTATGCTGCTCATTATCCTTCTTTTCGGCGCGTTCGGCTACATGGTCCTGGAGCACAGCAGCTTCGTGGATGGACTGTATATGACACTCATCACCATCACCACTGTGGGTTATGGTGAAGTGGTCCATCTCAGTGAGGAAGGTCGTCTTTTTACAATGTTACTCATCCTGGTCGGGGTGGGTTTTGTCATGTTTGTTTTTTCTAAAATTACAGAAGCAGTGGTTGAGGGTGAGTTGCGAGCTGTGTACGGGAGGTTGAATATGAAAAAAAAGGTGTCTGATCTCAGTGGGCATTACATTGTCTGCGGTTTCGGCAGGATTGGCCGGGTTATCTGTAAGTTGCTTCATGAGGATGGGAAACCTTTTGTTGTTGTTGAGAATGATCCAAAAATCATACAGCATCTCAGTGACTTAAATTATCTTTTTCTTGAGGGCGAGGCTTCTGATGACGATATGCTTATCAAGGCGGGGGTTAAAAATGCCAAGGGACTTATTGCCGTGGTTTCCTCGGATGCCGATAATGTCTATATTTCTCTGTCGGCCAGAGGAATCAACCCAAAGCTCTTTATAATGGCTCGATCCAGCGGAGAGCCGGGGGAGGAGAGAAAATTATTGCGTGCAGGGGCCAATAAGGTCATCTCCCCCTATTATATCGGGGCCTGTCGTATGGCCCATCATGTCTTGCGACCGACGGTGACGGATTTCATCGACCTGACAGTACATGGCGGTGAGTTGGGATTGAGGCTTGAGGAGCTTTCCGTGACAGATGAAGGCAAAGTTGTCAATATGACCCTTATGGATTCCAATATCCGCAGAGATTTCGATCTTATCGTTGTCGCCATAAAGCGCAAGGCAGGAGAAATGCGCTTCAATCCCAGCCCCAATACTCGAATTTTGTCTGGAGATACCCTTGTTGTTCTGGGAGAATATGAAAAAATTAAGGGTCTTGAAAAGATTATTTAAATGATGCCGATATGTTGTGATACAATGTGAAAGTGTTTCCGTATGAAACGGCAAAAAAATCTTAATTTTTGATTCGAGACTCGGATGGCGCAAAGTTAAGGGTCTTGGTCAGACTCATGTTGTGAGGGAGCTTCAAAGGGACAACAAATGACTGATCTTGCCAAAAAACCAGTAAAAATATGCGATGATCGTTTCCTGTTAAAGCTGACAAAGGACAAGATGAAGGCTGTCTTGCAGCTCATTGACCAAGATTCGAGTTTCAACGACGTGCCTTTTGATGAAATCTTGCAGGAAGCCCAGGACCTCGGTGTTTGCTTTGGTCTTGTTCCCAAGCTGCCTCCCGCCAGGGGGGACATGACCATTGTTGCCAGCGGAAAACCGGTGGTGCATGGTGAAAATGCAAAGGTGAAACCGATTATCAAACCTGCCATTGTTACCTCGCCAAAAGTAAAAAAGCTGGGCAAGGACATGGTTGATTTCCGCGAGCTGGGAAATATCGTCAATGTTCCCAGTGGCCAGCTTCTTCTCCAGAAAATTGCTGCCACAGACGGCACCCCAGGTAAAAATGTCCTGGGAGAGGCTGTCTCCCCTAAACCAGGGAAAGATGTAAACATCAAATGCGGTCCCGGCGCTCTTCTCAGTGATGATGGTATGCAGGTTACTTCCACACTGGATGGGAAATTCGTCATGGGCGATGGAAAGGCCTCGGTTTATGAGGAACATCTTGTCCAGGGTGATGTGGATATTTCCACAGGGAACATGGCTTTTTGCGGAAAGCGCATAGAAATAAGCGGAGAGGTACTTTCCGGTTTTAAGGTGAAATGCAAAGGAGATGTCCTCGTTGGCAAGGGTGTTAATAATGCACAGATTCTTGCCGGCGGAGATATCGTCATTTTAGGTGGATTAATCGGAGAGGATGCCGAGGTAAGGGCAAAAGGCAATATCAAGCTTGATTTTTGTGAAAATACCGGCGCCCTTGAGGCAAAGGGAAATTTGACGGTCACGAATTTTATTGTCCAGGCAAACGTCAAGACCGGTAAGGATCTGCGCGCCTTAGAGGGGAAAGGGTCGCTTATCGGCGGAAAGTATGTTCTGGGTGGCAGTATGTATGTCACCGATCTGGGGTCGGATGCAGAGGTGGTCACGGAAGTAACCGTTGGATTGAAGCCTGAACTGGAGCAGCAGAAAAGAAAGATTGAGGCTGCAAAGGAATACTGGCCCAACAGGATGAGTGAAATTCTCAAGAACATCAATGCCCTTAATGAGATGAAAAAAGCCGAGGGAAAAAATTTCAGTGAAGAAAAGGCAAAGGTGCTTGCTGAGTTCAATAAAATGATGCCTGAAGTGATGGAGAAAAACAGTCAGCTCACTGAAATGGAGACCAAGCTCGATGAAGAAATCAATAAGGCTGCCAATGAGGTAATTTATGTGTACGGCACGCTCTACCCCGGTGTTCGCGTGACCATAGGAAAAGCAAGCAGGATTATCAACAAAGAAGAGCAACAGGTTGTCGTTGAGCTGCAAAAAAGCACCCTGACCGTCCATGTCCGTGCCATGACACCGGAAGAAAAAGAGGCAGGCGAGCTTTAAAACGTTGAACCGGTTTTATTGGTTGAATTTGTTTTGTTCGTTCCCTGATCACCCAATCAAACCAGTCCAACCAATAAAACCAGTCAAACAGATTTACACAAGGCCAGCATTTCCCTTACCGCCTGATCAAGACCGACAAAAATAGCCCGGGCCATGACAGCGTGGCCGATACTCAGTTCTTCGATTTTCTCCAGAGCGGCAACGCGAGGCGTATTCACATAGTTAAGACCATGTCCGGCATTGATCCTGAGCCCCGCTTCATGCGCCTTATCCACGGCTTTGGCTATCAGGTCAAATTCTTTATTTGCCTCTGATTCATTTTCAGCATCGCTGTATCGGCCTGTATGGACTTCAACAAAGGTGGCTCCGACCTCTTTAGATGCCTCAATCTGGGTTGAGTCAGGGTCAATAAAAAGACTGACAGGTATGGCGGCATCACTCATCCTGGCAATGACCCCTCGAAGATGTTCTTTCT
Source organism: Desulfobulbaceae bacterium (assembly GCA_020444175.1). GTDB lineage: Bacteria > Desulfobacterota > Desulfobulbia > Desulfobulbales > SURF-16 > JAHLLM01. The sequence continues at coordinate 40,421 of JAHLLM010000014.1, read as the reverse complement.
GGGCTGCAACGTCCAGTCCCCCCTCTGTGGTGAGTTCCTGCCGTTTTTCCGGAACCACAGTCACCATGTCCGGCTTGAGGTTAAGGGCAATTTGGATAATTTCCTCCGCTGCGCCCATCTCCAGGTTTAATTTGGTCTTAACTGTCTGGCGCAGCAAATTGACGTCCCTGTCTTGAATATGGCGACGGTCTTCACGTAAATGCACGACGATCCCAACAGCGCCGGCCAGTTCGCAGATTCCTGCGGCCAGAACCGGGTCAGGTTCGTCAATACCCCGTGCTTGTCTTAATGTCGCAACGTGGTCGACATTTATCGCAAGTTGAACCATTTTGTTTTTCCTCCATGAAAATTGATGTAGTCGCATCAGCTGCTGGTCGGGGGTGTCTTCCCCTGCAGATTATCTACGTAAAGTTACAATATGTTTTTTATTTGGACAAGGGTAAGAGTTTCTGGAAACCATGCAGCTCATGCAGAAGTTCTTTTTCTTTTGCAGCCATCCGCCCTGCTTCCTTTTTTCCCTGCTCATGGTCAAAGCCAAGAAGATGAACAAGGCCATGGACAAGCAGGATGCCAAGATAGTCGATAAGGGGAATGCTTTGACTGTCTGCCTCCCGTGCAGCAGTGTCAATGGAGATGACAATATCGCCAAGCATGGGCGGACCGGGAAAGGTATCGTCATCATCGAACATGGGAAAAGAAAGGACATTGGTCGGTTTTTTCTTTCCCCTGTACTGGTCGTTCAGTTTGGTTATTTTTGCATCATCAACCAGGAGAATGCTGAGCTCGCAGTCCTGACGTTGCAATGAGCGGAGAAGTTTGGCGGCCGCTTCTTCAAGTTCCTGCTGTTCAAAAGGAAGACGGGCAACTTCACTTTGCAGAAGAACGCTCATGGCCTTTTTCCTGTTTTTTTCTGCTTTTTTCTTTTTTCTCGTAGGCCCGGATAATTGCCTGCACCAGCGGATGGCGTACAACGTCAATATCGGTAAAATAGCTAAATGAGATGCCCTTAACCCTTTTTAAGACCTTTGCGGCGTGTATCAGTCCTGACCCCCGGTCATGGGGAAGATCTATCTGGGTAATATCCCCGGTAATGACGGCCTTGGAATTAAAGCCGATCCTGGTCAGAAACATTTTCATCTGTTCCGGGGTGGAATTCTGGGCTTCATCAAGAATAACAAAGGCATTGTTGAGGGTACGGCCACGCATAAAGGCAAGGGGGGCAATTTCAATGATTTCCCGTTCAACAAGTTCTTTTGCCCGTTCTCTGCCCAGCATGTCATTGAGGGCGTCGTGGAGGGGGCGCAGATAGGGATTTATTTTCTCCACCATGTCGCCCGGCAGGAAACCGAGATTTTCACCGGCTTCTACTGCCGGTCTGGTAAGAATAATTGAGCCCACCTGATTGGCACTGAAGGCGGCAATAGCCATGGCCACGGCAAGATACGTTTTTCCTGTCCCGGCAGGGCCGATGCCGAATGAGATGTCATGGCTGCGAATCGCTTCAATATATTCTTTCTGGTTAATGCTTTTAGGGGAGATAACCCGTTGTTTGGATGTGATGTACACCTGATCCAGAAAGATTTCCTTCAGGTTGGCCCTGGGAGAACGCTCAAGAATGTGCAGGGCAAATACAATATCTGACGGGTAAAGCGGATAGCCGGTAATAATGAGATCATACAACTGATTCAAGGCGGAAGCGGTGGTTTCGACATCGTGCTCCTCGCCGGTTATTGTCAGGGTTGTTCCCCTGGCTTTAACCGTTACTCCCACCGCTTTTTCAATGGCCAGTAAATTCTGGTTCAAATCGCCATAAAGATGACGGGCCGCCTCATTGTCGGCAAAAGAGAGTTCTTTCAAGCTATTTCCCTTTTTTGGCCAGCTCCTCGTCAATGATTTTCTGGAAACCGTTGACGCTTCTGTCTTTCAGTTTTCTGCCGTTTATATAGAGGGCCGGTGTGCCTTTCACACCTACAGCTGCACCCTGCCTGGTATCAAGATCCACTCGTTTTGCCACTTCCGGGTCAGCCATGTCTTTCATGAATTTTTCCATATCAAGACCGAGATTTGTAGCAATTTCCAGAAACTTCTGGGGGGTGAGCGATTTCATGTTCTGGAAAAGCTGATCATGGTATTCCCAGAATTTTCCTTGTTTCTGGGCGGCAATGGCGGCCAGGGCCGCAGGTTTTGCCTGCTTATGGCTCCGTAGCGGGAAATTTTTAAAAGCAATCTTGACGGATTCCGGATTCTTTTCGAGCACCTGCTCGAATAATGGCCCTAAACGGGCACAGTAAGGTCATTGAAAGTCACTGAATACGGCAATGGTAACAGGTGCATCAGGCATACCGAGGAACGGAGCGTCGCTAACGTCAATATCAACGATAAAGGAGTAGCTGATCTCCTGGACAAGTCCGGTGGCCTCGCTGCTCAGAAAGATTTTGTCTTCCAGATTTGCCAGGTCGAGTCCTGAAACAGAGATCCTGTTAAAGGTGGGGTCAACGGAGATAGTGTCCTCAAGCTTGCCGTCTCGTGTAAAAATACTGACACTCCCTTTGCTTAACACGAAAACGTGTTTGCCGTTTAAGGAGCTGGCAAGGTCAAGGGCGGTACCGGCAGCCTGAAAAGTGCTGCTGACCTGCGATTCCACCTTGGCCTGGGCGGGAAGAGCAACGCTGAGAGAGCAGCCAATAAGCGTTGCCAGGAAAAACGTTTGTAATCTCATAACACCTCCATCAGTACCTGAAGTTGATCTGTGACTTTTCACCACAAGTTTTATGTGTAAAGACAGCATTCATCAAAGTGATCATTGTCCATGATCCGGGAATAATTTTCAATAGTTATTTTGGGAGAATAGCGATCAATAAAGTGGGTTTAAGACGGAAACTTCCTTTAGCCCTGTTCTTCAAATTAGTATTCCTGAATTTTTTTGAGTAACCAACCAATCAGCTCTTTATCAATTCAGCAAGAAAGACCGCAAGATGGTCTGCCTGGACGGAAGACGTTTTTTTGTCTTTTTTCAAGCCTTTCTGCCATTGGAGCAGGCAACCGCTACAGGTTGTGACCACCATGTCGGCAGATAGTTCCAGAAAATCAGATAATGACTGCGAGAAAATCTGCTCCGAAAGATGTGGGTGGGCCACACTGAAAAGCCCGCCCTGCCCGCAGCAGGATGCACCTTGTTTGAGCTCCATTGGCGGGGAACCCGTCATCATGGCAATAAGTTGTCTCGGAGCATCCTTAATCTTTATGGGGCCAAATCGTAAATGGCAGGGATCATGATAAAAAATACGTTTTTGGTCTGTTTTCTCCTGTGACATTCTGCAAATGTCATGTTGCAGGGACAGATGGTGCACAAAAAAAGTGGAGAATTCCACAAGCCGTGCAGAGAAATCCTGTGCTCTGCCCTTCCATTCTGGGTCATCTGCCAGAAGGTCGGGGTATGATTTGAGATGGCTGTAACAGGAGGCGCAGGAGGTGAGAATAGGTGAGTCAGTGTCGGTAAAGGCGGCTATGTTTTGCCGGGCAAGATCTTTTGCCTGCTTGAGGCTTCCTGCTGCATGAGCTGCCAGCCCGCAGCATGCTTGGCTTTCCGGCATGTCCGTTTTTTTTCCGGTTGTTTTTTCAGCCAGAAAGCGGGTGGCGGAAGCGATGTCGTGACTGAGATAGCGCGCGAGGCAGCCGCTGAAGTAGTTTATTGCAACAGGACCAGTCTTGTCGTCAGCAGAGGTGTAGCCGGAAATCGGTCGGGATGGTGTGAAATCCTGGGGCAGAAGCGCAAGTTTGTGCCGGAGCCCGCTTGTCTCGGGAAGACTTTCCAGGAGAATGTGCCGCATTTTTCCTAGACGGGAAAGGAGGGCGGGAGAGGAAAGGGTTTTACGGGCCAGGAATTTTTCTATAAAGTGCGGGTGCGCCTGTGCAGGGATAATTTCACGGGTTTTGACGACCAGAGAAAGGGTGTCTATTTTTCTTGGACAGGCATCAAGGCAGGCACCGCAGAGCAGGCATTGTGAAAAAATGGCCCCAAGTGCCGAGGCGCGAGGGTGCGTGAGTTTGCTGAGCAGATGAATTCGTCCTCTCGGTGTATCGGATTCCCTGCCTGTAATGCGATAAACCGGACATACGGCTGTGCAGGCACCGCATTTTGCGCAGCGTTTTATTAAAGAGCTGAGTTTTTCACTGTCAATTATCAATTTTTTTGTGGTTGTTTAGGCAGTTAGTCTGAAGACTTTTCTCCTGGTTTTCTCCATCTTCGCTATCTCTGCCAGAGGAGATACGCTTTGATAAAAGGATCAAGGGCTCCGTCAAGCACTGCCTCGACATTGCCTGTTTCCTGGTTGGTCCGATGGTCCTTGATAAGCCTGTAGGGCTGCATGACATAAGACCGAATTTGACTTCCCCAGGCAATTTCCTTTTTTTCTCCCTGCAATTCCTGACGCTGTTCAGCCTGGAGATCCTGTTCCCGTTCATAAAGACGAGCTTTCAGCATTTTCATGGCAATATCTTTGTTGCGGTGCTGGGAACGTTCATTCTGGCACTGTACAACGATATTTGTCGGCAGATGGGTAATCCGGATCGCTGAACTTGTCTTGTTGACATGCTGACCGCCGGCTCCACTGGCGCGGTAGGTGTCAATGCGCAGATCCTTCTCGTTGATATCCACTTCCACCGTATCGTCAAGTTCGGGAAAAATGAACACAGAGGCAAAGGAGGTATGACGCCTGCCGCTGGCATCAAATGGGGAGATGCGGACCAGCCTGTGAATTCCCATTTCGGAGCGGAGATAGCCATAAGCGTAACGGCCCTTGACCATGATTGTGGTACTTTTTATGCCGGCCTCATCCCCAGGTTGCAGGTCAAGTATGTCTGTGCCAAATCCTTTTGCCTCGGCCCATCTCAGGTACATTCGCATCAGGATGTCTACCCAGTCCTGGGCCTCTGTGCCTCCGGCTCCTGCGTGAATAGTAAGCATGGCATTATTTGTGTCATGCTCACCGGAGAACATGCATTCGAGTTCAAAATCGGCAATTTTGTCGAGAAGTTGAGTGAGGATAAGGGTAGCTTCCTGTTCTGTCTCCGGATCTTTTTCGTCAATGGCCAGTTCCAGAAGGACATCGGCGTCCTCCTGCATGGTGTTGAGCGATTCCCATCCCTCAATGGGATACTGAAGCCTGCTTATTTCCTGTTGGATCTTTTTGGCCCGCTCAGCGTCATTCCAGAATTCAGGATGCGTTGTCAGCTGCTCAAGTTCTTCTATTTTCTCTCTCTGGGCATCTAATTCAAAGATGCTCCTTTAAGGCCAGCAGCCTTGATTGAGTTTCCTGGAGTTTTTGTTTCAGTTCTGCAGACATAATTGTAAGTTTCGTATTTTTCCTAAGATGGAGAAGATGAAAAATGCTGGGTTTGAACTGATGAGTTTGGAGGAGCGCTGCCCCGAATTTATGAAAATGAAGCTTTTCTTACCACCGCGCATTATGCGCATAACCCAGCACTCAAAGTAACAAGTAATTCGCCATATTACTCTATATTTTGAAATGCGCCAATAAAAACTGATGCCTGATTTTTACTCTTCATTTTTTGCTGTCCATTGTTTTAACTGTTCCTCAATGGTGCTGTAAAGAATCTGCTGACGGATAGGTTTGGAAATATATGCATCCATTCCGGCGGTAATGCATTTTTCCCGATAGCCTTTTATTGCATGGGCAGTAAGGGCAATGATGGGAACATGGGCGCCGGTGGCTGCTTCATGTTCCCGGATTTTCCTTGTCGCTTCAAAGCCGTCCATGCCAGGCATCTGGACATCCATGAGAATAAGATCAAAATTTTTGCTGGTAAAGGCAGCAACAGCGTCCCGTCCATTTGCTACGCAGGTCACTTTCATTTTCTTTTCTTCAAGAAGAGCAGTAACCATCATACTGTTAATCAATTCGTCTTCAGCCATCAGAACACGGACACCCCTGAAATTTTTCTGTTCAACAAAAGGAGTGGGCAGGGGCGGCTTATGCTGCCGGTCATCAGGGATTTTGTTCTCCGGGAGATCAAAACGGGCAGTAAACCAGAAAGTTGAACCGTTCCCCTGTTCACTGGAAAGGCCCATTGAACCCCCCATGAGCGCCGCAAGCTCAGAAGAAATTGACAGTCCAAGGCCGGTCCCGCCGAACTGGCGGATATGGGAAGAGTCTGCCTGTGAAAAGGCCTGGAAAACAAGGGTTTGCTTGTCGGAAGGGATGCCGATTCCTGTATCTGTAACCGTGAACCGGAGAAGTTTTCCTTTATTATGATCATTTTTTTCTGTACTGACCTGGATGGTTATGGAGCCCTTTTTGGTGAACTTGATGCCGTTATTGACAAGATTGATGATTATCTGCAGCAGACGGTTCGGATCGCCAATAAGTACATCCGGCACTTTGGAGCCAATAAAACAATCGAGAGTGAGATTTTTTTCCTGGGCCTTTATTGATAATATCTGCAGGACACTGTCCAGGGCTTCATGAAGATTAAAGGCAACGGGATGAAGATCAAGTTTTCCTGCTTCAATCTTAGAAAAATCAAGGATGTCGTTAATGACCGTAAACAGTCTGTCAGACGATACTTTCACGGCGCGGAGATGTTTGCACTGTGTGTCGTCGAGTTTCGAGTTGAGAAGGAGATCTGTCAGTCCCATTATTCCGTTTAACGGGGTCCTGATTTCGTGGGACATATTTGCCAGGAAAAGGCTTTTAGCGCGGTCCGATTCTTCAGCCTTATCTTTGGCCTGTCGAATTTCTTCTATTGACTCCTGGATCTTGTCGGACATCCTGTTAAAAGCCTGGGCCAATTGTCCCATTTCATCGGAACTTTTTTCCTGCAGGCGATGCTTCAGGTCACCCTCCTGGAATCGTGTAATTCCCTGAATCATTACCGTTATTTTTCGAGTCAGTGTTGATGCCATCCAGATAGCAATGAGTATGACCAGAACTGCCATAACCAGGGTCGAAAGAATCAGTTTTCTGGTGGTGCCTGTCAGCACTTTATCCATGGCCTGTTTGGTTTCCACGCTTTTTTCGTCAAGTCGGTCCTCATATTTGTCCAGCATGGCACTGATCTGTGTCGCTGTTTCGGTTGCCGGTCTATGAAATTCGTGGACATTGGCGCCGATGGTTACGTAGCCGAATCCCCTGGGGCTGTTTTTGTATATGCCTGTGTAATAGGGGATGGTGGCGGCAGTTGTCAGTTTCCATAACTTGCTCCAGAAAATAACAAAGGAACCTGCTCCCCCATACTGGGTGAGATTGTGCCAGCCGCTGCATTGTGGTGCAAAGTTGAGATAACGGCCGTCAAGCCCGAGCATTCCTGCCTTGGTGAGGGCGGGTGCAGGTTTTTTGTCAAGGGATTGCTCATGAAACTGTGGGGCTGACTTTTGAAACTCCGCAAAACTCAAACCGCTTTTCTGCCATTGATCATACAGCTCGCTGCTTAGCCATGGCACTGCCTGGTTGCCGGTTTCCTTGTCGTAACCGACAATAAAGTAATCTCTGGGATGAGAGATGTTTCTGCCTTGGTAGTCCCACATAAAGGCGTAATTGCCGGATGCTGCATCCGAAATATCAGAGAAATGTTCAGCCGTGGGAACAATGTGATCCGTAAATTCCATTATGTGGGTGTGATCCAGGGCAAGGGTCACATAGCCGATAATTTTGCCCTTTCTGACAACGGGAGTTGCCCAGCGGATGAGCCCCTGAAATCGTTTGCCCACCGGATTTTCTTTGCCCGCGTATGCGGCCTTTTCCGGCGCAAAAGGTATGCCTTTTTCCAGGCTTCTCGTTTTTGTATAGGGTCCGATGACTGGAGACGGGAGATATGGTCCTATCATTTCAGATACATAAATTTCACCTGGAGCCAGTTTTTTGAGTTCCTTGAAATACGTTTCAGCCTTGCACCATGTGTTTTCTTTTTTTGAAATATCTCGCAGTTCTTTAGGCAGCAGATCTGTTGTGGTTTGTTTCAGCTTTTCCTTGCCGTTCAGGTCAACAAAGGTGATTTCCAGGTAAAGCGGCTTATCTCTTTCCCTGGTGAGATTTTTCGGTGGTCGATAGTGGAAATCTTTTTCATTATCTTTGTTCCCGGCCATGACAGTTGGAGAGGGCTTTTCACCATCCATCCGGGAGGGCTGCCAGTGAGAACCGTCTTCGCTTAATTCCCATGGTGGGTGATAAATTACGGGGTGTCGCCTTGAAGAGAGGAAGGCCCGGTAATCGTCCGGTGTCAAATCGAGCAGGCCGGCAATGAGGATATCTTCATCACGTTCATACAGAAAAGAAGCAACATTCCGGGCTGTATCTATTGTGAGAAGTTCAATGTTCTCACGGGATTTTGTGTCCAGGGCGGTAATGGAGTTTCTGGTGGCAATGTCGCCTATCTGGCTCACGATTTCCCGGGTATCCTTTTCCATGACAGCTGACTGGCCGGCAACCTTGGAGCCGAGTTTTCCTGTTTCGTCCATGGCAAACCAGGCAAGCGCCACAAGGGGGATGACCTTGATAAAGATGAAAATGGTGATCAGTTTGCCTCGGATGCCAAAGTGCATAATGTCTCAGTGAATGTCTGGAATGAATCGGTTGGAATTCAGGGATAAGGGGGAGGATTGGAAATGCATATACTCTTCACTTTATATAGTAGTTCTCACCCGGCGATTGGGGCTGCCCTGTAAAGGCTGCCGGCTTGTGCTCTGAGAACGTGGTCTTCTGATTATATCAATGGCCTCGAACTGGTCTTAATCTTATCCATATTGTCAAGGGAATCAAGTAAATGAGGCAACAGAATGGAAAAAGATAACCGGTTTGTGTAAAAAAAGAGGTTTGCTGCAACATGGCAAGGTCGCGGTTAATGGAAGCAGGTTCAAAAATCGGCGTTGCCTGATGTATGATGCCGGTCGGATCAATAAAGCAACTTATGCCCGTGTTGGCCGCTCTTGCCAGGCTGCGGCGGTTTTCCACGGCTCGAAATACAGCCATGGCCATATGCTGAGTTGAGGCGCTTGACCTGCCAAACCAGGCATCGTTGGTTATGTTAACCAGAATATTTGCACCACTTGCCACCTCTTTGCGGGCCAGATTGGGGAAAATCGATTCAAAGCAGATAAGTACCCCCAGGCTTGACCTGCCGTTTGCCAGAGGAGTTGCTTTGGTGCCCGAGCTGAAATTGGCCACGGATTCCACCACCGGGCCGGGAAGAGGCAGGTAGTCGGCAAAGGGGATATACTCGCCAAAGGGAACAAGGTGTTGCTTGAAATAGCGGGACATTGTGCCGTCCGGCTCCACAAGGATGGCACTGTTGTAGAGTTCGGTTTTTTTGTCGTTTTTCAGGAAGTAGGGAGCGCCTGAAAGCAGAGCATAGTTGTCCGAAAAGACTGTTTGGGAAAGCAGCTCTGCAAAAAGAGGATCAGATGTCGGGTTAAAAGGCATCGCTGTTTCCGGCCAGATAACAAGATTCGACTGATTTAGCCTGGCGGCCTTGTTGCTCAAACGAATATATTTTTCTACGGCCTCACGTTTTTTATCCGGTTTCCATTTTTGGTTCTGATCAATGTTTCCCTGAATAACGCTGATACGGTGCCTTGGAGATTCTGCTGTCATGGAAGAAATTGCATCATATCTTTTCCAGGAATAAGTGGCAGCAAGGCAGATGAGTAAAAATGCCGATACGGAAGGGATAAGAACCCTTTTCGCACTCCATGGGGATCGCTTGTCCATGGCCGCGATAATGATGAAGAAAAGGCAGTTTGTTAAAACGATGAGAAAGGTAACGCCATGATGCCCTGCCAGATCGGCTGTCTGAATGAGAAGCGGAGTCTTGAATTGGGAATAGCCCAAATCCTGCCAGGGAAAACCGGAAAAAAGAAAGCCCCGCACAGAGTCAAGGCCAATCCAGAGAAAAGGGGCATACCAGACAGGGATGATTTTTTTCATGCTCCAGCTGGCAGCAGCGCAGAAAAAGGCAAGATAGAGGCTCATATAGGAGCTCAGTGCAAGAAGGGCGATTCCGCATGCCCACCAGGGCAGGTTGCCATAGGTTCCCAGGGAAATAACGACCCAGTAAATAAGAAGCGTGTAGTAGAACAGCCCGCATGCAAAACCTAATTTTGCAGCATTTCCGGGGGTGGTTCGCAGGCATCCCAACAGGAGCGGTACCAGTGCGAACCAGGCGCAATAGGAAAATCCCGGGCCGGGTGAAGAGAGCCACATCAGAAGCGCGCTGCATAAAAAGAGGAAGGAATTAATCATATTGAAAAAAAGGCTCTTCGTCGTTAATGGTGTCGGACCCAGGGCAGCAAGGCAATTCTTGGCATGATTTCACAGAGTTCCACTCTTCGAAGTTGAAGGGGAATTCTCCATATCCGTATTTCGGTGAACGCGCACTGTGCGAATATGGCGTTTTGTGGCGGAGAGAACAGTAAAGGTGAGAGAGTCGTAGTGTATTATTTCCCTGTTCTCGGGAATCCGGTCAAGCTGGTTGATGATGAAGCCGCCGATGGACTCATATGGCCCTTCCGGAAAATCAATGCCGAAGAATTCCTCTAATCTCTCGATGTCCTCCCTGGCAGAGGTGATAACGGTACCGGCGTCCACAACCTGCCATTCCTCAATCTGCTTGTCAGTTTCATCGTCAATCTCGCCAACTATTTCTTCAAGAATATCCTCAAGGGTGATCAGGCCGCGAATACTGCCGAATTCATCCGTGACAATGGCCATATGGTTTTTCTGGCTCTGGAAGACATGCAGGAGTGTAACAATTTTGTCGTTTTCCCTGACAAAAAAAGGGGGGTTGAGCAGGTCGATCAATGGCGGCAAAGGCGCATCAACTGAACAGGTGAGGAGTTGCTTGGCATGCAGTATGCCGATAATATTATCCGGGTTGTCTTCATAAATAGGAATGCGGCTGAATCCCTTATCCTTGATAATTTTAATGATTTCGCATTGGCTTGCCGTAATCGGTGCACTGATGATCTCTGCGGTCGGGGTCATGATTTCCCTGGTCAGCGTATCCCGGAATTCAAAGATGCTGCTGATCATTTGTCCTTCCTGGCTGCTGATCAGACCTTGCTCTTCACCTTCTTCAATGAGGTCCTGGATTTCCTGTTCCAGTATTTCTGTGGCGTCGGGTTGGGGGATGAGCCGCAATAATTGCAGAAACCGCTTGAAAGACGATTGGTTTTCTTCAGACGTTTGTTGATTTTTATCCATTTCAGTATGCTGGAGTTCTTTGTGAAAATGTACCTGGGCAGATGGTCTGTCTGCTGAATAGGTACGTAAAAAATGTCAAAGCCTGCGACGTGGAAAAATGAAGATTTCCTCTTACTTAGCTAAGGGTTACTGGTATTGATGTCAAGAAAAAAAATTGACGGCACGGTTTGAAATCGTTATAAGCAAGTTGCTTTACTGCAACATAAGGTATAAAAATATGATAACTGTTCAGCTACAGCCGATCTGTACCCGATCAGGCTGACTCTCTTTGGTCTATTCTCTTTCTCGGTCTGCCTGGAGTCTTCGTGTGGCTGCGTTTGTCACTGAACAGTTGCAGGATAAAAAGGGAATTATCAGATCATCAAAACCACTGATGCGATTGAAAGGAAATCACAATAGCTGATCTCCGTCCAGGGAAGGGCAGCAAGCTGCGCACGTCCCGGAGGACTTGACAGGGTATTTTTTGTGAAATCGTCCAAATCAACTGAAGAAATCTCAGTGTTCAACACCGGCTCGCCCGGATCAGGTTTTTAGTTTGAAAGAAAAAGTTCTTATTGCCAACAGGGGTGAAATTGCTATCAGGATCGCCAGGGCCTGCGAGGAGCTGGGGCATGATTTTATCATGGTCTATACGGATGCCGATAAAGGATCGGATCACGTCTATCCTTATCTGGAAAAAAGCGGTTCGGATAAACGGGCCTGGAAGATATCAAGCTATACTGACCCCAATGATATCCTTGCAGTTGCCGATCATACAAATTGTACAGCCATCCATCCCGGATATGGGTTTTTCTCGGAAGATTTTCGTTTTGCCCGTCGGGTGACTATTCGGCGGCGGCCTCTGACTTTTATTGGACCCAAATGGGATGTAATACGTGATCTTGGCGACAAGATTAACACCAAACGGGTTGCCAATAATCTGGGTATTCCTACTATCCCCGGTACAGATGGACCTATATATAATGAGATGGAGGCTGAATCCATAGCAGATCAGCTCCTTGCCGATCAACGGGATCAGAAAATCGAAAATCCTTCCATCCTTGTTAAAGCGGCAGCCGGCGGCGGTGGAATGGGGATTGAAGAGGTTCGTCGTATTGATGAGTTTCGCAGGACCTATCGCCAGGTGCAGAATTATGCCAAAAGGCAGTTCGGTGACGGAGGAGTGCTGATTGAACAATGCCTGCGCGACTATAATCATCTGGAAGTGCAGCTTGTCTGCAGTCGTCACGGTGAACGGGTTCATTTCGGCACAAGAAACTGTACAATACAGAGTACGGGGAGGCAGAAGAGGCTGGAAGCTGCCCCTGGCTTTGATGACGGCTGTTTTGTCTATGATTTTAACTCCCAGGATGTCCTTGACAAAGTGGTGGAATATTCGTTAAAGCTTGCGGCCCACGTTCGGTATGATAATGTGGGGACTTGGGAATGGATTGTCAGCCGCTCCGGTCAGCCTTATCTTCTTGAGGTAAACACTCGCATCCAGGTGGAAAACGATGTGTCGGCGCGCATCAGTTATCTTGACAACAAACAGCCGAATCTGATCAGGGAACAGATCCGGCTTGCCCTGGGAGAAAAAATCGGCTACAGCCAGAAACAAGTCAAATTCAAAGGTGCCAGCATTGAATTCAGGATTGTTGCGGAAGATCCCCGGCGAGGTTTTGCTCCCTGGATAGGTACCATTTCTACATTTAATTTCCCACAGTATGATTGGGCAGCCGTTTATACCCATGTTCCTTTTGACCGGCCTTATGTTATTCCAAGTGACTATGATCCAAACATGGCGCTGGCCCTCGTATGGGGCGATTCCATGAAAGAGGCAAAAGAAAGAGGCCTTCAGTTTTTGAATGAGGTAACCATTGAAGGAACAAATGGCGCGGGTGATCCGATTTTAACGAATCTTACATATCTTAAAGATAATATTAATAGATTATTGACCTTTTAAAAGAAGTTTTAAGTCTTTAGGTGTTACGGGCGCAGTCTGGATTCCGGGTTGAAACGATCTGATACTTAGAAATTTAAATCTGCATATTTTTACATTCTATGGAAGATATACGAAAACGGCTTTTAAAGAACGCCGAACGCATCTCTTATCTGAGTCAGCTCAAGGAAGGGATGGATTGGGGAAATCTTTCCGGTTTACAGGAGAGATTGGACACCATAAGAGAATCATTCTATGATTTTTCGCTGGAGGATCTTGGCAAGGAGACCCGTGCGCTGGAGGAGAGTATCTCCTTTCTGGAACACCGCTGTGAGGAAAATCTCACCTCCATGGAAAAAGTACGGATTGTCCGTGTGCCTTTACGGTTTTCTCTGCAGGATATACTGGAAAATGTCTATGAAGACTACACCGAGCTGGGTGGAGAAGACGAAGCCAGTATCGATCCGTCCATGGTTGCCGCCAAAGCGACCATTGTTCGCCGCGTTAAAAATAAAAATTTTACCCAGCAGGTCATGGTCATTGGTCATGAAAAAGGCCATGGGGAAGAATATCGCAATGGCGGTTGCAGTAAGCCCTGGGGCAATGAAAAAGCCCTCCGCTTCATGCAGGTTGCCGAAACGGAAGGCATTCCCATTCACTCCTACATCTTCACGCCCGGCTCCTTTCCTGTGGAAGATTATCCCGGTGCCGCCCAGCAGATTGCCAGAAATCTCTATGCCATGACCAAGCTCAGGGTACCGATGATCTCTGTGATCTCCGAAGGGGGATCCGGCGGGGCGGAAGCCATCGGCCTCTCTGATTACCGGATGATGTTTTCCCATGGGTATTACTCTGTTATCTCTCCGGAAGGGGCTGCTGCCATTGAAGGGAAAATCGGAGAGGGGGAAAAGGTTCCCAAAGAGCTTGTTGAAGTGTGCGCCGAACGCTTGTGCATTACGGCTGAAGACAATTTGAAGCTTGGCACCATTGACCGCATTATCGATGAACCCCTGCTTGGGGCAAAACGGGATGATTTTGCCTTTTTCAAACGGCTGAAGTTTGAAATGATTCGGGCCACGGATGAGGTTATTTTAAAGACAAAAAGCTTGCGTGCCTTCCGGGCCTATGAGTTGAAACTGAAGAAGAACGAAGATATCAACCCTGAAGATCATCTTATTAAAATATCATGGGATCTCAGTAAGGATGAGGTGAAACGACTTCTGCAGCTTCGTTCCAGGAAATATCGGGAAATGGCTACCCAGGGATTTACCGGTAAGCCGACGCCATTATCCTCTTTCTTGCAGCGGGTTAAGGAGGGGACAAGCAAGGTTTATTACAAGTTCCGATATGATATCCTTCGCAGCCAGCATAAGCAAGTCAAGCAGATGATAGATGACTTTTCCAGTGAGGGATCTGTTCTGCTCAAACAGGTGAGTGCTCCCATTGCTGCAGCCTATGATTTTGTCTCTCTGAAGCAGGAGGGCAAGTCCGTCCGACCCACAGTGACCGGACAACCGAGCAGTCTGGCCATTGAATTTGGCGACACCTATACAAGTCCTCTTGCCAATGAAGACCGGACCGTCAGCTGCCCCAACGCCGAAAAGTATGGCTGTAAGGATTTGTGGGTCCCGGATCTGTATGGCGAGTTCTGCGGTGTTTGCGAAAACTGCGGACACCATTTCCCCCTTGAGTATCAGTGGTATCTCAAGCATCTCATTGACAGGGATTCTTTTAAAGAGTTTAACCGCGACATTACCTCGGGAAATCCATTGGGGCATACCGGTTTTGAAAAAAGGCTGCAACAGGCCAAGATGAAAACAAACCGTAAAAGCGCTATCATCACCTTTGAAGCACGTGTCATGGGTGTTGATCTTGTGGTGGCCATGCTTTACAGCAATTTCAGAAACGGTACTGTGGGGTCTGCCGAAGGTGAAAAATTTGTCCAGGCCTGTAAGCTGGCAAAACTGAAACGGCGTCCTCTATTGGCCTATGTGCACAGCACGGGTGGAATCCGTATTCAGGAAGGAACACTCGGGGTGGTGCAGATGCCCAAATGCACCATGGCGGTGCGGGAATATGTGGATTCCGGCGGATTGTATATCGTTGTTTACGATAATAACTCCTATGCCGGTCCTGTTGCCAGTTTTCTCGGCTGCTCCTTTTATCAGTTTGCCATTCGCTCCAGTCGTATAGGTTTTGCCGGACCGCGCGTTATTCGTGATACAACAGGGGAGGATATTCCTCCAGGGTATCACAGTGCAAAGAATGCCTTAAAACGAGGACACGTGCATGGTCTCTGGGACAGGCGGGAATTTCGCCGTAATCTCCATAAGGCCCTGCTGACCATGGGCGGCCGAAATTTGTACTATAGATAAAATCGGGTGAATTGGTTCGGTTGGTTGAAAATCAGGCAAACAAACCAACCAAACCAATCAATCCAACAAAACTAATCAAACCAACAAAACCAATCAATGCACACTGAAGAAATAGATTACGATCAAGTTCTCGGAGATTACCGCAAAGATCCTTACGGATATGTTGATATCTGTACACCTCATACAGGACAGATTCGTTTTAATGTCAGGCTTGATGACAAGGTAGAGGGAATAACCGGGAAATGGCGGCATATTCCGGGCACGAAGCTCTCAGTGCTGACCAGGGAAGGGAATGCAAAACCCGTTTTTGCCACATCACGAGGGGTTATTTCATATATTCGCGATGATTTGGAGGGTCAGTTTGTCGAGGCCGGCGAAAAAATTCTTACCATCAAGCATCCCTTGAAAAAAAGGGAAATTATTGAACAGATTCTCCGTAAGGTTCTCCTGCCGTTTCCAGCTCCGGAACGGGCAAAATATTTCTTTTCCATGGAAATTCAATCCAGGATCGAGAAATTCGGTCAACGTTCCATTTCCATTAAGCCGGGTGATGAGCTTTTTACCATGTCTCTGATGAAAAGGGATACCCCGGTTTATTATCAGGGAGATCCGGGAATAATACATTCAGTCTATTTCCAGCCCGGTGTTTCCGTTGACCAGGGTGAGCCGTTGGTCGGTATCTGCCCTCCTGACAAGGCGCCGCTCATAGAGAAAATCATCACTCGTGTCAAGGCTGAATGGGAGTAAGTATAATTAATAATTGATAATTGATAATTGATAATTTGATTCTTTCAAAATCGCAATTTCCATCTCCCTCTGACGTCCGGGATTCTGCTGCCAGAGAGGAGATTTTTCGCCGGAACGGTCTGTTGCCTGAAGAAGAGGTACGGGCCGTTTTTCGTTATGGGGCAATAGTTGGGTCCATCATCCATTCCTTTGATACTCTTGAAAGGGGAATGGATACGGCGCGCATGCAGATCCGGGAGCACGAAAAAGCCGGTCAATCGTTTCCAAGTGGTACGGTTATCCTGGCCGGGTCTCTTTCTGCAGGAAAAGGACGTTTTCAGCGCTACTGGCATGCCCCACAGGGCGGCATCTGGATGACCCTGGTACTGGTCAACACACTGCTTCCGGAGAAGAGTCGCCTGCTGCCTCTGGTAGCGGGTATGGCCTGCTGTGAAACGGTCAATCATTTTGGCGTATCCGGCCGTATCAAGTGGGTCAATGACGTGCATGTGCACGGGAAAAAAGTGGCCGGCATCCTGACGGAAAGCATGGTCAGCCCTGAAACAGGAGAGGAATACCTCCTCATCGGCATGGGGCTGAATGTCAATAACTCCGAGTTTCCGCCGGAGCTTCAGGCCCTGGCCTCGTCAATGTACCGTATTTCCGGAAAGCAGTATGACACCAAAGAGGTCGCAGCCCTGCTGCTTGCTAAATTGTCCTGGTATGTGGGCTTGCTCCACTTGCTGGAGGAAATGGAGCTTGGCGAAAAGCCTGGGGCTGATGAGTACTTTGAACGCCATTTTTTAAGTAACTGGCTGAAAATGAGTGATTCTGTGGGGCGCAAGGTGCATTTTGGCTATGATATCCAGAAGAACAAGCAATATGAGGCACTGGTGCTTGGCCTGGAAGCCGACGGTGGCCTCAGGATGAGGAATCTGGAAGATAATGTTGAAGTGACGGAGTATGGTGGCGAGATTGTGTACCAGGAGTGACTAAAGTCAAGGTGGTATCTGATGGAAAAGCATCTCACTCAACTTTAGTCACTTTGAACGTTGGTCCTCTTTAACCGCGTATACCTTCTTGCGTGGGAGGCTCTTTTTTATGCGTTGCCCGGATTGTTCGGGCAAGCTCCTTGATCTCTCCGAGATCTTTCACCATTTCAGAATATCCATACCAGTATGCATAGTCCGGGTTGATATGGAAAAATCCCTGGTAACCGCGCATGCGATGCTTCATATACATCTGCAACAGGACCTGGTCGATGTAGGAAATTCTGCTTGAGTTTTTTTTGCCTTCAGCCCCGCCGGTTTCCATGAATGTCAGCAGGAATGGATAGTTGAATGGGTAGTCCGCTGGTTTTGTGATCAGCCCGTCCCGGTAGAGAGCCGCAACGGTCTCAATGGCATCCGCCATCATACGGTCAAGCTTTTGCAGCATGGAGTCGCCCCTGTCCAGCCTCTCCTTGGCATAGGAATAGGCATGGCAGCCTGAGCATACCTTCAGCATTTTGTCCCGTTCTTTCTGCCATGATTCCTGGTCAAGACGGGCCAGGTCCAGAGCTTTGACCGCGTCAAAGACGGGGCCGGGTTCGCCTGTCTCTGGATTGAGTACGGCGAGGGCTTTCAGTATGGTAACCCGGTCGGCTGCCCACTGCTTGTCTTCCGGAAGCGGAAGGCGAACACCAAGAAAGCCCCAGGCTGTATGGTTGTTGTGGTTCCCATCTACCATGTGGCAATCCTGGCATTTGGGCGCAACAGCAGCTTCGGGGAGATGACCGGCCTCTTTGGCCAGATAGCGCTCTCCATGTTTGGAGCTTGACCACATTTCCCACTGGGGATGGTCGTAGCCCATATGGCATTGCTGACAGGCCCTGGGGTTCTGGGCCTCTTTCTTGGAAAAACTGTGGCGGGTGTGGCACTCGTCACAGGAATTTGTCTGGTATCGATAACCTTTATCAAGCTGTTCTTTTTTCTGGGCATCGGTTTTTATGCCCATGTTGTGGCAGCCACCACAGCCCCCGCCTCCTTCCATCAGTTCGTCCGGGGCAAGATGGGTTGCCGGGATGGCATTCATGGCCGCCCATCCGTAATTATGTTTGCCCAGGGAAAACTGGTTGAACTGTTCTTCATGGCATTCTGCGCACACTTTTTCATCCGGCAGCTGAGCCAGTTTGGCATTTTCCCCTTTGTCATGCTTGTCTCCATGACAGGTTGAACAGGTGACGTCATTTTCACTGTGCTTACTTGCCTCCCAGTCCTGAACCAGTCCGGGTGAAACATTTCGATGGCAAGTGATACAGATTTCTTGAGCACCGGAAGAGGAAGCCAAACCAAATAACGCCAGTGGAAGCGAGCAGCCAATGAGTATTGACTTAAGCCACCTTCTTTTTTTCATTTTCTCCTCCATTATAGAATTGATCCAGCAATTTCGACGGTCTCTCATTTATGCTCTCCGGGGATGGTAAAATCGCTCGACAGATGCCTGGATGCATATAGGTTCTTGATTTCGCGTTGACCAATGGTCAGCTTCAGGGCTTTTTGCGATATTGTTAATTTTTGGGAGTTCATCAAATTTGTCCGGAACTGTCAAGTTAGGAAAAATAAAAATATTCACAAATTTTCTCTTTTTTTACAGTAAAAGTCAAAAAAAATGTGGTACATCAGAAAAATCATGTCACCTGAACAGGCAAAAAAAATTTCTGTGATTATACCAACCTATAATCGAATTTCATTTTTAACGAAAGCCGTTGATTCCGTTTTCGGCCAGAGTTGCGACGATTATGAATTAATCGTTGTCGATGATGGATCAAATGACAGGACTGCTGATTATATAGCTGGGTGTGGAAGGCGCGTAAGGTATATCTACCAGGAGAATCAGGGACCGGCTGCCGCACGAAACAGAGGCATCAGAGCTGCCGCAGGAGATTTTATTGCATTTCTTGATTCCGATGACTGGTTTGACCGGGAAAAACTCGCGGTGCAGTCAGCCCGGATGGAGCAGGAACCAGACTGCCTTATATCGCATACGGATGAGATCTGGTACAGAAGAGGAAAGCTGCTTAACCAGAAAAAAAAGCATTTTAAACCCGGAGGATATATCTACCCCCAGTGTCTTAAGCTCTGTGTGGTCAGTATGTCCACCGTCATGGTGCGGCGAGAACTTTTTGATCGTGTAGGTGTTTTTGATGAAAGCCTGCCCTGTTGCGAGGACTATGATTTCTGGCTGAGGGCAAGCCTTGTGACCTCTTTTTTGAAGATCAGCAAGCCACTCACCTTGAAAGATGGCGGCCGTTCAGATGAAATATCCGTGCAATTCCGCACAGGCATGGACAAGTTCCGCGTAAGATCTTTGCTGAATTTGCTT
This sequence comes from Desulfobulbaceae bacterium, assembly GCA_020444175.1. Lineage (GTDB taxonomy): Bacteria > Desulfobacterota > Desulfobulbia > Desulfobulbales > SURF-16 > JAHLLM01. The sequence goes on along the minus strand of JAHLLM010000014.1, from coordinate 20,823 downwards.
GAGAAGCAGAGGCTCACCAATGAGCAGAGAAAAATGGCCCAAGCTGAGTTGGCCCGTAAGTGCCGTATCTATGGCAATGGCTGCCTCAAACACGGTCGCCCGGAAGAGGGGGAAAAGTATCTGGACATTGCGGTAAAATATATGGATAGGGCAAAAAAAATTAGAACCCCGAATAACGTATTTTCACCATTTTTTTAATTTTTGGTCGCTGATCCCTATATATCAAATTATTGAATGGTTATTCAGTTAAATGGTTGATTGCTGCGAATAAATTATGTTAACTTTTAAAACCAGCAATACTTAACAATGTAAACTTTTTTAACCAGTGACTCGGATTGGAGTAAAAAATGCACAGACCACTAGGAATAACAGTTATCCGCCATATTGTTGATAGTCAACGTTTGCATCCCGAAGCCACGGGCGATCTTTCCGGCCTCCTCAATGAGTTGATAGTTGCAGGAAAAACTATTTCCGCCGAAGTGAATATGGCTGGACTTGCCGATGTTCTGGGCATGTCGGGCAAAACCAATATTCAAGGGGAAGAAGTTCAGAAACTTGATGAATTTGCCAACAACACGATTAAGAAAAGAATGGCTCGTTGCGGCTATCTTTGTATCATGGCCTCTGAAGAAGAGGAGGATGTTATTGCTGTCAAGGAAGGCTATGAAGGCAAATATACCCTGGCCTTTGATCCTCTTGACGGGTCTTCAAACATTGATGTAAACGTCAATATCGGAACAATTTTTTCAGTGCATCGCCGTAAGTCGGCAAGTGGACAGGGGGGGCTTGGTGACCTCCTGCAAAAAGGAAGTGAACAGGTTGCCGCGGGCTACATACTTTATGGATCCAGCACTATGATGGTTTTTACAACCGGTGAGGGAGTGCAGGGCTTTACTCTTGATCCTAGTGTTGGAGAATTTTACCTGTCGCATCCCGATATCAGGACTCCTGAGCGGGGTAAATACCTGAGCGCCAATGAAGGAAACAGTAAGTTCTGGATGGAAAATGTACGTGCTTATATCGATTCGTTGAAAGAAGAGGATAAGGAAAAAGGGAGACCTTACAGTGCCAGGTATATCGGCTCCCTTGTGGCGGATTTTCATCGCAACCTGATTGCCGGCGGTATTTTTGCCTACCCGAGAGACACTAAAAACCCTGAAAAGCCATACGGGAAGCTTCGGTTGCTCTATGAAGCGGCGCCTCTGGCAATGCTCATTGAGCAGGCCGGCGGTCGAGCGGTCACGGATGATGGCATTAATATTCTGGATATCGAACCAAGTGAACTCCATGAGCGGGTTCCACTCATAATCGGCAGTAAGCTTGATGTGGATGAAGCCGAGACGTTCTTGAAATAATAAAGAAAGGGGCAAAGGGATGCGTTCATACCCTTTGCCCCTTTACCTCTCTGATTCCTATCTTTTATTAAAAATCCTGGAAATCATCCTCGTCAAAGGGGATTACGTCTTCCGGTGATTTTGTTCCGCCTGATGTCTTCTTCCCTTTGCCGCTACTCGGTGTTGATGGCAGCTGCTTGGCAGCCTGTTGCTGCTTTTCCCTGCCTGCGGACCGCTTTGTCTCTGTTTCCCTGTCTGTTTGGGCTTTTTCCGGCCTGCCGGGTTTCTTTTCTGTAGTTGCACCAACTAATCTCTGCAGGTGAGCTACAATTTCCATCATGGATGCGGCCTGGGCGGTAAGTTCTTCAGCAGCTGATGCAGACTCTTCGGCAACGGCGGCATTGACCTGGGTCACCTTGTCGATTTCTGAAACAGCTTTATTAACCTGGTCAAGACCCTGGGCCTGCTCGCTGGACGCGGTGGCGATTTCGGTCACCAGGTTGCTGACCTTGTCGGATGCCTTTGCCGCAAGATCAAAGGAGCCGCTGGTTTCAGAAAGAAGATCTTCTCCAGTGCGAACCTTTTCCATGGTAGCGTCAATCAAACTTGATGTGTCTTTAGCCGACTCGGCGGCCCGCATGGCCAAACTTCTCACCTCGTCCGCCACCACGGCAAAACCCGCTCCGGCTTCTCCGGCCCTTGCCGCTTCCACTGCGGCGTTTAAGGCCAGCAGATTTGTCTGGAAGGAAATTTCATCAATGGTTTTGACGATTTTCTGGGTTTCAGCACTGGCGGTTGAAATTTCTTCCATGGAAACGGTGAGTTTCTTCATGGAGTCGTCGGCCGCAGTGATTGCATCACGTGTTTCCCGCATGATTATGTCCGCCTGCTTGGTGTTTTCCGCATTTTGACGGGTGAGGGATGCCATCTGCTCAAGTGAAGATGAGGTTTCTTCCAGGGTAGCGGCCTGCTCAGAGGTTCCTTCAGCCAGATTGTGGCTGGCTGCGGCAATCTGATTTGAGACTGAATCCACCTCAATGGCGCCCTGGTCAAGCTGGCCTACAACCGAGCTAAGGATTTTTATGAGTCCCCGGGTCGTGAAAAAAGCAATAAGTAAACCGGCCACAAGTGTTATTGCCGCCAGAATTATTCCTTGGGACTGGTTTGTTTTGGCTGAAGAGAGAAGACCTTCGTCACTCATGATATTTTTTCTGGTCTCTTTCTGCAGCTGATGGATGATGGTCTGGACCTGTTTCAGAGCTGGATTGGTCTGCTGGATAAAAATCTTGTTGGCCTCTGCCATGCCATGCAGTTCATGCTCTGCCTCTGTACGCAGATCTTGCAACATGCGAGTCGTTTCTTCAAGTCTGGGGCTGGTTTCATTCTGAAAGATGCGGATGGCTTCTTGTGTGTCCCCGGCGGCCAGGGCTTTCTTGATACGAGTGGCTGATTCGTGCAGGGCTCCATGGGGGGAGGCGATGTTGTCCCATATCTTTTTGTAGTCGGGATCGCCTTTTTCATAGGCGTCCTTGGCCTGATCGGAAAGAAGCCACTGGCCCAGTATGCATCTGGTCGGGTCGGTTTCGACGTTGTCCATGTCCGAATTTTCGTTAATAAGGCCGTCCCGGACATGAGCGCCCCAGTTGTAATGGGCAGCCTCAATTTCTATTATACGGACAGGAAGAGAGGCATCCCCATCTTCAAAAACATCATCGATTTTTATTGCTGATTCATGCAGATGCAGGTGGGGCTTTTCCAGTTCTCTCAGGAGCGGGGCCAGGCTGGGGATCAACTTTTCGGCTTCTTTTCGTCCATTCCCGTAAAGCCATTTGCCCAGACCGCATTTGTGATCATCTGTTTCCACTTTCAGGGTGGTGACAGACGAATCATTGAGAAAGGAACTGAGTTCAGCCACCCAGTTAAGATGGTCCACCTCTCTCTGGGTCAGAATGCCGTTGAGCTTGTTGCCGGCAATAACCTCTTCGGCATCTTCCACCAAGTGGCCGATGCCAAAGTAGTTGAGGGCGCTGAAAGCAACCAGGAGCAGAATAATAACTGAGTAGCCGAGGACAATTTTTTTACCAATGGTCAGGTTTTTCCAGCTCATTTCTTCTCCCGGAAAGTGATAAACGCCGTTGGCGAATTTTATGCGATAGTCTTTATGTGTTCATTGGATGTTCACAATGTGTTAGTTGGGGAGGAATGTTAAAATGTTAGCGTGTTAGGATCAAGCAGTATTTATTTTTTTTTCGTCACTTTTTCCCAGCTGTCCCGCAATGTTACCGTGCGGTTAAACACAGGTGTATTCTCCGTACTCTCCTTGTCGTCCCGGCAAAAGTACCCGAGGCGCTCAAACTGCAGATGGTCGTTGGCAGTTGCCTTGGCCAGTTGCGGCTCAAGGAAGCAATCGGTCAGTATTTCCAGGGAGTTTGGATTCAGATGACTCTTGAAGTCCGTATTTTTGTCACCGTCAGGATTTTCCACGTTGAACAGGCGGTCGTAAAGGCGCACTTCTGCCTGAATGGCATGACGGGCGGAAACCCAGTGCAGGGTGCCCTTGACCTTGCGTCCGTCAGGTGCGGACCCTCCGCGGCTTTCCGGATCATAGGTACAGTGCAGTTCGATTATTTTTCCGGTCTGTTCGTCCTTTATCACCCTGTCGCAGGTGATAAGATAAGCGGCCCGCAATCTTACCTCGCGCCCTGGAGAGAGTCTGAAGAATTTCTTGGGCGCTTCCTCGAGAAAGTCGTCCGCCTCAATGTAAATTTCCCGGCAGAAGGGGATTTGGCGCGTGCCCATGTCCGAGTTTTTGGGATGATTGGCTATGGCAAGCATCTCTTCCTGCTCTTCAGGGTAATTGGTGAGTATCAACTTGATGGGGCGGAGAACTGCCATGCGCCGTGGCGCTGTATCATTTAAATCGTTCCTGATGGCGTTTTCCAGAACGCCCATGTCAACCCGGCTTTCTCTCTTGGCAAGACCGATGATGTCACAGAAGCTTCGCAAAGAAGCCGGCGTGTAACCCCGGCGCCTGATTCCTGATATGGTCAGCATGCGCGGGTCGTCCCAGCCGCTGACATGGCCTTCGTTTACCAGTTGCAGGAGCTTTCTTTTGCTCATGACCGTATAGGTGAGATTTAAGCGGGCAAACTCGATCTGCTGGGGATGGCATGGGGTCTGCAGGGTGTCGAGCACCCAGTCGTAGAGAGGTCTGTGATCCTCAAACTCCAAGGTACAGAGGGAGTGGGTAATCCCTTCAATGGCATCGGACAGGCAGTGGGTATAGTCGTACATGGGATAAATACACCATTTATCTCCCGTGCGGTGATGGTGGGCGCGAAGGATTCTGTAGATGACCGGATCCCGCATGTTGATGTTGCCGGAGGTCATGTCGATTTTGGCCCTCAGCACCCGGCTGCCGTCCTCAAACTCGCCGTCCCGCATGCGGGTGAAGAGATCCAAATTTTCCTCCACGCTGCGGTTGCGGAATGGGCTGTCTTTTCCTGCTTCTGTCAGGGTGCCGCGGTATTGTCGCATTTCTTCAGGGGGCAAATCACAAACATAGGCCTTGCCCATTTTGATCAGTGCAACGGCATACTTATAGAGTTTGTCAAAATAATCCGAGGCAAAAAAGAGTTTGTCTCCCCAGTCAAAACCGAGCCACTGCACGTCTTTTTTGATGGATTCGACGTAGGCCTCTTCTTCTTTGCTGGGATTGGTGTCATCAAAACGCATGTGGCAGACACCATTGTTTTCCGCTGCAACTCCAAAGTTGAGGCATATCGATTTTGCATGGCCGATATGGAGAAAACCGTTTGGCTCAGGAGGAAAACGAGTGGTAACCCTGCCACCGTGTTTGTTGTTTTTGATGTCTTCGGCAATGATTGCCCGGATAAAGTCTTTTGATTTAATGGGTTCGTTGGTAGTCATATCAGTAAGAAGATTGCCACGGAAAACACGGAAAACACGGAAAAACACTTTTTTTGCTTTCCGTTGATTCAGTGGGTTCCGTGGCTAAAAATTAGTTTTTAAAATACTTGCCTGAGTCTCTCAGGCGTTTCACCACTTTCTCTTTTCCCATGTGGGCAAAAAGTTCAAACATGCTTGGTCCCTTGACAAGGCCTGTGATAGCGGCTCGGGAGGCATTAATCGGAATACCCGGTTTCACTCCAATCTCTTCTGCAAAGTCCCTTGCCGCCTGTTCCGCACTTTCTTTGTTGAATTCGGGAAGAGCATCGAAGCGGTCTGCAAGCATTGGCAGCCACTCTTTCAGGTCCGGGTGTTTGAGAAGGTTTTTGTTAAGGGCTTTTTCCTCTATCTCAAAATCATCGGCAAAATAGGCCCGTCCCGATGTGGTGAAATCATTTAAGGTATGAAAGCGGTCCCGGATCATATCCAGGGTTTGCAGATACCACTCCTTTTTTTCAGCGTCATAGGCATCATCCCATATTTCTGCTTCCTGCAGTTCTTTTTTTACCAGGATGCCAATTTCTTCAATGGGCATGGTACGCAGATAATGGGCATTGATATTAATGGCCTTGGGATCGGTGAAAAATTTCGGGTCATCCTTCCTGTAGTTGAAAATAGAGTGCGACTTATTGATGCGTTCCAGGGTAAAGGCCTCTATAAGCTCTTCTTTGGTGAAAATTTCCTGTTCCGTGCCGGGATTCCAGCCGAGGAGTACCAGAAAGTTGACCAGTGCCCAGGGAATAAAACCTTTTCTCCGATAAAACTGCACGGCGACAATCTCGCCATGGCTTCGTTTGGAAATCTTGGCTTTTTTCAGGTCCAGGGTGAGAGGCATATGGGCAAATGTGGGAATAGGCGCATCCAGGGCTTCATAGAGCAGAAGCTGTCGTGTGGTATTGGTAAGATGGTCCTGTCCCCGGATGACGTGGCTGATGCGATCTCGGATATCATCTACAACATTGCAAAGCAGGTACAGCGGTTTTCCATTGGAACGGACAATAACGAAATCTTCAATATCCGTGTATTTCCTTTCAATGCGGCCAAGTACTTTATCGTCATAGCCCACCACTCCTTCTTTATGAGGAACCTTGAAACGGATGACGGAGGGAATGCCGGCGCTTTCTTTGGCGTTGATTTCTTCTGGGCTCAGATTGCGGCAGGTGCCGTCATACTTGACGTCCTGTTTGGCAGCCATGGCTGCTTCTCTCTTGGCCTCAAGCTCTTCCTTTGTGCAGAAACACTTATAGGCCTGGTCGCTTTCCAAAAGCTTCTGGGCGGCTCTGGCGTGGTCCTCGGAAAAATCCGTCTGGAAATAGGGGCCTTCATCCCAGTCAATACCCAGCCAGGTGAGGCCGTCGATGATTCCTTCAATGGATTCCTTGGTCGAACGTTCGGCGTCAGTATCCTCGATGCGCAGGATGAGTTTGCCGTTATGTTTTCTGGCATAAAGCCAGTTCAGGATAGCGGTGCGGGCTCCCCCGATATGAAGGTAGCCTGTTGGGCTCGGAGGAAAACGGACTCGTACTTCTGTCATGGTAAGAACTCCTTATCTGTGTTCAAAGGTCGATATTCAAGGTTAAATGGGCTCTGTTCATTTTTTTACCGTCTAGAAAATTTTGACGGTCTCATAAAAAAAACCGCTCAATGGCCGCCGCAACGCAGGTGCTTTATGATACTGCGTTGGCTGATGTCAGCTTCAGGATTTTCACCCTAACAGCCTGCTAAAGGGCATAAATGCGATTTCATCCAATTTTGAATTGAACATGCAACCGTTCACCTTGAACCGACTCGAAGCGGTAAACATTGTATCATACAGTTATCATCATTGGCTGTCAAAAAATGTTTGGAGTAGTAAAAAATATTGTGATAGCATCTGGATACATAAACATGTAACTGTCTCGCGAAAAATGCTTACTGACGCAGACAGACGAGCAATTTGTTCATGTTGCCAACAGATGTTTTTTTGCTGCTTTTTTCTGCAATGTGATCAAGAGTTCTCAAATTTATAATTCTGAGAGGACGCCATGGAATGCAATGCATGTCGATTTACATTAAATAAAATTCTCTTACTCCTCATTGCCCTTTTTTTAGCCTCATGCAGTCAGTCTCCTCCTGAACCGATAAAGCTCGGTTTGTCGATTAATCTGAGCGGCCGGGGTGGTTCCGCCGGAGAGCAGATTCGTGATGGTGCAATGCTTGCGACCAGAGAAATCAATGACAGCGGAGGAATCCATGGCAGACCCATCGAGCTTCTTGTTCGTGACGATGAAAACAGTGAAGAGACAATAAAAAAAGTTGACCAGGAACTCGTCGATGAGGGTGTTGTCGCCATAATCGGTCACAGTTACTCTGCGAACACCATCATAGCCCTTCCTTTAGTTACCTCCCAGGACACTCTCCTCATTACCGGCTATTCGGCCAGTAACAAGCTGAGCGATATGGATGATTTGTTTCTGCGCACCTCTGTCGATTGCACGCTTTACGGGGTGAAAACGGCCAAACTTTTGAGAAAAAAAGGAGTCAAGTCCCTGGCTGTGCTCATGGATATGAGTAACTCTGGTTTTGTTGTCGATTATGTGGAGCATGTAAGAAAAAATTTTTCCGGATCACTGCATGAGGTGAGGTTCTCGTCCAAAGAGGATGCCGACTGGGAGCAGATCACCGACCTGCTCCTTGAGTCACGCCCCGATGCGGTTCTTTTTCTCACCGAAGCGACCATGACGGGAGTCGCTCTTCAGAAACTACGAAACTTGAATTATGCCGGCCATTTTCTGGCAAGTATCTGGGTTCAGACACCAACGCTCCTGCAGTATGCTGGCAAGGCGGTTGAAGGGCTTTCAATTGTTACTTTTATTAATCCGCAGAACCCGAAACCTGCCTATCTTGACTTTGCAAAGAAGATGAAAGAGCAGTTTGACTCTGCCCCCACCGCCCGCTCCTCCAGAGCCTATGAAATTATGATGATTTTGAGGGATGCCTTAAGCCGCTGTGAAAATATAACAGCCATGGAATTAAAAAAGGCTCTTTTGAGCAAAAAATATGACACTCTTATGGGCAATGTGGAGTTTGATGAATTCGGAGATGTTGTCAGGCCGGTCTATGAGGTGATTGTCAAAGAAGGTCGCTTTCAGTCACTGGGTGAAATTTAACCAAACCCCATCTCTTTTAGAAAACGTGTGTCCTTGGACCAGTCTTTCTGCACTTTGACAAACAGCTTTAAATTAACATTAATACCGAGAAGCTCCTTGAGTTCAAGGCGGGCAGCCTGACCGATCTGCTTCAGCATGGCTCCCTGCTTGCCGATAATGATCCCCTTCTGTGATTTTCTCTCCACGCAAATAGTGGCGTTTATCGCAATCTTTTTTTCATCTTCCTTGAACCTTTCAATAAGCACGGCGCAGGAATAGGGGACTTCCTGGCTGGTCAGGTGGAAAATTTTCTCACGTATTATTTCCGAGGCAATAAAGCGCTCCGTAACATCGGTGGGTATGTCCTGGGGATAGAGTCTCGGCCCTTCAGGCAGAATCTGCAGCAGCTCTTTCATGAGAAGTTCCGTTCCGTCCTGGTGGAGAGCGGAGATGGGAATCATGGCTTTGAAGTCAAAAAGGGCTTTATAAGCATCAAGAATGGGCAGCAGCTTTTCGCGTTCAACAAGATCCACTTTATTCAGCAGGAGTATGATCGGACATTTGGTGTTTTGCAAGTGTTGGGTTGCTGAGTGAATTTTTTCCGGCAGGGGAAAGGTCGTGTCAATCATGAAAATGATAGCATCCACCTCGGAAAGGCTGTCTGTGGCAAGTTTGACCATTTCAAGGTTAAGTGGACTCCGGGCATTATGAATCCCCGGGGTGTCAATGATGACGATTTGATAATCATCGCCATTGACAATCCCGAGGATTTTGTTTCTCGTGGTTTGAGGTTTGGCCGATACAATGGATATTTTTTGTCCGAGCAGGCCGTTTAACAAGGTGGACTTGCCCACATTCGGTGGACCAATAAGAGCCACAATGCCCGATTTAACTTGCTTTTCTTCCAGGTAATCCATTAAGGTCTCCTCTTTTAGTTAGTGTCCGTCCATAAATGGCCCTTTTGCCCGATATCTGCGTCATGCTTAAAAAATTATCCTCGGAATATCGCATATATGCCTTCGGTAATTTTTTGCGCAATCCTTGATCTCGAAAAAATGCCCTATTTATGGACAGACACTAGTTAACGGTAAAGAGTCTGAAGGTGCTTGTTCTGTTAGGGAAAAAACTATTCGTACGCTCGTCGAGCCAAGTCGATTTCTTTTATTTAACCTTTAACATTAAAACTTAAAACTTAAAACTTTGACGGTTTCGTGAAAAAACACTCAACCGCCGCCGACAGCTACGTAACCTGTCGATAGTATGTTGGCGGATGGTCGGTTTGTGAGCTTTTTTTGAATCCATCAAACTTTCATCCGGGAATTACGTTGCAGGGAAAAATTATAGAATATGTTGATCAGGGCAGGTTTTACTGCGCTCTTGTTCTGCTGGTCCAGGGGAAAAAGCTGCGGATTATGAACCAGAATGGCAAAGAGATGAATATGCCGGTAGCACGGGTGGTACACCAGTCTTCGCAGACACACCCTGCTCCTCCTTCCAGAGAGGAGCTTATGCGTATGCTGCAGGAGGTTGCCGGGAAGCGACAGGGCATGATTGATATGATTGACCTTGAGGAGGTCTGGGAGCTTGTCGTTGAGGAAGACCAGACGGTCTTTACTCCCCGTTTCCTGGCCGACCTCTGTTTCGGAGACAATGCCGCAGATGATCAGGAAGCGGCATTTATGCGTGCTGTTTTTTCCGACCGTCTTTTTTTCAGGTTTAAGGCTGGAAAAATCCAGGTGCATTCCCGAGAGACAGTAGAGCAGCTACGGGAAAAAGCGGAACAGGAAGAGGCCCGTCAGGAGTTGATGGATAGAGGTGCACTGGGGCTTAAGGCAATTATGGCTGGTGATATCCATGCGGACTGGGAGGATCGCCAAAAGTGCCTGGACATGATCAAGGATTTTTATCTGCATGGCAGTGATGCGCCGGAGTATGAACTTGCCAAGGATCTGTTGAAAAAAGCAGGACTCAGTCGGCCCCATGATCCATTTCACCTGTTGATTAAAGCCGGTATCTGGCAAAAGGATGAAAATATCGCTCTTCTAAAAGAGGAGATTCCCGTTGATTTTGACGGACAACTTCTGGAAAAAGTGGGACAGGTTGAAGAGCCTGATGGGGAAAGCCTTGTTGCGGGCGGTTGCCGGGATTTCAGAGATCTTCCTTTAATGACGATTGATGGGGAGTTTACCCGCGATTTCGATGATGCCCTCCATATAGAGAAAAAGAGCGATGGCAATTATCTTGTTGGCATTCATATCGCTGATGTAAGCGAATTCGTTAAGCCGGATGATGATCTCTATCGTGAGGCCCGCCAAAGAGGGACTTCCCTTTATTTTCCTGATCAGCATGTTCCCATGTTGCCCAGGGAGCTTTCCGAAGGGGCCTGCAGCCTCATCCAGGGGAAAGTGCGCCCGGCTATAAGCTGTCTTGTGCAGCTTACGCCAAAAGCGGAAGTTGTTGATTTTAGAATGGTTCGCAGTGTGGTGAGGGTGAAGCGGCGCATTACCTATAATCAGGCGGAAGAACTCTTAAGTGCCGGATCGGACGATGAGCTGCAGTGCCTGGCTGATTTGAGTGCCGGGCTGCTGGCCAGGCGGGTGGAAAACGGAGCTCTTGTCATCCCCATTCCTGATGTCAATATCAGTGTTGGCAATAACGGCAAGGTACAGGTTCGTCTGGCGGAGGTGGATACCCGGTCCAGGGTGCTGGTTGCGGAGTTCATGGTTCTCGCCAATATGCTGTCGGCCCAGTATCTTGCCGACCGAGAGGTGCCGGCCCTCTATCGTTGCCAGGAGCCTCCGCGAAAGCGACTGTCTCAAGGTATCGCGCGGGATCTTTTCACCAATTTCAGACAGCGTCGTTTTCTTTCAAGAGGAAATCTTTTGACAGAACCAAAGCAGCACAGCGGGGTCGGCGCCCAACAGTATACCACAATTACCTCACCGATCAGGCGAATGCTTGATCTTGCCATGCAGCAGCAACTTTCTTCTGTTCTTCAGGGCAAGGGGCCTCTCTATACCCTGAATGACTGCCGGGACATCCAGTCCGCTATTATGACTGCCCAGGCCAGGGCCGGCAAGGTGCGTCAGCTCCGGCACAGGTATTGGCTGTTTAAATATCTTGCCAGTGAGGTTGGGGTAGGGGGCAGGGTGGAAGTCCTGGTGCTGGAAATTCAGCCGCGCCGTATTCAGGTTGTGCTGACCAACGTTTTACTGGAAGGCGACCTGCCCTTGAATCAGGGTTATAATGTGAGCCCCGGTGATATAATCAAGGTGAAACTGGCCAGAGTGAGTCCCCTGGATAACAGCTTCAGGCTGGAGTGGTGAAAGAACTCAGAGTTCAGCGTTTTGAGTTCAAATTGGCCAAGCCTTAACTCAGAATTTAAAACCCAGAACATAAAACTCAATCATATATAATAGTAGTGTATTGCTCCAGAATAGCGGAGGTCTTCTCGTCAAGATCGGAAGCGACCTCGTGGATCTGATATTCACGGTGACAGTTTCGACATTTGAGCCGAACCCTCCGGCAGGAGCGTTTCACTTCAAGTTCCCCGTCGCATTTTCGACACTTCATGACGAATCAAGCCTCCATTAATTGCTCCAATCGTAAAAAAAAACGATTGGAGCAGGTTCAGGTATCTTAATTTGTTGATTTAGGATGTTGCTCCGGCTCGTTTTGAGCCTTTTTACGCGTCCGCCATTAATTCATCTCTGGTAAAAAGAGATTCAAGTGTGAAGCCCTTTTCTTTGAGGGTTTCAGCTCCTCCCTCCTGGCGGTCGACCACAGTGATGATCTGGGCTACCTTATACCCTTGTTCCTCCACGCGATCAATAACTTTGAGAAGAGTGCCTCCCGTGGTGACCACATCCTCTAAAAGGGTAACCAGGCAGCCTTGCTGCATGTTTTTCTGCCCTTCAATAAATTGATTCGTGCCATGGCCCTTGGACTCTTTGCGGACAATGAAGGCTGGAATCGGGTCCTGGGCCAGGAAACTGGCAATTGAGGCGGCTGTCACCAGGGGATCTGCTCCCAGAGTCATGCCGCCCACCGCACCAATTTTTTCCGGGTGTTTTCGTATCAGTTCAAAAATAAGTTTGCCGCAGAGGTAAGCGCCTTCGGCTGAGAGAGTTGTCTGTTTGCCGTCGAAATAAAAATCAGATTCAAGGCCGGAGGTGAGTTTGAATTTGCCCTTGCGAAAGGATTTTTCCAGGATAATTTCTTTTAGTCGTTGTCTGTCGGTCATTTTGAGAGTTTCGAGTTTTAAGTTATGAGTTTCAAGTGTGGCATAGCCCACACCTTCTGAAGGAATCTACAGTTTTGCAAAGTAATTTTTCAGATTTGCAGTGCTGTCGATTCGGGGAACAATCAGTCCTTCTTTGGAGGCCATAGCCACCATGGCACCGGGACCGTGGCCTGCCAGCACGCAATCGGAATGGACAATCACGCCAATAACAACGCCCCCTGTTTTGTAGATACGGCCATATGTGGCATCTGCATCGGTTATGGCCACGATATCTCCAAAGCGCAGACTCGATAAGCCGTACTCCTCAACAGTAGGACGATCAAAGAGCTGAATGTCATAATCCCCTGAGTTGCTGTGGGAGTGGCCAATGCCGGAGCCCATTATCTTGGCGGGAACGATATGGGTAACAGGAACCTCGATCTTTCCGTCTCCGATGTCTTGCATACCCATTACAGCCAGCAGGTCAGGATCGAGGTTCATGGTTTTTACGGTCGGGAAATCGGTCAGCGAAAGACCGCAGCCAAAACCTTTTATCTGAATTTTGTCGCCAATAACCAGCTCTTCCAGGATTTCAGGTTCAAAATCAATAAGAACGTGGTCTATTCCTCCATGCTTGCCGGTGACCCTTCCTGTTTTTCCCTGGGCTTCACCGGAGACAATCTTGGCAACATTACCGACGCAGGAAAAAATATTCAATGCCCTGTTTGGTCCTGGCTGTCCTTGAAACTGGGTAAAGTTGGAGATGCTGACACCTGGTTCCACATGGTCGGCAAAAAGTCCGCAGGCCGCGTCGCCGATACGTACATTATATGTAATGCCGCCCACTCCGGGGTAAACATCGGAATGGCCATCCGGATTGATTCGATAAGGATTAATGCCGCCCAGAGGCGAGGTGATCTCTCCGATCACCGACTGGCAGACAAGTTGATCTTTGTTGGTCGTGAGCATGATACACCTGTTGTGGGGTTCAAGGTTGAAAAGTTGATGAACTCGCATTTATGCCCTTTAGCAGGCTGTTAGGGTAAAAAGTCCTGAATCTGACCATCCGCTAACGCAATATCAACAAGTTACACACGTTCCGGCGGCGGTTGAGAGGGTTTTCACCCTAAAGGGCATGAATACGAAACCGTCAAAAGGTGGAGAAAAGTTTCCTTGAATTTTTGCAGTTAAACATTAAAACGAAAGTTTATACAATCTCCATCCTGCACAATATACTCTTTTCCTTCTAAACGCCACAGGCCTTTTTCTTTCGCTGCCGCTTCGCTGCCGCAGGATATATAGTCTTCGTAGGAAATGATTTCCGCCCGTATAAAGCCTCGTTCGAAATCGGTATGAATAACCCCTGCCGCCCCGGGAGCTGTTGTGCCTTTGTGGATGGTCCAGGCTCTGGTTTCTTTTTCTCCCACGGTAAAGTAATTGATAAGGCCGAGCAGATCGTATCCCGCTCTGATCAAACGGTTGAGCCCTGATTGCTCCATACCCATGTCGGCAAGAAAATCTTTCTGCTCTTCCTGGCTTAAGGTGCTCAGTTCCTCTTCAATGGCCCCGGAGATAACAACCACGGCAGCCCCTTCGTCTTTTGAGGCATTTTGTAACGCATCAACCCATTTGTTGCCTGTGGAAATTTCTTCCTCAGCAACGTTTGCCACATACAGGACGGGTTTGGCTGTGAGCAGACACAGCTCTCTCAAAAGGGCTTTGCCTGTAACATCTGTTTCCAGGAGCCGGGCAGGTTTCCCGTTGTCCAGCAACTCCTGCAACTGTTCCAATATAACAACCTGTGCCTTGAAAAGTTTGTCGCCAGACTTGGCCTGAGATCTTGTCTTGTCCAGTCTTCTGCCGACTGTTTCCATGTCAGCCAGGATAAGTTCCGTGTTGATGATTTCCCGATCACGCAAAGGGTCGATAGCGCCATCCACATGGACAACATTGCTGTCTTCAAAGCAACGAACGACATGGGCGATGGCATCGACCTGGCGTATATGGCCAAGAAACTGGTTGCCAAGTCCTTCACCTTTGCTTGCGCCGCTTACAAGACCGGCAATATCAACAAATTCCATCTGGGCATTTACCTTGTTTTTGGTGTTTGCCAGTTTTGCCAGCTTGTCAAGACGTTCATCCGGAACCGGGACCATGCCTACATTGGGCTCAATGGTGCAAAAAGGGTAATTGGCAGATTCGATACCTGCTGATGTAAGGGCATTAAAAATGGTGGATTTACCCACATTGGGCAATCCGACAATGCCGCAGCGAAAACCCATGGCTGATTCTCCTTTATTATATAATAGATGTAACTATTAAACGTAATGTCCGGATTGAGTTAAGCAGGGGACTCTATATATAGTTACAAACATAGTTACAAAAAAAATTAACGCAGGTGGGCGATAAGCCACTTGCGTTAAGATAACTGATTATGTTCATTTAACGGATGGTCACACTATATAATGATTTCTTTGCAATCAGGCAAGAAGAGATTATTATTTATCAAAACTCAAAACTCAAAACTCAAAACTCAAAACTCAAAACTTTTCCCATGGCCAAACCAACACCCATACATTCATTGCTCAACTCTCTCATTGCCTCAAAGGGCTGGAAAGGGAGGGTCGAGCTCCATCGCGTTTTTACTTTCTGGGATGAATTGGTCGGTGCTGATATAGCCAGGCGGGCTCAGCCGTATGTAATCAGGAAGGGTGTTCTCTGGGTAAGCGTATCTGATTCCGTCTGGATGCAGCAGCTCCATATGCTCAAGGAAATGTTTCTGCATAAGATCAACAAGCGTCTGAAAAAGGAGAAGTTCACGGATATACGTTTCCAGCTTGACAGTACGCTTGGCCGACCCGTTGTCGAGGGCGACAGCCGGGCGGAAACTCCTGTTGTCAGAAGTGAGCCCGATAAACAGAGTGTGGAAGAGTTCGAAAAGCTTCTTGCTGAGATAGAAGACGAACAAATAAAAAATGCCATGCGGAAATGTTGGCTCAAGGTCGGCCTTTTAAAGCGAGAGGGGCTGAAGACGTAAAAATCGGCAAAGTCGTAAAAGAGAGATCAGAAATTCTTTCCCGAGTCAACAAGTAAAGTAACAGGCCCGTCATTGATGAGTTCCACTTCCATCATGGCCTGGAAGGTCCCTGTTTTGACCGGCAGATGTGCTTGCATTTTTTCTACAAAAAATTCATAGAGACGATTGGCCATTTCCGGGGGGGCGGCATGGGAATAAGAGGGTCTTCTGCCTTTCCGGCAGTCCCCAAAGAGAGTAAACTGACTGACGGCAAGGACTTCTCCCTCTATATCGCGAACCGAGAGGTTCATTTTTCCTTCTTCGTCCGGGAAGATGCGCAAGTTGATAATTTTCTCAACCAGATACAAGGCGTCCTGCTCCCTGTCATCTTTGTTGACCCCGAGGAGAACAAGGAGGCCTCTGTCGATTGCCCCCACTGTCTCGTCGCCAACCACAACCGACGCCTTTTTTACAAGCTGTACCACGGCTCTCATAAATTTCCTCCCAGATGCTGCAGGATAGACGTAATGGAAAGTGTCGCTGTCTCGGCCCGCAAGGTTCGCCGGCCAAGAGAAAGCGATGTAAAGCCCGCTGCAACAGCCATTTTAACTTCTTCTTCAGAGAAGCCGCCTTCCGGGCCGATAAGTGCAAGAATTGAAGGTGTTGATGAAAGAGTGCTGAAATTCGCGATGCTGCCGGCTGTCTCCTTTTCCCAGAAGATGAGTTTTGTGGCATACTGATTGGTGTTTTCCAGGAGTTCCTCAAATAAACAGGTGTTCTTTATGTCAAGAGGGAAGGGGTTGCCGCATTGTTTACAGGCTTCCATGCTGATTTTTTGCCAGCGGTCACTTTTTGATTCCTTGGGAGGAGTCACCACGCAATAACGTGATGTGTAGGGGATAAAGGTTTTCACTCCGAGTTCCGTGCATTTCTGCAGAAGAAAATCCATTTTTTTCCCTTTTAAAAGTCCTTGTCCAATTGAGAGTTCCGGCGCAGGCCTGGAAAGCATTGTGTGACCTGTAATAATGAGCTGTGCAGCTTTGTCTTTGCTCTGGATCTGGGCTTGATATACGTTTCCGGTTCCATCATACAGTTCAACCTTCTCACCTGGTTTCAGCCTGACGGTGCGTAGATGATGCGCCTCCTCGCCGGAAAGTCTGGCAAGGGGGCCGTCAATGTCTTTTTGCTTGATGAAAAAACGGTGCATTCTCTTCCTTTTGATTCCTCAGACGAGGGTTCATGAGTTTATGTGGTCCGGACGAATCTGAAGGCCTGCCATTCCTCTCCGTCCTGGGCCTCCTCCTGCGGGGAGTCGCAGACCCCCAGTCCGAGGGCCGTGAAGGTCTTCTCAATGGCCTGTGCCTGGTCGCCTTTCAAAATGCCCGCCAGGATGAGTTGGCCGGGTGAGGCAAGCAGCCGGGTCAGCCCCGGTGCAAGGAGAGTGAGAACATCCGCCGTGATGTTTGCAATAATAAGGTCATAGGTACCCCGGAGGTCATCCAGGTCCATACCGCTTACCTTAACTGTGGATGAGAGTTTGTTTTGGCTGACATTTTCCAGGGCGCAGACAACTGCATCCGGATCGTTATCAATACAGGTAACATCCGTTGCCCCTAAAAAGGCAGCGGCCATACCGAGAATGCCGGTGCCGGTTCCCACATCAAGCACGGTTGTCGGAGGCGGATTCAGAGAAAAGGCCTTTTCTGTCAGCTGTAAGGCAAGGCGCGTGCTGGCGTGAAGGCCGGTCCCAAAGGCAAGACCTGGGTCGATTTCAATAACGATTTCGTCTTTTTTGGGAGTATGGTTCTCCCAAGTCGGTTTAATGGTTATACGATCAGTAATCTGTGTCGGGCGATAATGCTTTTTCCAGTTTTTTCCCCAATCCTCCTCGATAATTTCTTCAAAGTTTATTTGAGAGGGTTTGGGGGAAAGGTTTTCCAGAAAAGAGAGGATTTCCTGCTGTTTGATCTGGATTTCATCTTTGTCTTCAAGGTACCCCGTTACAGTTGCAACAGGTAAAGATGAGCCGGGTTGGTCAATTGACTGTTCAACTCCAAGTCCGGTTATCGATGTTATGAACGAAGCGATAAGTTCCGCCTGCCCTGGATTTGTTTCAACCTGGATTTTTGTCCAGCTTCTTGGTGATCGATGATCAAAAGTATTCGGCATGGTCTTTGTCGTATCGTATTAGGAATAAGTTTTTTTGAGAATAGGTTAATGATAATGATATAGTAATAAGCGTTATTTATAATAACGCAGCTTTCTTAAAATGTAACTATTCAGCTGCATCACATCTTCGGAGCCTTTGCTGCACTCAGTTTACCTGAGGTATGAGGGCTCGCAGGGTAGAGGCTGAGATTCCGCAGGTCGACTTGCCTATGCGAGGCAGCTCTGAACCGTTACGGTCTGGAGCCTGTAGGCCACGTTTTGTGGTTTTGCTGAGTGGATATCATCAAGTTGACTGTCCGGATTCTGCCGAATTTAGCATTTCATCCATGAGCTGGGCAAGATTAAAAAAGGTAAAATTTTGGATAGAAGTATAAATACACATATATCCTCTCTGTCATCTTCCGGGAGGTCACCTCAGAAGAGGCTGATGATTGCCTTTTTATCTGTTTCGCTTTTTTTGGGTTTTCTGGCCTTTTATGCCCTGTCGGCCATGGATGCCAATAAAAAAGCCATGGAAGTCACGATTGACGCGGTTTATTTTCTGGGACGGGTGAATGAAATGCGGATGAATATCGTCAAGGCTGGAAAAATTCCTGAGCAATTGGAAGTTTCTGTCCATGGATTTGAGGATATTCAACATGAGCTGATGGATCTTGAAGATGATTTTAATGAAATTGGGGACAAAATTGAAAAAATTGCCCGCCCGTATGCAGTAAAAGAGCATATCGACAAACTTCTGGAAGACGGACAGTCGTTTTATGACAGCCTGGTGGCCCTTATGCCAATTAAAGAGAGGATTGTTTCCCTTTCAGAAATTCGTGAAGGGCAGTTGTTGCCTCTTTTTGAGACATTCAGGGAAAGAGAGCTGGAGCATCAAAAGTTCGTGAATAAAATTGCGGCAAAAATCAGGAAACAGGAAAGAGTTGATTTTGATGTGCAGTCTACTGCTCCGGATCATTTTACCTGGTATGGCCAAAATGATTCCCCTGACCCTGTTTTGAGGAAGATGTTTGCCGATATAGGGCCGCTTCATGAACATCTGCACGACGCTGTCGCTCTGGCCGATCAGTATGTATCTGACCAGAACCCTGAAGAGGCCAAGAGGATCATGGATGACGTTTTCGGTGATGTGAAGCAGTTGGAGGACGGGCTTTCCGCGCTGAGCAGCTATGCCTATGATCGATATTTTAACGAAATGTCTGCTTACCAGTCACAGAAAGAGAAGGCTTTTTTCCTGCTGGAAAAAGTTATGGAAAGGGTGACGGAGCTGAAAAAGTTCGTAGAGGACTCGATTTTGTCCGATGCCAGGGGAAATATGCATGCGATTTCCAGGCAAAACAGGATTATTCTGGCTGTTGCGGCAACAATGGGAGTTTTGTTGTCTCTGTGCATTGCATTTATAACGGTGAGAAAAACAGAGAACGCTTTTAATCTGAGCAAAAAAATAAACCATGATTTGAAAAACAGCCTTGAGCAGCAGCGTCAGTTGAATGAGGACCTTGCCCAGGAGATAACAAGAAGAAAACAGGCTGAAAAAGAGCTGCAGCGGGTTAATGTGGAGTTGGAGGAAATGGCTGTCACCGATGGTCTGACGGGTTTATACAATCATCGTTATATGAATCAGTTTCTGCACATGGAGCACAACAGGGCAATACGGCACCATCATGAACTCTCCGTTATCATGATGGATATAGATTTTTTTAAAAATGTTAATGACAGTTATGGCCATGGATGCGGTGATGTTGTTTTGTGCGGTATTGCCGAAATGCTGACAAGCAGGTTGCGATCAACTGACATCATTGCCCGTTTTGATGCTGATCAGGCAGTTGTAGCACGCTATGGAGGCGAAGAAATAGCCGTCATATTGCCGGAGACTGATGTGGAAGGAGCAGGTGATCTTGCGGAAGATCTGAGAAAGATGATTGAGCACAACACATTTCATTGTGAAGAAGTTGCAATTAAAATAACTGTAAGCATCGGTGTCGCTGCAAGCTCGAAAGACAAAAAAGAGACGTGGAGTGAGTTGCTGGGCAGGGCGGACGCCGCCTTGTACAGGGCTAAAAATCAAGGGAGAAACAGGGTTGAAAGTTGAGAGAATATGAATGACGATAGGATAGAAAAATTGCTGAGACAGGTGAGAGAAGGAGACTGTGGAGTTGACGATGCTCTCCGGGAAATTAAAAGAATGAATCCTGATCCCCTCGGTTTTGCCTGTTTGGACCATCATCGGAATTTGAGGACAGGTATCCCTGAAGTTGTCTTTGCGGAGAATAAGAGCGCAGAACAGATATGTTCAATTTTTGCCAGTATGCTTGAGCGGCCTGGCGTGGTCATGGCGACGCGGGTAACTAAAGAGAAAGGCGAAAGCATTTGCCATAAATTCCCGGAAGCCATGTACCACGAAGAGGCCCGCATGATTGTGGCGCGTCAGCTCGGCGGTGAAATTTCGAAAAACAAGCCCCTGGTTGGCATATTGTCTGCCGGAACATCCGATGTGCAGGTTGCGGAAGAGGCAAGGGTAACTGCTGTAAATCTGGGCTGCAGGGTTGAAGCAGCCTATGATGTCGGAGTGGCGGGAATACACAGGCTCTATTCCCGCCACGAATTGCTGTCTGAAGCAGCAGTGCTTGTTGTTGTAGCCGGCATGGAAGGCGCATTGCCAAGCGTTGTGGCCGGGTTGGTTGAGGCGCCGGTCATTGCTGTGCCTACAAGCGTCGGGTATGGAACCGGGTTTGGAGGAATAGCGGCCCTGCTCGGCATGCTCAATAGTTGCGCTCCGGGAATGGCCGTTGTGAATATTGATAATGGATTTGGCGCAGGTTGTATGGCCAGTCAGATAGTCAGGGTGGCGGAAAGACAGGGATGAGTTTTGCGGTCTGGGCTCGGGGTTCACTGATCACTGTTTGGGAGTAAAGATAATGAGTTCCATGTAGAAGATACTGTGGAATATGCATAGAGGAAGTTGCTGAATAAAATCTAATAAAA
>JAHLLM010000077.1 GCA_020444175.1 Desulfobulbaceae bacterium | reverse complement strand
GCCGAATTTTGACGCAGTATCAGCAAGCGCAGTAGTTTTTCAACAGCCTGTTAGGCTTTGACGAATTCTTGCGGGTCAAGTAGTGTGTCAGTAAAAATGAAGGAAATGACAGTTGAGCGGTCTCGCATATATGT
The DNA here is from genome assembly GCA_020444175.1 of Desulfobulbaceae bacterium. Taxonomy (GTDB): domain Bacteria; phylum Desulfobacterota; class Desulfobulbia; order Desulfobulbales; family SURF-16; genus JAHLLM01. The sequence goes on along the minus strand of JAHLLM010000077.1, from coordinate 10,921 downwards.
CGTTTAATGGTGAAAATACGTCCGGGTGTCGCCGGAAGGTCTGTAATGTGTTTATCCTGCGGGGCGCAATTTTCGTTTAGGTATTTTGTGTGAGTTTATCACAGGTTTTAGTGGAGGGTACGATGCAGGAAAAAAAATCGAAAGTGGGAATACCAGAGAAAAAAAGAAGCAGAATTCGCTGCCAGGGCGGATTTTCTCTTATGGAGTTGATGATCGTCATGGTCATCCTCGGTCTTTTGGCCTCTCTGGTCGGGCCTGCCATGTTTAAAAAACTTGGTACGGCAAAGCAGAAAACAGCCAAGACCCAGATTGGAATGCTCATGGCGGCAATGGACGCATACCGTCTTGATGTGGGGCATTATCCTGCCCAGACCGATGGGCTTGAGGCCCTGGTGGTCAACCCCGGAGAAGATAAGTGGGACGGTCCCTATTTGCAGAAAGGAGTTCCTGCCGATCCGTGGGACAATCCTTATCAGTATGCAAACCCCGGCGAGCACGGTGAAATTGATATCGTTTCCCTTGGAGGAGACAGCAGGGAAGGCGGTGAAAAAGAAGACGCCGATGTGGGCAGCTGGGAGTGAATTTAAGTGACTGAAGTGAACTAAAGTTATGGGGGGATAGGGCCTTTAAACTTTAGTCACTTCAGTCACTTTAAACTTTAGTCACTTTTCTAACTCTCATCACTCCTGGTGAACTCAATTTTTGACTGGGACGGTTTCATGTCCGGGTCAGCAATAATATGAATGCGCACCTGGTATTTTTTTTCAAGCTCCAGCAGGTCGGACCGTTTCTGGTTCAGCATATACTGGGCAATGGTCAGCGGGAAATGGCAGGTGATAGTCTCTGTGTTCTTTTTTATGGCTCCGGTATGGATCCGCCTCAGCTGGGCGAGGGCCATGGTTTCCACGGAGCGTACAACCCCAAGTCCCTGGCAATGATCGCAGGCAATGTAACTTCCCTTCTGTACAGGAGGACCCAGCCTCTGTCGGGAAATCTGCAGAAGGCCGAATTTTGAAATGCGGCTCATGTCAACTTTGGCCTTGTCGTTTTTCATGCAGGCCTTGACCTTTTTTTCCACCTCTTTGATATGTCTTTTGTCACGCATGTCAATGAAATCGACAACGATCAGACCTCCAAGATCCCTCAGCCGAAGCTGGCGGGCAAGTTCTTCGGCTGCCTCCATGTTGGCAAGAAATATTGTTTCACTGAAATTCTTGTCTTTTGAAGTGCGTCCGGAGTTGACATCAATGGCCACGAGAGCTTCCGTTGGATTGATAACAATGGACCCGCCGGATGGCAGTGGTACTGACGGTTGATAGATCTGCTCTATCTGATCTTCTATCTGGTAGAGGTTGAATATGGGCCTGGCGCCCTTATGTAGTTTTACCTTGGCCTTGCGCTGGCGCGCCGGGAGCAGGTCCAGAAAGTTGACAACCTGGTCAAAGGCCTCCTGGTTATCAACCAGAATTTCCTTGATGTCCGGAGTGAAATGATCACGAAGAAAACGGGCAGTTACATCCTGCTCCTTGTGAACCAGGGCCGGGGCGTCCATGGTCTGGCCTCGTTTTTTGATTTCCTTCCAGAGGTTGAGCTGGTAGCGAATATCGCTGAGCATCGCGGTTTTTGTTACATCCTTGCTTGCTGTCCGCACGATGTAGCCGATTTCTTCGGGAAGCTTTGCCGATAGCACGATTTCTCTTAATTTTTTGCGCAGGGTTTCGCTTTCTATTTTCCTGGAGATTCCATGGCTGTCGCTGCCCGGCATGAGAACGACATAACGTCCGGGCATGGAAAGATATGTCGTGACACTTGCCCCCTTGTTGCCGGTGGCTTCCTTGACAACTTCAACAAGAACCTCCTGGCCCTTTCTGATGACTTCCTGGATCTTGAGATCCTTCCAGTGCTTGGTGGAAGGAACATCCTTACAGTAATATTCAGGGTGTATGTCCCCAAAAGGCAGAAAACCGTTTTTGGCAATTCCCATATCAACAAAAACTGCCTGCAGATTTGGTTCAATGGCCGTGATGATACCTTTGTATATATTGCCTTTGGTCTGGGCGCTGGAAACAGTTTCAACGTGGAAAGAGTCGAGCTTGCCGTTTTCAATAAGGGCGATGCGTGCCTCTTCCGGCTCATCTGAGTTGATGAGCAGTTTCTGGGAATGGTTCTCCTCCGCAACAGGTGTCGTGGCGGCAGGCTTGTTTTCCGGTTTGCTTTGAACCGTTTTCTTGGCCGGCTTTTTGCGAGGCCGCGGCTTTCTGTTTGCCGGTTTGCTCTTTGATTCCTCTTCTTGTGCGGGTTTCTTCTCAATAGCCGCTTCGCCGTCCCCGATTGTTTCCGACGTCTTTTTCTCCTCGATCGGCTCGGCTTGTTTTTTTTCTTCTCCTTTAGGTGTCTTTGCCTGGGGCTTATCTGCTTTGGCAATCACATCGTCAGCCGCAACTTCGGCAGTTTTTTCTTCCTTCACAGGTTCAGGCTTTTTTTTCGCAGCCGGTTTTCTGGGCCTGCTTCTGGTCTTTTTGGGCTTTTCAACCGTGTCTGACCCTGCTGTTTCAGGAGTTTGAGTTTCCTTGGCAGATGGTTCAGCGGCTTTTTTTGCCGGGGCCTTTTTGGGGCGGCTTTTGGGCTTTTTAGGCGTCGCGGCCTTCTCCTTTGCTGTGGTTTTCGCTGCTTTTTTTTCAGCCGGACCGGATGTTTTTTTAGGAGTGGTTTTTTTTGCCGCGGGTTTACTTTTTTTTGCCTCGGCTTTTTTGGGCTCTTCAGCCTTGTCCTCGCTCGGACTGCCCGTGTTTTTGTCTTCGTTCATGTTTTCCTTTTCCGGCATACAACCCTATTTAGCTGACTGTAGAGGGGGAATGGCTGTTTGGGAGGTATGCGCTGTTTGATAATATTTTTTTCCCTGGTGCACCATGTGAACAATTTCACCCGTTTCCTGCATGTCTTCCAGGAGTTGAGCGGTTGATTCTCCGTCAAGGTCTAAGGCCTCGCAGATATCTGATGTGGTGCACGGTCTTCTTTGAAGAATTTCAATAATTTTTGTTCTTTCTGCAGATCCGGCAACCCCTCTTTGTCTTTTGCTGAAATCTGCAATAATTTCTACTTTTCCCGGCAGCCTTTGAGCGATGGCCTGAAGTTCATCAGCCGTTGCTGGAGCGGCAAATGATTCAAGCGGCGGTCGGGCTACCGTATTTAATTGAATCCTGTTCGCATTGATGCGGGGCAGGATCTTTTTGAGCGTCTGTATATCTTCATCAGAGTCATTGATGTTTTTGGCAATTAAAATTTCAAGCCATAATCTGCCGGAAAATTCTTGTGAAAAAAGACAGAGTCCATCAATGATATCTGAGAATTTTACACATGGTGCAGGGCGGTTAATTCTGCGGAAACTTTTTTCCAGCGCGGCATCAAGTGAAGGAATGACAATATCAGCCTGCTGCAGCTCAAGACGTACATCTTTCTGAAAGAGCAGAGAGCCATTGGTCAGAACTGCAACCGGGAGTGATGATTTATCTTTGATATGGCTGATGACCTGTCCAAGGCCGCTATGGAGGGTCGGTTCGCCGCTTGCCGTGATAGTGAAGACATCAATTGACTTCGACTTGTTCTCGTTTTCAAGAAAAAAGTCTATTTCGCTGATAATATCGTCGGTCGGAGAATATTCTTTTCTCTCACAGGTAAAATGAACGTTTGGACCTACTTCACAATAGATACAGTTGAAATTGCATGTTTTGTCAGGAATGAGGTCAATCCCGAGAGAGAGACCAAGACGTCTTGAGTTGACGGGTCCAAAAAGGTATTTCATTGACAGACAATTGTATCCATTTAAATGGAATTCTATATTATAGCACTTTACCTGTGCATGGTGCAAGCTGTGTTATTGGAGCTTTTATTAAGGACTTCAAAGTGATTCCTAATAAAAAACAAACAGCACAACTTGGCAAGTGGAAAGTTTTGCCTTGACACTTTTTATGGCGAAACGTTAGTTTGAATTGTTTACTCATATGAATAACATCACTGTCCAGGTCTTGATCTGTCCCAAGGATATTAAATGATTAAATCACCTGATTGCGATACAACCAAAATAAAGATTAATAGTTACAATTAAGGAAATGTTATGCGTAGTGATGCCGTCAAAAAAGGATTGGAAAGGGCGCCCCACAGGTCACTGTTTAAGGCTATGGGATATACCAATGAAGAGATTCAGAGACCTCTTGTTGGTATCGGGCATGCTCACAATGAAATTATTCCCGGTCATATACATCTTGATAAAATTGTGGAAGCAGTCAAGGCCGGGGTTCGCATGGCCGGGGGAACACCGATTTCATTCGCAACCATTGGTGTCTGCGACGGCATTGCCATGAACCATAAGGGGATGAAATATTCCCTGGCCAGTCGTGAAATTATTGCAGATTCCGTGGAAATTATGGGAATGGCCCATCCTTTTGACGCTATGATTCTCATTCCAAACTGCGACAAGGTTGTGCCCGGAATGCTCATGGCCATGCTTCGGTTGAATATCCCGGCTGTAATGGTAAGCGGGGGCCCCATGCTCACCGGGCGTTTTCAGGGCAAGGATGTTCATCTTGTCAGTGTTTTTGAGGGGGTCGGGCAGGTAAAGGCCAAGACAATGACTATGGATGAACTCGACGAACTTGAAGATGCGGCATGCCCCACCTGCGGTTCCTGTTCAGGTATGTTTACGGCTAATTCCATGAATTGTCTGACTGAGGCCCTTGGGCTTGGACTTCCCGGCAATGGAACCATTCCCGCTGTTGCTGCGGCCCGTATCCGTCTGGCTAAACAGGCCGGTATGGCGGTTATGAATCTCTTTCATGAAGATATTAAGCCTCGGGACATTGCTACCCGGGAGGCCTTTGAAAACGCCATGGCCGTAGATATGGCGCTTGGCTGTTCCACCAATACGGTTCTTCATGTGCCCGCCATTGCCAGGGAAGCAGGTGTTGAGCTTCCCTTGAAATCATTTAATGAGGTCAGTAAGCGGGTGCCCCATCTCTGCAGTCTTATCCCCGGCGGGTCACACAGCCTGCAGCAGCTCAATGAGGCAGGAGGGGTACAGGCGGTTATGACCGAGCTGTTAAAAACAGAATCCGGTCTGCACCAGCAGGTGATGACGGTCACCGGGCATACCCTTGGCGAGAATTTGAACAAAGCCCGGGTACGGGATAATGATATTATCAGATCCGTTGATAATCCTTACCATAAGCAGGGCGGTATCGCCGTGCTTTACGGCAATCTGGCTCCGGAAGGAGCGGTTGTCAAACAGTCGGCTGTTGCCCCGGAAATGATGTGCCATAGCGGTCCTGCCCGGGTTTATGATTCGGAAGAAGAAGCGCAGAGTGCAATTCTTGCCGGTAAAATCAAACCGGGCGATGTCGTTGTTATTCGCTATTGCGGTCCCAAAGGCGGACCGGGAATGCCGGAAATGCTTTCCCCCACTTCTGCTATTATCGGTATGGGGCTCGGAAAAAGTGTTGCCCTTATTACTGATGGCCGTTTCAGCGGTGGCACCCAGGGCGCCTGCGTGGGACATGTTTCTCCGGAGGCGGCTGATGGCGGTCCCATTGGCCTTATCCAGGAGGGAGATACAATTGTGGTGGATATTACCGGCAAACGGCTCCACTGCGAAGTTGATGATGAGGAGCTTGCCAGGCGGAAAGAGTCCTGGCAGCCGCCGGAACCGAAAATTACCACAGGTTATGTGGCCCGCTATGCCAAAATGGTCTCTTCAGGGAGCACGGGAGCAGTCCTGAAGGATTGATGAGGAAGCGACTGAACAAAAAGAAAGTTGCCGGTCTGCTCTCTGTTTTTGCCTGCCTGTGGGCGTCACAGTGCGGTGCCCGGGATATTATGTCGGATCCGTGGCAGATAACGGCTGATAAGATCAGCCGTTATCGGAAACCGGATAATATTGTGGCCGAGGGCAATGTTGTCTTGCGCAGGGTCGAGGATGACCGACCCGACGCGCTGACCATAAAGGCTGACTGGATCAGGTATAACCTGGAAGAGGGGTTGGTGCATGCCAGGGGCAATCTGTCCATGCGCAATACCAACGAGGATGTTGATGCCGGCGAGGCGCTCATTGATCTGAATAATGAAACCGCCACCTTAAGCGACACCACTCTTTTTGTGCCTGAGAACAACCTTCATTTTTCCGGGAAAAAGGTGGAAAAAAACGATGCCGTTACCTACCGTTTCGAGGATGGCGATTTTACCACCTGCAAGGTTGAAGAAGGAAAAAAACTTCCCTGGCAGTTCCACTCTGCCGAGACAATCGTCAAGCTGGAAAAGACAGTTGTATTAAAGCACACGGTGCTGAGGGTTAAGGGTGTGCCTGTTTTTTATATGCCCTATATCGTCCTGCCGGGAAATACAAAGAGAAAAACAGGTTTTCTTCTTCCCGAATTTTCCCAGTCTTCCCGAAGCGGCTCCGGTCTGATTACTCCCTTTTTTGTAGATCTGTCTCCAAGCAGTGATATTACCTTCTATCCCGGTTATCTTGCCAAACGCGGTGTTTTTGCCGGTGCCGAGTTTCGGTATGTTGCGGATTACAATTCAAGGGCAACCATTGCCGCCACATATATCAGGGACAAGACGGAAGACACCGGGGACGATGATTATAAATCCGATGATTATTTAAGGACCGAGAAAAATCGCTACTGGCTGCGTGGCAAAGTTGACCATGATTTTGGCCGCAATCTCCTTTTGAAGGCGGATGTGGATCTTGCCTCTGATCGGGATTATCTCCAGGAATTCGGCGACTATGCCAACGGCTTTGAGGATAGCGATGAAGATTTTTTAGAGCAGTTTCATCGCGGGCTGGATGAGGAAACACTTCCTTATCGTACCTCCCAGGTGCAACTGGGCAAATCCTGGGCATCCTCTTATTTCGGCGGCCAGTTTGTGGCAATTGATGATCTGGTGGATGATTCTTCAAAACAAGGACAGGTTAACACCCTGCCCAGACTGCTTTACAACAGCATCTTTGAGCTTGACAGCATGCCGCTGACTTTCAGTTGGAATTCTGAATATGTCAACTACTACCGGGATGAAGGGGTTGGAGAGCATCGACTTAATATGCATCCGCGCCTGACGGCTCCGCTTCCCCTGGGCAGTTTTTTTGAAGGGACACTCAGCGGCGGACTGCAGGAGACCTTTTACAGCATTGATGCTGAGGGTGGCGGAGATAATGACTGGGATTACGATGACAGCCAGATCAGAACAGCCTTTGATTTCAATGCCAATATTGCCACCACGGTTGCCAGGGATTTTGATTTGAATGTCGGGTCGGTTTCGTGGCTGAATCATTTTATACGCCCGGAGATTGATTACACCTATGTGTCAGTTGATCACCAGGACAGGTTACCCGGCATTGACGACGTTGATCAGCTTGAGTTAAAAAATCTGCTGACCTATAGCGTGAACAATTATTTTCGTGTGGGCGGCAATGATAACGGCAGTTATTTCAATCGATATATCGGCTATCTCAAGCTGGAGCAGTCCTATGACATTCATGAGGCGCGCAGCGGTTCATCTGGTGTGGATGGGGACAAAGAACCTTTTTCCGATATTCTTCTGACGCTGAACGTCTACCCTTTGCCGGGCTGGGAAACCAGATACGAAACTTCCTACAATGTCTATGGTGAGGGGGTAAGGATGTATAACCTCTACAGCCGCTATGCCTCGGAGAGGGGTGACAGTCTGTCGCTTGATTACCGCTACACCAAGGGCTCCGAAGTCAATCAGTTTAATGCCGAGGCTCTGACCAGACTCACGGATACGCTTTTTCTCGAAGGAGACATCCAGCAGTCCCTCCATACTGATGAAACTGTCAGCGCCTCAGTCGGGCTCATTTATCATCCCGGATGCTGGGCCGTCAAAGTTCAGGCGGAAAAAAATTCTGATGATGAGCGTATTGTCCTCATGTTTTCCCTTGTCGGGTTTGGGGAAACCCTTGGCTTTGGTCTGAGTGGCGATTTTGAAAAGGGATTTGATTTTGATTCGGGAAGTGATGTGCTTGAGTTTGATTGAGCGCTTTTTACCTAAGCTTAATACTTAACTATAAAAAAACTACTTATGAATTACGATGTATTCAATGGTGATGCCGATGGTATCTGCGCACTTCACCAGCTCCGGCTTGACGAGCCGCGAGAGGCTCTCCTCATTTCCGGTGTAAAACGCGATATCAGGCTTCTTGAACAGCTCGCTTCGCAGCCTGATGTCCAAAAGGCGCGGATTACTGTTCTTGATATTTCCATGGACAGTAACATGCCCGCGCTGCTTTCCCTGCTGGACCGGGGCAATTCTGTTGATTACTTTGATCATCATTTTGCCGGGGATATTCCCACGGCCGGTAATCTGAAGGCAACAATCGATGCAAGTCCTGATATCTGCACCGGTCTTATTGTTGATCGGCTTCTTGGCGGCAAGTTCCGGGCCTGGGCCGTGGTTGCTGCATTTGGGGATAATCTTCATGTTGCTGCCTCTGAGGCGGCTCAAGACCTGGGGCTCTCTGCCGGGGAGCTCGACATCCTTCGCGAGCTTGGCGAGTTAATGAATTATAATGGCTATGGCCGCGTTTTGTCCGATCTCCACTGTACGCCACAGGAGCTTTTTAAGGCAGTGCAGCCTTATGAAGATCCGCTTGCCTTTTACCGGGAGTCAGATGTGCTGGATCGCCTGAAAAAAGGATATGATCAGGATATGAAGCTGGCCCGGGCGGCCGCGCCTTTTTCTGAAAGCGATTCGGGCCGTATTTATAAATTTCCGGCTGTTTCCTGGCCGCGTCGGGTTGCCGGAGTTTTCAGTAATGAAAAGGCCAGGGAAATGCAGGAAAAAGCCCACGCCCTGCTGGTTGACAATGGCGATGCTACTTTTCTTGTCAGTGTTCGTGCGCCTTTAAAGAATAAACAGGGGGCAGTTGATCTGTGTCGGCGTTTTCCCACGGGAGGGGGCAGGGAAGCTGCTGCCGGCATAAATGCACTTCCTGCAGATCAACTTGATGCCTTTATTGAAGCTTTTCATCGTATGTGGTAGCGTGAAACTCGAAATTTGATGATTGAAGAATAAAAGAGGGGTTTTCATATGGGTGGTAAAGCTTTTTTTTCTTTGCTTGTTGTAGCGTGTTTGATCTGCGGTTCATTTACTGCCGCTCCGGCAGAAGACGCAACGCCAAAAGCTGCGGATCTTGTCTCGGACGGGCAACTGATTGATCTTAATTCAAAACGCTATCAGGGGTTGTTTAAGGAACTGCGTCTCCGTCATAATTTCAGACAGGAGGAAATAGATTCGCTTTTCAAGGGATTGAAGGTGAAACGTCGGGTTCTTGAATTGATGGATTCCCAGTGGGAGGCAAAACCCTACTATGAATATTATCCGCGTTTTATCACCCGTGAAGTCATCATGGAGGGTCGTCAGAAGCTCAAAGAATTCAGCCAGGTGTTTGATAAGATTGAAAAGGAAATAGGGGTTGAACGGGAAGTCGTTACGGCAATATGGGGGATTGAAACCCGTTATGGCCGCTATAAAGGGGCTTTCAATATATTTCAGACCTTAAATACCATGTTTGACGCCTATCCGCGGCGCAGGACCTTTTACCGCAAACAGCTTGTCCACTTTCTTCTTCTCTGCCGTGAAAATCAGGTAGATCCATTATCCATAACAGGCTCCTATGGAGGGGCCTTTGGCCAGACCCAGTTTATCCCCTCAAGTTTCAGAGAATATGCCGTAGATTTTGACAATGACGGCAAGCGTGATGTCTGGGCTTCCACAGCGGACGTACTGGCAAGTATTGCCAATTATCTGCATCGCTATGGCTGGGTTTTTGAGGCATCTATCTATAGAGAAATTGGTGACCACCTGAAGAATGATACATTAAAGGCGGCCTATGAAAAAGGCAGGAAAGGTCTGGTTCCAATGGCGGAGGTGGCTGCGGCCCAGGGAGTCAATCTGCCTCCTTCCCCGGAAAACAAGAAACTGACCATCGTGGGATTGGAATTAAAAGATGGCGGTATGCGCTATGTGGCCGGCTATCCGAATTTCCAGGCGATCACTGCCTGGAATCACTCCAACCGCTATGCCATGGCCGTAACGGAACTCTCTGAAAAACTCGCGGAGAATTGAGCTTCCTATGGAAGATTTATTTGATCAGGTTGAAGTTCGTGTACTCGGCTGTTTGATTGAAAAGGAAATGGCGACTCCCGAGTATTATCCGTTGTCGCTCAATGCACTTGTCAATGCCTGCAACCAGAAATCAAATCGTGATCCTGTCGTGGCTTATGATGAAACCACGGTTATGCTCTCCGTGGACAGCCTTATCCAGAAGAAATGTGTCTGGCGAAGTGATAGTGGCAGGGTTGCCAAGTACAATGAAAATTTCGTCAAAGTGCGGAATCTGCTCGACAAGGAGGCGGCGCTCATCTGTCTGCTGCTTCTGAGAGGACCACAAACAGTAGGTGAATTGAGGGGCCGGACGGAAAGACTTTACAGGTTCAATGATCTGCAGGAGGTTGAGGCAACGCTTGAGGCGCTCACTGAAATGGATCTTGTGGCCAGGCTTCCCCGCCAGCCGGGCCGCAAGGAGTGCCGCTATACGCATTTGTTGGCCGGTGAGCCGCAAATTGAAAGTATGGACGCTGCTGCCACTCAGGATTCCTCCCTGTCCCCACCTGCGCAATCCGGAAGCGAAAGGCTGGCTGTTTTGGAACAGACGGTAGAGGGCCTGCGGGATGAACTCGATACCTTGCGGCAGGAATTTTCTGAATTCAAAAAAGAGTTTGAGTGAAGCTGCGCGACCACATTCATCTGCACTTTTGCAAGGAGCAGTACTCATTCGAAAAAAAAGTAGATTTTTTGTAACTATTCAGCTGCACCTCATCTTTGAACGATCAGGCCTGCTCACATA
>JAHLLM010000076.1 GCA_020444175.1 Desulfobulbaceae bacterium | reverse complement strand
ATGGCCTGCTCTTGCCAAGCCTTATCTGAATTTACAGAAATAATGGTACACTAACTGAGTGCGGCCGCATAAATGCGGGATCAGATTCAACGCAAATCTCAATATCCTGTAAAACAGAATCACCTGGATTGCGGATAATCAATTCCCGAATAATCGGGACAGAATTCTGCTGCATTGCAAGATTGACATGCTTTCCGACCGTGACTGTAATGGTAATCTCTTTTTTATTGTCCTCGGGATGAGAGGGTTCTGGGGTGTTGTGAGGATCCATAATGAACTCCAATTGGATATTTTAATTAAAACCCGAGAAAGAATTTTTTTTTAATCGATCACCTTACCGTCAAACGTGGCATATTTACTATTGTCTTTAGTGCATTAATTTGCAAGGAAAATCACAGGAAGAACTTTCTGGAACTCATTCAATCCTGTAACCTGCAGTCAATATGGACGAGGTTTTAGATATTAATGTTGACATATGATTGATCCGTAATGGGCGGGGTAATAGGGAGATAGTTGGACTTTCCTTTCCGTTAAAATCCAATATATGTATATGGCCTTTTGAAATTGAATCACAGCAAGGTCAACCTAGGATAAATTAAGATTTTTTTAGGTGAATGTGGCAATATAAAGTGATCCGAACCACTGCTGCTTATGGTGCGTTACGTTTCTTTGGGCTATTTTTTCAAATTTTGAAGGTATTCGACAAGTTCATGCATTTTTGTCGATGGCATGTCGGTACCGCCAGTTTCACAATGATGCTCAACTTTTGTTGCATTTAATATGGCTGTTTGTAGGAGATTTTTGGTTGCATGATATGTGTTGAGGTCGCCTTTCTCGTATCCAGGCATGTGATTTTTAAGATCAGAAATGACGTTAGCACAAATCGAGCCTGGGCCTGTATCAAATTGTTTTGTTGTGTAGGTGAAATGGAGCAGTATCCAGAATTCAAAGCAGGGTACAGAGGTGGTTGCTAGTATAATATGCCCTTTGCCCATTCTGGTTCTTTTTATTACGTCAATAGCCTCATTGTAGTCTGTGTGTCGATCTTTATCAAAAACACAGTAGACCCTGTCGTATTCTTTGTCTTTTTTGTATTCCTGTAAAGCAAGGTCGACAATTTTACGAGGTGATGAACCTGCAACATTCTTTGCAATTTTAATATTTGCTGTGTTGAGTTCTAGGTCGTTAATTAGGGCTCGGAGATAATTAGGCTCAGTTTTCTCTCCTTCGCAGACAATAAGCACCAAGTCATATTGGTCTCTTTTTGATAGTTTCCTCCTGAGGGAAGCCTTGCTCCGAGCTTTACGTTTGTGAAATAGTTTGTCACTTCCTCCCATCAGAATTTTACCTCGCCAATATATGGCAATGCTCCAAAACGCCCCTGCAGATAGCCTTTCTCTAGGGCCTCTTTTTTTCGGGGGTGGAAGTCTGTTAAAGGGTAAAGTTGTGTTGCATAGTTACTGTCTCTCTCTGTGAACCAAATCTGATCACGGCGTAGAATTTTGGTGTCCAAGATAGAGGTGTCATGGGTTGAAAAAATAAGTTGACCGTTTTCCCTGTTTGATTCCGAATCATGGATCAGCTTTAGCATATAGCGTACTAAGTGAGGGTGAAAGCTGTTGTCTAGTTCGTCAACAACCAAAACAAGGCCATTACTCAAAACGTCGAGCCAGGGAGCTGCATAGGCAAATAACTTTTGAGTTCCATCAGACTCCTCTTGCAAAGGAAGAGAAATAGAGTCCCCTGTGTCGCTTAACTGATGCTTAAAAAAGACGTCTTTAACAGATTGCGGTAAGTCCTTTTTGATAAAATTTTTCACCTCTTCCGGGAGATCAGAAGGGAATTGTAAAGGCTCAAATTTTCTTTCTTTGATTTCAATTCCATCGACAAGGATACTTGCTCCCTTCAAGAATTTCAGGATATCATCACATTTCTCCTTGTCTTCACAACTTTTTACCGTGAAACCTTTATCAATTAATTCTCCATGGCGGATAATAACTAGCTTTTTAAACCAGGCAAAGACAGGCTTTAACTGTTCACTGTTCAGCTGAACAGCAGTAGAGAGGAATAAAGCATTTGAGCGGGTAGAGTTCTGCCATGTTTTTTTGGGTCCTGTAAGTTTAGCGCCCAAATACCATTCTTCTTCCTCTGTTTCAGGGTTGTAGGTTCGCTCAAACCAGCGTTGAGCCCTGTTGCCAGGGTATGCCAGCAACCATTCGTGAGTCACTCGCTTCTCTGTAGTTTCAAAACCATACTGGTATCGAATACCATCCTGAATAAAAATAGTCTCAAATTCACTTGACTGAGAAGGACCCTGAGAGTGGAGAAGGAATGGCTTACGTTTGATGTATTCCCCTTCCTGGCTTTCTTTGGATGATGACAAGACAAGTCTTTGCATGAAGTCTAGAGCGGCAATTAAATTACTTTTGCCGCCGCCATTTGGTCCATACACAACAGCTGACCTGAGCAGATTGGGAAATCCTTCCACTGGGGGAGTGAAACTGTTTTCCTCTTGCAATTCCTTGATTGGGCCCGCAGCCATACTCAGTGTCTGGGTTTCCCAAAATGAGCGATAATTGCTGATACTAAATTCAATAAGCATGACGGCTTCCTGTTGTTATTTTGTCTGGGTAGTGAAAGTGCAAAAAAACGGCTTTAAAAAGCCTTCAGCCTAATTATAAGCATTTTTTTGCACTAAAAATGCATTTTTATCAACTAAAATAAATAATCCTCTTGTTTTTTTAAGGACAATACTTACTATGAAAATCAGGTGAAAAAAGACAGAGCCCCTTCAGCAGGGTATTTGATTCTTTAGGTGTACTCTATGTGGGGTATTTGGGTTGACGGAATAAAAATATTAACAGGAGGAAAAAGATGGCAAAAGGAAAAAATCAACATGTTGTAAAACATCAAGATGGGTGGGCTGTAAAAGGCGCAGGGAACAGTATGGCGACGAAAGTGACTCGCACTCAGGCTCAAGCAATTGAAGTGGCTCAGAATATTGCCCGAAACCAGAAGTCGGACACAAAAATTCATGGACAGGATGGAAAGATTAGAGCAGGCAACAGCTATGGAAATGACCCATGTCCCCCGAAGGACAAAAAATGAGGCTTATGCATGGGTAAACTTTTCAGAATTTTGAGCATTGATGGTGGTGGGATTCGCGGAATATATCCCGCTCATATTCTGTGCTGCATTGAAGAACGTCTCAACATAAACCTGTATGAGTCTTTTGATATGCTCGCAGGGACGAGCACCGGTTCTATTATTGCGGCAGGAGTTGCCACAGGTGTGGCTGCCACTGATATCGTTGAAATGTACAGAGAACATGGTGCCAGTATTTTTAAGAAGAAAGCTTTCTTTTGGCCTGGAAAAAAGTGGAAGAACACGCTCCAGCCTATGTTCGACAGCGTTTATGATACGCAATATCTCAAAAGCGTATTGGCTGACATCTTCTTGAATAAGCGGTTGGGTGAGATAGAGAAACCTCTTCTCCTTCCTGCTACTGATATAGGAAATGGATGCGTTCATGTCCTGAAGTCAGGTTATTCTGAGGAGTTTACTCGTGACAATGACGTGCTGGTTAAAGATGCAGTCTTGTCTTCCTGCTCAGCGCCGACCTATTTTGAGCCACACAAGCTTGATCATTATCTTCTTGCGGATGGGGGTCTTTGGGCGAACAACCCGGCATTGGCGGCAATGATTGATGCCCAGCGACGTCTAGGAGTCAATCAAGCGGATATTCGAATACTGACGATTGGTACTGGTCATTCCAAAACAATGTATGGCACAGATACCTCACGCAAATGGGGCCTTGTCAACGGATGGAAGCACAAGGAGTTTATCAGCTTCATTCTTTCTTTACAGAGTCAGAGCGCAATGAACTACCTCAATCTACAGCTCAGACCTGATCAGATAAAACGGGTTGATTTTGAATCCGATCTGCCGTTGCCGATGGATGATTTTTCAAAAATCGAAGATCTCACCACCAGGGCGGATCACGATTTCACACACGATTCTGAAGCGATTAAGCATTTTATAAATGGAGAATATAATGAGAACTGTCAGCAAGCAAGCTGTGTTTGAATCAATGATTGAGATTCTCGATCTTCCAGACTCTACCTACCAAAAGGCAAAAGAGCGTTATGACGATATTGGTGAATGGATTGGCCGCTCAGAATCTGTCTGCGCTGAATGTGATCCTCATGTTTTCCCACAGGGCTCGTTTCGATTGGGAACAGCTATTCGTCCACTTTCCGAAAAGGAAGAATATGATTTAGACTTAGCCTGCAAGCTAAAGGAGGGGGTGTCAAAAGACAGGCAGTCCCAGGAAGATCTAAAAGCAATTGTGGGTCAAGAGATTAAAGCTTACAGAAACGCACGCGGGGTTAAGGAAGAAGTCAGCAGCAAGCATAGGTGCTGGAGGCTCGAGTATGCTGACGCCCTCAGCTTCCATATGGATATAGTTCCATGCATCCCGGCCAATGATGCCAGAAGGCGACATGTACATGACGCGGTTCTTCTAGAAAGCAAGTCTGAAATATTGGCCCGTGACGTTTCATGTTTAACAATTGAGATTACAGATGATAGGCATCCAGAGTACTCAACAATTAGTGACAACTGGAATATCAGCAATCCGCAAGGCTATGCCCTCTGGTTTGAATCAAGGATGAAGCTGGCCAGGAAATTATTGCATGAGCGTGCGTTTCAGACAAAAGCAGCTACTATTGATGAATTGCCAACCTATGCCTGGAAAACACCCCTGCAACGCTGTATCCAACTCCTCAAGCGCCACCGTGATGTGATGTTTGAAAATACCGAAGATGGAAAGCCCATTTCAATAATTATAACTACCCTTGCGGCAAGAGCCTATCAGGGCGAAAGTGATATTCAAACAGCGTTAAAGAATATACTCGCAGGGATGGGAAGAATGGTGAATCAGCATGTCCCTCGTGTTCCTAATCCTGTTGATCCCTCAGAAGATTTTGCAGATCGGTGGCATATGGTAAAATATTCAACATTGAATTTAGAAGGAAACTTTTGGGATTGGCTGCAACAGGTCCAGGCGGATTTTGAAATTTTAACGACTGCAAATGATGCAGAGTTTTTATTGCTAATCATGCATGGAAAAGATTTATGACTAAGCTTAATTCAGCAACTCTGAGACGTAAAATGGGTTTGCCATTGGCAGCAGTTACCGTTGTTCCTAAAAGAACTCAAGTCATAACCGGTGAGACTGCTAGTCCTTGGCGACTGGAGTGATAAGTGCGACAACGAGATATCCCAGGATTACGACAATTTCTGGCAGGCAATCCAGAGCTGTCAATTTCTCCGTCCAGAAGTAATTCTACCATGGTGGAAGGATCATTCTCATTCTCTGCTGAAACTAGGGGGTATGAAAGAATTGACGATACATATCAGCTTAAAATTATAATTCCAGATGCTTTCCCGGGTGAGCTCCCATCAGTAATAGAGACAGGAGGGAAAATTCCTCGAGATGGCAATTACCATGTAAACCCAGGTAATAATACTCTTTGTCTTGGGTCTCCCTTGCGACTATTTTTTCTGATTCGTGAAGAGCGAACATTGGTCAAATTTGCCGAAAAATGTCTGGTTCCTTATTTGTATGCGATCTCACATAGGTTGCGGTTTGGGGGGGATTTCCCCTTTGGGGAGCTAGCTCATGGCCAAGAGGGAATTGTTTTTGATTATATGAACTTATTTAGGCTTAAAAGCAGGGAGCAGGTATTGTCTACGCTTGAAATATTGAGCAAGAGAAAGCGTGTTGCCAATAAGAGGCCGTGCCCATGTGGTTGTAGGAAGAGCCTCGGGTCATGCGATTTTCGTTGGAAAATAAATAAATTCAGGCTTGTTGCCAGCAGGAGATGGTTCCGCCAAGATTCGCTTGGCGGCAACACGTGATAAATTCAAAAAAGAAGGTAAAAAATATTTTTTTTAGGTAACGACTTCATAAGTCAACAGTCGAGTAGCCCGGAGGAATCTCACCCCCAGGCTCTCACAGACACGGACGTGAGTCTCTCAACTCATCCGGCTCCTATTGTCCAGCCGGAGGCCGCATCCCAAGTATTTGCCAATGTGCAAATAACTGGGAATTACGAAGAGCTACCCGGCCTAGCCAATACGTAGCTTTTCGTTGTCGTCCTCTCAGGTTCTTATATTTCCTCATGGCCCATCTTGTTATTATACGATTCAGGATGTGAAACACCTTATACATTTCTGATTTATAAAATTTCGCATAATAATTAATCCAGCCTCGCACTTTGGGATTGAACATTCGCGAAAAGTCATCAAGAGATTTGTCGGTGCGATTATGAATCCGCCAGCTTCGCATTTCATCACATATTGATTTGGCCGCTTTATTACTCATGGCGGGCAGGAATCCGACAAAGAACTTACCATTTTTGGTCTTTGCTCCCCGTGGTCTAAAAGTATAACCTAGAAAGTCAAACTTACAATTTGGGTAGTCTCCTCGTCTGCCATCTTCTTTACAATAGACAATTATTGTCTTTTCAGGATGTAACTCCAACCGACATTCTATAAGCCGCTTCTCAATTGCAACACGTAATGTTTTAGCTTGAGATTCACTATTGCAGTGACAAATCACATCATCCGCATATCGCTCGAACGGGACTGTTGGAAAATTCCGTCCCATCCACTTGTCAAAAGCGTAGTGTAAAAACAGATTGGCCAACAAGGGACTTACAACTCCACCCTGTGGAGTTCCTCTGTCACTTGTTTCGATCTTTCCATCAGGATATTGAACCGGGCATTTCAACCACCGTTCAACATACAACAGAATCCAGCGGCAATCTGTATGTGTCTTTACTGCCTTCATCAAGAGCTTATGGTCGATATTATCAAAGAAGCCTTTGATATCGAGGTCAACCACCCACGCATAACGCCAACACCGTTGACGTGCTACCCCAACCGCATCAACGGCAGACTTACCCGGACGATATCCGTATGAGTCTTCGTGAAAATGTGGTTCTAACAGGGGTTCCAGTGATTGCTTGACAACCATCTGGGCGATACGATCAGCCACTGTAGGAATTCCTAATGGCCGCGTTTTACCATCGCCTTTCGGTATCTCGACTCGACGCACGGGAGGAGGGAAATAACTCCCAGAGGACAATCGATTCCACAATTTGTAGAGGTTATTTTTCAGATCCTCTTCAAAGTCGTCTATCGACTGCTCATCCACACCCGCAGCTCCGCGATTTGCCTTTACTCTCTTAAATGCATCCCAAATCTGCTTCTTAGAAATTTGGAACGGCTTTGCTTCATTCAAAAAGATCCTCCCAATTTCTGGTTGTCTTAATGTTAAAAGCTGAACAATGTAGCCCCTTCGCTCCATCCCCATTACAGGAACTTCGTCACTACTACAGGCTACTCCGCCCCTGTGCTCCGCATCAGTACTCTCATCCTCATGGGATCTCCACTTGGATTTCTCCCTTAGCATCGGAACGACAGGTTCCCACGTTCCACATGAAAGCCAAGATCATGTTCACGCCACCTTTATGCCGGTCGCCGTTCGGGCAATAAGCAGGCTCCCCCCGAACTTATCCTGGGATGGAAATAGTTCCCAGTTTTGACGACATCTATAATTTTTCGACACCTCATCAGTGGTTCGGTGTTACTCGTCTCCATGATCCTTACCTGACCCGGTCTTATGCCAGGCCTTTTCCTTAACGCTCACCACCATGGCTCTTTACCACAGCAGCTTAAGGTGGTTTGAAGCCTGCTCCTGCAAGCCGACTCCGAGGGGCCTACCCTCATCTAACGTGCAGCCTCGTGGCACACTATTTCCAAAAAATCTAAATCACACAGGGCATGAGCAAACGAGACAGAGAATATCAACCATCTATCGCACGCCCCTGTAAAAAGCCATTTTAGAGGCATAAGGCCTGAATTTCTCCACCAGGATTTTTCTGTCCCTTTCGGAAAACGGCCCTTCATCCGTGGCCGCGGAGGAGAGCGTTTGCACCTCTTCTGGAGACGAGCAGCCAACAATTGGCAAGGTGATGCCAAGAGAGAGGGCGTAGCGTATAAGCGCTTCCGGGGTTATATTGAGTTTTGGCAGGACGTAGTGTGAGCCACCCAGAACTTTCATGCCGATTACTGCAATTCCTTTTTTCTTAGCGGCTGGCAGGGTGTGGGTAAGAAAGCCGCTCAGTATTTCTTCAACCGGATTGACAGGCAGTAGAACCGAGTCCACCGGCAACTCTTCAACAGCCCGAGTGAGAATATAGGGGTCATGATGGCCGGTCACCCCGATGAAACGGACAATTCCCTTGTCCCTCGCTTCTACAAAGGCTTCAAGCGCTCCCCCCGGTCTGGATATGGCCTGGAGGTCCTCCTCAGTGCGTACGTCATGGATCTGCCAGAGATCAAGGTAGTCTGTCTGCAGTCGTTTGAGCGACCCTTTCAGATCGGCAAGTGCTCCATCCTTATTGCGCGAGGCAGACTTGCTGGTCTGGAATATGGATTTTCTCAGTGAGGATTCTTTTTTCCAGATAGAGCCGTAGTAGACCTCGCTGTCAGAATAAACCCTGGCCGAGTCAAAATAGGTAATTCCCTGCTCAATTGCTGCCCTAATGACGGCTTGTGCCTCTTTTTCTCTATTAAAGGTGCGAAGCACACCTTCACCGCCAAGGCCGACAAGGGAAACTGTTTTGCCGGTTGCGCCAAAGTTGACCGATTTCATTGTTCCCTCCCTAAGAATTGAAAAACATCAGTGAAAATTGTCCTCATTCTAGCAGCCTGCTAAAACGAAAAATCTCTTTCCAAAAATCTAACCGCCTAACACAACAAGAGTACCCATTAACTGGTAAAAATTCAAACAGATATATAGCCTGGAGTTTCGAGTTTCAGTTAATGAGGAAGAAAGCTGGGCTGGGCCTGAATTTTTTCACCGCTTTTTCTCCTTGCGTTCCGGCGGCGGTCGAGCGGTTTTTGGCGAGATCGTCAAAAATTCCCCTCCAAAAGATGATTTTGTTTAACTTCGTGATAAACTGGTAAAATATTGAAATACCTTTCCGCCTTTATCATTTAACTGTTGCCCGATCATGACGGATGGAATATCAAGGAGCAAATGGGCGAATTACTTTGGTGATTTGCTGTAACTGTTTGACATGAAAATACATTCTGTCAATTTTTCACTCGACTGTGATGTGAGATGATTCAAGATAAAAGAGTATCCAGATATTTTTTCGATCAAAATGATTATATCCTGTTGAATATCGTCAATGATGTTCTCAACCGTGATGAGGCCCACAAGCACATCAAAAATCTGTTGATCCCTTATTTGCATCCCCACGGTATCAAGGAAATGACCGCCTCCATGGCACTGCGTATTGCCTATGCGGTTGTTCATCTGCTGGGGTCCCTTGAGGCGGGCAAGGCGGCTGACCGGCAGAATGCGCTCCGTTGCCTGCGTGACGAGGTGTTGTGCAGTTCCCAGGGTATGCTGCGCCGTAATACGGCCCGTGTTCTTCTGGAGATCATGAAGGAGCTTGTCCGTTCCAAGGGGGACTCTCTGCGCCAGCTCAAGCTTGCCCGGGATTTTCGGACAGCTACCTTTGGCAAACCCCGCTTTATACGCAGGCAGTTGAAAAAATACCATCTGATCGAGATGCCGGAGGAGTGGAACCAGATCTCTTTTGACGATCATGTCCACGACGCCAATACCAAGGGGCGCAAGTCGCCCACGCACCTGATCATGGATGCCTGGATAAAGGGTATTCGCCGCCTGACGGTCATCTATTACAATTTTATCAACGTCGAGGTGGCGGCAGAACTGCTTGAATCCGCCGAGGTCATGGGTATCACGGTCAGGGTGGGCATAGAATTCTCCGCCAGGTTCCGCGGTCGCTATGTCAAGCTCATCTGGGCACCGCGCGGCTTTGCAGGCAAGCAGGACTTTCTTAGTTTCATCAAGGATGGTCCGGCACGGGTTTTTATGGACGAAGGCCGTAAGGTTTCCCAGTACCAGCAGCGTTACGTACTCAATGTGTTCAGGGAGTTTAACGCCAGGCACCGACCGGTAATCAACGAGGCTTACGGTATCAATCTCCCTCCTTTTGAACAGGATGATTTCTTCGCCTTTGTCGGGGCAGGACAGCTGTCCCTTCTGCACCTTTCCAAGTTTATTTACAATCGTATGTTGCCTGCCATGCGTGACAAGGTGGCAGGGTTACGCGAAAGCTGGGCCGGGGCGGACCAAGAGGAACAACTGCGTATCACCCACGCCGTTGAGATCATGAATACCCTTGACTCGGACGCTATTATTGAGAGTTTTCTGCAGCCGGATAAAAATCCGGGTATCCACAATCCCTTTGTACCCCATGACGGTCTCGACGTCCCGGGCATGCTCATGGTCTCCCCTGAAGAGCTGCTGGCCCGGCTTGAAAGTCTGCACTCCGGCTCCCGTGTGACCCTGAATTTAAGCGAACTCAGCCCGGCTGACGTTCTGGAGCTTATCTATGACTGCCGGGGCAAGATCACCCATCTTGAAATTTTCAACCTTAAGGACTATACCACCGGCAAGGCCGTTTATTATGCCGAGATCAACAAGCTGCAACTGGCGATTAACCAGGGCAACGTCATCAAGCTCAAGAGGGTTATCCAGAAGATTATCCGTGATGTGAGCGAGTCTGGTCCTGCGGTCCCGGAGATGGAAGCGAGAAGGGATAAACTTACGGCGATACTGCACAACATGCCCACATTGCAGAGTTTTTACGGGCATTCTCTGCTCAAGTCCCGCATTGGCAGCGATTCCACCGGCAGTTCCAGACATCGCTACGGCATGGGCCTTGTCATGAAGGATACCCTGCCGGGCTGGGCCAGGCGGGAACTTGACAGCAAGCAGAAGCCCAGCCGCTGGAATATCCCTGTGCGCATCACCGCCCATCTGCAGGTGACGTACATTCCCCGGCGGTACCATGCCGGAGCATGGGATCATCGGAACGTCCCCGGGGATCATAAAAGTGACGCTTCGATTCCCTCATGCGCTCCGGAGCCAGTATTGTCAGGGGTGGGTTTTGGCTACGAACGGCAGCGCGACTGGGTGGTGCAGGCCTACTCTACCCATATGGAACCAAACGGCAATGTGGCCACACTGGGATGGATGCAGACCGAACATGATAACGGTCTGTCCCTGAAGAGTCGGGAGGATGCGGACGAACGGCCCGGACTTTCTCCTGGTTATCTGAACAGCTA
Organism: Desulfobulbaceae bacterium; assembly: GCA_020444175.1. Lineage (GTDB taxonomy): Bacteria > Desulfobacterota > Desulfobulbia > Desulfobulbales > SURF-16 > JAHLLM01. The sequence continues at coordinate 1,132 of JAHLLM010000076.1, read as the reverse complement.
TTTGAAAAACGGACTCAGGATACTGATTGGTTTCATCCCTGCCTTTGCCACCTTTGCCTTGACCAAAGACTGGTGGTTTCTCGCCTATTTCGGCGCCTTCATCTGGTTCGGCATCACGGGACTCAGAAACATCATTCAGTCCGTGCTCGGCGGCGGCGGCATCCGACGTTCGCCACTGCTGAAATGGAAGGAGTACGTGAGCTGGGACAGACTGTCCTATTCATTGCTTTTTACCGGGTTTTCCGTGCCCTTGCTCGATCTGCTGGTCAAAACCCTGATTCTTGAACATATGTTCGGTATCACGGCAGGAAACAACCCGGTTATCCTCTATTCCGTCATGGCGCTGGCCAACGGCATTTATATCTCGGGCCATAATATTTTCCGGGGGCTGCCCAAGGCTGCTGTGTACGGTAATTTTTTCCGGAGCATTCTTTCCATCCCATTGGCCGTCCTGTTCAACGGGGTGATCGGCTTGATGCTCGGCGGGGCAGGAGGATTTGCTGTCAACGACATACTGCAGAAGTGGGCTGCCGTGATTTCCAAGCTGGCCTCGGACTGCGTGGCCGGAGTTATCGAAGGACTGGCTGACCGGTTTAACAATATCCGCTTCCGATCCATGGACTATTCGGCCAAGATCGCCCAGGTGTTTGAAACCTATGCCACTCTTGAGACATTGTTTCCCGAGGAGGACGTTCTGAAGATGCTTGAGTCGCCCAAGGAGTTCATGCAGTCCGTGGCTGAAAAGGATCCGTATTTTGGCAAGATCGTCATTATCAACGCCCTTGATCTTCTTTACATCTGGATGTACCAGCCGCGAGCCACCACGACTCTTCCTTCGATCATGAAAGACATGTCACCGGAAGAACGGCGGATTCTGGTTGCCTCCCAGCAGATTCTCGGGCAGCAGCGGCATATCAGTCAACTGTTCGTGGACGGGGTGCTGGGGAAAAAATTCTCACGGGCCTTGTCCTTTTACCTTGATCGTTCGGAGGAATATTTAGAGTCCCTTGACGAATTGTCTGCTCGGTGCGAGGCTTGAGGTTACCCATAAGCGGCCAGAGAAAGATAAAAAAAATGGGTAACTATTCAGCTGCACCTCATCTTTGAACGATCAGGCCTGCTCACATAGACG
>JAHLLM010000013.1 GCA_020444175.1 Desulfobulbaceae bacterium | reverse complement strand
ATGTGAGCAGGCCTGATCGTTCAAAGATGAGGTGCAGCTGAATAGTTACAAAAAAATTTGTATAAGGAGTCACCATGGACCGGATTGTTCAAGGTATGAGTATTACTGAAGTATTAAAGAAAATGCGCGCAGCGGACGGCTATTATGTTACGAACACTGCCCGCGATCTGTCCCAGTCGGATTTCAAAAACCGAATTCTGCTCCATACAGATCTGCTTGCCGCCAAAGCTCGCGAGAAGGCAAACTATTTTTCTCTTGAGATAACAGGAGGGGCGTCAGTCCATGTGGATATTCTGCGAAAGCAGGTTGATCCTTTTCTCAAATTAAAACTGCTGCGCGAAAAGATGCCCAACACCATGTTTCAGACCCTGTGTCGCGGTGTGAATCTTTTTGGCTATCGTCCTTATCCCCAGAACGTTATTCGTTTAACAGTACGTGAGTTTGCAAAATATGTGGATGTCTGGCGCGTATTTGATTTCATGAATCATATCCCCAATATGCAGGCAGTTTTTGAAGAGGTGCAGAATGCCGGAAAGATTCTGGAACCCTGCATCTGCTTTTCAACCGGACCGGAGCATACTGATGAATTTTATGTGAAAAAAGTTGGTGAGATTCTGGATGTTACCGGAGACGAGATACTTCTGTGTATCAAAAATCACGGCGGGCTCGGTACTCCGAAACGTATCGGGGAGTTGGTCAAAGCAATTAAAGACAAATATCCTGATATCGTTATTCACTATCACGGACATAATACCGATGGAAACGACATCGGCAGGATTACGGCTGCGGTTGTAAACGGCGCTAAAATTGTTGATGCTGCCGATCATGCCTTTACAGGCTACTTCGGACCTCCACCAATTCTCAGTGTGCTGCAGACATTGAAAGATTACGGACATACGGCCGTGGGGGTTGATGAGGAGGCTGTTATCGAAAGCTCCGAGGTACTTCGTAACGAGCGTCAGCATTATGAATATTTCGAGTCCCAGTTCAAAGGCTTCCTTCCCACCGTGCAGATCCACAAACTGCCCGGCGGTGCCATGGGGTCAAGCTTTGAGCAGGCTGTGAAGGGCGATTTCCTGGACAGGATGCCGGAAATTCTTCATGAGGAGCTGCCAAAGGTACAGAAAGAACTCGGAAATTACTGGAGTGTGACACCTGGCTCCCAGATTCTCTGGACAACAGCGGTAAGCAACGTTCAGGGTGGCGAGCGTTATGGCAACTGTTCAGGTGATTTGAAAAACCTTCTGCTTGGCAAATACGGACCATTTCCATTTTACAGGCCAGATGACTGGATTTATGAAAAAGCTTTTGGTTCTGGTTGGAAAAAAATTCTCGAAGAAGAGGGCGGTATTGAAGATATTGAAGATATTGATATCGAAAAAGAGCGTAAAAATCTGGAAGAAAGTCTTGGTCATGCGGCGACGGAACAACAGCTTGTCACCTATCTGCAGCATCCCAACGATGCGATAAACTTTTTCAAGTTTGAAGAAGAATTCGGACAGACCTATGTTCTTCCTCCTTCAATCTTCCTGAAACGGGGTGGCTTCTCCCTTGGTGAGAGCTTTACTTTTACAGATCATGACGGCAAGGAACATCTGATTGAGATAGGTCCTGATCAGGTAAACGAAGATGGCGGCACAAATATTTATCTGAACGTTGACCATCATCAGCGCGTCTTTGAAATGGCTCCTGAAGCAAGCAGCACAGCGGCGGCCCAGGTGGAGACGCTTTCAAAGCAGGAGATTGAGGACCTTGCCCTGATTGGTGACGTTCGGGCACCATTTGGCGCCAATGTCTGCGAGATTGTTGTTGAAGCAGGTCAGGAAGTGGCTGTTGGCGATAAACTGGTCATACTTGAAGCCATGAAAATGCAGACACCGGTTCTTGCTAAAACAGCTGGAAAGGTGACGGCGATTTCCGCCAAAATGGGTATTGCTCTGAAGCCTGGCGACAAGTTGGTTAAAATCGCCACCGGAGATGATGCGTCTGACGATTAAAATGCCTGTAACGCAAACTGCAGAGAACAGACGATACATCTCCTTGTTCTCTGCAGTTTTGCTAAGGTCTCGTTAACGCAAATTGGGTATACTGAATTTACTTCACAACAACAACGTCTTCGCCAACCTCAATTACTGAATTCTCAGAACCAAAGTTGTTAGCCTGTCGGTTCGGATTTTCCGGGTCAACCCACCAGTGTCCATCAACGACAAACTGGTATTCATATTTCCCGGGTTTCAGTTTCAATTTTTTCACGCATTTTCCGTTTTTGAATTTACGCATTGGATACTCGGTTGTATTCCAGTCGTTAAAATCCCCAGCAAGAAAGACTTCCTGTGCTTCTGGAGCAATGAGTGAAAACTCCGTGGATTGAATTGTCTTTCTCTTTGCCGGCGCCTTTGCTTTTGCTTTCTTTTTGGGTGCAGCACATTTGCCTTTCGTTTTGCAAGCCATCCTGTCTTCCTCCTTCCTTGTTTGTCCTGTCGATATGCTCTCGTCATGTAACGGCATAAAAAAAATCAATGTATTCCCAACATAATGAAATGAATAAAACTTCATTGTCAATGAAAAAAAATATTTGACAACTGGACAAGTACGTTCATTGCAGATTGTTTCAGAGGAAAGTGCGCTTTTGCACTCACAATGTAAAATTCATTTTGTTTCATATTCATTAATTTTGATATGATGCCGGTATGTGTTTAACGTATGACGATATTACATTTTGTTGATTAAAAGTGACAGTTGAACAGATCATGGCTTCCGGAAAAATAACCGCTGGATTAAAAATACTCGTTGTCCTTGTTTGGGCAGGCCTTTTTCTGGTCCTGCTGCGACGCGACTATTTTGTCGAAAAACTGGAATTTCATGAACAGGAACTTCTTGCTAAGGCCCAGGAAGAAAGTTTTGCAGGTGTTTTTTTCAAGGGCGAACGAATCGGCTTTGTTGAAAATAAGCTCAAAAAAAATGACGACGGCTCACTCTTTCTTTCCCAGTCAGCAGAATTGAACCTGAACATTGTAAAACAGAATTATCCTGTGAAGATGAACCTGCAGGCGAACCTCACGGGTGATTTTTTGCTCACTGATTTTGAGTTTTCCATTTCGTCACCTCTTTACACCATGGATGCGGAGGGACGTGTTGCCGGGAAAGTGGTCGATTTTACAATCATGACAGGTAAAGAAGAAATCAGGGACTCTCTCACTCTCAGTTCCCCTCCTCTTCTTTCCGTTCATCAACGTGCGTATCTTTTGCAGCAAAATCTTGAACCGGGAGATAAGCGGAAAATTGCCTATTTTGATCCACTTTCGCTGAGCGGTAAAGACACCATAGTCGAGTATAAAGGTGTTGAAAAAATTTTGATACGCGGGCGCATATCACTTTTGCATCATTTTGTTGAAAGTTTTTCAGGAATGCGCATCAGCAGTTGGCTTGATGATACTGGCAAGGTTATCAAAGAAGAGTCTCCTGCCGGCTTTGTATTCATCAGTGAACCTGAATACAAGGCCAGAAATGTAACCAGAAAAGGCCAGGATATTCTGCAAAGTGTTGCGGTGCCGTTCAAGGGGAACTTTGATGAGTTGCAAGGAAAAACATCCTTTACATACCGACTTGTTCTGCCTGAAGGGGGCGAGTTTGATCTTGATGGAGGGAGACAGCAGTTTGCCGGTGACCTTCTCACCATTCGCCAGGAGTCAATTCCCGGTCAACATGCTGAGATCTGTGCAGATGAAACAGAGGCATTGCAACCCTCGGTTTACGTGCAATCGGACCATAATAAAATTGTATCCCTTGCCCGTGATCTTACAGAAGATGCACAAAGCGCCATCGGGAAAGTACGGGTTCTGTCAGATTGGCTTTACACTCATCTTGAAAAAAGACCGGTGTTGGGAATCCCTGATGCGGTGACAACGTTGCAGTCAATGAAAGGAGACTGCAACGAACATGCTGCTCTTTTTGCCGCCCTTGCGCGCAGTTCAGGTATTCCAGCCCGCATTGCCTCGGGGGTGACATTCCATGAAGGTGCATTTTATTACCATGCCTGGAATGAGGTGTGTATTGACAACAGATGGATCAGTCTGGATACGACCAAAAATCAATTTCCTGCCGACTTATCCCATATCCGTTTTGTTATCGGCGAAACAAAAGAGCAGATTCGCATAGGGGCGTTGCTGGGCAAATTGCAGATATTTTCTGCCCAGTGATAGAGTCAGATTAATTTCTGTAAACATGCACAGTTATTTAAATGAAATGAGTACGATAAAGAGCAACGATATCGAACAACCTGCCCTGGAAGTGTCCGGTTTGACGAAAAAATTCGGCACGTATACGGCAGTGGACAATGTCAATGTTACGGTGGCGAAAGGAGAGATCTTCGGTTTTCTTGGTCCCAACGGTGCCGGAAAGACGACAACGATCAAAATGCTTGCAGGCCTTTTGAAGCCGGATCACGGTTCAATAACGCTCTGTGGCAGGGATATGACTCTTTTCCCTGAAGCATGTAAAGGGCTAACAGCGTATATACCTGATCGTCCCTATCTGTACGAAAAACTGACCGGCTATGAATTCATAAAATTTATAGCAAGTCTTTACGATCTGTCTGCAGATGATTTTGAAAAGTCATCAAGGTATCTTGACCTGTTTGATCTTACCGACTGGCAGCATCATCTGATTGAGTGCTACTCCCATGGCATGCGCCAGAAACTCATTATGACTTCCGCTTTCATGCTGAATTCTCCTCTTGTCATTGTTGACGAACCAATGGTCGGCCTTGATCCGAAAAGTGCCCGCATCGTCAAAGAGCTTTTTAAAACCCACGCCCGGCAGGGAAACAGTATTTTCCTTTCAACACATTCCCTTGAAATTGCCGAAGAGCTGTGCGATCAAATTGCTATTATTCTGCACGGGCAAATACGCTCGCTGGGTACACTGGCAAGTCTGCGTAAGGAGGCAAAACTTGAAGGCTCGGATCTGGAGGATGTTTTTCTGGAACTCACATGCGCCAACGAACTGAACGGTGTTATTGCAGCACTGAAAAAAGATGGTGCCTGATATGCGTTTGCGCTTACTCGCCCCTTTTTTTCGTACCCTGCGCAATCGTTTTTTCCCTGCCGGGGCATTTCCTTTGAAGACGTTGTCCGTTATCCTTTTCGGTCTTCTGGTCTGCCTTGCTTTTTATTTTGTTACTCAAAAAGTGGTCTCTTACTTCCATCGTCAAAACGAACTCGGCGTGATTTTAAGCCTGAAGATATTTGAGATGGGCTGGATTGTCATGTTCGCCATGCTCATTTTTTCGTGTATGGTTTCCGCTGTTTCCACCCTCTTTCTCTCTCAGGACAATGAGATTATTTTTGCCTCTCCTGTTCCGGCCCATGAAATATATTTCATGCGTTACATCACCACGACAATCTATACATCCTGGATGATGATCGTCTTTTCCATACCTGTTTTTGGTGCATTCGGCTCTGTCTTTAACGCCGGTTGGCTATACTTGCCACTTATGTTTGTCTCGGTAATATGTACAGCGCTCATTGCCTCGGGCTTTGGCATGGGGATCACCGTCTTTCTGGTCCGATTTTTTCCTGCCCGCCAAACAAAAGATATTATCTTTTACCTGTCTCTCTGCTTTGGTATTTTTATTTATATCGTCTTCCGAATGCTCAAGCCTGAAAATTTGGTCAACCCAGATCAATACGGTCATTTTGTTGAGTATCTTTCTTCCATTTCGCAACCAGCAGGTCCTTATGTTCCTGCCTCCTGGGCGGCAAATTTGCTCTCCCTTTATCTGCTTGACCGGGAGATTGACTGGCTTCTTCTTTCCCTCCTTATTATCAGCGTTCCGGCACTTTTTTTTATCGGGGAATGTGCAATGCGCCACTTTTTCCTCACCGCATTCAGCCGGTCCCAGGAATCATTTGGTGGATTTCGTACCTTTACACAGCAGGAAAAATATAAACCCGGAATACAAAAATGGATTTTCAAAAAGGAATCAAAGACATTTCTGCGTGACTCGGCGGAATGGTCACAAATTTTCATGATAGCTGCCCTGGTGATTGTCTATCTTTACAGCTTCAAGGCTCTCCCCGTTGAGCGCTCACCATTTAAAACCGAATATATCACCAATCTGATTTCTTTCCTCAATGTCGGCGTGGCAGGGTTTATGGTTACTTCTCTGTCCGCACGGTTTGTGTTTCCTGCTGTGGGTGGAGAAACTGCGGCATTCTGGATCATAGCGTCTTCCCCGCTGACAATGGAACGTTTCCTTTGGTATAAATTTGTTTTTTACGTTTTGCCTTTCAGCGTCTTTTCTCTCTTCCTTGTTCTATGTTCGGATTATCTGCTCGGCATCAAGGGACCCATGTGGTGGTTCTCGATTCTTTCCAGTCTGCTGATCTGCTGGACCGTGGTTGGGATGGCGGTTGGATTCGGGGCAATGTATGCAGATTTCAAAGCCGAAAACAGGACTGCAGCTCTGGGAGGGATGGGAGCGCTTGTTTTTCTTTTTTCTTCCATGACTGTTGTTTTTGTTATTCTTGCCAGCGCCGCCCTGCCCATGTATCGTCTAACGAAACAGTGGATTCGTATTACGTCATCGGAAGAGGGGATATGGAGTTACTCTCTGCTGCAGGGTCAAACGATTCTCTTGCTTTCCACCTGGCTTTTTTGCTCTCTTCTGCTTGGTTTTCTCTGCGTGCGCTTTTTCTGGAAGAAAGGGGTTGCCGGGTTACGCCGGTAATTTATCTTTCGTTCTGTGGAATAAAGCATAAGTTGGCGGAAGCCACCTTATGCTTTATCGTAAATTTGTAAAAATATTTTATTACGTATATCCAATTCACATCTCAATTGTACTGCTCGCCAATCCAATGATACTCACACATCATATTTTCCTTGCAAATTATTGAACCAAATAGAATAGTGCCCATAATTTGGAAATATGTTGACTCCATAAATAAATCTGTCCTCTTTTCCCAGGAAAACAAGTTATGGCCAAGCCAAAACATATTGAAATACTAAAAAAAGGCATTGCTGAATGGAATGAATACAGGTCATCGCGGCGTTCAACTAAATGTCCTGTTTTCATTAAGGCGGACCTTAATGGAGCCGACCTTCAGTTTGCGCTATTTGCAGGAGCAAATTTTGAAGGGGCAAACCTCGCCGAGGCAAATCTAAACAACGCTGATCTTGCCAAAGCGAAACTTTTCAGGGCTGATCTTATCAGAGCGAAGCTTAAAATGGCAAAGCTTGATGGAGCTAACCTTAAGTTTGCGATCCTTGTCGGGGCAAATCTTGAGTCGACGAAGCTTATCGGGGCAAATCTTACCGAGGCGAAGCTTATCGGGACAAATCTTGCTGGGGCAAACCTTGCCCAAGCGAAGCTTGTCAGAACGAACCTTGAGTCAGCGGATTTAGTCGGAGCAGAGCTTCCCTTGGCGGATCTTACCGAGGCGAATCTTGCCATGGCGAATCTTTCGTGGGCAAATCTTGACCAAGCAAAGCTTAACATGGCTAACCTTGTTGGAGCTAACCTTGAGGGCGTGAGCCTTCTGGGAACGAGTTTATCATCTACTGTTTTTAATTCGAAATCACAACTCAAGAACCTAGCTCACCCTTTAACCGATGCACAGATAGCAAATGCAAGATTTCTGGATGAGGAAGATAAACACAAAAAACGTGCAAAAGATGGACAAAAAAAGGGTAAGGAACCGATACTTTTCATCACCTTTAATGGTGACCTTTATCTTAGCCCTTTATATTTGGGGGCCTTATTGACCTCAATTCAAATCACATATAACAGGCTTTTATTCCTGGTAATTACTGAAGATGATGATTTAGACAGAATTAAAAAACAACTTGCTGGCCCCTGTTACGCTTCGCCTGAGGATGAAATTTTTGTTGACAGTATCCAAAAGGGCTCAGTGGAAGTGATTTTAAAATATATTGATGCTAATTCTTCCCCAAGGGCCAGGAAGGCCTTTGTCGCAATGGTTTCTGTTGTGATTTTAGGATGGCAAAGCCTAGAAAGCTATAAGACATTTCAGGAAGCTGAAAAGTTGAAGGCCGAAACAGAAAAAATAGAACTTGAAAAGAAAAAATTGCAAAAAGAGTTAAATATACCTGAATCGGAAACGAATCATGATTGGCATCATGTCCCCAATTCATTGATCCTGATTGGGGATGAATACGAGATAGGCTCGGACGAAATAAAACAACATTTTGATTTCAGTCGAATTACCGTGGAAAATTGTTTTGAAAACCCTGTGGTAAAGACGAACCATGAAGACCTCACACTTCTGGCTTTTGACCCCATGATGAAAGTTATGACAAAACTCAGTTACCTCGGCTTGGATGGCGTTTCCGCTGAGGTGCAAAATATTGAAGAACATAAAATCGTGTAGGTAGGTTTAAAAAATAAACCTTACATTTCGATACCAGATATACTGCCCCCAGTAACGCCATTCACAAAAGGAGAACTGATCAAAAGGGGGTAGGTCTACTACCTTGACTCTTGGTGTCGAGAAAAGCAAAAGGAAAAATCACACTATCTCCCTAATCTGAGTCCTGGTAATTTTTTAGTACGTATACTGCACGGCAACATTAAAAGAGAATCAGGAACAAGATAAGGAGGACTCAGAAGTGGCATTGGCAAAGAAAAAGCTATACACAGATAGCGCTGGCAAAGTAGTCACGGTGGTAGGAGTACTCACAGTTATCGGTTTTGTACTTAGCGTCACATACATAGTGCTTGGAACCAGTTGGGCTTACTACTCATCCATTAGCAAGATCCTTGGTGCTGTATGGGTTCTCGGGCCACCAGTTTGGTTTTGGTTTGAACACAATTACTTCTTTCCACGTAATGCACACGCTGAGGCGACGTTTTCAGATCTGAAGTCCGAGCAGGACGTAGCGGGAAAGATATGGGCTGCATTTGTCGTCATTCTCGCTGCACTATTCACAGGATCATTTCCGAAATGACACCCAACGAATAAGGTTATATTTTGAGAGCGGAGCGAGCCAAAATATAAACCGTTTGTTGGACAAGCCCGGTCATAACCGATGACGAATTAAGGCAAAATTGCCTGTTTACGGGATGATAAAGATGGGATTTAAAAAAATGGCACATTTGTTGCTATTATGAAAATAGCTTTTACGCCAAGATATCAATCGGTTACAGAAGGTAGCTAAGAGGAAAAATAAAGATCTGTGGAGAGAAATCTGCATATTTTATGAAAAAAATCCTCAAAACAAATTAAACGCCAATCGCTCAACACGACAAATTTACATCAATAATAAAGCAAGCTTATAATTAATGACAAAATTGCCCGTTAGCTCGGGCATTCGGCGGGAGATCTCGTTGACGTAACAAAAAAAGGAGAAAAAAGAAATGAAGAAGAAATTTACAACAGCCCTGGCAATAGGCTTAGGTTTGTTATTTGTGGTTAACATTTCACATGCCGCTATCTTGGACATTAGAAACGGACAGCTTTTTGGTGCAGCAGGCGTTGATGTAGATGGTGTTTTGTATGATGTCGCATTTCGAGATGGCACGCCTATAGAATTATACGAAGGGGCAGATGAGAATACGGATTTTCCATTTACCAACCTATTAAATCTCAGTGATAGTAGTTTGGCGGTTATAGCAAACCAAGCATTGCTTGATCAGGTTTTTATTGATTCACCATTAGGGGCATTTGACTCTGCCCCAAATCTGACAAATGGCTGTGCTTCATTAGGGAGTTGCTATGTATATACACCCATGGTTGTAAACTCTGCTGGTGGGATGGGAGTTGTGGGTGTTTGTAATAAGAAAGCAGGGTATAAAGATGTTATTTTTGCAGCTGGTAGTATTTTTAGGACATCTGACACATCTCCACTAGAATATTCACCAGAAACAGACGATATTGTCTGGGCTGTATGGAATAAGACTTCAGCTGTTCCTATTCCCGGTACAGTTTGGTTATTGGGTTCCTGTCTTGCTGGTCTCATAGGATTAAGAAGAAAAAAGAAATAATAAAAAATTGCCGAACGAATAAGGATAGATTGTGTGAAGAACGAACCACAATCTTATCCGGTGGTTGAAACAACAGCTTTCAACGGATCGGCAAAAAGCTTCACGTTACGCGTAATGATGTTTTTTCGTTTGGCCACGTAAAAATGGGCACAGATTTAATTTCCAAAGTCACACTATCTCCCTAACATTTGGACTTCTCAGGAATAGTCTCAACTTGCTGTTTTACTTAAATGATTGAGATTGGCATTGGATCATTATGCTATTGTTTTGATAGATTAAAAAGCAATGTAATGATAGTTTGTGTGAGGATACTAGGCAACAAGCTAATATAATTTACTAACTGGAGAAAATAATGGAAAGAATGAATTATCAAATTGCAGGGATGATACTGTTATCAACTAGCGGTATTTTTGGAAATGCATTTGCCGGAGAAGCGAAAACAGGAGCAGGTCAAACTCTTCCTGTAGTTAATAGTGAGTATATTTACCCAAAAGCTTCTATAGAAAGTTTGAAAAGTGCAATACTCAATAGTGATTTCGGAAGAACTGCAGAGGAGAAAACAGGGTCGGGTCAATTACTGCCAGAAGAAAATGTAGAAATTGATTTAACGACCAACAAAGCAGAAATTGGAAAAGTTCTTGCTGAAGTCGAAAGGCGTGTTGCCGAATTACCTGAAATTCCAGGCTGGAGTGGTGGGGATATAATTGTTGCTGAAGAGAATAAAGAATACATATTATTGTCTAATGATATATATGGGTTATCAGATATTGAAAACCCAAAAGGGCGAGTGGTTGTTCATGAAGACAGGAACTATGAAATTTTAGATTACACAGACAATAAAGGATCTGGTTTTACAGCAGGTACTTTTAAAGATTTAGAAACAGGTAAAATAATTGTTGTTTATGGAGGTACCTTTGCTGGAGAAGGGGTTGTTAATGATTTGTATCAGGATCTTTTAAGTATTCCGTTTACTGATAGTTATTCTACTCAATATGTAGAAGCACTTAATTACATAGATAAAATATCTGGTCAAAATGAAGAGTCCGCTAAAAGGAATAATATTGAAATTACAGGACACTCATTGGGTGGTGGATTGGCGAGTTATGCTGGATTGAAATCTGGTTTTAAAACAGTTACCATTAATGCGGCGCCAATTACTTTATCGGAAAGAGGCTTCCATGCATTGGGCGAAAGTGGAAGAAATAGACTTCTCCATAGTTCAGAGCAAAAAAATATTTCCAATATCAGATCTCTTTTAGACCCCGTATCAATATCCTCTGATATTCTTGGATATACAAGATTACTTGGAGTAAAAACAAATCAGCTCCTTGGACAACCAGATTTTACAATAAACACTACACCTGGTACAACAACTACCATTGATAGTTGGTTTGTTTCTCCTGTTGTTTCCTCTTTATATGGCCCTTTATATTCGGTTATCGAATCACATAAATTAGCACCGTTGATAGACATGGCATTCCCTGAAGAAGTAGGTGAGATTAAATTTTTTACACCAGCAAAAACAGATGTATACTATGAAAAAACGACAGATATTATATACATGACTGGGAATGAAGAAGATTCAGAAGAAGTAGAATCAATCACACTAGTAAACCAGAACATCAAACCCACCCAAGCTGAACTTGATGCTAAAGCAAAAGAGCAACTGATTATTGCCAGCAATCTTGCAAGTAGCAATAGATCTTTAAACGCCTTAAACTCTCAACTTCAAAATAAAAAAGAGGAACTAATAAAGCTAGAAGCGCAAACAGGTAGCTTTAATGAAGCTGAATATCATCGTCTCAAATCGCTAAAGACATTCTATTTTCAAGCCAAATTTTTGAACAAGAAGTACAACGGAAATATTAGTGATATTAGGCCGGAAGACATGCAAAAACTAATTATGCTCGCAAAAAACACACTTGGGAGTGGCAGGGAATGGCGTTACCTTTTTACTAATAGCTACTCCCTATATGATGATACCTACAGAAGGTATTTGGATATCTCAAAAGACCGTAAAACATCAGCCACAAATATCACACACATAGCGCAATTGAGAGAAAGAATTTCTCGCCTTGAGCAGGCTATCATACCTAAGCGAAATGAAAACACGGAATATCAAATCCAGAAACATGATATAGATTTTATCACAATGAATCTTACTGACGCAGCTAACGATGACTACAATGTCATCTTAGCAGCAGAGCAAAACCCTACTCCTACTACGACTACTTCAGAATGGACAGGCGGTTACACGAGAGTTTATTACAATGAAAACTTAGGAGATCTATATTTCTTTGGATATGGTGATGGTCCAGCAGAAACAAAAGAAATAAAGCCTGGAAACGGTTCTACCTTATACCTGCACCCGAGTGGTGATGGTACCGGAGATGAACGAACCAGAATTCTATCTGAAAGTGAAGCTGCCTATTTTGGCAATTATTCATATACAGCATGGGGAACGTGGTCTGATCCGAATGCAACAAACAAAATATATACTTCTCACTGGGTTGTCACAGACCAAACGCCAGACGTAGAAATGCCCAAACAGGGGTCTGCAACATATCAAGGTAAACTGGCCGGTGGGCAATGGACACTTGGGCAAACTGGGTACAATGCTGTAAATGGTAATATTAATCTTAATGCAGATTTTGGTTCAGGTGTAATTTCAGGGAATCTCACCGTGAAAAATGCATCGACTGGGGCTACTTGGGGTACTGCTTCCATCAGCAATGGAAGCATTGGGGACTCTGGATTTGGTGGTCAATTAGTTGGAGCTGGAATATCTAACACTGAAACATGGCATTCACAAATACATGGAGATTTTGGAGGAAAGTCAGCTGCTGAAACTGGTGGAGTGTGGGCTATTACAAAAGGCACAGGTAATAATGGTGATGAAAGAGCAGTCGGTGTTTTTCGTGCCAAAAAACAATAAGGAATCAAAACAATGAAAAAATCAATTCGAAATATAGCCCTATTTAGCCTTCTTCTTGCACCATCCTTAACCATGGCCAGTAATGATGACAGCACCCTTCAAGTCGTACAGGCACTACTTGAACAAGGCAACGCAAAGGATGCATATAAATATATCATGATTGACCATGAATCGACATCAACCAACCCTCAAGAGTGGTTCCTCATGGGAATAGTTGCTAAAGCAACAGGTCGTCCACGCGAGGCATCAACATATCTACAAAAGAGTATTGAGTTAGACCCAAGCCGTTCTGATCGTGCCCGCTTAGAACTGGCACAAATCTCCTTCTCATTAGGTCATGTAGAAAATTCAAAGAAACTCCTTACAGAAGTTAAAACCCATCAGCCACCACCTAAAGTTGGTGACAATATTGACAACTTTATGCAATTCATGGAATCCGAGGGGGCACCACGCCAATGGCGGTTAAGAGGCTCTCTAGGCTATATGTATGATTCAAATGCCAATGCAGGCCCATCTATTGATTCTGTATTAATGTACGACCTGCCATTCACCCTTTCTGGTGAAGCTCAGAAACACAGTGGAAGTGCCATCCTTCTTCGTGCTAGCGGTGATTATATGCGTGGCATTACAGACGACATAAGCTGGCAGTCAAGCCTGACGTTGAACAGTACAAGTTACAATAACTATAACGATCTAGACTCCCGTGTAGCTTCCGCATCTACAGGTCTATCCATGCGCATCTCTGATGACTGGAGCGGATCATTACCTATAGTTGTTGATTGGGTCAAAACTGGCCATGACAAATCGTACTATTCCTACTCTTACGGTGTTGCTCCTCAAATTCGTTATAGTTATTCCCCCAAGCTCTCCTTTAACCTCGGAGGAACTATAGGTAAACGGAAATACCAAACTACAGATAGCAAGCGAGATTTAGACCGATATTCAATTTCACCTATGCTTATTTTTCAAATAAATCAAATGAGTTTTATGAGATTTGGTTTAGTTGCAGGTAAAGAAAAGTCTGGCTATGATTTCTACACCAATGACCTTCTTGGTGGAAATATAATGTATGGCTATACTTTTCGATGGGGACTTCAAACAACA
Organism: Desulfobulbaceae bacterium; assembly: GCA_020444175.1. Taxonomy (GTDB): domain Bacteria; phylum Desulfobacterota; class Desulfobulbia; order Desulfobulbales; family SURF-16; genus JAHLLM01. The sequence continues at coordinate 115,081 of JAHLLM010000013.1, read as the reverse complement.
ATAAGCGGTTCATACTCTGACACAGAATACGAGGGTAAAGAAGCAGCCTATGATAAAGAGAGACATGACAAAACAAGTAGAGTTGGAATAGATCTTATGTATCCTCTGAATGCAATCCATTCTAATTTGGTTTTATCAGCATCTCATACCGACAATGATAGTAATCTTGAAATGTATAAATATGACCGAGATCAAATATCACTTTTTATAGAAGCATCTTTCTAAAAGAGTGCTTATGGGTGCTTTCGTGCATCCATAAGCCAACAAATCAATCAACCCGAATTGCGAGCATGCGCGTTCTCTTGAGTTGGCTTTAACAATTTTAGCCGTTTGAACTTGGTAGCCAACTGGTTGGCAATCTCAAACGTTAACATAGCCACATCAAACCTCATGAATTTATCAATTTACCCCAGGTTGATCTGTCTACTATGAATCTCTGATTCCCAAAGTCAACATATCTTGGGGACATCTCCTTTGGTCAAATAGGAAAATCAAAAGTCACTCTGTTCCCCAATAATAACCAGTTTCACTGAAAAACACTATTGACCGTCTTTTAATTTTCTCTTTACAGTATCAACAATGGTGCTTACAATAGTACTATTAGAAATTCTGCAAGGAGGACTTTATGGGCACTATTGCTGCGAACGATCTGAAGACAAGAGGGGTGGCGTCTATAAGCGAACAACTCGCCGAGGCGCCGGAAGCTGTTATCACTGTTAGAGGGAAAAAGCGCTATGTGGTGATGGATATCGAGCAGTACCAGTATCTTCGGGAGTGCGAATTGGAGGCCGCATTACTAGAGGTACGTGAAGATATTGAGGCCGGCAGGGTAGTAACCGAAAGTGTGGCCGACCATATAAAAAGGCTTACCAATGGCCTATAAGCTTATCTATCCGGAAAGCTATATCAGGAGAGCCCGCAAATTCATCAAACGACACCCTGATCTACTTAATCAATACAGCAAGACTCTTGAGCTTTTGGAGATCAATCCCCACCATTCTTCGTTGCGCCTACATCCTCTCAAAGGCAAATTGACTGGTCTGCACAGCGTTTCAATCAATATTAGTTATCGTATTACTCTCGAAATGGTGATTTCCGAGCAGGAAATAATCTTGGTTAACATTGGTTCTCACGATGAAGTTTACTAACAGGATATTGCCTCAAGTCAGAATTCATCCCAAAAGTCAATAGAGCTTGGTGATAGTCCAACTATCTCCCTAAAAAAATTTGAACCTCTCAGTAAACATATTAAGTTGCCTTTTGTTCTCTCTAGCTTGAGAGCGCCAGTGGATATCTTTATCTGTTGACCGGCCTCTGCCCCTGATCACCTGGATAAATTTCAGTTTTACGCCCAGCGTATTTTGTGATAGCCTTATTAAGATATTTTATCGCTTATTTATCGAGATTACTGTTCTTGATGAATCACTTGCAAAAATTGAAAAAAAGGAGGATTCGATGAGACAAAAGTTCGACTGTTTGTTCATACGGTTATTTTGAAATTTTGCTTTTTAAGCTTTCTTGAAATGGGGGTTACCCTAACTTTTTCTCATTTTCCTGTTAAAATTATACCCCAGCAAATAAATAAAAATGTTCAGACATAGAATACTCAATATCATAACCATCGTTTCAATCATTATAGTCTTTTTGTTACCCTTCTATTCTAAATACATTTTGTTCCCTGCATACAATTCATTTTTAATTTTTCATGCTGAAGAAATATTGAAAAAAATTGGTCACAATATGGTAGCGCATAACCAGATTACACGACCTATAAACCTTGACACTCCATTGCCAAAAGATTTTCTAAATGATGTAGAACATACAATGAAAACGAATGGATTATGGAAAGTGAAAATTTTTACACCTGATGGAATCATTGTATATTCAACGGATCCAGAAGATGTAGGAAACCTGACCAGGAAAGAATTTTTCCCAGAAATGTTCAAAGACAATAAAATGAGAAGCCATATTGACTTTAAGGAGTTCAATGAAGAGAAGGGGTTTTATAATAAACAAAATTATTTTATAGAAACGTACATTCCAATAAAACATCAAGACATTCCAATTGGCGCTTTTGAAATTTACTACGACATCACGAAAATAAAAGAATCCCTTGAGGAGCTTAAGCATAATGAACAAAAAATTATGGGACCTATCATTCTATTGCTTTTAGCAGGAGGAATTTTCAGCTCGTATCTTGCTCATAGAAATATGTCAGAGTTGAAGAGGTCAAAGCAAAAATTCAAAGAGCTGTCGACTCTTGATGAATTAACGGGTTTACTTAATAGAAGGGGTTTTTTGATACAATTAGAGCAGCAACTTAAAATCATTAATCGGGGCAATAAGTCAGTTTTTTTAATTTTTGCAGACCTTAATGATTTTAAGCAGATAAATGATAAGTTTGGTCATGAAGTGGGAGATGAAGCTCTCAAAGAGATGGCAAAAATTTTAAATAAAACATTTCGAAACGCTGATATCGTCGGTCGTTTTGATAATAATGCGATTGGACGTATAGGTGGCGATGAATTTGCCATTTTAGCAACTCAAATAAATGATACAGCTGACTCTGCAACAATACATGCACGCATAGAAGCCAACGTAACAAAATGGAACGAAGAAAGTAGTGCTCTTTATAAATTATCGTTGAGTTGTGGGCTAGCTTTATATTCTCCAGATTCACCTTGTTCTGCAGCTGAGTTAATACACAAAGCTGACAGTTTAATGTATCAACAAAAGCAAAAAAATAAAAGAGGGCGCTATGAGAACAGTACCACCTCATGAACCTCCTATTCAATTTCAAATTTGTTTTTCAGCTAATCCAATCAGGATTTTTTGAAATAGTTCCTGATCCCAAACGCAAAAATCGCAAACAATAAACCAAAGAGCAAAATTTCCGGATCGGGTAGCCGGGGTTTTTTCTCCCCCAGCCCCACAACATGCATGCAGCTCAGCACAGGGCGTTAATATTGCCACATCGAACATCTGAAAATATCAAATAGTCCTCCGGTTGAGGTGCCTACTATATTGACGAACCTGAGTCTCCAGCCAAAGAATAAATTACTATCCATGCAAGTTTTCAATCCATCTGATTGCCTCAATATCCGAAACTTTTCCAAGATACTGCTGTGTGGTCGACAGGTCTGAGTGTCTGAGAATAATTTTTGAAATAATCTCTATAGGGACGCCAGCCCGTGAAGCATATGTGGCAGCATGTCTTCTCAAATCATGAGGCCTGAGATTAATTCCCAGCATATCGCCAACCTTGACAACAATTTTTCGACCACCTGCATAGCTGAGTGGAAAAATTCTTTGATCGTGCTGAATGTCCTTGTCTCTCACATAATTTATAAGACGGGAACTCAGCTTTTGGGGAATAAAGACAACTTCCTGTTCACGACCACTTTTTGGGTCGTGCAAAAGTAATTTTCTATCTTTAATATCTGCTGGAGTGAGGCCCAAAACTTCGCTAATCCGCATGCCACCTCTGGCCATAAGCTCAAGCATTAATCTGTTACGGACATGAATTGTTCTGGAAATTGCTTCATCAATGGTATCCTTGTCAAAAATCGTCCATTGGTGAGCTTTAGGTTTTTTGAAAAGATTTTTGGCTGCAGGAGATTTACAGGGATTTTTCATATCTGGCAGGAAAGTGTTAATCATCAAATTAAAGAAAGCCGACAGTGACATATATCTGCATCGCTTTGTGTTTTGCTTTTTCCCATAAGAGAGATTTGAAAGAAACGAGATAATCTCCTCAGTTTTTATAGATTCCATATCCCGGTCAGGAAATGCAGCGTTGAACTTGGCAAGGAGGAATTCATAGCTTTTAACAGTGTTGATTTTTGAATTTGATTTCTGATACTGTAAACAAAATTCAATAGCCTCGGTTATCTTCATCGCCCTTCCTCCTGTCAGTGGAATCTTTTAACAAGAGTGTCGGATTTTCGAGGATAATCTTTATCTTTCCCATAGATAGAGGAGACATAGACCTTTTGGAGAATCATAAAACGATCAACCGTACTGTCCTGCTGATTACCCCCAAACAACCATACATTGACTGGGCTAATAGTTTTGATGATGGCGGTCCTACCATGTCGGTTAATGAGTTGCGCCATACTGCCATTCTCATCCCTGACAGATATGATGAATTCAACTATAAAAACTGGCTCAAAAAAAACTATAAAGAAATCTTTGTGATGGAACTTGAATCCTGGATGGTAGTTCCCGAAAGCTGGCCAAAGAAAATGACCTATAAAGTTTTCAAAGAATGGTTTGAGGTTAGAGTGGCAGATTTGGCATTTGATTTCGGCAAAGGACGAATTGAGGTCGAAGATTTCTAAATCTCAACGTCACAATAGTCCTTTCAGGATACAATGAATTCGTGTGCAAATTCATTTCCTAGGAGCCTGTCGGGAAACTCTTTCACAACAGACTCGATTTAACATATTGATACAGCTGCATTTTGGCATCATTTTTGTTATATTTGCCTCATGAAAACAAAATCACGATTTCGCCCATATAGTCCAGGTCAACAGTTTCTCTTCCCACCCGACATGAATAAGTGGTTGCCAGAGGATGATCTGGTTTACTTTATCATGGATGTTGTTGATAAACTGAGCCTGCAGCCAATATTGCGAACCTATGAGGGTGCCCGAGGCGGCCAACCTCCATACCATCCGAGGATGATGGTTTCACTTCTGATTTATGCTTACTGCATAGGCTTGCCATCATCGCGAAAAATTGAGCAGGCAACTTATCATTCTATACCATTTCGTATTCTAACTGCTGACCAACATCCCGACCATGATACAATAGCTGCCTTTCGCAAACGTCATCTCAAGGCCCTTGCCGGCTTATTCCTACAGGTTTTACAGCTTTGTCAAAAAGCCGGTCTTGTCAAGCTTGGCCATGTGGCTCTTGATGGCACAAAATTCAAAGCCAATGCTTCCAAGCGTAAGGCGATGAGTTATGGGCGCATGGAGAAAAAAGCCCAGGAACTCAAAGCGGAAGTTGACCGCTTGCTGTCGCAGGCTGCGACAGCAGACCGTGACGAAGACAAATTATACGGTAAGGGCAAACGAGGCGATGAACTTCCCAAGGAACTCCGTTTCAAGCAATCACGCCTTCAAAAAATCGAAGAAGCGATGATGGCCCTGGAAGAAGAGGCAAAGCGGGAAGCCGAAGCCCAAAAAGCCGAGTACGAAGCAAAGAAAAAAGCCTATGATGAAAAAACAGGTCGTCGTGGTCGCCCTCCCAAGGCTCCATCAGGCAAGCCTGACTCCAAACAGCAAAGAAATTTTACTGACCCTGAATCTCGTATTATGCCGGCCAGCGGAGCAAAATCATTTGTTCAGGGCTACAACTGCCAGGCTGCTGTTGACGAAAAGGCTCAGATTGTCATCGCCACCAACGTTACCCAGGATCCCAACGATAAACTCCAGGTCAAACCACTTATAACTGAAATTGATAATAATCTAAATGGCCAGTTGCCCAAAAGAGTGAGCATGGATAGCGGCTACTTCAGTGAGGCCAATTGCAACTATCTGCAAGAGAAAGAAATTGACGCTTATGTGGCAACCGCCAAGTTGAAACATGGAGAGAAACCACTTGCAGCGCGTGGCCGCATACCAAAAGATGCAACTGTAAAAGAGCGAATGGCCAGAAAGTTGCGGACTATAAAGGGACGTTTAACCTACAAGCTCCGCAAACAGATTGTAGAACCTGTCTTTGGACAAATAAAAGAAGCCCGAGGGCTCCGACGATTCAGCTTTCGCGGCTTGGCAAACTGTCAAGCCGAATGGGATCTGATGTGCCTTACCCATAACCTTTTAAAGCTTTTCCGGCATGGTTCGGCACAAATTCCATGTTGAAAGGGGCGAGAGTAAAGGTTTTTTCTTGCACAAAAAGCCCAATAACATCGCATAACAGCCATAACTCGACAGAAATGGTTGATAAAAAATCGTGATAAATTATCAAAGAACAAATTTTATACTACCCGGAGAAATCAGTTCTCCGACAGGCTCCTAGCTGTCAACATATCGTGGGGCTGTGCGTAGCGAAATTAATTTATGACTGACTCACAATAAAAAATCATTATCTGTCTGTTTTCTTCACTCAGATGCAATAATAGAATAAGAACAACGTGATGTAACCTGTCAAATGGTAAATCGTAATATATTTTATAGTATTTGGGCTTAGCTTGTATTTACATATGAATGTCCTTGCCCACCTTGTATCTAATTGATATTATTACACTGTCATCTTGCTGTCATGACGTTGTCGTGCTCGTGTCGTGGTGTTTTTCGTCACGAGAACATATAAAGTCTCCATGAAAATTTTAAAAAGTGATACAAAATGATCGTTCGAAAATTACGCCTTGAAAGAGGCTGGTCGCAAGAACAGCTTGCAGAGATCAGCGGTCTTAGTACACGGACGATTCAACGTGTCGAAAGAGGTCAAAAGGCGAGTCTTGAGTCACAGAAAGCTCTGGCTGCAGCCTTTGAGACTGATGTTTCAATCTTTAACATGGAGGCTGATATGACTAATCAATTAATTTCTACCGAAGAAGAAAAAGCATTACTCTACGTTCGTGACATTAAGGGATTTTATACGCATCTCATTATATATGTAATTGTGACAGGGTGCCTGTTCGTCCTCAATTACGTTAGATCGTCAAACTTCTGGGCAATATGGCCTGCAATTGGATGGGGTATTGGTGTGACTTTTCACGGCCTGAATGTATTTGAAGTTTTTAATATCTTTGGTGCGAAATGGGAAAAGCGGCAGGTCGATAAAAGGATGAAGCGTAATTCTTAAAATTTTACCCTCTTGAATAAGATAATGAAATATGTCTGGCTCGTAATTTTTTTTGTCGCCTTAATCTGGTCTGGAATAAATCCAAAAGATTATTTCACCTGGTTTTTGGAGGTTTTGCCCGCCATTATTGGTGTTGCGATACTAGCAATCTCCTATAACAAATTTCGCCTGACGACTCTCACATATATTCTTATCTTGAACCACTCTGTTATCTTAATGGTCGGCGGCCACTATACTTATGCAGAAGTGCCATTGTTTGATTGGATTAAAGAGGCTTTTGAGCTTGAGAGAAATAACTACGACAAGGCTGGACACCTGGCACAGGGGTTCATTCCTGCCATAATTGCGAGGGAAATACTTCTGAGGAAAAAGGTTGTAGCAGGTAAAGCATGGCTCAATTTTATTGTGATATCAATATGTCTCGCTTTTAGTGCCTTTTATGAATTAATTGAATGGTGGGTTGCTGTATATAGCGGTCAATCGGCGGAAGCTTTTTTAGGCACTCAAGGCTATGTGTGGGACACCCAATCTGATATGGCATTGGCTCTATTAGGGGCTGCTTTAAGCCTGATATTGTTGTCGAATATACATGACAAACAGTTGGGGCGTAATCAATTATTATGTAATTAGAATCAAATCATGTCTTGGGGATAGTCAACTATCTCCCTAAATTTGAACTTCTCAGGGGCGACAAGCTAATCTTGCCAACGCTAAGATGTAATCATCGTCCATGATGATTTGCCGTTAGGAAGGTGTCAGTGTTTGTTACGCGCCTTCCAATTGTGCGATTTTTACAGATACTCTTTCTGCTTGGCGTGAACGATCCCTGGTGTCATCCAACTCATGTTCGGTTTTGAACTCAATAAGCCCCAGGAAACAGTTGGCTTTGTTGCTGTCGCCAACTGCCCCCCATGCAATGTTTACACAGCCGATTGCTCATATTTTTCGCAGCACCAGGCTCGTGTTCGTTCCCCCAAACCCAAAAGAGTTATTTAACGCCACTTGAAATTTTGCCTCTCTGGCCTCTTTGGCTACGTAGTCGAGATCACACCCGGCATCAGGGGTGTTCAGGTTGATGGTTGGAGGAAGAACCTGATCCTGCAAAGCCAGGGCGGTAAATATAGTCTCGATTGCTCCCGCTGCTCCCAGGGTATGTCCGGTCATTGATTTTGTCGAGCTTATGGCAAGATTGAAGGCGTGATCGCCAAATGCGGATTTGATACCATCAGACTCGCTTCGATCTCCTGCTGGTGTCGATGTTCCATGGGCATTGATGTAGCCTACCTCCTCTCTGTTAATGCAGGCGTTGTGAAGCGCATTGGTCATGCACCGTTTTGCTCCCTCGCCTCCCGTGGCTGGTAACGTCATATGGTAGGCGTCACCCGACATGCCGTACCCGATAACCTCGGCATAAATGTGGGCATTGCGCTTCCTGGCATGGTGGTACTCTTCCAATACTACGACCCCTGCGCCATCTGCCAGGACAAAGCCGTCCCGTTCAGCATCCCAGGGGCGAGAGGCCTCGGCAGGGGCATTATTTCTTGTCGAGAGAGCCCTGGCCGCCGCAAAACCGGCGAGGCCCAGTGGCGTTGCACAATGCTCCGCCCCCCCTGCAACCATACAATCCGCATCTCCGTACTGAATAAGACGGGCAGAATCCCCAATTGAGTGCACTCCAGTTGCACATGCACTGACAATCGAAAAATTTGGCCCCTTCAATCCGTACTTAATCGATACATGTCCCGAAATCATATTGATAATAGTCATAGGAACGAAAAAAGGCGTAATGCGTTTTGGTCCCTTTTTCTCCAGGATACCGGCCTGTTTTTCAATGGACTCGATTCCTCCGATTCCCGAACCGATCACCACGCCCATACGGTGGGAATTTTCATCAGTTATCTCGATTCCGGAATCCTGAATCGCCTGATCCGCTGCAGCAATGCCATACAGGATAAAAGTATCCATTTTCTTCAACTCTTTTGGGCTCACATGCTTTGTGGGGTCGAATTCCTTCACCAATCCGCCAATCTGCACCGGAAAGTCTTCAATATTAAAGGTATCGATCAAATTAATACCAGACTTACCGGCCAGAATGGCTTCCCAACTGGATTGAACATTGTTTCCCACTGGGGTGACTAAACCAATTCCTGTGATTACAACACGGCGGTTTTCCATAAAAGATCCTTACTGTTTTGTGTGATTTTCGCGAAAACCAGAATGGGTGTACATACACCATTTCGGTCAAAAAAATATCAGCTGATGATCCTTTCAAGCTTATTCATGGAATCAAGCAGTTGATGCCAGTTGTCTGTACCAAATCGGTCGAGAATCAAATTCTGAGCCTCTTCCCAGAGAGGAAGCGCGCTTGTCAATATTTTGTTGCCGCTTTCGGAAAGTTGTACGTTATGAATTCTCTGGTCCTCAGCATTTTCAAAATTCACCAAGGCATTTTTCTCAAGGCGTTTCAGGTTCCGGCTCAGGGTTGTCCTGTCAATTTCGAGTTTTTTTGCCAACACCGATATAGACACGGGCTCATAGAGCCGTATCGCAAGCAATAACTGAAATTGCATACCCTGTAACCCGGAACGGTTGATTATCTTACGATAAAAACTGGCCAGGTGTCTGGCTGTCTTTGTAAAATTATAGGCAACACACTCTTTTGGTATGTGAGATAATTCCTTTTTCATAAACAGTGTACATACACCTTTCTTGGTGATCTGTCAATTATCCCGCAGGTCCCCTTTTCGGGTAATAAGCTTAATATGACAAAAAGAGGGCAAAACAAACAAAGGTTTATTCGTTTTGCTGCCCGGCCAGAATGTCCAGACATCGCTTTCTCGCTTTGCACTCCGGCAAGTTCCATAGGCAGGACAAGTTGGCAATGAGCCCAGGTGAGATTGTCAAATCCAAGGTACGATTATTTTACAAACAGCCACGTTCGTTGTTGCCAGAGAAAGTTTCACAGAACTTTCACGTTTTCTTCTTTGCTAGAAAAAATTGACCCTGATCAATATTGATGTATCGCTCTATCGGAAGTATGGTTAGAGGGTTTTGGTGAAATTAAAATTCCGTTTAATGAAAAATTTTTCTTTCCATTTGAGTCATTTTTGGGTATTTAGTAATTATTCCTAGGAGGAAGGTGTGAAAACGGAAATGGCTTTTGATTGATTTTTTTGGAGGGAGGAAAGCTCGGTGTCAGAAGTTTTCCTCCTCCCTTTTTTCTGTTTCATTAATAAAGATGGGAAACAGAAAAGGAGGCATTTGGTTCTAAGGGCAGGTCACGATGGACGAATTGTTTGTTTTCCTATTTGAGGCAAAAAAATTGTATACATTCTATCCCTCGGTGATCAATGTATGAAAATTGTTATGTGAAAGGATTGGTGATGAAAAAGAAAATGAAAATTGCTGCAATAGTGGGATCAATTATTTTGCCGTTTGCTTTGGTAACCCACGCATTTGCAGAAGGCGGGCGTATGGAGGTTGACAAGGATTTTTATCCATATGCTCCTTCGCTTGTGAAGTGGAATAAAACCGGGGCGGATTTTACTCCGCCTGAGACATGTGCGGAGTGTCATCCGCAGCAGTATGAAGAGTGGATGGGGTCAATGCATTCACTTGCTTTCCAGGACCCGGTTTACCAGGGTGAGCTGAACATGGCCATCAAGAAGGCAGGACACGAAATTGCCAAACAGTGCGAGGGTTGTCATACTCCGGCAGCGGTGGTGAAAGGCGAAATCAAAGGGGCCGGACTAACAGGATTGAGTCCCTTGGCCATGGCCGGGGTATCGTGTGATGTGTGTCATTCCATTACCGATCACACTCACTGGCAGACGCCATATCATCAACCGGAAAACGGCTCGATGATTCTATCACCGGGTAAAGACGGCGAAGATGGACCGATACTCACCAAAAATGGACCTTTTCCAGTAGAAGAGGGATGTGGTGAAGATTTTCATGAATGCGTCCAGAACCCGCTCTTTCTGCAGTCTGAACTTTGCGCGTCCTGTCATCAGGTTTTCCATTATGAAACCCACACACCACTTGAAGCAACGTATATGGAATGGAAAAATGGGCCGTATGCTGCAAAAGGAATAGAGTGCCAGGATTGCCATATGGTTGAAATTGACGCATTCAAACGTTCTGCCGATGAATTTATTCGGCCCAAAAGAGATGAGTATCACCATTATTTTAATGGTGCAAATTTTCTTCTCTATTACCTGACCGAGCTTGCTGCCAAAAAATCAGGGAATGACGAGCTTGCTGTCAATGCCCATAATAAATTTGAAATGGCCGTGGCCCGTCTTCAGGCTGCAGCGGATCTTGAGGTTTCGCCGATATACCGAAATGATAAGCTTGCAGAAATAAAAGTGCGGGTGAAAAATATGCGGGCCGGTCACAATCTCCCCACTTCCCTGACCAATATCAGACAGATGTGGCTCGAAATTACAGCCAAAGATAAGGATGGCAAGGTAATAATGACAACAGGGACAGTCGACGCAAAAGGCAATCTCCCCCCTGACGTGCGTTTACTGAATTCCGATGGTCAGAATGATGGTTTCCATTTTGCCCTTGATCCCTGGGAAATACAGTCTTTTGCCCGCCATGAAACAATCCCGCCCAAAGGATATAAAGATGTCCATTATGGCTTGGCAGCAGAAAAAGGCCAGCCCATAACCATTGATGTTATGCTGCGCTATCGCCAGGCTGAACAGAAGGTTGCGGAGAAGTTACTCAGTGTGGTCCCTGATGATATACATTTAAATGAAATCTACGGCATTACAGAGGTGCCTGTCCTGCCGGTCATTGACATGGTGAAAAAGAGTGTGACGATTAACAAAGGAAGTTAACGAGCTGGAAATTTTCTCTGTTAATCTCTCTTGAGAGCATGAATTTCCTGATGCTTTGAAGCAACTTAAAAAGAGGCAGTGGGCGTTTCCTTTGCCTCTTTTTATTTGTGCCCATAAGATAAGCCTTGATGAACAGTTTGGTGATGACTGGATTGTCTCGATATCCTGTTTTTCGCTTCTGGAATTTTTTGTGAGCCAAACCATGCATCAAAGTCTTCACTGCTGAGGGGTTTGCTGAAATGGTAGCCTTGCAGTATGTCGCAGCCAAGGGATTTGAGGTGCGCTGCTGTCTCTTTGTTTTCAACTCCTTCCGCTACAACCTGAAGGCCAAGGTTGTGGGCAAGGTCAATGGTTGACCGTACGATAACCGCATCATTTTCGTTTTCCAGCATGTCCATGACAAATGATTTGTCGATTTTTAATTCATTTACCGGCAGTTTTTTCAGATAAGCAAGGGATGAATAGCCTGTGCCGAAGTCATCAATTGAAAGGTGAATACCCATTTCGGAGAGACGAACAAGAATTTCCATGGCCCGCTCCGGGTCCTTGATAATTGAGCCCTCCGTGATCTCAAAGGTAATGTAGTGGGGCGGAAGATTGTACATGGCAAGCATGCCGGTAATGGCGTCTGGGAAATCCGTATCCAGCAATGTGGATGGGCTCAGGTTGATTGCCACGCTGAGTTTCATTCCTTTTTTATGCCAGGCAACGGCCTGCCCAAAGGCATGCTTGATAACCCAGGTGGAAAGCTGTTTGATGAGTCCGGTTCTTTCCGCCAGAGGAATAAATTCATCCGGGGGCATAAAGCCATGTTGGGGGTGCTGCCAACGTACAAGTGCCTCCACACTTTTGATGCTGTCTGATCTGAGATCAATTTTAGGTTGGTAATGCAAACGCAGTTCCTCATTCTCAATGGCCTGGCGAAGCTCGCCCACCAGGGTCAGCTTCTGAGGAGTATGTTTGTCAAGTTCTGTTGAGTAAACGGTGACCTGTTGATTGTCTTGCTTGGCAACATACATAGCCACATCGGCGCGCTGCATGAGGGTATCAACGTCTTTTCCGTGTTCCGGATAGATGGCAATGCCCATACTGGCCTGAACTTCCAGCTTGAGACCTTCCAGTACAAAAGGGGAACGGAGTGATTTTTGAATTTTCCCGGCAACAATCTGCACATCATCACTTTCCTTGATAATTGGCAGAAGGATACCGAACTCATCACCGCCGAGCCTGGCCAGGGTGTCCGATGCCCTCATGACGTTCTGTAGTCTGAGAGCCAAATGTTTTAACAGTCTGTCCCCGTTATAATGGCCCAAGGTATCGTTAATTTCCTTGAAGTGGTCAAGGTCAAGAAGGAGGAAGGCAAGTTTTTTGTTGTCCCTTTGAGCGGTGTTGATTGCCTGCAGAAGACGATCACGGAGAAGAACGCGGTTGGGCAGATCGGTAAGAGCGTCGTGGGTGGCATCGTGTGCTGCCTGATACTGCAGGGCTGCTGTCTGACTTCTGAGTTCCTGGGTCTGATCAATGACCAGAGAACCGGCCTCATAGGCCATGATAGAACTGACATATTGACCCCAGAAAGCAAAAATAAAGGGCATTGCATCCAGAACCCAGAGGGTGGTGTTGGATTTTTGCGCTTCCAGAAAATTATCCAGGGATAGTTTGCCAAACTGGAAAAAACTGCTCAAAAGAGTTGCCACGATAATGGCCAATATGGCTATTAATACTCCATAAATCGCGTATTTTGTGACCCGCGATTTCATTATGTCGACGTTCTTTTTGAGCGACTGTCCGACTCTGTCCATAGCACCTCTCTTAATGATGTCAGATAGTTGGAAAGATATATTATTTACGGCAACAACCTTTCCATTATCCAAAAAGAAAGTGCATATGTCAAAGAAGAAAAAGATTGTTAGAGGTTGGAGCGGCAGAAATCAGAATTTGAATTTGATCAGTTGCCCCTTGAGACCGCCATTCGTAAGGTCTTTCTTCCACGAAGGTTTCAGCCTGATATGTTGAGCAAGATCGGGCTTACCAAGATAAAGAAAGAGGGTGGACTTGTGGCATCTGTTTTTAATAAAATCGCTCAACTCCCGCATAAACACGGTCATTCCGCCTTTTTGTTTTAAACGAATGCCATAAGGAGGGTTGGTAATGATTGTGGCATGATCTATGGAGGGAATGTCCTGGTAGGCTTTTTTCTTGAACACAATTTTCGCGCCGTGGGGCAGAAGTGTATTGTTTGCCATGGCTGCATCGACAGCATCATTTGAGATGTCACTGCCAAAGAGTAACCCGTTTGGCAGTCGGCGTATTTTGCTGTTTTCCTCGGATTTTATCCGGTTCCAGAGATTGACATCAAATTCGGGCAGCGCCTCGAAACCGAATCTTTGGCGAAGATATGATGCCGGAATATGGCAATAATGCATGAGTGCTTCACTCAGTATGGTGCCGGAACCGCACATCGGATCAATGAGAGGTGTTTCTCCGTTCCAGCCGGACAGATATATGATGGCTGCGGCAAGTGTTTCCTGCATGGAGGCTTCGACCGTTTGCTGTCTGTATCCTCTTCTGTGCAAAGACCCACCGGATGCATCCAGACTTATCGTCGCCTTGTTGCTGTCTATTCGGAGATGAAGCCTGATATCGGGATTTTTTTTGTCAATATCGGGACGGATACCCTCTTTGTCTCGGAACTGGTCGACAATAGCGTCCTTTAAACAGAGTGCGGCATACTGGGAGTGCCTTATTTTGCTGTTGGCAACGGATGCTGATATGGCAAAAGAGCTGTCAACAGCAAGTAAAAGAGACCAGTCAATCTTTTGGGCCGTCTTGTAGAGATATTTTGTGCTGTGGCAGTCGAAACTCTGGAGTTGGGCCAGGATTCTGGAGCAGAGACGGGTCATATAATTGATGCGGTAAAAAGTGGCGAGATCCGCTGAAAAATATATACCGCGAAAGCCTGTTTTTATGTCAGTTGCTCCAAGCTTTTGAAGCTCTTCAGCGCCATAGGATTCCAGCCCCGTGGCGATCTGGGCAAAATATCGATTTGTTTTCTGATAGGTAAACATGGTGTCCATTTTTTTTGCCTTTGTGTTTTCTGAAGAAGCAAGCCTTACAAAAAAGATTATATATTTATGTTAAAACGCGTATCAACAGTGATCGACTGATTTTTTAGGAAACCGTCAAAAGATCCGGGCTTTTTCTTTCCGGATCTTTTGACAAGTGGAGGATGCTTTATTTGGCGGTTTCGTATTTATGTCCTTTAGGGTGAAAAAAACACGCAACCGTCGCCGACTCGTATGTAACTTTTTTATATTAAGTTGACGGATGGTCAGCTTCAGGGCTTTTCACCCTTAAGGGTATCAATGCGATATTGTCTTATTTCATGGCCTGCTCAACTGCAACGGCCACGGCCACGGAGGCACCGACCATGGGGTTGTTGCCCATGCCGATCAGCCCCATCATCTCTACATGGGCCGGCACGGAGGAGGAGCCGGCAAACTGGGCATCGGAATGCATGCGGCCCATGGTATCGGTCATGCCGTAAGAGGCGGGCCCGGCACCCATGTTATCGGGGTGAAGGGTGCGGCCGGTGCCGCCGCCCGAGGCAACAGAAAAATACTTCTTGCCGATCTGTTGACATTCTTTCTTGTACGTGCCCACGACCGGATGCTGGAATCGAGTGGGATTGGTGGAGTTGCCGGTGATGGAAACATCTACTCCCTCGTGATGATTAATGGCCACTCCCTCGCGTACATCGTCTGCTCCGTAACACTTGACCTTGCCCCTTTCCCCGCTGGAATAGGGTGTTTCCTTGACGATGGTCAGCTTGCCGGAGGCATAATCAAAGCTGGTCTGGACATGGGTGAAGCCGTTGATGCGTGAAATGATATGGGCCGCGTCCTTGCCCAGGCCGTTTAAGATTACCCGCAGAGGTTTATTGCGTGCCTTGTTGGCGGATCGGGCCAGGCCGATGGCGCCCTCTGCTGCGGCAAATGATTCGTGACCGGCTACGAAAGCAAAGCATTCGGTTTCTTCAAGGAGCAGCATGGAGGCGAGGTTACCGTGGCCGATGCCTACCTTGCGGTCATCCGCCACCGAACCGGGTATGCAGAACGCCTGGAGCCCCAGACCCAGGGTTTTGGCGATTTCAGAGGCAACGGTCTGCCCCTTTTTGATAGCAACAGCAGAGCCGGTGAGATAGGCCCAGCATGCATTTTCAAAGCATATCGGCTGCACTTCGCGGACCAGCTTGTAGATGTCGAGCCCCTTGTCCTTGCAGATTTTTTCAGCCTCTTCCAGGGAGGCGATGCCGTGTTCTTCAAGAAGAGGAGTGATCTGGTTTATTCTACGTTCATAACTTTCAAACAATGCCATTTGTCTTTCTCCTGCTTCCTATTCGTGTCTCGGGTTGATAGTCTTTACTGCATCCGCCATCCTGCCGTATGTGCCGGTGCATTTTTCAAGCGCTTCTTGGGGATCGGTTCCCTTGGCGATCATTTCCATCATCGGTCCCATGCGGACGAATTCGTAGCCGATAATTTCTTCGTTATCATCCAATCCCAGCCTGGTGACATAGCCTTCGGCCATTTCCAGGTAGCGGGGCCCCTTGGCCTTGGTGGAGTACATGGTGCCTGTAACGCTCCTGAGTCCTTTGCCCAAGTCCTCAAGACCGGCACCCACTGGGAGGCCGCCCTCGGAAAAGGCTGTCTGGGTACGTCCATAGCTGATCTGAAGAAACAGTTCCCGCATGGCGACGTTTATGGCGTCGCAAACAAGATCGGTGTTCAGCGCCTCAAGTATCGTCTTGCCGGAGAGGATTTCAGCAGCCATTGCTGCCGAATGAGTCATTCCCGTGCAGCCGATTGTTTCAACCAGGGCCTCTTCGATGATTCCATTTTTGACATTAAGTGTGAGTTTGCAGGCCCCCTGCTGGGGAGCGCACCAACCCACGCCATGGGTCAGGCCTGAAATGTCGCTGATCTCTCTGGCCTGCACCCATGCCCCTTCCTGGGGGATAGGGGAAGGGCCGTTGTTCGGGCCCTTTGCCACGCAGATCATTTCTTTAATCTCGGATGAGTAGTCCATTGTTCTGCTCTCCTTGTTCGTGCAGTTGTATTTGTAAAAAAAATCCTTCAAAATATACTGTTCATGAGGATGAGGATCTCCTCCTCTTCCCCTTTAATAAGTTTGTTCTTCATAACATTCATCACAAAAATTTACTATTGGATACTGTTCATCTGCCTTATCAGACGATAAATCGTAAAACTCAACAGTTTTTTCAGAATAATTTTTAATTATTCTGTTTAATGCTTATGAAAAATTCTCAGTTAGTGCCTGTCCATAAATGGCCCTTTTGACCGATATCTGCGTTATGCTTAAAAAATTATCCTCGGGATATCGTATATATGCCTCCGGTAATTTTTTGCGCAATCCTTGATCTCGAACAAAATGACCTATTTCTGGACAGACACCAGTTAAAAATTGTCGCTTTCCTGTCGCCAAGTTTCCAATACTGGATTCCCGCCTCCGCGGGAATGACATAATCAGGCCCGCCGTCACTCCCGCGGAGGCGGGAGTGACGGCGGGTGGCTACTGAGAATTTGTATAGAGGCAAATTCTGTTTAAATTTAATATATGATTACCAAAGAATTTCAGCCAATGATATATTATTGGCTCATTAACAGGTTGATTTGTAGACATAAAATGCAAATGGTGTCATTTCGACCAACGGGAGAAATCTGTCACCACAGATATTAAGATTTCTCACATCCGTTCCGGTAAGCGAGCTTGTGAGACACCGAGATGACAGGAAAAACTAAGAACTCTCTTTGTGCCGGCTGAAATACGGTGGTAATCACTATTTAATATAGAATATGGACTTTTGAAATCAGAGATGTGCAGTAAGAAGATCAACCAGAGATAAATTGAGAAATTCTTGTGGTTTGATTGGCAATCTCAAGGACTGAACGTAGAGATAACCGGCCCGAGTTGTGCCCTGTCAAATTGCTAGCGATGCGGAAACGTTGACAAGTAGCGCGACTGGTGGACGGTCCGGTTTAGTGACTGGCTATTTCTAGAGTTTTATTAATTATGTCTATCTTTTCGTCATTTAAACCCGCAAGATCTTCTAGCGATAGTAGTTTTTTCTTTATGAGTATGGCAAATACCAAAACGAGTTGTGAATATCGGTAGTCGAACAAACGATCTATTTCTTTTTGTTGTTTGTGAATGTAACTTCCGAGTTTCCAAATATCCTCGCCGGTTGATAATTTTCTCCGCTTGATTTGTTCGATTATCTCTTGGCACTTTCTGTCATATGCGAGATCGAAAGCCTTTCGGGCAATTTTCTTTTCCGTTTTTGACCAGGGAAATTCCATATTTATTTTACCTTAATTATCAAGTAGGTCAGAGGCCTCTCGGTTCCATTCCCTTTTAAGAAATGACCAATAAATGGCTGAAAGAACAGGGGGTGATATCTGTCAAAGATCAGTGGGTGAAGACTCACTATCCGGCTTCGGCCCGATAACCTTAATGAAACGCTCCGTGCGGAGCCGTATGCGGGGTGTTGTGGGGGATTGGGGGAGCCCCCCCCGGGCTACCCGATTCGCCCATTATCTGTTCTTTAAATATGATTTTAAATCCCGATAATAGTTTTCATGGGTCCCAATAGTTATTAACTCAATATCTTCACCAACCATTCGATATGATAAAAGAAACTTAGTTCTCAATATTTTGAATTTATGGACAAAGATACCTCTCAAATCCCCCTTTTTTTCTATGCCAATTGATGGGTCTTTAATGATTTCTCTGACCGCATTATCTAATTCGAGTTTTTCTTTTTGCTTTAATTTCTTAACCTTTTTCCCGAAGGAACTTGATTGGAATACCTTCATCGTTCCCTCATCCAAATTGATACTCTTCTTTCTCTCCCTGTTCCAGTTCTGCAAGTCCGATAAGTATATCTTTGATTAAGTTATAGGTTAAGTCAGGATTTTCTTCAGCGCATTTCCCAATTTTTGCCCAATGTTCTACCTGTCCCGCTAAAGAGCGATGGTCTATCTTGCTGTATTTGCGTGCTTCATTTAGTAAGTTGTCAGAAATTCTTACAGCTGTTGGCATCTTGTTGCCTCCTAGATTGAGATCATTGTCATAGTTTCAATATAGGTCATTATGTAGCAAAATGCAATTTTGTATTTTGTTTTGATTTTAGGCGAACATGAGGGCCACCGGTTTCGCCGGTGCTTTATTTTGGACGAAACCGGGGACAGACCACGAATAAATTCAAATAAAATTAGCTGATAGCATTTTTTTTAAAGAGTGGGGTGCTTTAATCGGGGTCTGCCCCCGGTTTCGCCCTCGTTTCTTCCATTAGCATTGGTAAACGTTATCAAACTATATGCGAAACGCAAAAAAAACGTGGTCTGTCCCCTATTTTCCATTATATCTCAACCCTGTTCTTTCGCGAAGAAGGCTGCTGCCTTTTTTAAAATTTCACGCTCCATCTTCAGCTGCTTGTTCTCTTTCCTGAGGTGTTTTAATTCTGCTTGCAAAGATGCCGTGTTGCCATAATCGCCACCGTCTTCTTCAATCTCTCTTTTCCATCGACTAAGCAGATTCGAATTCACACCTAAATTCCGGCCAGCCTCAGCGTATGAATATCCTTGCTCAGTAACGAGCTTCACCGCCTCTTCTTTAAATTCTTTCGTATAGTTACTTCTCTTTTTCTTTTTCATTGAACACCTCCAGAATGATAATTAATTCACTCTTAAGAAAGTGTCCATTGAAACCCTACCACTTCATTTGGATATTAACGATACCGGTCTGCCCATAAGTGCTCTTGTCACTTCTGCTTCGTTGCATGATAGTCAGGTTGCCATTCCATTGATCAAACTGACCAGCAGCAAGGTAA
Organism: Desulfobulbaceae bacterium; assembly: GCA_020444175.1. GTDB lineage: Bacteria > Desulfobacterota > Desulfobulbia > Desulfobulbales > SURF-16 > JAHLLM01. The sequence goes on along the minus strand of JAHLLM010000013.1, from coordinate 95,506 downwards.
CCTATCTGTATGACCTGATGGATGCAGCTTATGATGCCAAGCTGATTGATGAAACAAGCCGAAAGTATGGGCATGTACCATTTATTGACAAAAATAGCCGTGGCAAAGAAGTCACTCCAATGGCACCCCATCAAGCAGAGCGCTATAAGATTCGTGGTTCTGCAGAAAGGGCTAATAGTCGTTTAAAAGAAGACTTTGGAGCCAACGATATCATGGTAAAAGGGCACAGTAAGGTAACACTGCATTTGATGATCGGAGTGATCACCTTATTCGCGGATAAGCTCATCCGACTACTCGGATAGATTGTCAAAGAACGATAAAATCTGTAAACCACAAGAGACTTATACCTATGTGGCCATAAAGCAATAGCAAAAAGCTGCAAAATGAATATGCTGAGCTTGGTTCGGCAGTTTAACCGGCTAAACCCAATAAACATTAGTGCTTGTTACTGATCTGCTGATTCATTTTGCAAGAGGCTCATAGGATAATAATTTTCTTGACTTATATCACCCCAAGCACGAATTGTTTCATATCCAAATTTTGACATTAGAGGACGATAAAAGCTGACATAATTACTGTCATAGGGCTCAGAAAAAGGCATTACTACAAATGCCGTTTTTTCTTCTTCTGGCAATTGAGAAATTATTTCGTTAACTAGACTTAATGATACAGAATGTAAGGAATTCATTGAAATCCCATCCCTCTTAATTTCAATGTTGTTTGCATATTCATCAATATTTATCTTTGTGAGATGTGCATCGTGCATAATCATATTCAGTGTCTTTTTGTTTAATTGAATGAGCTCTTCATGATTGAAACATTTGTGAATACAATATTCCATAAAGCTTATTCCAAAAATAACAAACACTGACAAGTCAATACGGTTTCTGTTAAGTTCACCCAAAAACGACTCAAGAATATTTCCTGCCTCATTTTTATATTTTTCGGAATCCTCTGGCAAGTCAAGAGGCACACCAATTTCTAAGGAAAAATTAAGTAGTCTTTTACGTAGACTTGGATATCTTGAGCTGTCGGCATTTGAAGCAAACCCGCCTGTCCCAAGAAAAAAGCCCATCATTATACCGTTATAAATATTGTATAGCAAAGAGTGACTCTTTGTATTTTGATTCATTTAAGTAACTCCCAACGTAGCTTTTTTTGTTACCGAACAATGGAACTCAGCAGCTGACCAAAAAAGACTGCACATAGGGCCACCGCGCCCCTATCTGCCCTCCTTGTGTCTGGGTTTAATCATTTATATCGCAATTCCAAAAACAAAATCCTAACACAAAAAATACCACACCCATACAATTGATGCATGTCAAGATGGCAAATTGTCGCACACCCAGAAGGCTCGAAATATTATTGGCAGAGGCAAGGTCTAATATTTGACAAGGAATCGTAAATTAAAGATGTTTCCTGATAGGAATAAAAGTATGAGGGTCAACGCCTGACAGCCGGTTTTTCGGTAATAAAGAATAGTATCGCTTCCTGATCATGAAGCTTGTAGGCCTGATCAATGAGTTTCTTCAGTTTTTTAGATATGTTGTCAAGGGGCGGAAGCGGATCAATAACAGGTAAATAATTCTCAATGGGGAGTGGCGGAGGAATGGCCATCTTTTTCTCAAGACTCTGGGCCATGCCGATTTCCATGCCGCCCTGCATGGAGCCGCTGGATTTCGTGTCCCCGAGAGAACGGAGAAATCCCATGATTGAACCGAGGTCGTTTTTTTGATAAAAAAGTTTGATTTCTTCGTCGATAACTTCTTTCTCTTCCTGCAGTTGCCTGTATCTTTCCATGTACTGGGCCGTATGAACTGTCAGCCTCTCATAGGAATCAAGGACCAGGTTGCGAAATTTCTTGAATTTTGTCAGCCCATGGATTTTGACGCCTTCGAAAACTCTTTCCCGTATAGTCGGAGCATCAACAAAGAACGGGTCAAAAAAACGATCTTTGTCAAGGGATGTCATGTCAAAAAAGGAGGCTATCAGTTCTTCGCCTTTGAGGAGGATGACAAGACGTATCAGGTCAAAGCTGATCCTTTTTTCCAGGATGAATGACTGTTGCCTGATATGATGCTGCAGGTCGAGTTCATCCTCTTCAATCAGCTTTCTAAAGCCGAAATAACGGTCGGCAATATCTTTTTTTATTTCATAGGCAATAACATCGTCAATTTTCGGCGTCATCTTTGTCTCTTTAGCTAAAGGTGAGTATATTGAAGCCTTTTTCGTCAGACCAGGGTCTGGTCGCCTCAAACCCTGTTATTTCATAGAGGATAACCTCCAGGACGAGATAGGTTTTGCTGCCTTTTCGCAGGCATCCTGTGACGGTATCCCCATGGTGACCCATGGCTGCGTGAAGATGTATTTTGGGTTCATTGTTTTCATCCCAAAAAATACTGCCACTTCCAAGGGTTTCACGCGCATCGCGCACTTCCTGCCAGACTGGATCCGGCGGCATAACAGGTTTTTTAGGTCCGATAACACAATCGATTTCCTTAACGCCTCCGATGATCTGGAACCAGGCATTACGTATGTTTTCTTTTTTGATCAAGTTGGTCAGCTCAACCAGGAAATCATCGTTGTCATCAAAGCGTATGACAAAAACCCGGCTGGTTGATCCACTGCGGTAATCCATGTCTGCTCCTATTTCTCTTTACTGTTTTGCCATTGTTTGCGCTCGGAAGCCGCTTTCAAAAGGCGGAAAATTTCACGACTCTGAGCCGCCTTTCTGCCCCGGATATAGCGCCAGGCCAGCTGGCGTACAGCATCTTCGTCAAGGTCTGGTAAATTTCTGACTGCGGTTTCAAGTGTCTCGCTGTACCAATCCCGCTCAAATTCAAGTTGTTCCTGTCTGGCATCGCGTGCCGCTGAAATGGCTTCATTGATGATATTGTCACGGATGTTTTCCAGTTCGTGAAATTCTTTGTTTTCTTTGAGGGAAGAGCCTTTCTGGTCGGACATGAAATCGTAAAGAGGTCCGGAGTCAATGTCGCGCAGGTTTTTAGTAAGGTATTTGATTTGCCTTTTTCTGGCTCCTGCCTTGAGATCCCGACAGGCAAGAATCTCATTTTTAATGAAATCATCGCAGGGAAGTTTTTTTATGTCAGTCGGTGAGAGAGAGACGAGTTCAACCGCAAGCTGTTCAATTTTTTTTGCACGTCTTTTTTTTTCTGATTTTGACAGGGAATATTCCATTTTTTATTATGTACCGTGTAGTGAGATATGTTTTAGTTGTAATGTTTCAGGCTTGCTTGTCTCGCTTTACGTTTCAGCAAAAAGTTGTTGCAACCATCAAGAGACAAGCTGTCAAGGTGGAACGTCTGTCATTCATGATGTCCGCCGGCGGGTTATCTCTGTGCCGGTAAGGCCCCAAAGGGGAAGGGACAGGTACTGGACGGACTGCCTGAGGACAGATAGAGCGTTACGAAGCTGTTCCTTTACTTTTTTTGTTGTGTCTGCCCGTGCATGAGGGTAAGTATAGCAGACTAAACAGACATGAATCTGCATGGTTTCATAGTAACTCGTTTCTCATTCAATCATAAAGGGAAAAATATGACAGCGCAAAAATTTACCGTCACCCAGCCCACCCAGATTCGTTTCGGAGTTGGATCTGTTAATGACCTGGCCCAGGCCGTACATGATCTTGGCGGCACCAAAGCTATGCTGGTTGTTGACCCGAGCCTGAAAAATGTCGGGTTGCTTTCAAAAATTACCGAGCCTCTGGATAAGGGCGGTGTTGCCTATGAAATTTTCGATCACGTGGACCCCGAACCGGGCCTTAAACTTGCTGACGAAGGCACAGTGCTTGCCTCTCAGTCCGGCTGCGATTGTGTCATCGGGGCAGGCGGTGGTTCAGCCATGGATGTTGCCAAAGCTATCAGCATATTACTCACCAATGGAGGGAATGCCGAAGATTATCTCGGACTCGGTAAAATTAAAAAACCGGGTGTGCCCAAAATAATGATACCCACAACAGCAGGGACCGGAGCTGAAGTTACTTTTACGGCTGTTTTCATCAATGAGAAAACAAAGAGTAAAGGCGGCATGAATGGTGATCCCCTGTATCCTGATCTAGCCCTGCTTGATCCGGAACTGACAGTTACCCTGCCGCCTCAGGTGACTGCGGCCCCTGGAATTGACGCCTTTACCCATGCCCTGGAGGCTTTTGTCTCGACCCAGTCCCATACCATATCAGACATGTATGCCATGCAGGCCATGGAGCTTATAAGCGGCAACCTGGCCAGGGCCTATGCACATGGAGATAATCTCGAGGCTCGATCCGCTATGCTCATGGGAAGTCTTCTTGCCGGAAAAGCCCTGGCAACTGCCGGTGTTGGACTGGTTCATGCCATGGCCTACCCTTTGGGTGGCATGTTTGGTATTCCCCACGGACTGGCAAATGCGGTGCTTCTTCCTTATGTGGTCGATTTTAACATTATCGGCGACCCTGAAAAATATGCCCTTATCGCTGAAATCATGGGGTACAGTGTCAGCGATCTCCCCTTGAGGCAGGCAGCGCAAACAGCCGTTGAAGCGGTCTATGAGCTTAATCAGGATGTGGATATTCCAGGCAGCCTTGATGCAATCGGAGTGTCTGCTGATAAAATTCCGGAGATGGCTGAGATTGCCTTGACCGTGACAAGGCCTGTGGAGAACAACCCCAGAAAGCCGAGCCTGGAAGATGTTATCATGATTTATGAAACGGCTCATAAGGGTTGGTGATGTAACGCTTTCCTGCATGATACATAAAGAAGAACAATTGATGGAAGAGTTTTAATACAAAGTATAAACGACGTTGTCGGAGACTGCGGAGGAGAAAATATGCCAGGGTTTGAGGTGTTTGGTGAAGAAGAAAAAAAAGAGATTATGGATGTTCTTGATACCGGCGTCCTCTTTCGATATGAATTTGCGGACCAGCGCAAGGGAATTTATAAAGTACGCACCTTTGAAGAAAATTTTGCCAAATATTGTGGTGCAAAATATGCTCAGGCCGTAACTTCGGGAACAGCAGCCCTCAAGGTCGCGCTGGCAGCCCTGGGAGTTGGACCGGGGGATGAAGTCATTACCCAGGGATTTACCTTTGTGGCTACCTGGGAAGCGATTTTTGATGCCGGTGCCGTACCTGTTTTTACCGAAGTAGATGAAACATTGAATATGGACCCGGCGGATCTTGAAAAGAAAATTACCGATAAAACAAAGGTCATCATTCCTGTTCATATGCTTGGCGCCATGGCCCGGATCAAAGAGATCAAAGCCATTGCCGACAAACACGGCATACCGGTCCTTGAAGATACGGCCCAGGCGGCAGGAGGTACTTTGGAGGGCAAGCATCTTGGGACCTTCGGGGCCTGTGGGACGTTTTCTTTTGATTCCGTGAAAACCATGACAACAGGCGAAGGAGGCATGATCATTACGGATGATGAAAAACTCCAGCGCGATATGTCGGAATATCATGATCATGGACATGACCATGCCGTTAATCCCGGAGGACGTGGCGGGGAAGGCCGGAGCTTTATCGGCTTTAACTACCGCATGATGGAACTCCAGGGAGCCATGGGAATTGCCCAGCTTAAAAAACTGAATGGCATGATAACCGGCCAAAAGAAAAATAAGGCAGCCTTAAAAGAGGCAATCGCAAAAATTCCCGGAGTTTCTTTCCGCACCATTCTCGATGACAAAGGCGATACTGCAACATTTATCGGATTTTTTCTCGAAGACGCTGCAAAGGCCCAAAAAGTGAACGAAGTGCTTGCCGCCAATGGGGCGGGCGCCATACCTTTTGGCAGTAATACCTGGCACTTTTATCCCAAATGGGAGCATCTCATTGCCGGATCCACCCTGGCCAAATCCGGTTGGCCGTTTCAGGATCAGGGCTCGAAAAGACGAGTCATTTATGATAAAGATGCCTTGCCTGCATCTGCTGCCCTGATGGACAGGCTTCTTGTCTACCAGGTGCCTGTTAAATTGTCATACGAGCGTTTTGTTGAGATGAGTGCGGCACTGCAGAAAGCAGCAGCGGTTTAGAGCAGGTTACAGGTAGACATCAAACCGGCTGTTTTTACTTGTAATAACAGTTGGCGGCTTTCTGTCCGTCAGCGTGGGCGCTCCTTTGGGACGTTTTACAACAACGCGTACGCCGGGAAAAGACAGGGCCCAGCAAAGAAGTTGCGATGCGTCCTGGTCGTCTCCCACAAGGGCCCTGACAAGCCGCATCTCCTTTTTGACAAGAGCATTTTTTGATCTGTGGGGGTACATGGGGTCGAGGTAGATTATATCTGTCCGTGCCGGGAGACTCTTTACGGTTGTGGCGTCAGCAACCTCAAGGCTGATTCTGCTCATGATGTCGGCGAGTTCGTCAATGTGTGCGGCTCTGTCCAGGCCATCCTGCAGCAGGGCAGCCACCAGGGGCGAGCGTTCCAGTAAATGAACTCTGCAGCCAAGGCTGGCCAGCATGAAAGCATCACGTCCAAGGCCTGCAGTGGCGTCAACCACGAAAGGACAGCGATTTGCTTTGAGTCCCACGGCCTTTGCCAAAGGCTCTTTTCTGCCGCCGCCGAACTGTCTTCGATAATGGAGTTTTGCAGAGGCGAAATCAACGAAAACAGGGCCGGGTGCAGTGGGAATGTTCTGGCGCAGTTCAAGCCTTTCCGGTGTCAGTGCAAGGGAGTAATCCATGGACTGCTCGGAATCGCTTAGTGACAGGCCCAGCTTTGCAGCCAATTTTTCAGCCTGTAACTTTTTGTTTTCATCTTCGCAGAGAAAATCTATTTTGGGACAGCTGTTTTGCATACGAAACACTTAACGCGAAAAGTAAATTTTTTTCAATAATGGACTTCAATGGACTTAGAACATAAACTAGAACCTAAAGTAGTGGCGATTATACCGGCGCGCTATCATTCAAATCGATTTGAAGGCAAACCCCTGGCGCTTATCAATGGAAAGCCGATGATTCAGCATGTGTACGAACGGGCCAAGGCTGCGCCGATTCTTTCCAGGGTTGCTGTGGCAACAGACGACGAGCGAATTGCCGAATCTGTTCGGGCCTTTGGCGGTGAAGCGGTTATGACGAGCAATGCCCATGTTTCGGGCACCGACAGATTGGCTGAAGCGGCAACTCTGATGAATGTGCCGGAACAGGATGTTGTGGTGAATATTCAGGGAGATCAACCCTGTTTCCCGATCGAGGTCATTGAGCAGGTTGCCCGGCCTCTGCTGGATGATCCGGCTTTGCCCATGTCAACATTGATATACAAGATCATCCGTGAAGAGGAGATTGATGACCCCAACCACGTGAAAACCGTTTTTGACAGGAACGGCATGGCTCTCTATTTTTCCAGAGCCTCCATTCCTTTCCAGCGTGATCCGGAAAAACCGCCGCCACCAACGTATTATAAACATTTAGGCTTTTACGCTTATCGTAAGGGCTTTTTGTTGACTTTTGTCGGCCTGCCGGAAGGGGAGTGGGAACGGTTTGAAAAACTGGAGCAGCTGCGTGCCCTGGAATACGGCTATAGAATCAAAGTTGTTTTAACTGCCCATGATTCCATTGAGGTTGATACTCCCAAGGATCTGGAGCGGGTTGCCTCTCTTTTGGGGTAATATGTTGTAGTACCATTTACTCAACTTTCCGACTTGACATAACTCGTTGTTATTACATTGTAGGTTGGGTTAAATTCGTTTCATGCTACCAGAATTGTTGGGTTTTCGGTAGCAAGCAATAAGTAAAAAAGTTGAAAGACCTATAACCCAACAAGAACAGAGGTTATTGGAAATTAACCCAACCTACAAATAACACCATAAATTAAGGCAATACATCAACCCGGAAAGTTGAGCATTTACTTAATGACACTTACTTAAAACTTTCACATGAACTTTATGAGGCTATATGATGCGAAATAAAATTACAATTATTGGTGCGGGAAATGTTGGTGCCACGGCAGCCCATTGGGCAGCGAGCCGTGGCTTGGGAGATGTTCTTTTACTCGATGTTGTTGAAGGTGTTCCCCAGGGCAAAGCTCTTGATCTTTTACAGGCAGGTCCGGTGGACGGATTTTCCGGGAGGGTGACAGGCTCGAATGATTTTGCCGATTCGGCAGGTTCCGATGTGGTTATCATAACAGCAGGTCTAGCCAGGAAACCGGGTATGTCCAGGGATGATCTCCTTGCCAAAAATGTTGCCATTGTCAAATCATGCGCTGAGCAGGCAGCAAAATCTTCACCGGAGTGCGTTTTGATTGTGGTGACAAATCCCATTGACGCCATGGTTTATACCGCCTTTAAGGTGTCCGGATTTCCCAAGAACAGAGTTGTGGGTATGGCAGGTGTGCTTGATTCCGCCCGTTACCGCACTTTCCTGGCTGAAGCGCTCGGTGTTGCTCCTCGGGATGTCAATGCCATGGTAATGGGAATCCACGGCGATAATATGATTCCTTTGATCCGTCTTGCCAATGTCTCCGGCGTTCCGGTGACGGATCTTCTTTCCGAAGAGGACCTCAATGCCATTGTCAGCCGAACCCAGCATGGTGGCGCAGAAATAGTCAATCATCTCAAAACAGGGTCTGCTTTCTATACACCAGGTCTTGCCGCGGTTGAAATGGCTCAAGCGATTTTAACTGACAGCAAGCGCGTTCTGCCCTGTGCTGCCTATGTGGAAGGTGAGTTTGGCTTTTCCGGTTGTTTTCTGGGTGTGCCGGTGGTGCTTGGCGCAGGCGGAATTGAAAAAATCCTGGAATTTAAACTGACTGATGAGGAAAAGGCCGCACTCGCGGAGTCTGAAGCCGCTGTTCACAAGCAGATGGAGGCCACCGGGCTTTAATCGCTATAAACAAAGGAGTATCCACTTTTTTGCCCTAAAACAAGAAACAGTAGGTTTGGGTTAAGCAAGCCCAATAAAATGAGCTGCAGATCGTCGGCTTAACCCAACCTGCAATATGCGCAAGGGCTATATACAGTGGATAGTGTCATTATCAATTCTTAATTACTCATTATCAATTGAATTACAACGATCCTGTTTCATCCAGCCTGAAGAGGCTTACTCAGACAAAGCTTGATCCTCTGGACCTGATTTACAGGCGAAATCTCGTTGAAAAGCTTATTGAGCTCGTGCTAGTAGGGCCTCCCCAATGTACACCCTCCGTTGGTGCGTACCTTGATGATGTCATATCCGTGTTATGCGGGGTCGATACTTCCGAGGTAAGGGTTGCCGTATTCGGCGGTGGAAGCGGTCTGTCCAATGTTATTGGCGGTGACAGCCGTAATAAGAGCTGGCCTGCTGACCCCTTCAAGGGGTTGAAAGAAATTTTTCCCCAGTCGCGTTCCATTGTTTGCGTTACCGATGACGGCGGCTCAACAGGTGAACTGCTTAAAGACCTGCCCATGATCGCCCTGGGTGATATTCGGCATGTTCTGCTTTCTTCGATCAGGAAAACAAATCTGTGTGAAACCTATCAGCTGAACAGTAAAGAATGTCTGGATACGGTTTCCATTCTGCACAGGATTATTAACTTTCGTTTTACTGAAAGACCCAAGTCCCTGAAAGATCTGCGGACTCAAGGTGTCTCATTGGAAGGGCTTCCTGTTGCCTTGCGCGAGATGCTTGGTCAGCTTTTAGAATCTCTTTTTGCCGATCTGCGTTTACTACAGCTTCTCGAAAGGCCCCATTGCCTGGGAAATCTTCTGCTTGTCGCCGCCATATTCCGAAGAATTAAAAAAGGCGTTTCCGTTTCGGCTGATGATCTGCTGGCCGGCATTAACTGGCTTGGACGGCTTATTGGAGTGGAAGAGGGCGCGGTTCTTCCCTGCACCACAACTCCTGCTCACCTCAAGGTGCGCTACAGCAACGGCGTGATTGTCAGCGGTGAAAATAAAACCGCAACGGCAAGGCGCGGTACGGCGGTTGATCGTGTTTTTGTGGAATTTGCCAATGAACCTTATGTGCCTGAACAGGTTTTTGATGCCATCAGCTCTGCAGATATTATTATATTTGCTCCTGGGAGTCTGTATACGAGTATTATCCCAATTCTGCAGGTTCCCCGCATTGCTCAGACCGTACGTGACAACAGCCATGCCCTGAAAATTCTTGTTGCCAATCTTTGGATTCAGAAAGGCGAAACAGATATTGTTGTTGAAGAGGCTCGGCGTCGTTTTTACGTATCCGACCTGATTGAAGCCTATCATCGCAATATCCCCGGAGGTGTGGAAAATCTTTTTGAACAGGTGATGCTGCTTGGGCTTCAGGATATTCCCGGCAATATTTTGCAGAGCTACGCAGTTGAAGATAAGGTGCCCATTTATCTTGATCGAGGCAAGGTCTGGAAGATGGGCTTTGCTCCGGTTGAGGCCCGGATTTTTTCGGAAAATGCCTTGCGTGACAGGAGGGTTCAGCATGACCCGCACATGCTCGCCAAGGCAGTTAAAACAATTTGGGCTGCACGCGATCATATCCCCAGGGAGGTGCGAGGGGACAGGCCTCCTGCCTACCGCGTCACCCATACCAGAAGAGAGGATCGTTTAACTCCTGACCGTCGCAGGCAGGATTTTGAGCGGCTTTTGAAGGGATGGGATTTTGACAGGGCATTGAAGAATGATCTTTCGGAGATATTCTGGCGCCACTGGGATATCCGACAGGAGCACCTGACCTGTGTCAGTGGGGTTCGTTTAATCAAAATCAATGAATGGCAGAGAAGTTTGAAGTGGGACAGGCTTTATTCTTTTTATGACCCATTGGACGGCTTGATAAAAATACGTGAAGATGCAACCAAAGACCCGGTGCTTTTTGAAGGGGCTTTCCTGGTGGCTCTTGGTCAGTCCCTTCTTGGGAATTACGCAAAGAACAAAGAGATTATCCCGGTTGAGAAAGATGGCATTCAGCTAGGGAAAATTTACCAGATTACCCTGGAGCCTGTTGCAACAAGACAATGCTTCTTTACGCCTGAGGAGCTGGGTCATTATCTGCGGCTGGCCCGAATGAATCAGACAGCTGATAAGGAGAAGTTGGTCTTTTCCCGTCTGATCAGCGGGACGGAAGGATTTACGCCTCCCGGAATGCTCATGGGACTTGTTTATGCCTGGTATCTTGACAGCAGATATGCCTCCAACATTGAATACAAAATGGCAATCACCCGGATTCCCATGAGCGGGCTCATCAGAGAACAGGTCATCATGCTCAACCGTCGCATGGATACCATTGATTTTTTTAGAAAGATCGTTTTTCGTCACTCATCCCCAGTTTTTGACGAGCAGCTCATTATGCAGAACTGAGCTGCTCGATCTTCATCTACAGCGATTTTCCGGTTACTTCTATACTCTTGCAAGCACAACGTTTTGGCGTTGATGTCTCAGATTTAGTCTCTAATTGCCAACCGGATGTATTAAAAAGACATCCCAGGCCCCGTTGGCATCATTATCAACAAGATTTGTTGCACTTGAACTAAATGATTTAATGAGCCCGTCAGCACTGATAGAAGGCCACCAGCTCTGGTTATCACTTTGGGTGCCCAGACTTGAGGAGCTGATTCTGCGGGTTACTCCCGTGGATCTGTCATGGACAAATATATCATTTACAGCATTTGTATCACCAACAAGATTTGATGCTGAGGAGTGGAAGACAATATACTGTCCGTCAGCACTGATAGAGTTCTGGAAATAGCAATAACTGTGATCGTTAGTTTGTCCTCCAGTCGTTGAAACGCTCACCCGCTCTGTATTGCCTGTCAGTCTGTCATGGACAAAAATGTCGGTTACGCCATTTGTATCATCCGCTACAAGATTGGAACTTGTTGATTGAAAGACTACAAAACGCCCGTCAGCGCTTATAGAGGCATTCTGGCTGGAGCCGTTTCCACTGGTGCCTGCACTGGATACGCTGACCTGAGTGAGTGTGCCTGACTGGCGATCCCGGACATAAATCTGCTGGCCGACAATTCCATCAATCAGGTTGGTCGCCTGTGATTCAAAGGCCACAAAACGTCCGTCCGAACTTATGGATGGCTTTCTGCTGTTGCGATTCGACTGGACTCCTCCGGTTGAAAGACTGACCAGTTCCGTGGTGTCTGTCAGCCGGTTATGAATAAAGATGTCATAGCTCGTTCCATTTGCGTCACTTGCCATGAGATTTGTAGCGCTTGAGTCAAAGGCCACAAAGTTACCGTCATTGGTTATAGCCGGATAATAGGAGTCACCATCTGCCAGGTCGCCTGCAGTGGAGATACTGACCATTTCAGTAAGTCCGGTTCCCCGGTCATGGACAAAGATGTCCCTGACGCCGTTGGTATCGCCGGGTACCAGATTGGAGGCAAATGAATAGTAAGCAATAAACTGTCCGTCATTGTTGATAGATGGATAGTCGCTCGTTCCGTCGCCGGGATCACCGGCAGTGGATTTGCTGACAAGGTGCATGGCGTTGTTCATCCGGTCATAGACATACACCTGTCCACCGGATACGCCGTCCACGAGATTTGTTGCGTAGGATAAAAAGGCCACATAGCTGCCGTCGGCACTGAGGGCGGGATTAAAGCTGCTTCCTGTTCCCGGTTCTGTTTCCGAGGCGCTGATGAGCTGGGTGACGTGTGAGTCAACGGATGGAACTATTGTCACTGTAACTTGGGCAATGTTGGAATCATCTGTGCCGTCGTTGACTATGAAGGTGAAAATGTCGGTGCCAACGTTCCAGGAAAATGGAGTATATGTATACGCTCCGGTTGAAGGATCGGTAATTTCAATAAAACCTTTGTTGCCGGGTGCAACGATACTGAAAGTGTGTGTATCGCCCGCATCAAAATCACTCATCAGCATTCGACCGCTGCTGGGGGTATTCATGACCACGTCAAGCAGGCCGTCATGGGCAACAGGAACGGAGTTGACATCACCTATGATAACGGTAACCGTGGCAGTCTGCGAATCCAGGTAGCCGTCGGTGGCTTTAAAGGTGAAGGTGTCGATACCGACAGCTCCCGGATTGGGAGTGTACCAGAACTGACCGTCCGCGCTGGTAATGATTGCCGTACCGAGAGTACCGGTTGTCTCCAGGAAATAAAAGATCGGATCATCATCAACATCGCTGCCAGTTAAAACCCCACCAAAAGGAACATCGACATCAGTGGAGAAAGTAAGGTCATTGGCAATGGGAGCATGATTTTCAGGAAGGACCGTAATGTTTATAGTTGCTTCAAGGGAATCCGCTGTACCGTCGTTGACAATAAATGTAAATGAATCAGTGCCGTTCCAGGCCGGTGTCGGAGTATACTGGAAGCTGCCGTCAGCATTAACAATGGTTACACCGTTTAAGGTGCCTGAGCCAAGCCGGAAAGTGAGATCCCCTATGGCATTATCCACGTCCGTTGCTGTCAGATTTCCGTTTAAGACCTGATTCTCATCTACAGTGAACGGCGCGCTGGTACCGATAGGTGCATCATTCACAGGCTGCAGGGTCATTGATACAGTGGCAACGGTCAGGGCGTCGTCCGTACCGTCATTGACCATGAAGGTAAATGAATCCGTTCCGTCGTAATCAGCTTCCGGAACATACTGATAGGTACCGTCCGCATTCACCGTAACCTCACCATGGGTCGCATTGGTTGCCCTGGTAAAGATGAAATCAGCGGCAAGATTATCAATATCAGTGGCTGTCAAAGTTCCATTAAATGTGGTGTCTTCAACCGGAGAGACGGCCGCATCGTTACCCACTGGCGGATCATTAACATTGACAACAGGAATTGTTGCGGAACTAATTACATTCTCCGCAGTGCCGCCAAGATCCACATAGCTGACAACAACCGTCATGCTTGTTCCCACATCGTCGTCACCAAGAGTATAGGTAATGGCCGTTGCGCCGGCAATGTTCACGCTGTCGCGCTGCCACTGGTAGCTGAATACACCCAGGCCATCTTCGTCCGCAAGTCCGCTTGGGTCTGCTGTAAGAATCTGGTCCTCGGCCACCGTGCCGTTTATAGCCACTGTACCCACAGGGGCATCGTTGACATTATTGACAATAACGGTCAGGGGCTGGTCATGACTCAGGGAACCTGCATCAGTGGTGCGAATAATGACATCATAGCTTGCTTTTAATTCAAAGTTCAGCACGCCATCAGTGAGAATAAGCTCATCCAGATTTGTTCCGGCAACAGAGAAGAGTGCCATATCGATTCCGCCGATTATCGAATAGCTGAAAGTATCTGCGGCATCCTGATCCGTCGTGGTCAGGGTTCCTATGGAAACGCCAAGACCGGTATTAATATTTTCATCAATGATGCTGTTACTGAGGGTGACGAGAGTCGGTGCATCGTTGGTATCAGTTACTGTGACATTGATGGTTTGGGCGTCAGTTCCGCCAGTGCCGTCATCTGCCGTTACTTCAATTTGATAGATATTGTTGGTGTCAGCATCACCTGGGATTTCAAAGTCAGGCGCGGAAGCAAATGATAATGCTCCGCTGGCACTGTCAATGGTAAACAGTGACTGATCAGCGCCACCAGTGATGGAAAAGGTTATGGTCTGAAGCGGAAGGTCAACATCACTGGCAGTGACGGTAATCACAGCGGTACTGTTTTCCGTTACACTGGCCGAAGCAGGTGAGGTAATTGTCGGGGCATCGTTTACATCAAGCACGGTAATCGTCAAGGTCTCATCATGGGTGAGTGAGCCTGAATCAGTGGTTCGGACAATAACCTCATAGCTTGACTGGCTCTCAAAATCGAGCACGCCATCATCAATAATCAGTTGGTCAAGATATAGCCCGCCGATTGAAAAATGGATCTGATCGGCACCGCCAACCACTGTATAGGTAAAGCTGTCAACAGCATCCACGTCAATTGTCGTCAGGGTGCCGACAGACAGTCCGCCGGTGGTATCTGTAAGCTCATTGAGCGAGTTGCTGCTGATTGTCACCTGGTCGGGCGCATCGTTGGCATCTGTTACTGTAACATTTATAAGTTGTGTATCAACTCCGCCGCTGCCGTCGTTGGCCGTGACTTCAACTTCATAAATATTATTGCTGTCAAGGTCGGAAGGAATCTCAAAGTCGGGTGAGGCGAGAAATGCCAGTTGGCCGCTGCCGCTGTTGATTGCAAACAGGGCAAAATCATTTCCGCCTGTTAAAGAAAAAGTGATTGTTTGAGGCGGTAAATCTTCATCCGTGGCAGAAACTGTTGTGACTGTGGTTGTGTTCTCAGCTACATTACGGGTACTGGCAGAAGTAATAACAGGTGCGTCATTAAGATCGTTGATAGTGATGGTAAACGATTCATCATGGAAGAGACCGCCTGCATCAGTGGTGCGTACAATGACCGAATAGCTTGATTTCGCCTCATAATTAAGCACACCATGGCTGATGAGAAGCTCATCGGAAGCAGCGCCGCCAATGGAGAATCTGGCCTGGTCGGTTCCACCTGAAATAGTATAGGTGAAGGTGTCACCGGCGTCAGTATCAGTGGTCGTCAGGGTACCGACTGAAACAGGAGTCGTTGTGTCAATATTTTCAGCAAGAGCACTGTTGCTGATTGAAATAAGGCTCGGAGTTTCATTGGCAGTGGTCACCGTGACATTTATTGTCTGCGTAACGGTGCCGGAATTTGCGTCATCAGCCGTAACCGCAACCTCATAGACATTATTGGCGTCAAAGTCAGTAGGAATTTCATAATCAGGGGCACTGATGAAGGTCAAGACGCCGGTGCTGGCGTTAATACTGAAAAGGGACTGGTCAACACCACCGGAGATGGAGAAGGTGACCGTCTGGGCTGGTACGTCTTCATCCGTTGCAGTCACGGTCATAACCGTTGTGGTATTTTCCGCTACATCGGCGCTGGCGGATGAGGTGATCACCGGTGCATCATTGGCATCGGTCACGCTTACACTGATTAATTGTACCTGCGTGCCGAGGTTGCCGTCATTAGCCGTGACTTCAACAAGATAGATGTTGTTGGCATCGATATCGCCTGGAGTTTCAAAGTCAGGGGCAGCAAGGAAGGAGAGGGCGCCGCTTGCGCCATCAATGGCAAACATGGCCTGGTCGTCTCCGCCGCTAATTGCAAAGGTAATGGTCTGAGGGGGAAGGTCTGCATCCGTGGCGGTTACCGTCAGCACTGCGGTGGTGTTTTCAGCCATATCCGGAGTCGCACTGGAGGTGATCACCGGAGCATCATTGGCATCAACAACTGTGATGGTCAAGGGTTGGTCATGGGAAAGACCACCGGTGTCGGTTGTTCGAACAATGACCGCGTAACTGGCCTGGGTTTCGAAATCGAGTACGCCGTCGTCAAGAAGCAGCTCGTCAGTAGCTGCGCCGCCAATGAAGAAATTCGCCAGGTCGGCTCCGCCAACCACGGAGTAGCTGAAGCTGTCACCAGCATCCACGTCGGTGGATGTAAGGGTGCCCACAGACATTCCGCCTGTGGTGTCAGCCAGATCTGTAACAACGCTGTTGCTGATTGCAATCAGTGTCGGAGCATCGTTGCCGTCAGTAACTGTAACGCTGATGGTTTGAGCATCAGTGCCGCCGTTGCCGTCGTCGGCAGTCACTTCAACCTGATAAACGTTGTTCGTGTCCGTGTCGGATGGAATCTCAAAATCAGGAGCAGAGATAAAAGTCAAATCGCCGCTGTTGCCATTTATGTTGAACAACGCCTGGTCAAGACCGCCGGTTATACTGTAGGTAGCAGTGGCAGAGGCATCTTCGTCCGTGACAGTTACTGTTATAACCGCAGTGCTGTTCTCCTCCATGTTTGGAGTAGCACTGGAGTTTATCTGCGGAGCATCGTTGGCATCCGAGACCGTCACACTGAGAGCCTGAACTGTTGTGCCGGTATTGCCGTCATCGGCAGTCACTTCCACCAGGTAGATATTGTCGGTGTCGGCATCTGCCGGTGCTTCGAAGTTTGGAGCCGCCACAAAGGCCAATGCTCCGGAAACGCTGTCAATATTGAAGTGTGCCTGGTCGATTCCGCCTGTTATGCTGTAGGTCACGCTCTGGGCAGGAAGATCGGCATCTGTCGAGGTAACCGTTATAACCGGAGTGGTATTCTCCGCCACGCTTGGGGTAGCGCTTGAGGTGAAGACCGGAGGATCGTTGGTATCAGTGACACTGATGATAAAGGTTTCATCATGGCTGAGCGCGCCTGAATCAGTTGTCCTGACAATAACCTCATAGCTGGCCTGGGTCTCAAAATCAAGCACACCATTATCGATGAGCAGTTCGTCGGAAAGAGCTCCGCCAATTGAGAAATAAGCCAGGTCCGCTCCGCCAACGACGGCATAGCTAAAGGTATCACCTGTATCAATGTCAGTGGTGGTCAGGGTTCCGACTGCAGAGCCGCCTGTGGTGTCAGTCTGATCGACAACAGTGCTGTTGCTGATGCTAATTAGAGTTGGCGTTTCATTGTCGTCTGTGACTGTAATGCTGATTGTTTGGATATCCGTACCAAGGTTGCCGTCATGAGCCGTGACCTCAACAACATAGATGTTGTTGGTATCCAGGTCTCCAGCAGCCTCAAAGTCAGGAGCCGCAACAAAGGACAGGGCACCGCTGGCACTGTCAAGAGCAAACAGGGTTTGGTCGTCACCACCGGTAATGGCGAAGGTAATTGTTTGGGCCGGCACGTCGGCATCCGTGGCAGTTACGGTCAATACGGCAGTGGTATTTTCAGCTACGCTTGGTGCCGCACTGGAGGTAATGACCGGAGCATCGTTGCTGTCGGTGACCGTGACATTGATGGTTTGGGAACCCGTTCCACCATTTCCGTCATTTGCCGTAACTTCGACTTCATAAATATTGTTTGCGTCAAAGTCTGACGGGGCTTCAAAATCAGGAGCAACTGCAAAAGACAAGGCACCGCTGCTGCTGTTGATTGCAAATAGACCCTGATCAGCACCTCCGCTGATAGTAAACGAGATGGTCTGGGCCGGAAGATCCGCGTCAGTGGCTGATACGGTAAGAACTGCAGTGGTATTTTCAACCACATTGGCGGTGGCAGCGGAGGTAATAACCGGAGCGTCATTAACATCGGTAACTGTGATGATGAAAGTCTGGTCATGGAAAAGAGACCCTGAGTCGGTACTTCGAACCACAACCTCATAACTGGATTTGGTTTCAAAATCAATAACACCATCAGTGATGATAAGCTCATTGCCCGCTCCGCCAATGGCAAAGTTTGCAAAGTCTGCACCGCCAGCCACTGAATAGGTAAAAGTGTCCAGAGGGTCCTGATCAGTGGTGGTCAGAGAGCCGATTGACAAACCTCCTGTTGTGTCTGTCAGATCTGCAATAATATTGTTGCTGATTGAGACCATGGTTGGCGTATCATTGTCATCGGTTACCGTTATCGTAATTGTTTGGATGTCGGATCCGCCGTTACCGTCATCAGCGGTGACCTGGACAAGATAAATGTTGTTACTGTCAACATCTCCGGGAATTTCATAATCAGGAGCTGTAAGGAAGGACAGGGCGCCGCTGGCCCCGTCTATGGCAAACAGGGCTTGATCATCTCCTCCGGTTATGGAGAACGTAATGGTCTGGGCAGGCACATCTACATCCGTAGCTGTTACCGTTAATACAGAGGTGGTGTTTTCAGCCACGATTCCAGTTGCGCTGGAGGTAATTGTCGGAGCGTCATTACTGTCAATAATGGTGATAGTAAGAGTTTCATCGTGGCTCAAAGCACCAGCATCGGTAGTTCGAACAACAACTTCATAGCTGGACTGGGTCTCAAAATCCAGGATGCCGTCATCGATAAACAGCCTATCAAGGAATGTGCCCCCAATTGAGAAATGAACCTGGTCAGCGCCGCCAACCACCGCATAGCTGAATGTATCTCCAGTGTCGACATCAGTGGTTGTAAGTGTGCCAATAGAAAAACCACCTGTGGTGTCAGTCTGGTCAGTAACGCTGCTGGCACTGATTGAAACAAGGCTGGGAGATTCGTTGATATCCGTGATTGTCACGCTTATGAGTTGCGGAGTGATGCCACCGTTTCCGTCATCTGCGCTTACTTCAACTTCATAAATGTTGTTGGAGTCAAAATCAGCAGGAGCTTCATAGTCACGTGCTGCGAGGAAGAATAATTGGCCGCTGACGCTGTTGATGGCAAAGTGGGCCACATCGACGCCACCTGTTAAGGCAAATGATACCGTTTGCAAAGGGAAATCTGAATCAGTTGCCGTAACCGTCATAACCGAGGTCGTATTCTCTACCACATCCCCGGTTGCGTTTGAGGTAATCACCGGTGCATCATTGGTGTCGAGCACGCTGATTATAAAGGTTTCATCATAAAAGAGGCCACCAGCGTCCGTGGTACGCACAACGACCTGATAGCTTGATTTTGCTTCATAGTTCAGAATACCATTACTGATCATGAGTTCGTCTGATCCACTGCCGCCGATTGAGAATTGAGTTGCGTCAGCACCTCCAGAAACAGAGTAGGTAAAGGTATCAGCAGAATCAACATCAGTGGTGCTTAAAAGGCCTACAGACACAGGAGTGGTTGTGTCAGTGTTTTCAATAATGGTATTGTTCGAAAGAGTGATGAGCGATGGAGTTTCGTTTGCGTTGGTAACAGTGACACTTACAATCTGCGCTCCAGTTCCTCCGTTGCCGTCATTGGCGGTAACCTCAACTTCATAGATATTATTGCCGTCAAAGTCGGCAAGTACCTCAAAATCAGGAGCCGCAATAAAGGATAATGCTCCGCTGCTGCTGTTGATACTGAAGAAGCTTTGATCGGCGCCACCTGTCAGCGAGTAGGTAACCGTCTGAGTCGGCTGGTCCTCATCCGTAGAGGTAATGGTGAGTACCGTAGTGGTATTCTCAACAACAATAGCTGTAGCCGTTGATGTAATAACCGGGGCATCATTGGTATCGGTAATTGTGACAGTGATCAGTTGTACGTCCGTGCCGAGGTTGCCATCATCGGCTGTGACCTGGACAAGATAGACATTGTTGGCATCGAGATCGCCGGGGGCCTCGAAATCTGGGGCAGCAATAAAGGACAATGCACCGCTTGTGCCATCAATGGCAAACAGGGTCTGGTCGTCTCCACCGCTGATGGAGAAGGTGAGGGTCTGGGCCGGAAGGTCCGCATCCGTGGCTGTTACGGCCAGAACGGCAGTGGTGTTTTCCTCCACACTGCTAACGGCGCTTGATGTAATCACCGGTGCGTCATTGGCATCAACAACAGTAATGGTCAGTGGCTGATCATAGGTCAGTCCGCCACCATCAGTTGCCCTGACAATAACCTCGTAACTTGGCTTGGTCTCAAAATCGAGTACGCCGTCGTCAAGAAGCAGTTCATCAGAAAGCGCACCTCCAATGGCAAAATTTAATTGATCGGCACCACCTACAACAGAATAGGTAAAACTGTCGCCAGCATCTACGTCAGTGGTTGTCAGGGTGCCAACTGAGAAACCACCAGTTGTCTCAGCTAAGTCAGCAACAGCACTGTTGCTGATAGAAACCAAAGTAGGGGCATCGTTGCCGTCGGTTACCGTAACGTTGATTGTCTGGACGTCCGTGCCGCCATTGCCATCATCCGCAGTGACCTCAACAAGGTATATATTATTGGTGTCGGCGTCAGTTGGAACCTCAAAATCAGGTGCGCTAACAAAGGATAAGGCGCCACTCAGATTGTCAATGTTGAACAGGAGCTGATCAGCCCCGCCGGTGATAGAGAAGGTGGCCGAAGAAGCAATATCTTCGTCCGCAACCGTTACCGTGCTGATTGCCGTACTGTTTTCCTCAATTGCGGGAGCAAGGTTTGAGTTAATGACAGGTGCATCGTTGGCATCAGTTACCGTTATGCTGAGTGACTGTATGGTTGTGCCTGTATTGCCGTCATCCGCCGTGACTTCAATAAGGTAGATATTATTTGTGTCTGCATCTGCCGGAGCTTCAAAGTTGGGAGCTGCAACAAAAGCCAGTGCGCCGCTCAGATTGTCAATGCTGAACAGACTCTGGTCAACGCCACCGGATATACTGTAGGTCACAGTCTGGGCGGGCAGGTCGGCATCCGTGGTTGTCACCGTAATAACCGCTGTCGTATTTTCGGCCATACTTGGGGTTGTCGTCGAAGTAAAGACCGGTGGGTCATTGGTGTCGGAAACGCTGATAATAAATGTTTCATCATGGGTCAGAGTGCCCGAATCCGTGGTGCGGACGATAACTTCATAACTTGACTTGGTCTCAAAATCGACAATGCCGTTATCAATGAAGAGTTCGTTTGAACCGGCGCCGCCGATCGAGAAATAGTCGGAATCAATTCCACCCGCAATAGAATAGGTGAAGGTCTCACCAGCATCAATATCAGTGGTGGTCAGGGTGCCAACTGCATAACCGCCGTTGGTATCGGTCTGGTCAGTCAGTGTACTGTTGCTGATGGAAATAAGAGTGGGGGCTTCGTTGTCATCGGCTACAGTAACGCTGATCAGTTGAACATTCGTGCCTGTATTGCCGTCGTCAGCCGTTACTGCAACAAGGTAGACATTGTTGGTGTCGGAATCACCAGGAGTCTCAAAATCAGGAGCCGCAATAAAGGACAATGCGCCGGAGGTGCCGTCAATTGTGAACAGGGCCTGATCGTCACCACCGGTAATTGAGAAGGTAATAGCCTGTGGCGGCAGATCTGCGTCAGTTGCAGTAACGGTCAGCACGGCAGTAGTGTTTTCAGTTATGCTTGGGCTCGCACTGGAGGTGATAATCGGTGCATCGTTGGCATCGACAACGGTGATAGTAAGGGTTTGATCATGGAAAAGAGCTCCTGCATCATTTGAGCGAACAATAACTGCATAAGTTGATTTGGTCTCGAAATCCAGTACGCCGTCGTCTATAAACAGTTCGTTGGAACCGGCACCGCTGATGGAGAAATTTGCCTGGTCAGCTCCGCCAACCACTGAATAGGTAAAGCTGTCTCCAGCATCCACATCTGTTGTGGACAGGATGCCAATTGAAAAACCGCCAGTAGTGTCAGTAAGATCAGTGACAGCGCTGTTGCTGATGGAAATAAGAGTCGGGGCATCGTTACCGTCGGTTACCGTAACGTTGACTGTCTGGACGTCCGTGCCGCCATTGCCATCATCCGCAGTGACCTCAACAATGTATATATTATTGGTGTCGGCGTCTGTTGGAGCCTCAAAATCAGGTGCGCTAACAAAGGATAAGGCGCCGCTCAGATTGTCAATATTGAACAGGAGCTGATCCGCCCCGCCGCTAATGGTGAAGGAGGCAGTAGACGCAACATCTTCATCAGCAACCGTTACCGTGCTGATTGCCGTGCTGTTTTCTTCAATTGCCGGAGTAAGGTTTGAGTTAATGATGGGAGCATCGTTGGCATCAGTTACCGTTATGCTGAGTGACTGTATGGTTGTGCCTGTATTGCCGTCATCCGCCGTGACTTCAACAAGGTAGATGTTATTTGTATCTGCATCTGTCGGGGTTTCAAAGTTGGGAGCTGCAACAAAAGCCAGTACGCCGGAGGCACTGTCAATGCTGAACAGACTCTGGTCCTCGCCTCCTGATATACTGTAGGTCACAGTCTGGGCGGGCAGGTCGGCATCCGTTGCGCTAACTGTTACAATCGCAGTGGTGTTTTCAGCCACAATCGGTGCGGCATTTGAGGTAAAGACCGGGGGGTCGTTGGTGTCGGAAACACTGATAATAAGGGTTTCGTCATGGGTCAGAGCGCCTGAGTCAGATGTTCGGACAACAACCTCATAGCTGAGCTGGGTTTCAAAATCGAGGACGCCGTTATCAATGATGAGTTCATCAAGGAGAGCACCACCAATTACAAAAAGAGCCTGGTCCGTCCCGCCAACCACTGAATAGGAAAAGGTGTCACCTGCATCGATGTCGGTTGTGGTCAGTGTGCCGATGGCATAACCGCCTGTAGTGTCAGTCTGGTCAAGGATAGAGCTGTTGCTGAGGGCAATAAGAGTTGGGGCTTCGTTTTCATCGGTTACCGTCACGCTGATGGTCTGGACGTCAGTGCCGAGGTTGCCATCATTAGCTGTGACCTGAACAAGATAGACGTTGTTGGCATCGAGATCGGCGGGGGCCTCAAAATCAGGGGCAGCAATAAATGACAATGCCCCGCTTGCGCCATCAATGGTAAACAGGGGTTGATCGTCACCACCGGTAATTGCAAAGGTGATTGTCTGAGCAGGCAGGTCGGCATCCGTTGCCGTCACGGTCAGAACGGCGGTGGTGTTTTCCGCCATACTGCTAACGGCGCTTGAGGTAATCACTGGTGCGTCGTTGTCGTCTGTGACGGTAACACTGACAGTTTGCACATCTGTACCGCCATTGCCATCACTTGCCGTGACTTCGACCTCGTAAATGTTGTTTGCGTCAGAGTCTGCCGGGGCTTCAAAGTCTGGGGCGGGTGCAAAAGTCAGGGTACCGTTGCTGCCGTTGATTGCAAAGTGACTCTGGTCAGCACCACCGCTGATGGCGAAGGTGATGGTCTGGCTGGGCAGATCCGCATCCGTGGCTGTGACGGTGAGAACGGCAGTGGCGTTTTCAACCACACTGGCGGTAGAACTGGACGTAATTACCGGTGCGTCATTCACATCGGTAACCGTAAGAGTGAAAGTTTGGTCGTGGAAAAGAGTACCAGAGTCGGTAGTGCGAACTACAACCTCATAACTCGGCTTTGTTTCGAAATCAATGACACCGGCGTCAATAAACAGCTCATTGGAAGCGCCTCCTCCGATGGAGAAATATGCCAGATCTGCGCCGCCAACCACTGAATAGGTAAATGTGTCGCCTGCATCTACATCCGTTGTGGTCAGGGTGCCAATGGAAAGGCCGCCTGTTGTATTCACCTGGTCTGCAATTGAGCTGTTGCTGAGTGAGACAAGAGTTGGGATTTCATTGATATCGGTGACTGTAACGCTGATCGTCTGAAGAACCGTGCCGCCGTTGCCGTCATCAGCCGTTACCTCAATAATGTAAATGTTGTTAGAGTCACTATCTGCCGGAATTTCAAAGTCAGGAGCGGAAGCAAATGATAATGCGCCGCTTGCGGCATCTATAGTAAATGCTGCCTGATCAACGCCACCAGTAACTGCATAGGTGATGGTCTGAACCGGGACATCCACATCCGTGGCAGTGACGGTCATAACGGCAGTGCTGTTCTCCGCTACATTGGCACTGGTTCCTGAAGTGATAACCGGGGCATCGTTAGCATCAATAACACTGATAACAAGTGTTTGGTCATGAGTCAGTAGGCCGGCATCAGTAGCACGTACGCTGACTTCATAAGAGGATTTTGTTTCAAAATCAACAACACCAGCGTCAAAAATAAGTTCGTCGGAGCTTGATCCACCTATGGTAAAATTACCCTGGTCAACGCCTCCCGAAATTGTATAGGTAAAAGTGTCGCCTGCATCTTCATCATCGGTTGATAAGCTGCCGATGGATATCCCTCCACTGGTATCAGTTTGGTCAGCAACCGTGCTGCTGCTGATTGAGATAAGTTTTGGAGCCTCGTTGATATCATTGACTGTTACGTTAATAGATTTCGTATCAATGCCGCCATTCCCATCATCTGCAGTGACCTCGACTTGATATATGTTGTTGAAATCAAAATCGAAAGGAACTTCAAAGTCTGGTGCACTCAAAAATACAAGTTGGCCGCTCGTGCTGTTTATTACAAAACGACTCTGATCCGTCCCTCCACTCAGAGAAAAGGTAACGATTGATCCCGTGTCTTCGTCGGAGGCAACAACAGTTACAACTGCGGTATTATTTTCCACGACACTTTGAGAGGAAAAGGTCGTGATAATAGGCGCATCATTGAGGTCATTGACGCTTATGGTCAGGATTTCGTCATAGAAAAGGGAACCGGAGTCTGTGCTTCGTACAATAACCTGATACGTTGATTTGGACTCAAAATTAAGTACTCCGGCGCTAATGATGAGTTCATCTGCACCACTTCCTCCGATGGTGAAAAAAGATTGGTCGGTACCACCGGCTACGGTATAGGTAAAGCTATCACCAACATCAGAATCGGTAGTGCTCAGGGTGCCGATGGAAAAACCTGCACTGGTATCAGTTTGTTCATCAATGGTAGAGTTGCTTATTAATACTTGAGTTGGTGTTGATTCGTTGATGCCGGTAACGGAAACAGTGATAGTCTGCACATCAGTGCCACCATTACCATCATCAGCTGTTACCTCTACTTCATAAATATTATCGCTGTTCGTGTCTGCAGGTGATTCAAAATCAGGAGCGCTGGAAAAACTCAACTCCCCGGTGACACTGTTTATAGTAAATGCCCCTTGGTCGACTCCACCACTTACGGAGAAACTAATGGTTTGAGCCAAATCCACATCTGTAGCCGTTACTGTTAGTACTGTTGTATTATTCTCAATCACACTACTGCTTGCAGCGGAAGTTATAACCGGCGCATCATTGAGATCGTTGACCGTGATATTAATTGTCTGCTCATGGAAAAGAGCCCCAGAGTCGGTAGAGCGAACGATGACCTCATATGTTGCTTGTGCTTCAAAGTCGAGAATTCCGTCAGTGATGATGAGTTCGTCAAAGCCAGCGCCGCCAATGGAGAAACTGGCGGAATCGGTTCCGCCGGCGATGGAGTAGGTGAATGTATCCCCAACATCAGTATCTGTAGTCGTTAAGGTGCCAACTGAAACACCGGAACTTGTGTCCGTCAATTCATCGAGAGTTGAGTTGCTGATAGAAACCAGGGAAGGTGCATCGTTGAGATCGTTGACTGTGATATTGATTGTCTGGTCATGGAAAAGAGAGCCAGAGTCGGTTGATCGAACGATGACCTCATAGGTTGACTGCGATTCAAAATCAAGAATGCCGTCAGTGATGATGAGTTCATCAAAGCCAGCGCCGCCAATGGAGAAACTGGCTGAATCAGCGCCGCCAGCGATGGTATAGGTGAAAGTGTCCCCGGCATCGGTATCGGTCGTGGATAGGGTTCCGACTGACAGACCTGAACTTGTATCGGTCAGTTCATCGAGGGTAGAGTTGGTGATAGAAACCAGAGAAGGGGCATCGTTGAGATCGTTGACAGTAATGTTGAAAGTTTGGTCATGAAAGAGAGAACCAGAGTCAGTCGAACGAACGATAACCTCATATGTTGCTTGGGCTTCAAAGTCAAGAATACCGTCAGTGATGATGAGTTCATCCGAGCCAGCACCACCGATGGAGAAACTAGCGGAATCGGTTCCACCCGCGATACTGTAAGTAAATGTATCACCTGCATCAGTGTCAGTTGTTGTGAGAGTTCCTACTGACAGACCGGAGCTTGTATCGGTCAGTTCATCGAGGGTGGAGTTGCTGATAGAAACCAGGGAAGGGGCATCATTGAGATCGTTGACTGTGATATTGATTGTCTGGTCATGGAAAAGAGAACCAGAGTCGGTTGATCGAACAATAACCTCATAAGTTGACTGGGTTTCAAAGTCAAGGATTCCGTCAGTGATGATGAGTTCATCCGAGCCAACACCGCCAATGGAGAAACTAGCGGAATCGGTTCCACCCGCGATACTGTAAGTAAATGTTTCACCTGCATCAGTGTCAGTTGTGGTTAAGGTTCCCACTGACAGACCGGAGCTTGAATCGGTCAGTTCATCGAGAGTTGAGTTGCTGATAGAAACCAGAGAAGGGGCATCATTGAGATCGTTGACAGTAATATTGAAAGTCTGGTCATGGAAAAGAGAACCAGAGTCGGTAGAACGAACGATAACCTCATATGTTGCTTGTGCTTCAAAGTCGAGAATACCGTCAGTGATGATGAGCTCATCAAAACCAGCGCCGCCAATGGAGAAACTGGCAGAATCAGCACCACCTGTGATGGTATAAGTGAATGTGTCACCAGCATCAGTGTCAGTAGTCGTTAATGTGCCCACTGAAACACCTGAACTTGTGTCCGTCAGTTCATCAAGAATACTGTTACTGATAGAAACCAGAGAAGGCGCATCATTGAGATCGTTTACAGTAATGTTGATTGTCTGGTCATGAAAAAGAGAACCAGAGTCGGTCGAACGAACGATGACCTCATAGGTTGACTGGGCTTCAAAGTCAAGGATTCCGTCAGTGATGATGAGTTCATCAAATCCAGCGCCGCCAATGGAGAAACTGGCGGAATCGATTCCACCCGCAATACTGTAAGTAAATGTTTCGCCTGCATCAGTGTCTGTTGTGGTTAAGGTTCCAATTGACAGACCGGAGCTTGTATCGGTCAGTTCATCGAGGGTGGAGTTAGTGATAGAAACCAGAGAAGGCGCATCATTGAGATCGTTTACAGTAATGTTGATTGTCTGGTCATGAAAAAGAGAACCAGAGTCGGTCGAACGAACGATGACCTCATAGGTTGACTGGGCTTCAAAGTCAAGGATTCCGTCAGTGATGATGAGTTCATCAAATCCAGCGCCGCCAATGGAGAAACTGGCAGAATCAGCACCACCTGTGATGGTATAAGTGAATGTGTCACCAGCATCAGTGTCAGTAGTCGTTAATGTGCCCACTGAAACACCTGAACTTGTGTCCGTCAGTTCATCAAGAATACTGTTACTGATAGAAACCAGAGAAGGCGCATCATTGAGATCGTTTACAGTAATGTTGATTGTCTGGTCATGAAAAAGAGAACCAGAGTCGGTCGAACGAACGATGACCTCATATGTTGATTGTGCTTCAAAGTCGAGGATACCGTCAGTGATGATGAGTTCATCAAAGCCAACGCCGCCAATGGAGAAACTGGCAGAATCAGTGCCGCCGGCGATGGAGTAGGTGAAACTGTCCCCTGCATCAGTATCTGTAGTCGTTAATGTTCCCACTGACAGACCTGAACTTGTGTCCGTCAGTTCATCGAGGGTGGAGTTGGTGATAGAAACCAGAGAAGGCGCATCATTGAGATCGTTGACCGTGATATTTATTGTCTGGTCATGGAAGAGAGCCCCAGAGTCGGTCGAACGAACAATAACCTCATATGTTGACTGTGTTTCAAAATCGAGAATTCCGTCAGTGATGATGAGTTCATCCGAGCCAGCGCCGCCAATGGAGAAACTGGCTGAATCGGTTCCACCCGCAATACTGTAGGTAAATGTATCACCAGCATCAGTGTCAGTTGTTGTGAGAGTTCCTACTGACAGACCGGAGCTTGTATCGGTCAGTTCATCGAGGGTGGAGTTGGTGATTGAAACCAGAGAAGGCGCATCATTGAGATCGTTGACAGTAATGTTCAGGGTTTTGTCAAATGTCGCACTTGTACTATCAGTAGTACGGACAATTACCTCATAGCTGGCCTTGTTTTCAAAATCAAGAATTCCATCGATGATGATCAGTTCATCAGATGCGGTACCGCCGATGCTGAAATTGACCGAGTCTGCACCACCTTGGATAGTGTAGGTGAAAGTATCGCCCGTGTCTGGGTCTGTCGTCGTAAGAATACCTATTGAAACTCCTGAACTGGTATCAATATGCTCATCGACTGTACCGGTGCTTATGGATATATCGGTTGGTGGGGCCGCAAGCGCTGATGCAACTGCGGTTAAAGAATAGATAAAAAATCCGATCAGACGAACAAAGAGTTGTGAGGTAGTCGTGCGTTTATTTTTACTCATTCTCCACTCCCCGATAAGTGAGCTGGTCTGTCCAGTAAAATTTTTGACAATGACTTGCTGGTATCGGATGTTTTTGGGCTAATTAATAATATATAAATAAAAGTAATTTTAGGTGGTTTAGAAGCGGTTACTGGCCGAAAGCGCCGGCAAATTCATCAACCGTTATTGTATTTGTCTGGGTGTTCAACTGGTTGATAAAGGCAACGAGATCCAGACCGTCCACATCATTGTCTCCGCCCTCAATATCGGCTGGGATAGGATCTGGGGTTGGGCCTGGGTCAGTACCTGGATTGAAATCTCCGTAAAACGCGACAGAGCCGGATAATTCTCCACTATCATCGTCTCCGTAAGAACCAATGAGAGCATAATTTCCGGAAAAGGCGAGTGTTTGACCAAAGTAGTCAGCTGGCATTCCATAGGAAGCGGTCAGTTTGGCAACTTCTGTCCAAGTGGACCCGCCGTTGTTATAAAAAACATAGGCTGCTCCGGAAGATATGCCCAGATCATCATCACCATAGGCTCCGATAAAAGCATAATTCTTGTTAATACTGACAGAGCTTCCGAAATAATCAGCCAGGACGCCGTCACTGGCCGTCAGTTTCTGGGCCTGCACCCAACTGCTTCCGTTATGAGTAAATAAATATGCGGAACCGGAAGAATCCCCGTTGTCATCATCTCCAAAAGCACCAACGAGAATATCCGTGCCGGACATGGAGAGTGAGCAGCCAAATTTGTCCCAACTGGCACCATCACTTGCGGTTAATTTCTGTACCTGCATCCAAGTGCCCATGTTGTTTTCAAAAATGTAGGCAGAGCCGGATAGGACATCAGCAACATTATCGCCCGGTGCTCCCACAACGGCATTGCTGCCGGATACAACGACTGACTGGCCGAACTTGTCCCAGCCGGCTCCATCATCTGCAGTCAATTTCTGCACTTCCACCCAGCTTGAGCCGTTGAACAAAAAAACATAGACCGCACCCGATGAATCACCATTGTCGTTGGCTCCTGGTGCACCGATAAATACGTAATCCCCTGAGAGTGCAACGGAATGTCCGAAATTATCCCAACTCGAACCATCAGAGGCCATCAGTTTTTGTTCTTGAGACCAAGCACCGCCATTATTGGTAAAGACGTAGACCGATCCAACTGTCTCTTCGTTTGTGTCACGTCCTTGGGCTCCTATAAGGGCATAGTTGCCTTCAAGAGCAACTGATTGACCAAATTTGTCAAGATCCGCACCGTCGCTTGCTGTGAGTTTTTGTGTCTGGACCCAATTTCCTGTGTTATTTTGAAAAACATAGGCCGAACCGGACAAGTTCCCTTTATCATTATCTCCACTGGATCCAACAAGGGCATATTGGCCGGAGATTGCCACTGCTTGACCGAATTTATCCAGACCACTGTTGTCAGAGGCTGTTACTTTGTACTCCGTGACCACTAAAGAAGGGTCTTCCGCAAAGGAATTACCCGGCAGTCCGGCAATAAAAAGGACGCCGGATAGAATTAACAACCATAAATATCTCATATATTTAACTCCTTGTTGTGATGTCAATTTGATTGAAGCCACATCACTTTGAGAAGGATTTCCGTCAGGACTCGTTTTTTTTAAAAACATCCATGAAGGCAAGACTACTGCAAAACAGGGGCCATCGTTTTTGCAGTTGGGAGGCCGGAAAAACAGACATGATGGGGCAAATAACCCTGAAAAACACGGTCAAACAGCCCATGTGTGTGGCAGATCACCCATATGTAACTGTGATTTGGTTTTTTGTTGTGTAACTATTTGAAAATATGAGATAAAGTTGGATAGGGTAGGTTCGCGGGCACGAAGGTACAACTCATGCCCGGAACCTAAAAGAATAGAATGAGTGAAAGCTTTTTTGGGCTATGCAGGAAGCTGCAGGGAAGAAGAGAAAGAAACGCCTAACTGGTGCCTGTCCATAAATGGCCCTTTTGACCGATATCTGCGTCATGCTTAAAAAATTATCCTCGGAATATCGTATATATGCCTCCGGTAATTTTTTGCGCAATCCTTGATCTCGAACAAAATGACCTATTTCTGGACAGACACTAACTGATCCACGACAAAACATCTTTTTTGGTTGGAGCCTTGCCAACGCATTTAACCTGTCCGTCAATAATGACTGCCGGCGTGGAAAACACTCCGAGTTTGGCTATTTCATTAAAATCGGTTATTTTTTCCACGGTGGCTGAAACTCCTGCCTCATCTACAGCTTCATTGACGATTCGTTCAGCTTCGTGACATTTGGCACATCCCGGACCACAGACTTTGATTTCCATTTTTTTCTCCTTGATAAAAAATTGTTATGATGACTTTGTTTAGTGAAAGTTAAGTTTTACTGTGACTGTTAGTAAGATTATTTAAAAAAACGATCCGTATACCAGGCCACTGATCGTTGCCATAACTACAACAAGACAGACAAACACAACTGTTTTTTTAGTGCCCATAATACTGCGGATGACCAGCATATTAGGCAGACTGAGGGCCGGACCGGCCAGCAGAAGGGCCAGGGCGGGACCTTTTCCCATGCCGCTGCCAATGAGTCCCTGAAGGATCGGCACTTCGGTCAAGGTGGCAAAATACATGAAAGCACCGGCAAATGATGCGGCAAAATTGGCCAGAATGGAATTTCCTCCCACTGCTCTGCTCACCCATTCAGAAGGAATCAGGCCTTCATTGCCAGGTCTTCCGAGCAGAATACCTGCTATCAGGACACCGAAAAGAAGCAGCGGGAGTATCTGTTTGGCAAAACCCCACGATTCCCTGAACCATTCACCAGTCTCATCTTCCCTTGGACTTATGAGAATTGAAAGGGCGATGACGCCGGTTACAAAGGCAATTGCCGGGTGATTAGAAAAAAGCAGCGCCACAAAAACTACAGGCGCAGCGGCAAGTACGACTTGCCATTTAGGAAGTTTGAACCAGAGCATAAGGGTAATTCCCATAGCCGCGGAAAAAAATGAAGTGATCAACCACTTGTTTGAGTATATGGCAAACCAGAGTCCTGATGTTTCTTCGGTCTTTCCCCAATTTGCAAAAACCAGGATGCCGATCATCATGGCAAAGTAGAAGGCATTCTGCCAGAGAGGCCTGCTCACCTCGGCTTCAGGCATGGCCATTTGTGCCTCTGCTTTTTCAAGTTCCTCCTTTCTGAAAAAAAAGTGCATAAGGAGTCCGATAATGACGCTGAAAATGATGGCGCCTAAAGCCCGGGCCAGCCCAAGCTCTGGACCCAGAATACGGGCAGTAAGGATAATGGCAAGAATGTTGATTGCGGGGCCGGAATAAAGAAAAGCGGTTGCCGGGCCAAGCCCTGCTCCCATTCGGTAAATACCGGCAAAGAGAGGCAGGATGGTGCAGGAACAGACGGCAAGAATGGTCCCTGAAACCGAGGCAACACCATAGGCAACGACCTTGTTTGCCTTGGCTCCCAGATATTTCAAAACAGATGCCTGACTGACAAAAACGGAGATAGCACCGGCGATGAAAAAAGCGGGAATCAGGCAAAGAAGTACGTGCTCACGGGCATACCACTTTACCAGATGCAGTGACTCGATAACTGCATTTTCAAAACGCCCACTCCCAACCGGCAGGTAATAGCAACCTAAAAATGCTGCAATAATCCATAACAACGGTTTCCACTCTCTTTTCCATTCCATAACTTTACCCGTCTTAGAGGCCTGATTCAGGCCGCATTTATTCTTGATCTGTTTACGCTTTTTGCCCTGATAATTACGTCCATGACCTGCTTGTCATCTGAGAGCCATTTTTTCATGTGGATGAGCATGGTTTGGGCATATTGATTGGAGTCATCCTGCACAAGGCGATAATTAACCCAGGAGCCTTGCTTGCTGAAATCGACAAGACCCGCATCTTCAAGTACCTTCATGTGTTTTGATACAGTCGGCTGAGCAAGTTCCAGAACTGCTGTCATTTCACAAACACACATTTCCTTCTCTCCGAGCATTTTGATAATTTTAATTCTGCTCGGATCCGATAAGGCCTTCATGACGCGGATAAAATCTTTCATGGTGTTCTCCTGATGTCTTTATTTAAATATTCCCATGTGGCTATATGTAAATCTTATTTGTGGGTGTGTCAAGTTTTTTTCTGTAAGGAGGGAGTGTGTGTCAGCGTGTTTGCAGGGTAATCCGATTGATGTCAAACAGCTGGGATTGAAGAAAAAGAGGTGTTTTATAGAGAGCCGGATTTGTCGGAAAGAGAGAATGGAAGAGTGAAAATGGTTTATGTGGCCGAGTCGTTAGGGTGTGTCGATGTATGAGTTTGATAAGGAATTTTCTTTTTCTGGCTGCTTATTGTTTCAATAAATTCGCAGCCAAAAACGTATCTTTTTTTTCTTACTGATGTATCCGGCGGCTGGTTGTTTTTTTCAAAATAGTCATAGCCTTCTTTTAGATTCTTCCAAAAGTTTATCCACTGGGAGTTTTTATGCCTTGCCATATTATCTGCAGTCATTCTGAAGGGGAAAATGTGGACTTTGAAAAAAGGCTGACCGTTTTTTAAAGCTGCTTCTGCAAGGGTATAAATTTCTTCGACAATGGGATCAGTCATGGCAAAGCAACCAGCGGAAACACAGCTCCCATGAACCATAAGCGCGCTGCCCGTACGGCCATGGATTCTGTCGTACTGATTTGGGTAACCCAGGTTAAAAGAGAGGTGAAAACGACTGAAGGGGTTAAGCTGACTGCCTTCAACAAGATAAAAGCCTTCCGGACTCTGTAGATCTCCTTCCCTTTGCTTGGGACCAAGCTCGCCGGAAAAAGAGCAAATATCATATGTTTTGAAAAGTTCGTATTTGTTTTTACCTTTTACCCATATTTCAAGTTCGCTTGATTCTTTAAAAATACGGATAAATATCGGACTGCCAAGTATGAGGTTGTGGCGTACGAGCTCTGATTCGAGGCTTGGTGTTATTTTCTGGTAGACGGCTTTTGATAATGCACTGTTCAAAATTCCTGCCTGGACAGGAAGGATAAAGCAGAAGGACCACAGCAGAAGCGTTACTGCAAGAGGGTATTTCCCTGTCGAATGTTTGGGGGGTATATGTACTTTATCCATATGGTTCATCTTCCTCTCCTGTCAAGCTTTGTGACCTTGAAGAAAAGTTAATCGCGCATATGATATTTAATCACACTTCTAATTATATCGGAAAATAAATCAGGAAATGAATAGATATTTAGATAAGCAATAAATAGACCCGCCAAAAATGATATTCAAGATATCATTTCTTTTCGGATGGTTAAGGGGGGGGCAAATTTTTTTCCATTTGTGAAGTAAAGGAATTTGTCCTTTTTATGGTGATTGAGGTAAAAAAAATTTAACAGTACATATTTGACGGTTTCGTAAAAACCCCCTCAACCGCCGCCGACAAGTATGTAACTTGTTGATATTGCGTTGGCGGATGGTCAGCTTGAGAGCTTTTTGCGAGACCATCATATTTGGCTGATTATTCGCTGGCACAGTGTGAGTCCGCTAAAGCAGGAACCCGCATTGCTTGTGCTGCAGAGACAGATAAATCAACTTGAACTCCCGGTGTTTGAGGTATGGGTGCGAGATGTAAACTGGTGTGTATGTATGCGGAAAAAAGAAGAGGTTAGAAGCCTCTTGTCTTTGCTGGCCACAGAATGGTGTGGAGCTGCAGTTGCAGGCGAACAAGAAGCCCGTCGTCAAGAATCCACTGGGCAAGTTCGCTTTGGTCCAATGCCCCTGTCACTGGTGAGAAGAGCACTTTTACCCGGTTCTTAATATGGACAGGGTTATTAACATCCGGAATGTGGTCATAAAGGCAGTTGACAGCCCACTCATAATCTCCTCTTGAACTGATAACAAATTTCAGCTCGTCAGCCGGGGAAAGCATTTTGAGGTTGGCAACATGCATCTTTTCAGACATCCCGCTGCCGGGGCACTTGAAATCCATGATTTTCACGACATCATCCGGCACATCTTTCAGGCTGATACTGCCGTTTGTTTCAAGCAGCACAAGACGACCGGCCAGCAGGAGTTTTTCCAGTAATGGATAGGTGCCCTGCTGGATGAGGGGCTCTCCTCCTGTTATCTGCACCAGGGCCGCAGGATATTTTTCCGTAAAATTGATGATTTCATTAAGCTGCAGAGGTCTGAACGGTTCCTCGTATGTATAACGGGCATCACAGTAGGAGCAGCGGAGATTGCAGCCGGCCAGTCGTATAAAGGCACAGGGGTAACCGGCGAAAGTCGATTCCCCCTGTATAGAGTAAAAAAGTTCGGAAACCTGAAGATGCAATGGGTCGATGGTATCAGGCTGCGGATGGGCCATGGTAAACCACACCGCTGCTATCTGTTTCGCCCACCATGATTG
The DNA here is from genome assembly GCA_020444175.1 of Desulfobulbaceae bacterium. Lineage (GTDB taxonomy): Bacteria > Desulfobacterota > Desulfobulbia > Desulfobulbales > SURF-16 > JAHLLM01. The sequence goes on along the minus strand of JAHLLM010000013.1, from coordinate 60,545 downwards.
AATGCAGGTGATAACGTTCTGAAGAGAGTTCCTGTTTCAATGTTTCAAAGATGTAAACAGCAATGTTTTCCGAGGATGGATTCCTGTCTAGGAAAGCGCTGTGCTCGTTCAGGTCACAGTGGTCAATGTCATCCATCACCTTGTTTACCGCATTTTTGATAGTGCGGAAATCAATACCCATGCCGAGTTCGTCAAGCTCAGTCGCCCTGACGGTAACCTTGACGTTCCAGTTGTGTCCATGGGGCTTTTCGCAATTACCTGGATAGTTGCGCAGGTGATGCCCTGCTGAGAAATGGGTTTTTATAAAAATGTCAAACATAGAGAGTTCTCCTGATGTTTTTTGTCACAATTTGCAGTAAAGTATGATATTTGAAACTCGCAATTTAATCATAAATAGTATTATTCGCAAAGTTTAAATATCCATTGAGTAAGAAGGAGAGGAAGTTCCATGGCTAAAATCGCCCCTTTTAGAGGCCTTCGCTATAATTTGAAAAAAATTAATCGCATGGAAGATGTTGTGACGCCGCCCTACGATGTTATTGATGAAAAGGCCCAGGCTGCGCTCATGTCGAAAAATCCATATAACATGATTCAGCTTGATCTTACCAAGCAGGCCGGTGATCAACCGTCTACAGAACGATACGAAAGTGCTAAAAAAATATTCGGGCTCTGGCAGGATGAGGAGATTCTTATTCGTGACCAGGATTTATCCATTTACCTCTATCAGACAGAGTACACCCTGGCAAATGGACGTGTTTTTACCAGAAAAGGACTGGTGACACTGGTACAACTTGCTGAATTTGAGGAAGGAATAGTCAAGCCCCATGAAAAGACATTTCGTGGTGTCACTGATGACCGGTTGCGTCTTATTGACACATGCCAGGCTCAGTTTAGTCAGATTTTTTCACTGTATCCGGATAATGAAGGGAAAATAATGTCGCTTCTGGAAGGAGCCTGCCCTGACGAACCCCTTTGCCGGGTTGAAGACCAGGACGGCTGCATTCATTCTCTCTGGGCTGTAAAAAACAGTGACGTAATCAAGCGAGTTCAGGAAGCGTTCAATGAAAAATCGCTTTATATAGCGGACGGCCATCATCGCTATACAACTGCCTTGCAGTTGCGGGAGTTAATGGAAAAGCGCCAGGGCAAGGTTGCTGCCAGCAGTCCCTATAATCATATTATGATGTATCTTTGCCCCATGGAAGACCCCGGTCTTTCCGTTCTGCCAACCCATAGGCTCGTTCATTTTCCTGAGTCAATTGGTATTGATGCCTTGCAGGAAAAAATGGGCGATTATTTTGAGCTGACCGAAATAGGCGGCGGCAGCAGAGAAACTCTTATTGAGCAAGCCTTGGAAAGGATGGAGGAAAGGGGGACGGAAGAAACCGTTTTCGGCATGTATGAACCCTCTTCGGACCGCTGCTTTCTTCTCACTTTAAAGCCGAATATCATGTCAAAAACACTTGGTCCGGATATTCCCGACGCCTTGCAGGAACTTGATGTTGTTGTCTTGTCCGATCTTATTATTGATCGGCTTTTAGGTCTGGGTCATGATAAATGCGACAATGAGGGCCTGGTGAGCTACTACAGTGATCCGGATGAGGCTCTTGATGCGGCCGTGAAAGATGTTGCAGGCGATGGTGGTAAGAGCCCCATCCTTTTTTTGATGAATCATACACCTGTGGCCCAGGTTAAAAGAATTGCAGATGAGAATCTTATCATGCCCCACAAATCAACTTATTTTTATCCGAAAATTCTCACCGGACTTTTGATCAATAAAATAGTTGCAGACGAAGTTGTCGAGTAATTTGCCGGGTTGACATGTCCGGACAGCTTTCCGAGGACACTCTTTTTGACGGCAGACTTGCCTGTGTGCAGCACAGTGAGGGATATCGTTTTTCAATTGATGCCGTCTTGCTGGCCCACTTTATTCATCCCCGCCAAAAAGATGTAATCCTGGATCTGGGGGCGGGGTGTGGTGTGATTTCTCTCATTCTCGCCTACCGATGGCCTGCGATTTCACTCACCACCCTGGAGCTTCAACCGGACCTTGTCTCCCTTATCAAGCAAAATATTTCTTTAAATAATTTCAAAGATCGTTTTCATGTAAAACAGGGAGATTTGCGTCAAATGAACTCCCTGTTTACTGCGGAGATTTTTGATTGGGTGGTTTGCAACCCTCCTTATGGAAAAATCGACACAGGCAGACTTAATCCTGATAGTGAGCAGGCAATTGCCCGCCATGAAATTGCGGCTGACTTTGCCGATATATCCCGGGCCATATCGTACAGTCTCAAAAACAGGGGGAAAGCAGCACTGATTTATCCTGCTAATCGTGCTGCTGTTCTTGTTGCCACCCTGAAACAGGCCGGGCTTGAGCCCAAAAAACTTCAGGTTGTTCACAGTTATCCTGGTGGCGTGGGGAGGCTTGTGATGCTGGAAGTTGTCAAGAACGGCGGGGAGGAACTGACCATTCTGCCTCCTTTTTTCATTTATGATCAACCAGGTGGTGCATATTCCTCGCAAATGGCCAAACTATACGAGCCTGATTTTTCTTAAAACACAGAAACCCCTACTTGGTCCGGTATATTTCCGGCCCAGGAAGGGGTTTCTGTGTTTGATGACTGCTTCTATTCAGCTCAGCAGTACTTCAGATGTTTGCCTGCATGTAAGTGCATAACACAGTCAAAGGGAGGTAAAACCGTGTTCGTAGCATGCCTTGAGGCAAGATCCTTTGGCTTGCTGAATAGTTACCAAACTATCATGATTTTGTTGGTGAAGGTGCTTCAGGGACATCGTTGCCATGGCATTCCATGCAATTGAACTGTCCGGTGATCCCATTCTCTTTTGCGCAGCTGAAGTCGGAAGTCGATTCGTATTTGCCGTCTTTCCAATCATTGAGCAATTCTACCAGGCGGTAGGCGGTGCTGGCGGCAACGCGTGCGCAACGATCTTTTCTTTCAGGGCTCTTCAGGGCTTTATTGGCTTCCTTCATCCATTTACCAACAGAAATATGGCAAAGCGGAGACTGACTTGTGGTTGTCGGCAGGGTTGCTGAAATTTTTGGGTGTTTCGGTGTAAAGGTAGGCAGAGCTGTTTCAGAGTACCATTGCATGATGTCAGCAGCGATCAGGTGACCCTCATGGGCTCCGGAGATGCGGGGGCCGATAATGAGGTTGGCAACGATATTGGCTCCGGCAGGGGATCCGCAGATTGTTCCCCAACCAAGCTGTCCACCTTCCAGGAATACGAATGCATCTGCAGGGAAAGAGGTGTAGGGCTCACCTACTTTTTCCCGTAACTGACTGACAACACTATTGATTACAGCAGCACCGCAGAAAACTCTGTACCATTCATTGTAACAGATTTCTGCTGTTTTTGCGGGATCGAGTTTTTCATATGGCCAGGGCCATTTTTCTGTTTTTCCGCCAGTTGCCATGGCTGGTTTAATAAAACCACCGAACTGCGTCAGGGCTGCTCCAGCAGCCAAGGCACCTGTTCCGATAAGCATTTTACGTCGTGATAATCCTTTGCAGTCATTGTTTCCTTCTTTCATGAATCTCCTCCATCATTTTCATTTTCATGATCCAAACGCTGTTAGATCATTCCAAAATTATTACGCTAACCGGATTTCCATATCTAGTCTTACTTGCTGATAATAATACCTAATAATATTCCAGTTAACACAGTGTGGTACTATACCATGGGTTTTAATTATGGAAATGTGGCAAATTGTCGCACCTATAGTGTGGATAGGTTTTTTCTATGCGTGGAGCGGGTTCGCAACTTCGAGCAGGAAAAATATTTTTTTCAGCGATTGTCTGAAAACACAAATATTCATCAGAAGAAAAGTTGAATTCTTACAAAGTTTTCCCTGAATCTCCGGAGCTGATGCGCCAGTCGGGCTCCTTGAGTCCAGAGTCGAAAAAAATGATTGCTTGCCATGTCAGTCTGCTTTGAAATAGTATGTTTAGTAATTTGTTTTTCTTCTTGATGATTTCCTGTCTTGCGGGGAAGTTGTAAAAAAAACAGTAAGTTGTCAGGAGAAATAAATTGAAAATATTGACCTTGATATTTCATTTTGCTTAAAATGGCATATGCGTAAAAAAAATGTACCCGTGCAGCACTGAACTTCAATCGACAATATTAAAAACATGACTCAAAAAACTGAAGTTGATAAAGCATCTGGAAAAGAGTGCCAGACGGTTTTTTTGCTTATTGCTGATATCAAGGGATTTGCTGACTTGGCAGGTGGTGCTCATCTACGTTGTTTTTTTGAACAGTTCCATCCGACCCTTTTTTCTGTGATCTCCGCTTTTGATCCATTGTCCTCTACATCAGTGGGGGGAACAGTTTGCTGCGTATTTTCCAATCCAGTTTCTGCAACAAGCTGCGCCCTTAAGGTGAGAGATTTCTGCAAGGAATATGATTTCGACAAATTGCAACTGCCTCGACTGCCTGTTCGCATTTCTCTGCACAGCAGCAGGTTTTACAGTAGCGGGACTATTCCGGGTGACGGGGCAGTCATCAGGGCACAGGTTAATCTCGCCTCGCGGCTGGAACCGATACTTCGTCCTGGAGAGGTGTGGACCTGCGATACCTTTGTGCGCTATCTGGAGAAAGCCGGCAGGCAGGATTTTGCTTCAGATAATCTCGGAGTTAAGCCCTTGGCCAGAAAATGGGGTGGACAGGAAATACACCGAGTGCGACGAAAGGCAGAGCTGCCTTTCGAAAATCAAAATATCTATGAAAAGTTTGAATCGAAGCGATTGGATCCGGTAGCTATACTGCTTACCCTCTATGAAAGAGGAGATGATGAGCAACAGGTCAATGCCGTCAAGATGCTTGGTAGAAAAAATGACGAGCGAGCTGTTGAAAAGCTCTGTTCCATTGCTCAGGATGGAAATTTGCCACTGCTTCTGCGCCTTGAAGCGATAGCTTCACTTGGCAGGCTGAAAAACTCTCAGGCGGTTCCAGCTCTGGCCACCATGCTGGAGTTTGACGAATACGAGGATCCCAGAATTCAAATAGCCTGCATTGATTCCATCGTAAGTATTGGGGACAAGGGTGGAGAAACAGTTGTTTTGAGTATTTTGAAGAACATGGATGCCTATCAGGAGGCTGTTTCACGACGGGCTCTCAAGTCGCTCATCCTCTACCATAATCAGACAGCTCTTGATTTTGCGGTGGAGCTTGTGGTCGCAGAGAAACTCCAGGGGCAGCTTTTGAAGACTGCCTTATATGTTCTCGCCAAAATGAAAAATCATAAGGCTACATCTGCTGCTATAAAGCTTCTAGATAAAAGCAACCGGGATGATATCCGCTATGGAGCCTTGGTATACCTTGTCCATGGAAGTCCCAATTGTGTTAAAAAGAAATTGCAGGAAATTGCTTTGGACAGGAAGGATTTTTTTGAGTTACGTGTTGTTGCTCTTGCTGGATTGGCAAAAATCGGTTCAAACAAAACAAAGACAATTGTCGCTGAAATTGCTGAAGCGGCTGAATCCTTGAGTTCTTACGCCGCTCAATTTCTTGTTGAAGGGAGAGAGCGCGTTGAAAGATTTGAAAAAGAAGCCCTGGAAGATTTTGTGTATTAATACAGGGTGGTTCGTTATGAAACATGCTTGCGTCAAGTATAATTGACGGTTTCGTAAAAACCCCCTCAACCGCCGCCGACAAGTATGTAACTTGTTGATATTGCGTTGGCGGATGGTCAGCTTGAGAGCTTTTTGCGAGACCATCATAATTAGAAATTTTTTTGTTAAAAATAGAGAGAGATAACCGGGCGATTACCATGGCGGAACAGAGAAAAGTAGCGGTTGTAACATCCTTGGGGAGAAAGTATTCAGGGCTCATTGATATACCTAACGCAGCATTAAGGACAACGGACATTTTCAACAGCTCGAACGTATTTTGGAAAAATCCTGGTGAGAAATGTTTTGAAAACGCCATACTGATGTATGATGCGGCACTGACTTTTGATGATTCAGCGGTATTCAGAAAATTTAATAAAATTCAATTGAAGCTTTCCGAGGTATTTTATTTTTATGACGATTTCCAGACTATTGGTGATGAGAAAGAGAAGAAAAGAGCTTCATCCATGGTCTCCAAGGCGCATGAGAAAATGCAGCGGATCAATGTCATCACCAATGTCGTTGGAAATTCATTTTATGATATTCAAGGGGATTTTTACGGACTGTTTAAAAAGAAGTCCCATGATAAGTTCATTCCACTCACGAATGTGCAGATGATAAGTATCTACAACAAGGACGGCAAGTGGTTTAAGAAGGAAGTAGCTCTGCCCCACAATTTCATCTGCATCAGTACAACTCACATTGAGTCAGCCACCATCGGCTGACCTGTATTTTCTGCTTTACTGTGACAGTCAAGTCAGGGGCCTTCTTCTTTTCCTTATGACTTTGATTGTCCTTTTCTCCATGGCACATCGTCGTGATAAGTCCTCCGCAACAAGTCTTCTTGATGTTCACGGTAAAGAGCATTTATCCCTGCAGGATATGAAGTAATTCAAGCCCGTTTTCTCCATTGTCCGGGAAGGTTGCAAGTTTCAAGTCCAGTTGAGCCTCAGTGTTAAGAAGAGACAGCACTGGTTGGACAGCATCGGTTGCCTCAAAGGAATCAAGCATGGGCAGAATAACGGCAATGACATTTTCTGAAAGACGCGTGCATTGGTGAACGGCGCTCAGGTTGGCTGAAAACTGGGCGGCAGTCTCCTGAACAAGATGGGAGGCTTGCTCTACGCCTTTGGTCTGGCAGAGGTCCTGGTAATTAGTTACTTGCAAGGTGCCGAGGGACAGAGAGCCCATATATTCCCGGACATTTTCTATTTCGTTATCCACTGAAGAGATAAAAGAGTTGAAGGGGCTTATCTGCATTTCCTGCTTTTCGGTCTGGGACAGGCCGATCTGAAAGTGAGGAGCAAGCGAAGTGGCGATAATGGCAAAAGATTTCTGAAGATCATCCGCGGTTATCTCCGTACCAGTCACTGAGCAGACGGCAATCACTCCAATGATAGTGTTAGCCGCCTTCAGGGGCACGACCAGGAATGCATCCTTGTTCTCGCCGCACCCCTGGGCCATGAAGGTGTTCCCCTGCATAATCTTTTCAAGCTGTTCAGGACTGGCAAGATAATCTGTCAGCTCCTGGGCTTTATCTCTGTCCTGGCCGAGGCAGCCTTTCAGCTCGAATGAAGATGGGCCGTCCAGCAGGAGAATGGCGCATTTCTCAACGTGAAAACCTATTTGCAGTGCTTTGAGAATGAGGTCCACATTGTCTTCTATGGAAGTACTTTTGTTCAGTATTTCGCTGACATTGTAAAGGGCAAGCAGCTCATTCATCTGCTGCTCTATCTTTTGGTTTCGTTCTTCGATAGCGGTCATCAGGGAGTCATAAGTGCTGTCCAGAACGGCAACTTCATCCTCGCCGATGATATCTTCCTGCTGGTCCATGTCTCCTTCCGCGTTCTTCATTTTAATAAGAAGATTTCGAAGCGGATTTTTGACGAGCACTGTGGCCAGGAGAAAGCAGAGAAGGACAGAGGTAAACAGAGTCGCCACTGCCGACAGGATAAGGACTTTTCTGTTGTCCACCACCATTTTTTCAATATCATCTGTGGTAAAGTCAACCAGGAGTTTGCCGAGGATTCTGTTCTGCGGATCGTGGCAGCCATGGCAGCGGTCTTCATTTTCGATGGGATTGACGTTTCTGAGAATGCGTGTGCCGTTGTTAAGGGTAAACAAAACAGAGAGGTTCTGGTTGGAGACCTGGGAACCTGCATGGCACAACGCGCAGCTTTTTTCTCCCTGGTCAAGTACAATGCCGATGTCGGCTTTGTTTTCGGCACGTTTTACTTCACCGTTAAGATCAATAATTTTTATATCACGGACCATGCTTTCCTGGCCCAGAGCGTCGATGATGCCCTGTACTCCACCCTCTTCGTTGTTCAGCATGGCTGTGTCAAGGCTGCTTTTAATTGCCTTGCTCATTTTTGCCGATTCATCTTCCGCCATGGCCAGCAGGCGTTTTTCAGATAAACGAACGCTTGTGTGAGAGAAAAAACTGATCACAATAAAAAGGCCGAATGTCATGGCAACAGCCATTTTAAAACCTATGCTTTTTTTCAATTTAAGCTTCATGAAATAGTTCTCCGCAGGTCCGGTATCCGTGAAATTCGCAGCTGCTGCTATCTGAGTGATGTGTTTCTTACCTTCATGTCCTGCACATAAAAGGCAACTGAGTGGAGTGGGTCATCAAGGCAAAGGCTGCAGTTCTCTATGGTTATCTGTGTGGGGGGGGAGATTACGTTGTCAATGAAAATTCGCTGGGCTTCGAGGGCGGTCACGACTTTATCCTTGAGTTGTTCTTTGGCCTTTGCGCCACAAGCAATTTTATTGTCGGCTTCCTTGAAATTTTTTACATCAAGGGCCAGTTCCATTTTTTTGTCCTGGGGCAATGAGTCAATGTCTTTGCAGATGCTTCTCACCAGATTGATGGAGTTGTGGAGCCTGTCCTTGTCTTTTTTCAGTTGGGCAAGCTGTTTGTCAAGGGCCAGAAGTTTCTGGAAAAGTTCCCGGCATTCTGCTGGTTTTATCAGAAGCCGGCAGGGGGTGCCGCTGCTGTTGCCACATTCTTTGAGGCGAATCCTCGTATGGCTGTATATGTTTGACTCGACAGTTTTTCCGTCAACAAAAAGTCTTCCTTTGGCTGACAAAGAACATTTGTCCATGTCTCCTTTGGCGTTAATTTCTTCAAGTGCTTTTATGTCGGCGCAAATTACAGGGCTATCGGTATTATTGGAAATCGTCACTCTCTTGCCGGCATTGATCATCACCCTGTGATCGTCACAACCGATAATGCCGCCTTTTATAACAATATCTCCCTGGGCACTGATAACTGAGCATCCCTGATTGACAATTCCCTCAATAAATATATTTTCACTGGCAGCAATCTTGGTTCCTGGCGGTATGTCGCATTGCAGTTCGAGATTGCCTTCAGAGACGATATCGTCCTTTACCTCCAGCAGGGCAAGTGTCTCCCCAGGAGCACCGCGATAGTCAGGAGGGGTGACAATAAGGATCTCATCAAGGCCGCGTTCCTTCATTTTTGTGATGTATTTTTCTGTCAGGGTTACGCCGCGGCCGAGAAGTGGGAGGTCTGAGCCGAAATCTTGATCAAAAACATCAGCGGCAATGACCATGCCGGTTTCAACATCGGTTATTGAAATTTTTCGCATTGTGATTCAAAAAAATGATTTTGAAGGAGTTTGTTGTGCTGAAGATGACCACATGGTATCTCTTTGTTAGTTTTTGTCTGAGATTATAATGTATTATGAAGGTAATAAAGATGAGAAATCAAGTAAATTAAGATTGGTGCTCAATTTTCAGCATTTTTTAAATATTTAGGAATATGAAAATAAGTTCCATGACTTCAGCATGTTACGTGTGTGGGGGTACTTTGGGGATAATTTTGCAAAAAAGTGTGCTTTCCCGAACAAGTGTGGGGCACCGCGTGGTTGATAAAAAAAAGCGGCAGGGACACACTGTCCCTGCCGCAAACTTCTTTTTTAAAATAAAAGAAGGAGTTAGCTCATTTTTCTCTTCAGTCTCGAACCTGCCATTCCTGCCAGGCCTGTGCCAAAAAGCAGCATGGTGGCCGGTTCCGGTACCGGTGCAGGTCCGTCGGGCGGTGTGTAAGGGGTGAACAGGGAGTGATTTTGTTGTACAGGGCCATTCCAGGAAGCGCCGATTGTTGTGCCGTTAATGACGCCATTGCTTGCGTCAATATGCGCTCGGGGTGCCAGGATGCTTCCCATGACTCCGGCCCCGGAAATGGTTAATGTGTCTGCCTGATAGAAGTTGAAGAGCGTGTCGCTTCGATAATTTTCAAATGTGATAAAGCCCATATTCGTGAAACCCGCATAGTTTCCTGAAATGTTAAGCAGGATCGTCGCATCTTCGGGAATATCATTTATTCTGAAAACGGTTGCGCTGAGCAAGTCTGATCCAAGAACGTTAAATATCTGAAGGTCGCTTTCCCCGTCCCCATTCAAAAAAAGATTGCTGCCCCACTTTAACTCATTGGTGCCGTTCGCAGTCTCCTGGGATAATGAGCTGGAGAGATTGGTTAGATAGGTTGCCTCGGCGGCAAAATTTATGGGAAGTTGGCTGCCAACGTAGAGTTCTCCGTTGTCAACTGCGTCATACCCAGGCATATTTGCAGTCCCACCGACATGGGTGTCACCGTTAAGGATATGCCCGCTGGTGAGTGTCAGGTTACCTCCCACAACCAGTGCAGGTCCGCCGGGAGGGTCAATTTTCAGGCCGACACTGTATCCGTCCAGATAGGCGTCGCCACCGACGGCCAGTCGTCCTTCGGTATCTGAATTGCCGCTGAAGTTTTCAAAAATAAATGTATTAAAATCTCCTGCAGTGCCCAAAGAAATTGATGTTGCCTGCACCTGAAAAGGGGCGGCAATCATGGCCGCTAAGACTGCGGTAAAGAACCACGCGCCTTTTTTTATTTTCTCTTTCATCGGTTGCCTCCTCCAATGACCTGTTGTTAAACCCTTCAGCACCCTCCAATGCTGTTATAGAGCCCTGCGTTACAGCAAAACGCGTTCCATGCGAAATATTATGTCTGCGTAGTTTTGAAAGGTCTGTTTTTTCAAGGTGTTATGGTAGGGCAGAGAAAGTGCACAAAAGATGGAAGTCGAATTGTGAGGGGAAAAATGGAATCTTTTTCCTCGTTTGCGGAATGTGGTGTTCAATTTTCTGGAATTCTCTTTTTCCAGTGTCACATACAAAATTTTCATTCAGGTATAGGCAAATTTATTAAATTTTCCTTGCCTAATCTTTTTTTTTTAGCAGAATAACTATATGCCTTGTGTTTGTCCTCTCCTGGGAGGGCGGGAAATGAAAGCCTTTTTTCCCAAGAACAGGAAATGTCTTTTTTGCAACATGAGGCTTTGACGGTTTTGGGAAAAATTCAATCGCAAGCGCTCTTTTTGAACGGGAGTTTAAAATGGATGTGCCTCAGATTTCTATCTGTAAAATCCTTTATACAACAGATCTTTCCGAAACCGGTCGACATGCCTTTGCTCACGCTGCCAGTCTTGCCAGGGTGTATGATGCTAAACTCAGCGTTATTCATGTTGTAGATGAGCAGCCTGAATTGGACCAGCGACTTGTCGGATACATGAAAAAAGATCTCTGGGAGGAAATTAAGAGCCGGGGCATGCAGGAGGCTAAGGAGACTCTCGTGAGACGACAGCGCAATAACTCCCTCATTATTGGTGAATGCGTCGACCAGTATTGCTCTGAAATTCGAATAGGTTCCAATGAAAATAAATATATAACATATGATATTGTTATAAAGCTGGGTGATCCGGTAGAGGAAATTGTGAAATACGCGACAAAAGAACAATATGATCTGATCGTTACAGGGCGTCATGCCCACAGTGCCCTGCACGAGGCTGTGCATCGCAGTACTGTTCGCAAGATAATCGATGCCACAAACATTCCTGTACTTGTTATCCAGTTGCCCGAGTAGGGTAAGGCTGCAGGATTTATTTGGCGGCATCATACCGAAAAAAGGAGGCACACAGATGAAAATGACAGAAATCAAGAAAGTGGCAGTGAATTTGGGAATCAAACCAGGGAGAATGAAAAAAGGGGATTTAATTAAAGCTGTCCAGAGCAAGGAAGGAAATTTCCCCTGTTTTCAGGTGAAGACGGATTTTTGCGATCAATTCGATTGCTGTTGGAGAAGCGACTGTCAACCAGGCAACGCCTGAAACAAGCGACAGCGTCTGATTTCATTTCAAACCCGTTGCCTCATTTTCAGGCAACGGGTTGACGACGCAGTAACGGCAAGTACGACCCAAGTTCACGCCGAATTACTTTATCCGCGTCTTTGAGACCATTGCTGATATCGAGAGAGTGTACTCCGATGATATCATCGGGTAATTCTGCGTTGTCCTTATGGAGGAAAAATATTTTTCCTTTTCCCTGTCTGCAGAGACTGTAAAAGAAACCCATTTCAAAAAAAATATTCTGTCTGCATTTCCTTTTCATATCCCTTTCCGTTGTGCTGGTGCAGAATGGGTCTTGAGGGGTTAAAAGGACAAAAATGGCATGGAAATCGGCTCCCTCAAAATTGAAATTTTCCAAAATACCTTTTCCTCGTTGCAGTTGTTCTCTGATGATGATGGGGTTTGTAATTCTGAGATTGGTGTGTAGGTATTTTTTCAGTTCGTTTTTGGATATTTCAGCCTCGCCGTGAATGATATAGGTTTTAAGGGTGCCTTTCGGCGAAATGCGGGCTGCTAAAAAACGTATCCGATCCAGTAGTGGGGACGGTGACAGCATGAGCGAATATTTGTCAAAATAGCCATCTCCTTTTTCCTTGAACCAGATAACCTCTGGATCATACATGTTGGTTTTCATGGAAATGTTAATGGTGAAGAGTTCCGGGTAGTGTCTCTTGATCCATCGTGCCAGGGCCATCCCTGCCGTGGCTCCGGGGGGAGATTCCAGTATTTCGACACCCTTGTCGCCGGGAACCATAAAGGAATCTCCATACATGATGAGATCAACAATAATGAGAAAAAAAGTGTCAGAAGATTGAGCTATCCTGTCGGCTCCATGGCTGGCTGACTCGATCAGCTCGACCTCAAATCCGCTGTCTTTAATCTCTTCCACTATTTCATTGAGTTTCTCCGGATTATTGTCTATCCACAGTATCTTTTTTTTCATTAAACTGTGCTCCTTGTTGTAGACTCGGAAAGTAAGTGTTTCTCTTTTTATAACTGCACATTGAATGAGTGGAAGTCAAGCTGAACTCATTTGTTTTCTGCCCCCATGTTTTTCTGTGTCGAATCTGACTTGGGAAAATGTTACAAAAAAACAACCTGAACCCGTCGTCTGAGGGACTAATTTTATTTGACCATGCATCGACACCTTTTGATTCCTCTGCTGCTTTCCGTTTTTATAGCCCTTCTTGGAATCGGTATTATTGTACCGGTGATGCCGGTTTTTGCGGCAAGCCTCGGTGCCGGTGGGCTGGCTCTGGGTTTTATAATCGCGTCTTTTTCCATTAGTCGTGGGCTCTGTCAGCCGATAGTGGGGAATCTATCGGATCGCTGGGGCAGGAAAGGCTTCCTGGTGACCGGACTTGTTGTCTATGCACTTGTGGGGCTCCTGATACCGCAAGCCACCACCGTGGGGGGTCTGGTTTTGATTCGTTTTCTGCACGGGGTGGGGTCGGCGATGATCGTACCCGTGGCCATGGCCTATGTCAGTGATCTGGCTCCGGTTGGACATGAAGGTCGGTATATGGGAATGCTTAATATTGCCATCTTTACCGGGTTTGGCAGCGGCCCGTTGATCGGGGGTATTTCTACAGATCTTTGGGGCATGGCCTCTGCATTCTATGTTATGGCTGGTTTAAGTTTTCTGGCCCTGATGCTGGTTCTTCTGCAGTTGCCAAGCGCTCCTGTATCCTGTTCGAAAACAGGACACGGCATGGGGATATTCAAATCTCTCAAGGTGATGCTGACGACAGGTCGCACAGCCGGTATCCTGCTGGCCCGCATGGCGACCATGATTATCATGGTCCCCACCCTGGCTTTTTTACCTCTCCTGATGCATCAGGAGTTTCAGGCCACCGGCATGCAGATCGGCATAGTGATTGCCGCCCGCACCCTGGTTAATGCCTTGCTGCAGACACCCTGCGGCCGACTGGCCGACCGATTGGACAAGGTTCGTTTTCTGCGATTGGGATGCGTGGTGGTCAGCGGAGTGATGTGTCTCATTCCTCTGGCCGGGAATCTCTGGATGTTGATCCTGTTGTTCGTGATTCTGGGCAGCGGCGAAGCGATTATCTGGCCGACTCTGGGAGCCCTGGCCACACAAGAAGGAAGGCTGTACGGGCATGGGGCCATGATGGGGGTGTTCAATCTGTCCATGAGTGTCGGTGTTTTTGTCGGTGCCCTCGGGGCAGGATTCACCTCCGACCGCTTTGGGCTCCATTCAGCCTTTTTTTTGATCGGCATTCTTGTGCTCTGTCTGACCATGGTTGCATTAAAAATCATTGAGCATGGTGAGCGCCAGCGGCTTGTCTCCTCATAAAACCTGGGGTAACAGGTTGTGCCTTAATCTGTTCGCCGATCCATTCCTCCAGGCCGCGCCCTCGGAAATGGATCGGTTGAATCTCCGGTGTTTTTTTAATCCTCATCAATGAGATTGATTTTTTTGAAAACTCCTATTTTGGGCGGTTCGTCACCATCAACACCACTCCCGGCCAGGTTTGCATCAGCACGGTCAAAATATTCGAAAAGGTAGGTCGTCCAGTTAGAGTCGGAAATCCAGTCAAGAGCAATTTCAGGGTCCTCATAATAGATGGTTGAACCAAATACCTCGTCGCTTTCATCACGTGTTTCGTATTTGTTCCAGGTGGGCGGATACCAAATGCTCAAGCCCTCTGCAGCTCTCAGCTTAGATCCATCGCTTGGGCTTTTTTCGTAAACAATCAGCTCATCCTGGGCAGCCAGATAGGAGGTAACAGCTTCATTGAGTTCAGGGAAGGATAATCCTGCCTCGTCAATCAACCGAAGTCCTTCAAGCATGAATGTCTTGATGTCGAATTGATAGTCAAATTCTGTGATTTCCCCAAAACCACCTACCTCAGAAAGATCACGCGCGTGGGGTAAAATATTGTAGATGGAATCGAAAAGGGGCCAGGTCGCCGCAGCCCAGAGCCTGTGTTCACGGAGGACGTCGTCGATATGAGACATGTCGAAAACAGTCATTGCCGCAAAATTGATCGAGGTGTCAAATTGAGGCGCACCGTTGTTGCCTTTGTCCGAATAGTACTCGATGTGGTCGTCGGTAATCGCGGTGCCGAGTTCCAGGTTTGTCATGCCAGGTGTTTGGCCAAGATCTTCAATCACCATCTTCCAGGGCAGACCGTCTGGCTGAATTTTTGATTGCGAGGCGAGAAGTACCGGGGCCGCATCTCTTAATTCATAAACGACTTCAATAAAAGCCATGATCGATCCTTCTAGTACAAGAAGATCGATGTTTTTGTCTGTTGCTTCCTGCGCTGCGATGAGGGCTTCGGCAAGATCTCCGGTTGACATGAGTTGGTCCCTGCTTTCCGCATCATGTGTGTTGTCGCGTCCTATACCCCGCCAGGACAGGCCTTCGCTTTTCATCACAAAAGCCACATTTTCATGAACAGCCAGCTCAAGGGCATAGCGCGCAAAATCCTGCAATACATCACCATTTGCGGTGTCCTGTTCCGGGGAGCTTTGTACCGGTATAATTTCACCGTTGTTAATCTCAAAAACTTCGCTTCCCGTCTCGGACAAACGATCCGTCAGAACAAGGATTTGCGGATGATTTGGGATGCGGGCGCTACCTGCAATGAGTTGAGTAATGGTGGCATCGGCATATGTTTCCTGCTCATTGTCAGCGGCAAGATAAAAAAGAAAGGTCCACTGTGCGTCGTCTTCAAACGACGTATTGATTTGAGTGGCTGAATTTTTATCTCCGCTCTGTGCCCAGCATAACCCTGTAGCGAGAAATACAAGAAGTATGACTCCTGTATTGCACAATGCTTTTTTCATGATTTTTTTCTCCTCTGTTGCTAAATAGCAGCACAAAATTATTAAATGATATGGGAGTCAAGAGAATGGCTCCCTGTTTTTATTATTTAATTTCAGTTGGTTAATTTGTTTGTCCCGCTTTTATCCACCCTGTGGATATGGAAGAAAGGCAATTTGCATGCCGTATTGCCGTAAAGGGAATGTGAATCAATAATGTGAAAGGTAAGGCTGAGAGAAGTAAGAAGATTGATTGATAACTATTTCAGATTAGGGTAGGGATAAGTTTTAAAGTCAATTTTGATCATTCTCCCTGGGCCTTGTTGTTCGGTTAGAGGATAACAAGGAGGCTGCTGAAAAGGATGCTCACTGCTGATGGGGAGGCAGGTCAGGTGGGGGGATTATGGTTATGAAATTACCTCTTTTTCGTTTCCTCTTTTTAAGGGGAGGCATTTTGATCTTCTTCTTTTTATTCCCATTGGGAAATTATTTAAGTTTTGCTGTGGAAGGGGAGGATGTTCCGGACAGCAAAAAGATCCTTGTCTTGCATACCTTTAAAGCCAAAAGGCCTTGGGTCCGGCTCTTTAACCGCTATCTGGTAGAAGAGCTGAAACAACGGAAGCTGCCGCATTATGAGGTGGAGATAGAAAACCTTGATCTGGTGCAGTTTGATGAAAAGAGCTATAAAGAAAATGTAAAAACTCAACTGGAGTATAAATACGCTGAGTCTCCCCCGGACGTCATGATCATAACCTTTTCGGCTGCCATCAAATTTATAACAGAATATGATGTGTTCCCTGATGTCCCCAAGATATTTGTCCTGCCTTCACAGTCTGGGTTTACTGCCCTTCCGCATTCGGTTGCCATTCCATTTGCCTTTGACTTTAAAGGGAATATTGAGCACGCACTCGACTTATTGCCTGATACCCAAAACATCTATGTGGTTGCGGGAAGCGATAGGGTGGATATGCGAAACGTTTCCCAGTTCCGCAATGAAACCAGGGAATTTGAAAATCGAATTTCTTTTCATTATTTGACGGATCTGTCTACTGAAGACCTTTTGGCTCGCGTTGCAAATCTTCCCCGTCACTCGTTTGTTTATTATCTGTCATATACGGCCGATCCCCATGGCAAAACGGTTATTTCTGTCGATTTCTGCAAGTTGGTTGGCGAAAAGTCAAATAGACCGGTATTTACCTTTCTTGACCTTTTTACTTTAAATAATAAAATCTTAGGTGGGAGGGTAACGACAACCAGGGCTACCGTCTCCGCGGCTGCTGATGTTGTTAAAAAGATACTTCAGGAAACGCCAATCGAATCCATTGAAATTACTTCGCCTTACTTTGAATACATATATGATTGGGGTGAGCTTGTCAGATGGAATATTGATAAAAGCAAGCTGCCAGCAGACAGTATTATTCAGAACAGGACGTACAGCTTTTTTGAGTTATTCAAATGGCAGATTATTGGCGGAGTTTTTCTGTTAATCGTCGAATCGTTGCTGATACTTTTTCTGCTCATCAACATTAAAAAGCGAGAAATAGCTGAAGACAGGTTGCTCGCCTATCATGCAGAGTTGGAAGATAAAGTTAAGGAACGAACAGAGGAACTCAACACCATAAATGCTGATCTCCAAAAGGCATTGGATGAGATAAAAACATTACGAGGTATTATCCCGATTTGCTCTTATTGCCACAGCATCCGTGACGACGAAGGAGCCTGGAAGCGATTGGAAACGTATGTGTCCGATCATTCAGAAGCAAGTTTCAGTCATGGCATCTGCCCGGACTGCATGGCCAAGGTACGAGCTGAAGCCCGTAACCTGACCTCTGGTTGAGGAAGAGTTTTACACGAATTTTTTGTCATAAACGCTGTGCAATTTCGCCGGTCATGTTGCTGCAAAACCGGCGAAATTGCAGGCGTCGTGCTGGCGGCTACCCCAGGCAGGCGTTTAACTGTTCGCGGGCAAACTCGATAGATGGGTCCATGGACAGGGCAAGTTCAAAGTATTTGACCGCGTCCTTGACGTTGCCGACTTTGCGGTAATTCACGCCGAGATTTGCATAATCTATGGCTGAAGTAGGGGCAAGTTCCACAGCGCGGTGGAAATGGGTGATTGCCTTATCGAACTGGTCGAGTTTGAAGTAGCAGACGCCCATGATATTGTGCATGTCAGGGCGCTCTTCGTCATATTCCAGTCCGAGCTTGACAGCTGTCATGGCTTCTTCGAATTTTCCAAGATTTTTCAGGCAGTCCCCAAGGTATGAATGTATATACGGAAGATCCTCCTCCTGGGGGTTCAGGCTCAATGCCCTTTGCAAATGGCTGAGTGCACCGTCCAGGTCTCCCAGTTCAATGAGATTTTTCCCCAGATAGAATTCAAGATAATAGGCATCAGGCAGAATTTTCTGCATTGCGATGAGACGCTCCCTGCCGGTATAGGGGTCGCATTTCTCGGCAACCAATTTGGCAGCAAAAAGACCGACGTTGCTGATTCGTGACCGTTCCCGGAAATGTGCTCCCGGAATGATGGTATAAATTGCCGGAACTTGCAGATCCGGGTGCGTGACATTGATAAAATAGACATCCATGCCGATTTTTTCCAGAGCTGCCAGGCAGTTCTCGATTTCGACTTTCATGTTGTCGTCGGACAGATTCGCCATTTCGTCAATGGTGATGGATTTGCCCGGATGTGTAAGGTAGGTGACCTCCTCCATGGAAAGAGGTTTCGGCAGACCGCTTGCCACATAATTTGCCTGGGAGTTAAAGTCGCCAGCCAGCTGGGCCACCTCGGTAAGAGCACGGATAACGGCTTTTTCCGGATCAGGGGTTGTGCCCGCAGTGTAGACGATTTCGCTTGTTTCCGGAAAGGTGGTGCGGTCAATGGCAAGAGCCCCCACCGTCGGAATCCCGGTATCAAGGGTGAAATCGTTTAAGTAGACCTCAATGCCGTTTTTGGTAAATTTTGACATCAGTTCTCTGGCAATGGGATCCTGAAGGGTAAGAGTGTCGATGATCGGAGTGGCTACCTTGTCATGACTGACCACTGCTGAAACATGGCGCTCGACAACCTCGCAGAGTCCCTGGCTGATGGCTTCCTCCAGGGTGTTCCCGGCAGAAGGTCCGTTGAACTCATTAATGGCGTAAAACCAGCTGAAAGGAACCAGCACTTCTTGCTGTTTGGTCAGATTCGTTGCCCAGGTCCACTGGATAGGAATATCTTCAATCAGTTTTTCCATTGTATCAATGTCCGTTGTTGTGTCATGGACTGATTGCAGGAGTTTTTCCAGGGGCAGCAGGGGATAGTTCGAGTTCTTCAGGTTTGCATAGGTGTCGAGGATAAAGTTATCATCGTTTTTCATGAAACTGAAAAAAGTAAAGCGTTCTCCAAGTTCCATGCAGGCGCTTGCCTGGGACTGTTCAGGCGTACTCCCTTTGCCCATTTGCTTTTTGTTGCCGATTGTTTTAAGAGCGTCTTTGCCGCAGATACTGAAATAAACCGGGATGTCAAGACGACCATTGTCTATGCGGCGTACTTCCTTGAGTACATCAAGGTTGAGTTTTTTCAAACGTTCTTTGAAGCGTTTTACGGTTTCAACCGGAGTACATACCTTGTCCTGGTCAAGGGTATAGTGTTTAACGCAGTCCTGGAGGCGGATTGGATTCTTTTTCATGGTGTTTCCTTGTGCTGATTTATAACTTTAACAGAGGGATAAATGAGTTTTTTGGCTACTCTGTGGTATCTCTGTGCGAAGGTTTTTTTTACCCTAATTTGTCTGTCTTTGCAAAGAACTTAGTGGCTTTCTTCTGAAAAACCGGCACTTTTTAGTCTCCCCTTTGAGGTGTATAAAAAAAGAGAAACTGAGAATCTGCTTATGAAACTAAAAGGTTGCCTTGAGCTTCAAGGCACTTATCCTAAAAAGTTCTCGATTTTCTTTCTCTTGAGTGGGTTAGTTTTTTTTGAAAAGTAACTCTTCATAAGCCTGGGTCAGTTTAACGAATTCGTCATGTTCGCCGCCGGGAGTATCGGGATGCAGTTCTTTGGCTTTCTGGCGGTAGAGTTTTGTAAGCTCTTTTTTGCTCAGTTCGGCCAACTTCTCCGCAGGCAGGCCAAATATTGCACTTGCCTGCTCTAATGTCACTTGTTTTTTTCTTTGCGGCCAGCTGAATTTTCGGTGGCTGTTCATAAACTGCCGAATATAATCATCAATATAAGATTGCTCTGCAAATTCATAATCAAAAAACATAATCAGGTAACGGATGAGATAGGGCGATAAAACTTCCGTCTTTTCCATGCCCATCCAGAAGACATCGTCTTGAGCGAGAAGACACAGTTCTTCAACAAAGAATGTATCAAGTTTTTCCTGACCAAGGGCCTGGGGCATGAGGCGTGTATAGAGTTCGGCGAAATACTGCTGCAGATTAAATATGGTGTAGAGGTATTCCTTGATCTGATCCTCATAAAAAACCCGCTCCTTTCGAACAAAGTACTGCTCTTTTTCGTCCCTTGATTTGCCAAGCAGCTTGCGGCACAGTTTATCCGGCATTTTATAGAGACCGCTCTGGTCAATGGCTCCGTACCAGAGGTAATGCATTCTCCGCCTGTCAAAAATATGTATTTCCCGATCAATGGCCTCTTTTTCCTGTCGGCTTACTTTAGTGATTGGTTTTACTTTGCCGCGATTGTTGAAATACTGCAGTTTGGAACGGATTTCAGGAGCAACAAAAGGCCAGAGAAGCTCTTCCAGTAACGAATCGGCATCTCCCTCCACACACGGTTCAATGGCCTCCACCAGTCCTTCACTTATGTAATAGCCATTGTCCTCAATGGTAACAATATATTTGGATGGATCTTCGCCTAGATCTGCGATTTCCCTGTGACGGAGGCAGTCATTTTCGTCATAAAAGGACTGCCTGAGGTAGTAATGCAGTCTTGATCCAAGAATGGAGCGGGCCAGGTAAAGACTTTTGCCTGGGCGGACTAAAATCTGTAAAGGTGACTTTTGACAGGTATTTTTTTTCATGGACCTGGCTTCCTGTTTTTTTGTTGAACCATGGAACCTTTTTGACTGCATTTTACGTTACGTCTTTAAATGCAAGATCGTCAAAATTTCTCTTTCTCACTTTTTCACATGAGGTGCTTTTGCTACAAGGCCATCTAAAATAACCATAAAACGCTTCTACTTTAAAAGCAAAAGAACAGTATCCATTGAGTAAGTGTCTGTCCAGAAATAGGGCATTTTGTTTGAGATCAAGGACTGTGCAAAAAATTACCGGAGGCATATATGCGATATTCCCCGTCTATGTGAGCAGGCCTGATCGTTCAAAGATGAGGTGCAGTTGAATAGTTCCATATTTTTTTAATTTTTTTGAAAGGAGACCCGTATGAAAAAAAGTTTGGCATCATCAGCAGTTTTTTCACTGGCATTACTGGCCGGCAGCGTGAGCGCCTTTGCCTTAACCGTACAAGAGCAGATGGGCAGGCATCTTTACATGGATAAGGATCTGTCATGGAACAGTACTCAGTCCTGCTCCACCTGCCATCACAGATCAGCCGGTTTTGCTGATCCGACCAACAGCCGGGACCCGGAAAATACCATGGTTTCCCTGGGGGATGACGGTGTTTCCCTGGGAGGACGGAACGCACCCTCTTCAGCCTATGCCGGGTACAGTCCTATCCTTGCTCAAGACGAAAACGGAGAGTGGATTGGCGGCATGTTCTGGGATGGACGCATGACAGGAGACGTTCTTGGCGATCCTTTAGCGGAACAGGCCCAGGGGCCTCCATTGAATCCTGTTGAAATGAATATGCCGGATGAGGCGTCCGTTGTGGCACGGGTGGCGGAAGCTCCCTATGCCCATCTCTTTATTGAAAATTACGGGGTAGAGTTTTTTGATGATCCCCTTGCTGCCTTTGATGAAATCGCCAGACTCATTGCCGCCTATGAAAGAAGCGAGGAGCTCAATCCCTTTAATTCCAGGTTTGACAGAGACGAGTTAACAGCACAGGAAATTGATGGTTTTACGGCTTTCCAGAAGGCGCAATGTGATGCCTGTCACTCGCTGACACCGCCTGCTACAGCACCCGGCCCGCTTTTTACCACTTACGGCTATGCCAACATAGGTGTGCCTGTGAACGAAAAATTGATTGGCGTGGAAGGGGGACACTATGCGCCACCCGACCTGGGCCTCGGTTATGTTGTAGAAGGCGAGGACGGCAAATTTAAGATTCCTACCTTAAGAAACATTGCCGAAACAGCGCCTTATTCCCACAACGGCTATTTTGCCACATTGGAGGAGATGGTCCGTTTTCATGTGGATAGAGGGGCTTTGGAGCCTGAAGTTGCAACAAATATGGTTGATCCGGTTACTGTTGAGCTAACCGATCAGGAACTAGCTGATATTGTAGCCTTTCTATATGCCCTGAGCGATGGCGGCATGAAACAAAAAGGCAGATAAGAAACTGGACATCTGCACCAGTGCTTGATAAAAAAACGGAGAGTGGGTGAAATCCTGCTCTCCGTTTTTTTATCGTAATGGCGGATTAAAATTCAAATACTCCTTCTTGAAGTTCAGAAAACCCACTCCAAATATTCCTTCTAATACGTCTTTTATCCTTCCTGGGAAAAAACAATTTAAATGTTGCTATATCATACGGTTAGGTGATGTCGAATAAGTTGAACCTGCTTTTTTATTTATGATATGATCGGGGTTCAATGGTATTAATTATTTTATTCATTGAGTGTTTTTTGTCATAAATTCAGTCAGGTGCGCTAACCTTGTAACAAGAGCAATTTGCATATATGAAACGATTTATTTCCAGTTTTTTCTTTTTTTCTTTTCTTCTTTTCCATTCCCCTTTGATGGCATTTGATTTTGCAGAGTCATTGCAAATTCATGGTTTTTTTTCCCAGGGTTATCTCAACAGTAATAATAACAATTTCCTGGCTTCTGACAGTATAGATGGAAGCTTTGAATTTACCGATATCGGTTTGAATGCCAATCTGTCTCTTTTTAATAATTTGCGAATCGGCGGCCAGCTTTTTTATCGTAATCTTGGCGACTACTGTGAAGACGATATCACTGTTGACTGGGCCATAATTGATTATCAACCTTTTGATTTTTTCGGGCTCAAAGTCGGCAAAGTCAAAATGCCCATTGGCCTGTATAACGAAAACAGGGATTCAGATTTTTTATTGCCCATGATATTTCTGCCCCAGAGTGTGTATGACGAAACCCGGCGTGACACCTATCTTGCTTATGTGGGCGCCGGGGTATACGGGAATGTGAGAGTGGGGTCCTGGGGTGATGTGGATTACCATTTTTTTCTGGGTGATGTCGATTTCCCTTCTGACAGCGTTCTGCTGGCAAATTTAGAAAATTCCATCCAGTCGAATATTGACAGGAATAACGCAATTTCAAATGCATCCAAGCGCAATCCTGCAATTCCGTCAGTGTATAATTCCGCAGAAAGGGAGAGCGATCATGTATATGGCGGGGCCTTTATTTATAATTCGGAGTTTATTGAGGGATTACGCTTCGGAGTCAGTTTTCTGCATGCCAAATACGAGGTATTTGTCAATGACCTGTCAAAGCCCACAGGTGAAACACTTATCCATGGTAAATTTGTCATTTCCGCTGAATACAGCTGGAGAGATTTTGTCTTTATATCGGAATACAGTGAGACGGACCGCACCTCAATCCAGTTTGACAGGGTATCTCTTGATGGACCCTCCCAGTCCTGGTACGGCATGATCAATTATACACCATTTGAACACTGGACCTTCAGTGCCATGTATGATGAATTTTATAGACTGAAGGATGATAAGGATGGTTCATCCAGACCGCAGATAAGTTCAGCTACATCATGGCGCAAGGATGTTGGTGTTGGTGCCAGGTGGGAGATCAACGACTATTGGGTGGCAAAGGCTGAATATCACTGGATTGATGGTGCTGCAATGCAATTGGGAACATTTAATCCGGATGGTTCTGACCGCTACTGGCATTACGGAGCCGCCAGGATTTCATTTATCTTTTAAGGAAACTGATCAGGTATGAAGAAAATTACAGTGATCATAATGAGTTTCCTGTCCCTGCTGATGAGCAGTCAAACTGCATATGGAGAAGAATATGTGCTCATCTCACATAAAAAGAGTCCGGTCGAGCAACTGACCTCTCAAGAAGTCAAAAGGATTTTTCTGGGGAAAATGAAAAAATGGCCGACCGGCACTTCAATTCAGATTGTTGTCAACATAAATAAAGAAGTGCATTCTCAGTTTACCGGAGATGTGCTCAAGAAGTCACCATCACAGTTTTCCAATTATTGGAGGAAAGTTCTTTTCAGCGGCAAAAGTATGCTTCCTGTTTATGTAAAAAACGATGAGGAAGCAATAAATTACGTGAGCAATCATGAAGATGCCATAACCTATATTAATATTGCTCATTACGACGATACTTTTAAAAAGATAGCTATTGTTAAATGAAGTGCTTTCTGTGCAGCATACGTTCTAAAATCTGGTTTTGCGTCACTATTGCCCTTGGCGGCTATCTCATTGCCACTATTGCCGGCTTTTATACAAATATTCGGCAGTATGAAAATCTTTCACATCTTCAGGTTGAACACTACCCCCTGGCTTCATTTAGTTCCCAGTTGCTTCATACCTTTGAATTACAGACCGGCGAGTATGAAGACGCTTTCTTGGTCGGCGAACAAAATTTGGTCGTAAAGGCCAATGCATTAAAGTCCGACATGCTGGAACTCATAGAAAAAACGTTACTTATTGTGAAAAATTCGCCTTGCTCACCGGTATTGCAGAAAGAGGTGCTGACGATCAGGGAGGATTATTTAGCCTTTTCAGATCTGGCAGAAAAGGTCTATTCCCATACTGATATTGAAAATTTGTCCCGTGAGCATCAGAAGAAGATACAGGAGTTGGGTCAGATGCAGGGAGCTCTTGA
Organism: Desulfobulbaceae bacterium; assembly: GCA_020444175.1. GTDB lineage: Bacteria > Desulfobacterota > Desulfobulbia > Desulfobulbales > SURF-16 > JAHLLM01. Next base: position 35,968 of record JAHLLM010000013.1, on the reverse strand, counting down.
AAAAGATATTAGAAGCATGAGCGACAGATTCGCTACATCGCTGACTGATAATATAGAGCAAGACAAGAAACAGGGACTCTATACTGTATTGTTCCTCGGTACTCTTTTTTTCACCGTGTTGCTCTGTGTGGCCTTCATCGTGAATCGTGTTTCTTCCAAACTTCTCATTACGCCAATTTCAAAGATTCTTGACAACATAAAACGTTTTTCACTGGGGCAAAGTGTTATTGAGCCGCCTGCCACAGAGCGTTCAGACGAAATAGGTCATCTTGCCGTGTCCTTCTGGAATTTGACTGAGAATCTTAAAACAACAACAGTTTCCAAAAAGTATGTAGACAATATAATTCATAATATGTCGGAAGCCTTGCTTGTTCTTAAACCGGACATGGCAATACAGACAATCAATCAGCGGGCAATTGATCTTTTTGGATACAGGGAGGATGAGCTTATCGGCAAGCAGGCAGGCCTTCTTTTTGCCAGTAGCGCTGACGATGAAATATCAGCTTCAACAGTGAAGCAAGTAATTGCCGGTGGCCCGGTGCAAAATATGAACACAACCTGTTGTTCCAAGACAGGACGGATATTTCCCGCCTATTTCTCCGGATCTTTGATGTCCAACGAAGCCGATGAGTTGCAGGGGATAATCTGTGTATTTAATGATATTACCGAATTAAAAAATGCTGAACAGAAATTAAAGGAAATGGCCCATTATGATCCTCTCACCGGGCTTGCCAACCGCAATCTTTTCTTTCAGTGTCTGGACCGTGCACTGCTTGATGCCAAGCGGCATAATCGCGTCTTTGCGCTTCTTTACCTTGACCTTGATAAATTTAAACCCATTAACGATACATTCGGCCACGATGTTGGAGACCTGGTACTCAAGGAGGTTGGCGGCAGACTGAATGCAATTGTCCGGGCAGATGATATCGTGGCTCGTATGGGCGGGGATGAGTTTATTTTTCTCTTGAGTGGCTTAAAGGAACCAGAAGATGCAGAACGGGTTGCTGAGAAAATTATCCAGAAAATAATCATTCCCTTTGAGGTTGATAAATCCTCCCACAGTCTTGGTGTCAGTATAGGGATAAGTGTGTATCCTGATGATGGAAAGAGCACAGAGGACCTTATTGCTCAGGCGGATACCGCAATGTATCTGGCCAAAGAAGGCGGGGGAAACAGCTTTGTGCGCTCAAGCCAGGTGGAGTAAAAAGAGAAACCAACCTGGAAAGTGTTTGCAGTCTAAGGAGAGGGTGCCGGAGAGCGAGAAATACTTTTTTGGAAGCGAAGTATTCGGCTTTTTTTATCGTAATGGCGGATTAAAATAGCCGAATTGCAGGGCCGGAAATCGTTTTTTGAGTTTTTCAAGCCAGTTTCGCATGCCCATGGGAGGTTTTTTGGCCGGGTGCTGGATAACTTCAAAGTACCAGTCCGGGTCCATGTTGAGGTTGCGTAGCTGAATCAGGTCGGGACGATAGAGGTCAACGATATCGCACAGGGCATCGTATTCGTCGGGATCGTCCGTAAATCCTGGCAGGATGAAGTAATTAAGGGAAACAAAGCGTCCTGCTTTTTTCATCACAAGTATTGATTCCAGAACATTCTTGAAATTAAAGCCCTGGGGCCTGTAGTAGAGGGTGTGGCAGCCCTTGCGGGCACTGTTTATGCTGACCCTGATCGAGTCAAGCCCTGCCGCGGCAAGGCGTTCCACGGCCTCTGGCAGGCTGGCATTACTGTTTAAGTTAATGGTGCCCTTGTCTGTCTGTTTGCGGATCAGGCGTATTGATTTTTCGATGGTGTCCGCCTGCAGAAGAGGCTCTCCCTCGCAGCCCTGCCCGAAACTGACCACAGGCCTTTGGGCTGTCTGCAGATGGGCCACGGCAATTTCGGCAATTTCAGCAGGTTTGGGAACAAATTTTATGCGTTCCTGGGTGGATGGGCAGCAGCCTGAAGGTTGCAGGGAAATGCATCCCACGCATTTGGCATTGCAGGCAGGCGAAGTGGGAAGGGGGGCCTCATAGCGTCCTAAAAAATAGTTTTTGGCGGCAGGGCAACTGTAAGTGAGACTGCACTTGCCAAGATGCTGGATAAGTCTGTTTTTTGGACAGTCACTCTGCTTTTTCAGTGTTTTTTTGCGAATCTGCCCGTCATTGAATCCGGCGAAATCCTGACGGTTATCATTATCACTCCGAAAACCGCACACCCAGAAACGATCATCCAGCCAGCCAACCGCAGTGTAGGCAAAAAGAGGAAGGGGAGTGACATCAGGATCGGTTTTCTCGAATGCGGCACTGAAAAGCGCAGTATGCGCAGGGGCCATAAAGGCCGCTACTGCCTGCAGCCCTTCATGGGGTGCATAGGGGTTGGCATCAACAAGCACCGGGTCGCCTGTGTTTTTTTCAATACCGATTGGAACTCTTCCCGGCAGGACAAAGAGATCGCTTCCTTCGGGAAGAGGAATGATGTCGGTCAGTTCAGGACGGGAGTACCAGGAACCGCTGCGACCAGCCATTTCAAGCTCGGGAAAATCAAGGATTTCACCTTTTTCATTGGCAAAAATCAGGCACGGCATTTGGTCTGGATGCGCTGAGTTCCTCATTGAGTTGATTTTATTTCTCTTTTGGACGAATTTTATCCATTACTGAATCAACGGCTTTGTAGATATCGATATCATCTCCATAAACATCATCAATTTTAGAATGGTTAATAAGATCTTCGATAATGTATTGGGTCAGATAGAGGCTGATGAAATTCGGATTAACCGTAAGCTGGCGGATCGGCGCAATCTTGAAATTCATATCAAACTCTTCCATGTCCTGCAGGTTTTGCAGCAGGTTGGCAAAAACTTCCCGGATTGCACTTTCAGAAGTTGTTTCGATAATCTTGTTGTCAAGCAGGCGCTGAACAAGCTTCATGGCCAGGTCATCGGCATACTTAAAAGCCGCCGAGAGCATGAATCTACGCTCTTTTTCTCTTTTCCGGTCAATAGCCCTGACCGCTTTATCCCCTGCTCCATAGGGGTTGTGCGCGTGGTGTCCCATTTTATTCCTCCCTGTAAATTCTTTATATCCATGGTTATTTACTCGTTGAGAACTGAAAGGGCTATAAATTTTTTTTGAAAGGGCGGAAAAATTAGGGTATAGGATTTTTTTTAAACGATTTCCTATTTCAATCTCTCCAAATAAAGGTGAAATACTATGAATATAACGGTTTTACTTCCAGCCGGTCGGCTGCCCCTCGATATTATGAACAAAGCCCATGAAATGGCGGCAAAGTTTAATCTGGGAGTATATCTGTCAACGGCTCAGAACCTGCGACTGATTAATGTCCCCGAAGAAAATGCCGATGAGGTTAAGGCTGAACTTGCCGCCCTTGGCGCTGATTTCAAGGCACCCGGCAAATTCCCTCTGCCCAGGGTGTGCGTGGGAAAAGACCATTGCAACCTCGGTGTTGTGGAAACCGAGGATATCTCAAATAAAATTCTTGAGAAATTCAAGTACAAAACCACGACAAAACCCAAGTTCAAAATTGCCGTTTCCGGATGCACACTCTGTTGCTCCGGTGTCATGACAACGGACATAGGCGTTGTGGCGACCAGGGGCGGATTTGATGTCTACGCCGGAGGAAAAGGCGGCCCGCATCCCAAAACTGCCCGGCGAATTATAAGCGGAGCGACTGAAGAGGAAATGCTCGACGCCATTGTCAAACTCGTGGATTTCCACGATAAGCACACCAAGAAAAAACAGAGGATGATCAAGTTGCTTGATCATCCGGAATTTCCGTGGCCTGAAGCAGCTTAGCGTCTCTCGCTCCGGCATCAAGATATGAAACCTGAACAATGTTTGATTTTGTTGTTCAGGTTTTTTTGTCCAACCTCGCCATAACTCCCGGAGTTTTGTCTTGAATTTAGGTTCTTTTTTAATGCTATAATATCACAATAGGTGGGGTAAAAGGCATCTCTGTGGCATGTTGGCATGGAAAATTTTCCACTTATCGTCTGCCGGATGTCCATCGCTCCATGGTGCCTGTCATCCGGGGGACCTTATACCATGAACTCTAAACAGAACAACAGGTGTCGATGTGTCAATTGAATATAAAGTATCTTTAGATGGAAGGCGCATAGAAGCATTCCCGAAAGGAGTGTTGGACTTAGGGCAAACAATTGAATACTTTGACAGGCTGGAAAACGATAAAGAAATAAAGCCTGGTGCAATTGAAATAGTATATTTCACACATGTCACTGATTTTAAAATTTCATTTACCGAAAGTAGTAGAATTACAGAGAGTTATCAAGAGCCGAAAAACAAGCGTCTAATCGATGCGACAATATTTGTTTGTGAAAAAAATTTAGCGTACGGAATTGGGAGAATGCTGCAAACATTTCATGAAATTACAAATCCACAGCATAAGGTTGTTGTTGTTCGATCTGAGAATGAAATTAATAATGTAATAAATTCGGTATAACCTGTCATTTTACTCGGAATTGTGTCCCGCCTTGCTCCGCACAATCCGGTGGGCTTGGCGTCCTTTTTTCTTGAAAAGGGAATATTTTGCAAGTGCTTCTTGACAGACAGGTCTGTCTGGTTTATTCTTGTCGCATGGCTACTAAAAATGAAAATACGGCTCGAGATCGAATAATAGAAACGGCATTAAATCTATTTTATAAGCAGGGATATTTAGCTACCGGCATTAATCAAATCATCTCAGAGTCACAGGTGGCAAAAGCAACATTTTATGCCAATTTTCCATCAAAAGAAGCTTTGTGTCTTGCATACTTGCAAGCACGGCATAAAATCTGGATGGGGTGGCTGACTGATAGTATTAAGAGCGATTCTGCCCCCCGAAAAAAGCTGACAGGTATATTTTCATTTCTTAAAGAGTGGATGCAGGAAAGTAATTATCGCGGATGTGCGTTCTTGAATATAGCATCGGAAGTCCCCTTAGCTGACTCAGAGATAAGAAATGAAGTTGTAAAACATAAAAATAGCCTGCAAAAATATATTCTTGAAACCATGGCTGATTTTTTTGAATCAAAAGATGAACCGACCAGCTCTGACCCGGTAGAGTTAGCAAAAATCGTCTATATCTTGGTGGAGGGTGCCATCGTATCTAGCCAAAACTACAGTTCAGTTTGGCCCATTGAAGCTGCACAGAAAGCCGTGGAAGCATTAATAGGCGAGTAATTTTTTTAAGCACACCAAGACAGACTTGTCTGTATTTTTTGTTTTGGCGGTTTATGAAAACTTACTCAAAGCAACATCGGTTTGCAGACAGACTGGTCTGTAAGCTGTAAGGAAAATGGAGGTTGCAATGAACAAAAGATTAGGTGTTTACATTTTCGACAACGCGGAAGTTATTGATTGGGCCGGCCCCACCGGAGTTTTTGCCGTAGCCAAAAGAATGGATCCTGAGCTTGAAACATTTTTGGTGGGTGATACCAACCTGCCTGTCGTAGCAACGGGAGGACTGAGAGTTATTCCGAAATATGGATTAAATGACAATCCGAGTATGGATGCCTTTCTTATTCCTGGCGGTATAGGAACACGACCGGAAATTCATAATAAAAGATTACTGCGTTTTGTAAAATCAGTTCCGCCGGAAACACTCCTTGTCAGTGTTTGTACCGGGTCTTGGGTTTATGGTGTTGCAGGACTTCTTGATGGCCTAAAGGCAACAAACAGAAAAAATGGTGACCCCAATGAACCTATAGTTCCTATTGATCGTCTTGCTCAGCTTGCTCCACATTGCATTATTGATAGACACCGGGTCGTTGATTCCGGTCGTATCATCACTGGTGGTGGTATTACCTCCGGTATTGAGGTTGCTTTTCATATTCTCAAAAGGTTTGGATATGATGTTGAATTTATAGATAAGGTTGCTTACATCATGGAGTATGAAAAACAATGGGAACTGACAAAATTTGATATAACAATTTCCTGAATTTTCTGCTCTTTCAGTTAGTGCCTGTCCAGAGATGAGGATTTTTGTTCAAGATCAAGGACTGCGAAAAAAATTACCGGAGGCATATATGTGATATTCCGAGGATGATTTTTTGAGCAAGACGCAGATATTGAGTAAAAAGACCATTTATGGACAGGCACCAGCTAGCGTTCGACTTGCTTCCTCTGTCCGCTGAAATTGCTTTGCGTTTAGTATCTGAATCATAATTTCTTTCTGCCATTGTTATTTTCAATGATTTACCTGGTGTCACTCTTTCATAGCTGGATCAATTTGTTGATGACGACGGTTGGCGATCTTTAAAGAAAGGAGCTGATCTTTACATGCGAACTTGCTAAAATCATATTGATGAAATGCCTAATAGGCTGTTGAAAAACTACTGCGCTCGAAGTCTCACTTTGTTCGCTATCTGCTGATACTGCGTCAAAATTCGGCTCAGGTAAGCGAACAGAGTGAGACTCCGAAATGCTCATTTACTCCATGTAAACTGTGCTTTTTCGCCTCATTTTTCCTTGTCTCCGCTACGCTCGCTACATTTTTCAACAGCCTGCTAAAGTGTTGACCAACAAGCGGAAAGAACAGGACATTACACCTTGTAAGACAGTATTTCAAAAAACGTGAAGATCGCAGCTAAAGTATCTCTAATTTTATTCAAAGTAAGCTCCTTATTTCTTTCTTGCCGGATAAACTATGAACGATCAAGCTCGAATGAATCAAGAACTGCTAAAAGAAGTATCTGCCTTAAAACAGAGAATTCAGGAAATGGAAAAATTAGTATCAGAGGGTAAACGGACGGAGGAAGCACTACGGGAAAGTGAAGAAAAGTTTCGTTGTCTTTCAGGTGCCGCCTTTGATGCCGTGATTATTCACGATGGAGGTCTTCTGCTTAGCGCAAACGACCAATATTTTGAGATGTTCGGCTACGAACCAGAGGAGTTGATTGGGAGACAGGCATTACCGTTGACCGTGGCCCCTGAAGCTCTTGATTCTCTGATGAAACAGGTTTCCTCGGGGAGTCTTGGTCCATATGAATCTGTTGGGCTGAAAAAAGATGGTAGCAGGTTGCCACTTGAAATTAGGGTTCGAGAGATGCAATACAGAGGACATAAGGCCAGAGTGGCGGTCCTCATGAATATCAGCGAACGTAAGCGGGCAGAAGAGGCGTTTCATAAGGCTGAGAAGGAAAAACAAAAGCTGAAAGAACGATTGCACAGGGCGGAGAAGATGGAGGCCTTGGGAACCTTGGCAGGCGGCGTTGCCCACGATCTTAACAATGTGCTGGGTGTTGTTGTCGGCTACGCTCAACTACTCTTGCTGACTACTGACAGCTCAAGCCAGTCCCTACCCTACCTTACGAACATTATGAAAGGGGGGCAGAAGGCTGCCGCGATTGTGGATGATCTTCTGACCATGGCCAGGAGGGGGGTCTCAGGCCGACAAGTTCTCAACCTGAACAGTATCATCACCGAAACACAATTGTCGCCGGAGTTTGAAGGACTCCATTCCTACCATCCGTCCATACAAATCAACATCGACCTTGAACCTGACCTGTTGTGCATTTCCGGGTCTCCGGTACATCTCAGCAAGGCGTTGTTCAATCTGGCATCGAATGCTGTTGAGGCCATGCCGCAAGAGGGCATTTTGACCATCAAGACGGCCAATTGCTATCTGGACAAGCCGATTCATGGATATGATAAAGTTCGAAAGGGTGACTATGTGGTTCTTTCAGTTTCAGATACAGGGGAGGGAATATGTGCGGCTGATCTGAAGCGCATCTTTGAGCCGTTTTATACAAAAAAGGTTATGGGGAGAAGCGGAACAGGTTTAGGATTGGCCGTGGTTTGGGGTACCGTGAAGGATCATCATGGATACATCAATATTCAGAGTGAACAAGGGAAAGGGAGTACTTTCACCTTATATTTTCCAGTAACACGGGAAGGAATTTCACCTGAAGCAGTTCCTGTGTCAATGTCTGAATATATGGGCAACGGTGAATCCATTCTTGTGGTGGATGATGTAAGTGAGCAGCGCGATCTGGCAGTCCGTATGCTCAGGGCGCTGAATTATAATGTGTCAAGTGTATCCAGCGGCGAGGAGGCAATCACCTGCTTGACTGAGCATCATGTTGATTTAATGGTTTTGGACATGATCATGGAGCCCGGCATGGACGGACTTGACACCTATACACGTGTCATTGAGATTTTTCCTAAACAGAAAGCGATTATTGTCAGCGGTTTTTCAGAGTCTGATCGAGTGCATGACGTTCAGGCACTTGGTGCGGGGGCTTATGTGAGAAAACCCTATGTCATTGAAAAATTGGGGTTGGCTGTGAGGGCGGAGCTTCGTCGTAAATAGGCACTGCCCACTGTTCCCGCAGTGTCAGACCCGGCGATTCAATGCTGGGCCACGTGAAAAGGGAGTCATGGAGATGGTGGATTTTTCTCTGCATAAACAGGTCTTGGATTCCATCCCCGATGGAGTCACGATCCAGGATCGGGATTTCAACATCATTTACCAGAACGCCGCCATGACACAGGCGTTCGGCGATCGGATCGGCTTAAAATGCTACTTCGCCTATGAGGAGCGCGATCAGGTCTGCGAAGGCTGCGGCGTGCTCAAGGTCTTCGAGACGGGCGAATCCATCGTGGTGCACCGGACAGCCATCACTGCGAACGGTGTCATGTCCCACCTGGAAAACTCCTGTTTCCCACTGTTCGACGATAAGGGAAGCATCGTAGCGGGGGGCGAGGTATGCCGGGATGTGACGGGTCGTGTCTTCCTGGCGGAGGAGGTCAAGGAGAGGAGCATCGAGCTTGGCAAACTCAACGACCAGCTGAATCAAAAGACGAGGGAGCTTGAAAAAGCCTACCTGGATCTGAAAACCGCCCATATCCGGATGCTGCAACAAGAAAAGATGGCTTCCATAGGTCAACTTGCCGCCGGTGTCGCCCATGAGATCAACAATCCCTTGGCGTTTATCATCAGCAATCTGAGCACCCTGGGCAAGTATTCAAAGAAGGTTAGGGCGTTTTTGCAGGCTCAGGAAGAGACCATCCGCAGTAGCCCTGCAGCAGCGTCCAATACGGCAAATGATTTGCTTGCTCAGGTTAAAAAACAGCGCCAGGCTTCAGGTATCGATATGATCCTGGACGATATCGAACAGATTGTGAACGAATCACTGGATGGCGGAGATCGAATGAAACAGATCGTTCAGAACCTGAGAAGTTTCGCCCGGCTCGACGAGGAAAAATTTAAGCTGGCAAACCTCAATCAGGGGTTGGAAAGCACTCTCCAGATTGTCTGGAACGAGTTGAAAGACAAGGCCACTTTGAATAAAACCTTTGGGGATCTGCCCGAGATTTTGTGTAATCCAGCTCAGTTGAACCACGTGTTTATGAATCTTTTGATCAACGCGGCTCAGGCCATCGAGGACCAAGGTCAGATTGATATCCGAACCTACCGGCAGGAAGATTCCGTCGCCGTCGAGATAGCGGACACCGGTTGCGGCATCCCGGAAGACAAGCTCAACAGGATCTTCGAGCCGTTTTTCACCACCAAGGAAGTGGGCAAGGGAACCGGACTGGGGCTTTCAATTGCTTATGATATTATCGAAAAACACGACGGAAAAATTACCGTTCAAAGTCAGCTTGACCAAGGGAGCCGATTCAAGGTTACTCTACCGATCAGGGGCGGGTCACAATAAGTTCAATGAGTTTTTTCGCAGAAGGCCAGGTAGCATGTGTCATATAACCTCTTCATCTTGAAGGGCATAAATCCTTGTCTCCGCTTCCTTCGCTAGATTTTTCAACAGCCTGCAGGATTTGCAGCAGCGGTTGAGCTATTGTTGGCAAAATCGTCAATCTTTGAAACATGAAAATTGATGGTCTCGCAAAAAGCTCTCAAGCTGACCATCCGCCAACGCAATATCAACAAGTTACATACTTGTCGGCGGCGCTTGAGGGGGGTTTTACGAAACCGTCAAAATTCATATTCTTGATCTGTTAAAATCATAAAAGAAGTTCCCGTCCCACCTGCCACGTCAAGCATACATGAAAAATATCTGAGCTGTCCGGCCTCTATTTTTTGCATATTCATGCAACCTTTCTCGCAATTTTCTCGTTGTATAAAGCAGTACCCTGGAGTGCATAAGATCCTTGTCCCAGCGGTGCTCGCTCTGTATTTCAACAGCCTGTTGACGTTCTGTCGTATTCTTGGGCTATGTGGAGATGATCTCGCATGTCCCTCGCTTTTTTTTAGTTGCCAATATAACCGCAGGTTCTGGGAGCCGGAATGAGCTTTGGAATTATTCAATGCATGTCTAGCTTACGTTCCTGTGAAATAGCTGTTTTTTTAGCTATCATCTCTAAAAACAAAAAGGAGGAAACAGGATGAAAAAAATGATGACGATTGTTGGGGCTCTATTATTTGTTGCGGCTAGCTTTGGGATGGCAATTGCCGGTAGCGATTATAGCAAAGGGCCTGCTCCAAATGCAGGTGACGGCATTCCTGATGGCAGTGGATTCTGTAATTGTGGAGATGAGAATTGTCCCCCTGAGGATTGTTTTCTTATCGGACCTTTTGGAGACGGAGTTCCTGAAGACGCAAGTCAGGGCCCGGCCCCGAACGCCGGTGATGGTATTCCCGATGGTCCAGGATGGTGATGGTTGGATGCTGACCTCTGCATCATTGCGGAATCTGATATCGTCCGGATGAGCCCGGAAAGCCCTTGTTTCTAAGGGCTTTTTTCCTTTCAATAGTCCGGTAAGCACACAATTCCGGGCAAACCACACTAAAGTATTGACCTCTCGTCGTTCAAACGATAGCTTTTATAGTAAGATACATATGGCAAAGCTCTTGCTTCTGGGTATTCTCCATCTAACCCTGCGAAAAAAGCGAAGGAGGGAATTTATTCCCGAAAGAATGAGAGGTTTGGTTTATGCGAGTTTTAGGGACTCTTTTTGAAAATAATAAGAAATGGGCAAACAAAATAAAGGAATCTGATCCAGATTTCTTTACTAAACTTTCGAAACAGCAAAGCCCTGAATATTTGTGGGTTGGTTGTTCTGATAGTCGTGTACCGGCAAATGAAATTGTAAATTTATTGCCAGGCGATATATTCGTCCATCGTAATATTGCCAATCTGGTAATCCATACGGATATGAACTGTCTGTCCGTTCTCCAATACGCCGTGGAAGTATTAAAGGTAAAGCATATTATTGTTTGTGGTCATTATGGGTGCGGTGGCATTAAAGCAGCCATGGATAATCGTGAACATGGATTAATAGACAATTGGCTTCGGCACATCAAAGATACGTATCATAAGCATCAAGGCCGTATCGATGCCCTGCAAACAGAAAAGGAAAAAATCAATTTAATGTGCGAACTGAATGTTGTCGAGCAGGTCGCCAATATTTGCCACACAACAATTGTTCAGAATGCATGGAAAAGCAACCAGGAATTAACGGTTCATGGCTGGATATACGGTATTGAAGATGGGATATTGCAAGATTTGAATGTCTGCATCAAAAATTTAGACGAAATATCCCGGATTCACAGAATATGAAAAAGGCAAATGTGATTACCACTGAAACTCAGCCGGTCTTGCCGCAGGTACTGTAATGCATTAATAATTCAAAAAATACCGTCTACATAAAAGTCATTCCCGCCAAAGCGGGAATCCAGAGTAGTTGGCTAATCCGCCTAGATTCCCGCCTTCGCGGGAATGACGTATAAAAAGGCTGAAGATAAGTGGTAATCATAAAGGCAAAAGCATTTACTCGCTCAATGGCCTTCTCGGCAAAAGTCCGACATGTTTTAGAGCAAGACGTGGACGGCTATTTTTTTGAAGGAAAAGTGCAGATGAAATGTGAGCCTGGTTTGCATTGCTCGCTGAGGATATGCTGGTTGTAGGCGGTTATCAGGTCATCTTTTTTCAGGCATCCCACTGCCTGACCGGGGTGAGCGGCAGACATGACCGGCAGAAAAGAAAAATGATGGTTGCTGAAAAGGTGAAAGGCGTCTTCAAGGTTCTGATCCTCCCTGACGGTGGCCACATTCCTGGTCATGAGGTCTGCGGCAGTTATATTGTGGTCCGGAGGATCGGGTTCGGCCAGCAGGGCCCGGACATCGCGCAGGGTGAGCACGCCCTGGAGTTCATCACGCTTATTGGTCACGACAAAGTGAGGAAAAGGATTGGTGACCACCTCGTCCATTATCTGCGATAAGGGCGTCTGTTCCTGAAACGATTTCAAGTCCGTACAGATATAGTCCCGTACCTTGATGGCCCGCAACCTGTTGGCATCATGCCCTCTGATAATCCGGATTCCCTGAACGAGAAGCCGTGTTTCATAAATTGAATATCCGTGGATCAGGCGAACAATAATGATGCTGGGAATGCAGGCCACCATCAAGGGCAGAATTATCTCATAATTATAGCTTAATTCAAAAATGGTAAAAATCGCTGTGATGGGGGCCAGCGTTGTCCCGGACACCATGGCCCCCATGCCGACCAGTGAAAAATGGGCAGGCAGCAAGGGCGTGCCCGGCCAGAAAAGTTGGGCGATGTTTCCCCATACGGCTCCCAGCATGGCACCCAGAAAAAGAGAAGGTGCAAAGATACCGCCGCTCATGCCGGAACCGACGCAGGCACTGGTGGCAAGAAGCTTGGCAGCAAGGAGCAGCAGTGCGCTTGTCATGACGATATTGCCCTGTAAGGTCTGGTTGATGGTATCATAACCAACACCGAGGGCCTGGGGGAAAAAAAGGCCTGTGATGCCTATGGCAACGCCTCCCAGCGTCGGGGTGAGCCACCCGGGGACGCGCAGGGAATCAAGCCATTTGTTCAGTCCGAAAATGGCTGCCATAAGGAGGAGGCTGACAAGGCCGGCGGCAATTCCAAGCATCAGATAGAGCAGCAGTTCCGACGGGAGGGACAGGCTGAAGTGCGGTGCCTGGAAAAGAGCTCCTTCGTTCCAGAAGTTCCTGGAAACCAGGGTGCCGGTTACCGCGGCAATAACGATGTTGGACAGCGAGGCCACTTCAAGGTCAAAGAGTAGGATTTCCACCACAAAAAGGGTGCCTGCCATGGGGGCCTGGAAGGTGGCGGCAATGCCGGCTGCTGCGCCGCAGGCAACGGCAAGTTTGCGGTGGTCAGGGCCAAGACGGAAAAGCTGGGTCAGTGATGAGCCGATGGAAGATCCGATCTGCACAATGGGCCCCTCCCTTCCCACCGAACAGCCGGCAGCAATAAAGGTAGCTGTGGCAAAACTTTTAGCCATGGTCACGCGGTGTCTGATGATGCCGTCGCGCATGGCCAGGGACGCCATCACTTCGGGGACGCCCGGGCCTCGAATCTCCGGTGCCACGTAATGGAGCAGGGGACCAAGGCAGAGACCGGCCAGGACCGGCATGCCGAAGCGCATAATCCAGGGTGCCTGAACGTATTGCTGTAAAAAATCTCCCTGGCCCGGCCAGAAAAGGGCTATGCCAACCTCGATGAGACGACGGAAGAAAACAGCACCAACACCGGCCAGGGCACCAATAATCAGGGCAAGGAGCAGGGGAAAAAGAATCTTTGAGAGGGCCTGTTTGGGAGAAGGCATGGCAGACCTGGAAATTTTGACGTTTAGTCTCTGTCGGCAGCCTCGACCAGCCATTTTTCAACCTCAGCCGGAGGAGGCATGCGGCCTGAGCATTTGATCTGGCCGTTTATGATAAGAGCCGGTGTGCTGATGACGCCGTGGCGCCAGATTTCATCAAGGTCGTGAATCTGTTCAATGTCGGCGGCAATGCTGAGGCGCTGCATGATATCAAAGATCATGGTGTTGAGCTTATTGCAGCTGACGCATCCCGGCCCCAGTATCTTGATGATGAGTTCCCCTGTTTTCTGGTCGCTGCCGCTGATCAGTCTCTGGTACTCGCTGCGAAGCGCATTTTTGTATGCCCCAACAGCAGTAGACGGGATGTAGTTTTCACGACTCACTGCCTTGTAAATGAAATCAAGTGCAGCATCTTCATCGAGGTTCTGCTCCCTGGCCTGGTTCATGGCCTGGTCCAGGCCGATAAGGCCAATGGTGGCCTTGCCTATTCTGATTTTTTTTTCTGCAAGTTGGGTCATTGGGTGCGGCTGTTAATGTATTGTATAGAGGTTATTGGGGTAAAATATATTGTATCACTTGGTAATCATTCTGCATACGGTCTCTTTTTAAAGTACCATCATTGTTGTGGTTGAGCGGATACATGCAACTCATTCTGTTGGGTTTCGCCGGGGAGTATTTCCTTCCGTAATGCTGTGAGGAGAAAGAGTTGAGCGAAACCCAACAGAATTGGCCAATGGCGCTCAACCTCAACCTACATCCTGTGGCCGTTTGTTTCTGGTTATGTGTAATGAAAACAGGTGGTTGTTTGTTGGGACGAAAAATTTCATTAAGCAATTTTCTTCTACAGGCTGATAACCGCGGCATCACAACAAAGGTTGATCAACTCAACGGCACTGCCCATCCGTGCCCCTTCAATCAAATCAGCTTTTGATATCTGTCTGCTTTTGGCGCAGGGTGTACAGGCAATGAGCGGTACATTATGGGCCTGGAGATAGGTCATCAGGTCATCGGCCACATCGCCGGTTGCGGCCTGCAGGTGATTGATCATTCCTTTCTTGACAAGAAACACCCCTTCATCAAGAAGAAAGACAGTGACATTTTTCCCCTCTTTATGGGCAATTGTTGCCAGATGTATTGCCCGGCTTGATCTGTTTGGATTATCCGTGCCGCATGAACAGACGATAACAACGTTTTCAGTCATGGTTTTCCCCTTTCTGCAAAGTTTTTTATATAATTGGTTATGGTTTTCACAGAAAAAAATATCAAAAATGAATGATAATTCAATTTGATGCGGGAGTCAAACAAACTCTTTAAGGAATGGCTAAAATAGCTTCAGCTGTTTTGCCTGTTTCTTTGTTGGTTTATTTCTCGGCTCCACTGTCTTTATTACAAGAGAAGCCGGAATTTCACCCATAAAACGGGAAATATCCTTGCTGGAGGCTGACAGGAACAATTTTTCCTTGGCTCGGGTCAGGCCAACGTAGCAGAGACGTCGCTCTTCTTCGATATCGCAACCTCCGGTTTGACAGGGGAGGAATCTTTCATCCATGCCGCAAAGAAAAACCACGGGAAACTCAAGCCCTTTTGACCCATGCAGGGTCATAAGAGAAACAGCTTCGGCCCTGTTGTCGTAGATTGTTGTTCGCTCGTTTTCCCGAAGATGGGTGGCAAAGGGTTGCAGTGCTCCAAATGCTCCGGCCAGTTGCAGAAAGCGTTGTCCGTTTTCTGAATCAGGATTACTTTTAAAAAGATTGAAAACAGGCTGCAGGGCCTGAACCAGACTTTGTTCCGATTCTTTCCGAAAGCGCTGCAGCGATTCAGACAGGAGCCGTAGACTCGTCTTGCTTCTGACAGGAAGTGACAGATTGAGTGCGTCCTTGAAAAAATCGTTGCCTGTTACCGAAAGATTATTTTCCAGGGAGCTGAGTGTGGTGTCGCCTATCCCCGGAACCTCCCGGCAGAGCCCAAGGTATTCTGCAAAACCTGCCTGCTCGGCAGCAGTCAGAATCCACAGGGAAAGTCCCCTTAAATCCTTTTCCATGAAAAATGGCCGTCCTCCTACACGCTGGAAGGGGATGCCTCTTCGTTGCAGAGCGGTTGCCAGGCTGTCGGCCTGGCGACCGAGACGGTAGAGAATGGCGATGTCGCTGAAGCTGTATTCGTTTTCCTGCCCGCTGGAGCGTCCTGAGTTCATGGAAAAACTTGAAATGCCTCCCATGATTTTTTCTATTTCTTTCACCACATGCTCAGCTTCCGCCTTGTCGGAAGGTGCCTGGTAATAGTGTATCTCGCCGTGTTCATTTTTCTGGGGCGCAAGCTGGGTGTCATTTCTTGTCCGGTTGTGGCTGATGAGTTTTGCGGCCGCCTCAATGATATGTGACGCTGAACGGTAATTTCTGGTCAGCGAAAGGCTCTCTGTGTTTTCCTCACCTGCGAAGCGGAAAAAGAAATTGAGGTCGCTGCCCCTGAACCCGTAGATCGCCTGATTCGGGTCACCTATGACGAATATTTTGGCAAAATGACCTATTTTCCGGACAAGCTCAAATTGGGCGCGATTGACATCCTGAAACTCGTCCACAAAAAGATGAAGGACACTCTCGGCAATTTTTTTGTGCAGTTCTTCATCTGTTTCAAGAAGTTCGACGAAAAAAGGAACAATGGCTTCCAGGTCTATGGCGTTGCATTGTTTCAGTTCATGTATATAGGATGCGATATCTTCATCGTGGGACGCCGCCGGGTCAGGATAAGAAAGAAAAAAATCGGTTATGCGGCGGCCGGTTGTTTTTCTATTGCGGTTGCTCTCATGGGGAAAGAGTTTTTTGATAATGAGCGCTCTGTCTTCATCCCCGATCACTTTCAGTTCGGGATTTTTTGCCTGCATCCACGTGAGGCAAAATTTATGGAAGGTGCCGACAAAAACCGTTTCCCCCTGCTCGCCTGCTTTTGCTCTGAGCCGCTCTTTCACCTCGTCTGCCGCCCTGTTGGTAAAGGTAATGGCCGTAATTTTATCTGCCGGGGTCTTTCTTGTTTCTAAGAGATGCAGAATGCGGCAGACCAGGGTAAAGGTTTTTCCTGTTCCCGGCCCTGCCGACACAATGATGCGTGGTGAGCTGCTTTCAATGGCACTCTGCTGTTCAGGGTTGG
The DNA here is from genome assembly GCA_020444175.1 of Desulfobulbaceae bacterium. Taxonomy (GTDB): domain Bacteria; phylum Desulfobacterota; class Desulfobulbia; order Desulfobulbales; family SURF-16; genus JAHLLM01. The sequence continues at coordinate 19,274 of JAHLLM010000013.1, read as the reverse complement.
TGGCGGGCAAAGTGGAAGACGTGTTTTTTTGTCTAGGCTTAGTTGGAGGGAAAAGAATCTTTTGAGGAGTGCTCGGGGGGGCAATTAGCTGTTTTTTCTTCGGTTTTATATCATCAAAAAGCCTGGCCTTGCCCGAAAGGTGATCTATTTCACCCTCTTCATAAACCCGAATGACGCCGAACTGCCCGTCAAAGCCCGCCTGGCGTATGACTTTGTTGGTCCTGATGCGCTTTACAGCCTCGGCAAGGAGTGGTGAAAGCGTCTGGATGTCCTCTGTCGGGGTATTAAGAAGAATGTTGAATTCGGAGCCAAAGCGGTTAATAGCCTTCTGGTACTGACTCATGACACCTTTGGTTGCCGGGCCTCTCCCCATTATTTCGCCGATAACCTCCTGGAGGGGGATGAGGCTTCTGAAGGTTGGTGATCCTTCAGGGTAAAAGGGGGCATCCCTGTCAGCCAGGTCCATGACGCGATGACTGACACCAACGGTGACCGGTTTGTCGCAGACCGGGCAGATGTTGTGCCTCATCCTCGTTTCCCGGGGTTCAAGGCTTACGTTGCATTTGCGGTGGCCGTCCATATGGTATTTGCCCTCTTCAGGGAAAAATTCCACCGTGCCGCTAAATCCCTTGCCCGGATCTTTCAAAGCCTCACGCATTGAAAAGAAATCCAGATTGCACTCAAAACAATTTACCTCCCTGCCAAGTTTGCCGGGAGAGTGGCAGTCTGAATTGGAAATAAGGGTATAGGGGTCAAGGGCGGAAATAAGCCTGTTCATGTCCGGATCGGATGAAAGGCCTGTTTCCAGGGCAAAAATATGGGAAGACAGATCGCCAAAACATTCCTCAATGGAATCAAAACCTGATTTTGATCCGAAAAGGGAGAACCACGGCGTCCAGATATGGGCCGGAACAAGAAAGCCTTCAGGTATTTCCTCAAGCTGAATTTCAAGGAGATTGCGTGAATCAAGGCCAAGTATAGGCCTGCCGTCCGACTCGATATTGCCTATGGCGGCCAGACGTTTATTCATTCTTTCCACGGAGGAAAAGTCCGGCGCAAAGAGGATGTTGTGGATTTTACGGACCTTGTCATGGCGTTTGTAAATGGAGCTTATTTCAGAGGTGAGGACAAAGCGGACATTAATATTCTCAGGAGTTACCTGTTCAAAGGCAGGGGGCACCTTGTCGTTTTTTAACTTAAAAAGTCCCGGTTCCGCCGGTTCAAGGCTGTCCTGCAGCTCTTTAAACCAACCGGGATGGGTAAAGTCGCCCGTCCCGATGAGGTGGATGCCTTTGACTCGAGCCCAGGCATAAAGACCGGCAATGTTGCTTGTTTTGCTGGTGGCGCGGGAATATGGAGAGTGTATGTGCAGGTCGGCGAGAAAGTACATTGGGATTTCTGGATTATTTTAAGTGTTAAGTTGCTGATTTGTTTTTTGACAAGACGATAAAGCCGAATTAATGTATCGAATTAACATACCCAGATTTGGGTATGGATCAAACTTAAAAGAGAATGATTTTTCATTTTTAATAATTTTTTTCAGGAGTAAACTATGTCGGAACTTATTGATGTCATCATTATCGGTGCCGGTCCTGCCGGGCTGCAGGCAGCAGTGCATGCCGTGCGGAAAAAGGCCTCCGTGCTTATTGTCGGGCGGCCTGAAAAAAGTGCTATTTATCGAGCCCATGTGGAGAATTATCTCTGTGTGGACGGCGTTACCGATGGACACGAAATGGTCAAAGTCGGTCTTGATCAGGCAAGGCGATTTGGCGCCTCCTTTGTTGAAGAGGATGTGCTGGGGCTTGAACAGCAGGATGATTTTTTCCAGGTGCGAACCGAGGGCGGTTCTTATCAGGGGCGGACCCTTATTCTGGCAACGGGAATTCATAAAACAAAACTGAAAGTTCCCGGCGAAAAGGAATTGGCAGGAAGAGGTGTCAGTTACTGTGTTGATTGTGACGCCAATTTTTATCGGAATGCCAAGGTAGCAGTTGTGGGCAACGAAAGTGGAGCGGTTGACGGCGCCCTCACCCTGCTCAAATACGCCTCTGAGGTGCATCTGATTGTCAAAAAACTTGATGTATCTTCCGACTTGTCGCAAAAGCTTTCTGAAAGCGAGGTTGTCATCCATGAAGGAACATGGGTGAAAGAAATAGTTGGTGAAAACACCGTTGAGAAGCTTCTGCTGGAAGATGACAGTACCGTTGATGTTGAGGGTGTTTTCATCGAGCTTGGAGCAAAAGGGGCCATGGAACTTGCCACCACCATAGGTGTGCAGCTTGATATGGAAACCTTTTCTTATATTGATACGAATAAGAGGCAGGAGACCAACATTATCGGTATCTATGCAGCTGGTGATATTGCGGGGCCTCCCTGGCAGATGGCCAAGGCGGTTGGTGAAGGCTGTGTTGCCGGCTGGCATGCCGCTAATTTAGCCAACAAGCAGAAGCGGGAAGAGTCGAGTGCCCCAGAGTGATCGGGATTACATGCGCATGGCCCTTGATGAGGCGCGAATGGCCGCGGACAGGGGAGAGGTGCCGGTTGGGGCGTTACTGATTGATTCCAAAGGCAAGATTGTTGCCCGGGACGGCAATCGGACCATTGAGCTGAATGATCCCACTGCCCATGCGGAAATTCTTGTCATGCGCAGGGCCGGAGAACTTCTGGAGAATTACCGTCTCCTGGATACAACGCTCTATGTCACCATCGAACCATGCGTTATGTGTGCAGGGGCTCTTGTTCATGCCCGGGTGAGTCGTCTTGTCTTTGGTGCGGACGATGCCAAGGCTGGCGGGGTCATCTCCTGCTATGAGGTCGGACTGGACGGCAGACTGAATCATATGGTGGAAGTGACGCGAGGAGTCCTTGGCCAGGAGTGCTCCCTTATTCTGAAAGACTTTTTCAGGGAAAGAAGAAAAAAATAAAGGCGACTGTAAAATTCCTCTTTAAAAAAGTTAACTTTGTTAGTAAGGTATCTGGCTTCCAGCAGAAATGTTGTGGAGAGGTGACCGAGAGGCTGAAGGTGCTCGCCTGGAAAGCGGGTGTGCGGAAACGTACCGAGGGTTCGAATCCCTCCTTCTCCGCCAGTTTTTGTTTAGAACATATATATCAGGGTACCACCGATAAACTCTGTTTGATGAATTATTGAGTTTTGATAGCCGGGTCCCGCGCAACAGAGGCTCATGAACCCCGTCAGGTCCGGGAGGAAGCAGCGGTAATGAATCCCCTTTGTGTGCCGCGGGGGTGCCTGGCTATCATTTTTTTGGCTGTCTATAAAAATATATTTTATATGCGCCTTCACTGATATATCAGTTGATAATTATCAATTACACCTACATCAATGTCCTATCTCGTTCTCGCCCGGAAGTGGCGCCCCCAGACATTCGCAGATGTGGTGGGCCAGGAATCTGTTGTCCGCACCCTGCAGAATGGCCTTTTGCGCAAACGCGTTGCCCATGCCATGATTTTTTCCGGTGTGCGGGGTGTTGGGAAAACAACCCTTGCCCGCATAATGGCCAAGGCCATCAATTGCCAGTCGGACAGCGAAGAAAAACCCTGCAATGAATGCGAGTCGTGCCGGGAGATAACCGCAGGTGCTGCAGTGGATCTCCATGAAATTGACGGTGCCTCAAACCGCGGCATTCAGGAGATTCGCGAGCTCAAGGAAAATATCCGGTTTTTTCCCACCAAGTGCCGATATAAAGTTATCATTATTGATGAGGTTCATATGCTCACCACCGAGGCCTTCAATGCCCTGTTGAAGACCCTGGAGGAGCCGCCCGAGCATGTTTATTTCATGTTTGCCACAACGGAACTGCACAAGGTTCCCATCACCATTCTATCCCGCTGCCAGCGCTATGAGTTGAAAAGGGTTCCGTTTCCAGCTCTCATGGCCTTTTTTGAAAAAATTTCACAAAACGAACAGGTTGAAATTTCCGCAAAAGCCCTGGAGCTGATTACCCGGGAGGCGGACGGTTCCGTCCGGGATGGCTTGAGTCTGCTGGATCATGTTTTTTCATTCGGCGGAGAAAAGGTCACGGATGAAGATGTTGTTCAGGTTCTCGGGCTGGTTGATCGGAAGATTTTTTCAAATCTCGCCCAGGCTCTGCTTACAGGCGATTTGCCCCAGTGTTTTGAGCTGCTTGAAAAGGCCTATGGTGCAGGGCTTGATCTGAAGCGTTTTGCATCTGATCTGCTCGACTACTTCAGGTCACTGCTGGTCTGTCGCACCAGCAGGCAGCCGGAAAAATTGCTGGATATATCTGACAAGGAATTTGCCGAGTTATCGGAAATTGCTGCCGGCCAGAGCAGCGAAACCCTGTCGCATCTTTTTCAGATCCTTTTCAAGGGCATGACCGAGATGCAGTACTCGGCTCACCCCCGTCTTGTTCTTGAGATGGCCTTTGTCAAGGCAATACAGGCAGGTCAGGTGACGCCGGCCGCAACCTTGCTGGCCCGACTTGATGCAATGATGAAAGATGGGGGAGTTCCTGCGCCTCAGGATTTACCGGCTGCCGTAAAACAGGAAAAGCACGAAGTCAGGGAAAAGAAGGTTGTTCCCGCAGCGCCGCAGAGCCGGACGGACAGTCAACCGCTATCCCCGGTTGTTAAAAAGGCGCCCGAGATCCTGAAAGAAAAGAAACCTGTCGAGGAGCCGGTTCAGGAAGAAAAGAAAGAAGAAGAAATAAAAGAGCCTGAAGAAAATGTGACGGCCCGGCAGGAAAGTGTTGTGGAAGGATCACAGCGCGCTGCTGCACCTCTGCATATCAAGGACGTCCGGAACAACTGGGAGAAATTCGCTTTATATGTCAAGGAAAGGAAACCCTGGATGGCCCAGGTTTTACGGCTCTGTGAAAATCCGAGGGAAGAAGGGGATGATCTCATTATACGTTTTGATAATCCCTCCGATTATACCCTGTTGCTGAAAAAGGATAATCTGAAGGATCTCACCGAATACGCCCAGGATTTTTTCCAGAAAGAATTTTTTTTGAAAATAGGCGCCAGGCGGGGCAAAACCGAAGAGGGAATAGAGGAGGGACAGGTAGGACCCAAGGAAGAGCGGCGCGCTTTGGCAAATGATCCTCTGGTTCAGATGACCACGGAAATCTTCGGCGGCCAGGTGGCTGCAATCAGAACAGGACCGAGATTCAGGTAGAATGAGTTCTGTTGACTGTAATGAATAAGTAAAGCAAATCGAACCAATAAAACAATCGATCAAGGTAGATAGATTATGGACATGGATTCAATTTTAAAAAGGGCGCAGCAGTTCCAGCACCAGATGAGTGAAATGCAGGAGGAGCTGGGAGGCAGAACAATAACATCAACCGTTGGCGGCGGCATGGTCACCGTGACTGTCAATGGGAAGTTTGAGGTCGTTTCCCTGCAGATTGACAAGGAAGCCATTGATCCAAATGACCCTGTGATGCTGCAGGATCTGGTGGTGGCGGCAGTCAATGATGCCATGAAACAGGCTCGGGAAATGACCCAGGCGGAGCTTGGCAAACTCACCGGCGGACTTGGCATCAACCTTCCAGGCATGTTCGGGTGAGTATGATATGAATGTTGTGCCGCCCGCCTTGGAACGATTGATAGTTGATCTCAATCGTTTGCCCGGCGTCGGAGTGAAAACCGCCACCCGCCTTGCCCTTTATCTTCTGCGTCGGCCGGCGGTGGAAGCCCAGTCTCTGGCCAGAAACCTGAGCGAGCTTCATGAGGCGATAAAACTCTGCAGCAACTGTTTTGCTTTTTCGGAATCAGACCCCTGTCTTATTTGTGCAGATCCGCAGCGTGATCCTTCATTGGTCTGCGTTGTTGAAGAGGCAGCGGACCTTATGGCCATAGAGAAAACAGGGACGTTTAAAGGTCAGTACCATATCCTCCATGGGGTATTGTCGCCCATGGATGGAATCGGCCCTGATGAAATTAAAGTTGGGGCTTTGATAGATCGTATTGACAAGCAGGGTATCAAGGAAGTACTTATTGCCACGAGTTCTACTGTTCCGGGAGAGGCAACCGCGGCTTTTCTCATCGATCGGCTTCAGTCAAAAAAGGTGAAGTTGACCCGTCTTGCCTGTGGTATTCCCATGGGTATGGATATAAAATATGCTGATGAGATTACCTTGGGCCGGGCCATTGAATCGAGAAAAAAGTATTAAACCTTTCAGGAAGGGGATGAAAAGAGTTCAGGGAAACGTGGCTCACTGAAGTTGCTTTGGGAAATTCATATTATCCTTGACATCAGGGCTCTTTATTGGTATTTCCTTCCCGTTTAGTAACATAAATTTTTGAAAATTTTGCAGGCGCGTAACTCAGTGGGAGAGTGCTACCTTGACATGGTAGAAGTCGGCGGTTCAATCCCGCCCGCGCCTACCACTTCTTATATAAAACTTCGCAAATGTATGTTTGCGAAGTTTTATTGTTTTTTTTACTATTCAGCTGTGCACCCCACGGAGTCCGGGTTTCCCCTTTTCGTGCCTTAGTTGAATAGATACTTTTTTTTATATACAGCGGGAATAATCGTTCAGATGGCAGATCTTCAGATTAGCATAGCAGGCGGGGAAGGAAAAAGTCTTCCCGAAGGATGCACCGTCGCTGAAGCAATAAAAGCGCTTGTTTCGAGTAAAGAGCGGAAACGCATTTTAGCTGCACGGGCTGGCGACAGGATGCTTGATCTTTCCGAGACCTTGCATGCCGATACCGTATTGGAGCCGATTGTCAAGGACTCCCCCGAGGGGCTCGACATCCTCAGGCACAGTGCTTCCCATGTCATGGCCCAGGCAGTTGTTGAGCTGTTTGGTCCGGATATAAAAGTGGCAATCGGCCCGGCAACATCTGACGGCTTTTATTATGATTTTGATCGGAAGGAGGCTTTTACTCCCGATGATTTCGAAGCGATCGAGGCCAAGGTCAAAGAGATTGCCGCCGCGAATCTGCCTTTCAGTCGTGAAATGATGCCCTTATCTGAGGCAAAAAAATATTTTGCCGACAAAGGGGAGAAATATAAAGTTGAACTTCTTGATGAAATTACCGACGATGCTGTAAGCATCTATCGCCAGGGCGATTTTGTTGATCTCTGCCGTGGGCCGCATATCTCTCATACCGGATTGCTGAGGGCCTTTAAGCTTATTCGCATTGCCGGTGCCTACTGGCGCGGCGATGAAAATAATGTTATGTTGCAACGGCTCTATGGGACTGCTTTTTTTGACCCGAAAGAGCTGAAAAAATATCTGTTTCAACTCGAAGAAGCAAAAAAACGTGACCACCGTAAACTCGGTAAGGAACTCGAACTCTTTACCATTAATGAACAGGTCGGTCCGGGGCTGATACTCTGGCAGCCCAAAGGGGCTCTTGCCAGGAAGCTTATCGAGGATTACTGGAAGGACGAGCATTATCGTAACGGCTATGAACTGCTGTATACCCCGCATATCGCCAAACGCGATCTGTGGGCAACCAGCGGCCATCTTGATTTCTATGTTGAGGATATGTTCTCACCCATGGAAATTGATGATGTGAGCTACCAGCTTAAACCGATGAACTGCCCTTTCCATATTGGTATATATAAGTCGAAAAAGAGAAGCTATCGGGAATTTCCCATCCGCTGGTGCGAACTTGGGACCGTGTATCGTTATGAACGAACCGGTGCCCTGCAGGGCCTCATGCGCGTTCGAGGCTTTACTCAGGATGATGCCCATATCTTCTGTCTGCCGGAGCAGCTGGAAGAAGAAATTTTTAACATTATTGATTTAAATCTTCACATCCTGAAGACGTTCGGCTTCAGTGATTATGATGTGTATCTATCCACCCAGCCGGAGAAATTCGTCGGCACGGAAGACAACTGGCAGAAAGCTACCGAAGCCCTGAAGCTGGCTCTGGAAAAGAAAGGTCTGGATTACCAGGTTGATCCTGGTGAAGGTGTTTTCTACGGGCCGAAAATTGACATAAAAATTAAAGATGTTCTGGGGCGTTCCTGGCAATGTTCAACCATTCAGGTTGACTTCAACCTGCCCGAACGTTTTGAGCTTGGATATACCGCTGAAGATGGCAAGGACCATCAACCCATCATGGTACATCGCGCCTTGATGGGCTCTCTGGAGCGCTTCTTTGGTGTGTTGATAGAACATTATGCCGGTGCTTTTCCATTGTGGATGGCCCCTGTTCAGGCAAAGGTCTTGAATATTACCGATGCCCAGCTCGACTATACGGAGAAAGTCTTTAACGATTTACGTGTGGCTGGTGTCAGGGTTGAAAAAGATACCCGCAACGAGAAATTAAATTATAAAATCAGGGAAGCGCAGCTTGCTAAAATTCCCTACATGATAATTATCGGTGATAAGGAGAAAGATACGGAAATGGTTACGGTTCGTTTGCGTAATGGCAAGAATCTTGATCCCATGTCCGTGTCTGATTTTGCAGGGTTGATCAGGAAAGAAAGTATTGTCGGAGAGTAGGACGGCATTATTCACCCTGGAAGATTGTTTGAAAACTTATTGGAGGTAAGAGTATCAAAAGAAAAAAAAGCGTAAAAGGTGGACGGGAGGTCAGAGCCCTCATAAATGAGCAGATCAGGAGCAAAGAGGTTCGGGTAATCGATTCTGATGGTGTTCAGCTTGGTATTTTAGGCATAGAAGAGGCATTGGGCAAGGCCGACGAATCCGGCCTTGATCTGGTAGAGGTATCGGCAACAGCAAAACCTCCGGTCTGCCGCATCATGGATTACGGTAAATTCCGCTACGAAGAGAGTAAGAAGCAGGCAGAGGCCAAGAAAAAACAAGCTGTTGTTGAAGTAAAAGAGATTAAACTCCGACCGAAAACTGAAAAACACGACCTTGATTTCAAGGTACGAAATATCCGTAAGTTTTTAAGTCAAAAAAACAAAGTAAAAGTAACCTTGCGATTCCGCGGTCGGGAGATAGTCTACGCCGATACTCTTGGCATAGAGCTTCTCAATAAAGTCGGGGAATTACTTGAAGATATCGCCGTTATTGTCCAGCCTCCCACTATGGAAGGCCGTCAGATGGTGATGTTTGTTGCTCCAAAGGGTTGATAATTGTCTATCAAGGCAAAGAGCCAACCTGAATAATAAATAGTCAGCAGATTCTTAAGTTGGATAGGATTTCTCGTATTTAAAGTGGATTCGGAAATCGTATCCTTGATATTAAACAGGAGTAAGTACCATGCCCAAAATGAAAACCAACAGAGGGGCCGCCAAGCGTTTTAAAATGACCGGCTCCGGCAAGGTTGTTCGCAGAAAGGCGTATACCAGTCATATACTGACGAAAAAAAGCACAAAGAGAAAAAGAAATTTACGCCAATCAGATATTGTTGATCCCTCCAACGTTAAGGGAATCAAACGTATTCTGCCTTATATGTAATCAAGGAGATTGAAATGCCTAGAGTAACACGCGGTTTTAAAGCACGCCGCAGAAGAAATAGAGTCCTTAAACTGGCCAAAGGCTTCCGTGGTGGAAGACATCGTCTTTTCAGAACCGCCACCGAAGCGGTAGACCGCGCCTTGTGCTATGCCTATCGCGATAGACGCGCTAAAAAACGTGATTTTCGCCGTCTTTGGATTGTACGTATTGGTGCCGCAGCCAAAGAGAATGGTACCAACTACAGCCGCCTGATGGGTGGATTGAAAAAAGCCAATGTTGAGCTTGACCGCAAGGTTCTCTCCAATCTGGCCATTCTTGATCCGAATGCTTTTTCCGCTGTAACGAAACTTGCTTCCTGATTGAGACAAAATCTCGATCATTATAAAAATGGAAGAAGAACTACTTCGTTTACAGAAAGCAGCGCATGAGGATCTCGCCGCACTCTCGGAAATCAAAGAACTTGAGCCTTTCAGGGTAAAATATCTCGGGCGTAAAAGTGAATTTACTTCTTTAATGCGTCAACTCGGCAGCGTTCCCAAAGAAGACCGACCGCGTCTTGGGAAACTGGCAAACGAGATTAAAGTTGATCTTGAAGAGAAGTTTTCTGCAAGAAAATCAGAACTTGAGCAAAGTGCTGCAGGTCCCAGTGACTCCCTTGAATCAGACCTGACATTGCCCGGCAGGGCAATTCCATTTGGCAAGCTGCACCCCGTTACCCAGATTATGGAAGAAATCTGTTCCATATTTGAGGGAATGGGGTTTGGTGTTGCCGAGGGACCGGATGTTGAGACGGATTTTTATAACTTCGAAGCGCTCAACATACCAAAACATCATCCTGCCCGGGACATGCATGATACGTTTTATATCAACGAAAGCCTTCTCCTGCGGACCCATACATCGCCTATGCAGGCCCGCATCATGGAGAATCAGGAACCGCCACTGCGGATGATTGCTCCGGGGAAGGTATACCGGTGTGATTCAGATATCACCCACACCCCGATGTTTCATCAGGTAGAGGGCTTTCTGGTCGATAAAAAAGTTTCTTTTGCTGATTTGCGCGGTATTCTTGGAGTTTTCATCTCCAAGATGTTTGATGAAAATACGGCCATGCGCGCAAGACCCAGCTTTTTTCCCTTTACTGAACCGAGTGCGGAAATAGATATTGCCTGTGTTATGTGCGGCGGCAAAGGCTGTCGTGTCTGCAAACACACCGGTTGGCTTGAAATTTTGGGAGCAGGAATGATCGATCCCGAAGTTTTCAAGCAGGTAGGGTACGATCCTGAAGTCTATAGTGGTTTTGCCTTTGGTCTCGGTGTGGAACGGATTGCCATGTTGAAATATGGGATCAATGACATCCGCCTTTATTATGAGAACGATCTTCGTTTTCTTTCTCAGTTCTAACTCCCTCCACAAAAGATTATTCTGAGTTATGAAATTTACAGTTAACTGGCTGAAACAATATGTTGATGTGAATATTTCTTCAAGCGAACTTGCAGACCGCCTGACCATGGCAGGGCTGGAGGTTGACGGTGTTGAAGATATTTTTACAGATCTTGACGGTGTCAAGGTGGCGCGTATTGTTACCGTCAGCAGCCATCCCAATGCTGACCGTTTGGTCGTTTGTAAGGTTGATATTGGCGGCAAAGAATCTCAGGTTGTCTGTGGAGCACCCAATGCGCGGGCGGGTCTGATGACCGCTATTGCTCTTCCGGGAACAACATTATCCTCCGGCTTGGCAATTAAAAAAAGCAAGATTCGAGGGCAACTTTCCGAAGGCATGCTTTGTTCTGAAAAGGATCTTGGTATCAGTGAAGCCCATGCCGGCATTATGGAGCTGGACTGGTTGCAGGAATCCGGTCAGGATCTTGCCGATGCACTGGAATTAAAAGATACCGTTATTGAGGTGGATCTCACCCCAAACCGTCCTGACTGTACAAGCCTGATTGGTATCGGCAGAGAGACTGCAGTCTTTTGCAACACGACTATTAAGCATCCTGTGTCAGTTGAAGAATTGCCGACGTTGACCGGTGAGGGATGTCGTTTTTCGGTTACTGTCGAAGATGCGGATTGCCCCAGATATGCAGCTCGTCTCCTGAAAAATGTTACCATTGGTCCTTCGCCATGGTGGTTGCAGAAACGTCTTCTTGCCGTGGACCTGCGTCCCATCAACAACGTTGTTGATATCACCAATTTTGTTATGCTTGAATATGGTCAGCCTCTGCATGCTTTTGATTTTAAAAAGCTTGGCGGTGGTGCGATAGTTGTCCGCAAGGCACGACAGGGCGAGACCATGACAACCCTTGATGGCGTTGAAAGACAACTTGATCCTCAGATGTTGATGATTTGTGATGCACAGAAGCCAGTAGCCGTCGCCGGAGTCATGGGCGGTGGAAACTCTGAGGTTGATGAGCAGACCACTGAAGTGCTTCTTGAATCAGCCTGTTTTGACCCGGTAAGCGTCAGGCGTACAGCGAGAAATTTGAATCTCGGGACTGATGCTTCCTATAGATTTGAGCGTGGCGTTGATCCCCAGCTGGCACCTCGGGCCATGGAAAGGGCTGTGCGTTTGCTCTGTGAGCTTGCCGGCGCTGAGGTTGAACCAAATGGGATTGATTTTGCAGAAGGGGTAAAAAATCCTGAAGCGGTCAATCTTCGGGTGCAGAGAACAAACGATCTTCTTGGCTATGATTTCAGTGCTGCTGAAATATCAAAAATGCTCACTGACATAGAAATAGGGGTTGAACAGCTCGACAGTGATACGCTGAAGGTAACTCCTCCGAGTTTTCGCGTTGACCTGGAAAGAGAAGTTGACATTGTAGAGGAAGTTGCCCGGCTGAAGGGGTACAATGAGTTTCCTCATACCATGCCCCTGGTTCCTATGTCCGCTTCCTTGCCGGATCCGGCCCGTAGTCTTCGTAAAGATGTCGCAGCAATGATGACATCGCTCGGTTTTAATGAAGCCATAAATTACAGTTTTGTCACTCCCAAACATTTTGACATGCTCGGGCTTGATGAAAATGATTCTCAGCGCCAGACGGTTCGTCTTTTGAATCCTCTTGGCGAAGAGCAGAGTGTCATGCGCTCCATGCTTCTGCCTGGGTTGCTGGAAAATGTCCGGCGCAATGTCAATTATCAATCCGCTGATATCCGTCTTTTTGAAATCGGCAAATGTTTTCACCCGGTGAGTGATGCTGAGCAGCCAAAAGAACAGACTTCACTTTCAGTTGTAATGAGCGGCAACAGGTTGCCTGGTGCACCTGTGCTTCATTTTGGTCAGGAAAAGGGAGATTTTTATGACATTCGTGGCGTTGTGGAAACTCTGCTGAGAGAACTCCGGATTTGCAGCATTTGTTTTGATATAAACCCTGCCTCCGCACCAAAATATTGTGAGCCTCACACCAGTATGCAGTTATCAACCAATGATGTGAACCTTGGCCACTGCGGAAAGATAGGCAAGGCCGTTCTCGGTAATTTCGGCATAAAACAGGATGTTTATTATCTTGATATAGATATGGATATTTTGCTTTCTCTGACTCGAGAAAGCAAAAAATTTGTGCCGCTTCCCAAATTTCCCTCTGTCAAGTGGGATATCGCCGTACTTGTCCCTGAACGCATAGGTGCTGGAGAAATTGTACAGGCAATTAAAGATCTTGGCATTGATCTCGTTGAAAATGCAGAGCTTTTTGATATTTATCGTGGTGAAACCATAGGTGAAGGACGTAAAAGTGTTGCCGTCAAAGTTACCTATCGGTCCTCCGAATGTACCCTTGATGATGAAACAGTTGTCAAAGAACACAATAAAATTCTCGATATGATTCTGACCCGTTTTGAGGGGCAACTACGAGAGGAATAGAGCAGTATGAAACAATCCAATCTTACAAGAAAACAACTGGCCCAGACAATTAATGAGCAATTAGGTATTTCCCAGCGCAGTGCAGCGGAACTCGTTGATGAAGTATTTTCTTCTTTAAAGCAGGCCCTTCTTCAGGAAGAGCCTGTTAAACTGGTTCAGTTCGGCACGTTTACCGTTAGGCAGAAATCACCTCGCATGGGGCGAAACCCTCGAACCGGTGAGACCATGGAAATTGCCCGGCGCAGTATGATCAGTTTTAAAGCCAGCAAGGGACTGCGTGAGAAAATCAACACGTGATCAGCATCCAGATTACATTAAATATAAATTGATACCTGTTTTTCGATTCGCTAAGGTGATATGATTAAATAAATTCGTTTAAAATCTTCAACCGAAATTGCTGAGAAAAACGGTGGCAACGCGAAAACCTCACAACACTCTATTTCATGAAATCAGTGAGGGAGGGGAATATAACAGCCTGATTCCTGAAAAGAAATATTTTAAGATAAGTGAAGTATGTGAGATTGCCGGCTTGAAACAGCATGTGCTTCGCTATTGGGAATCAGAGTTTAAAAAAATGATTCGGCCCCACAGGGCTTCTTCGAAACAGCGCCTTTACCGCAGGGTCGATGTTGAAAATATTCTGACCATAAAGAAGCTTCTTAAAGAGGATGGGTTCACCATACCTGGAGCAAAAAAGTTTCTCAGTCGTGCCCAGGAACCAAAACAGGTTGATTCTGTTGACGTAGAAGTTGTTGATCAGAAAGATTTTTTATCAGGACTTAAATCCGAACTCATTGCTATACAAAAAATATTAAAAGGGAAGTAAGACCTTTCTATTGGTTCTTGACAGTATCATTGGGAGCATGCTAAATAGCTTATACAAAAAAGAATAAGTGTTTCATCGGGATGTAGCGCAGTCTGGTAGCGTACCTGAATGGGGTTCAGGTGGTCGGAGGTTCAAATCCTCTCATCCCGACCATTTTTATTGAAAAACAGCAAATTGGACAACAGTTCGATTTGCTGTTTTTTTTGTTTGTCCTTACAGAAGTTCACAAAAAAAGCAGTGGCCTCGCAAAGCGTCATCTGAGATAGACCGACTTGCTCATCCTCTGCCGTCTCAATCCTATTAGCGTTCATTGTCTGGGCAACGTTGCAGGGTGTTGTTGAACATCAGGTATATATTAATGAGCTTATGAGCCCCGGCAGTTGAAAATAAACAGAGAAAAAGAAAGAGAGAAAAAGAGACAATGACCATTGAAACAAACAAATCAGCAGGAGACGATGTCGATTCCCGCTGTCTCAAGTGCAAGGATGTAACCAACCATACCGTTATTGCCATGACCGGCGACACTATTGCCAAGGTACAGTGCAATACCTGCGGAGCCAGGCATAATTACAGGCCTCCGGTTGCGGAAAAAAAGAAGACAAGCTCCATCCGTCGTCGTCGAGATGGCAAAGTGACGGTAAGCAGTACAGACGCTCCGAAGACAAAGAAAAGCAAGAGTCCCACTAAGAAGGCTTTACGGGAGGTTGCCGATTTTGATGACTTGATCCGGGACAAGGATGTCAGTACTGCCATCCCCTATGCACTTGACGCCACTTTAACCGTTGGAGATGTAGTGGACCACTCACTTTTCGGCCTCGGTATCGTCACGGAGCTTAAGCCCCTTAACAAGGCGTATATAGCCTTCCGGGAGCATGGCACCAAACTTATGGCCTGCAAGCTGGCAGAATGATCAACGGGAAATTCATTTGATCATTCCATAAATGGCCCTTTTCCCTGATATCTGTGTCACGCTTAAAAAGCTATCCTCTGGTAAGCGAGCCTGCAAGACTTCGAGATGGTCAATTTCTGGACAGATACGAATTTCGTTATATTGCTGCGTTGGCTGTGGTTGTCATCACTTCTTCCCTTGAAGGGCATAAATGCAACTCCATCTGTTTTCACGGGGGAAAATTATGAAAGCACGGCCACTGCTTCAAGTTCAATTCTTGCCCCTTTGGGCAGAGCCGCAACCTGGTATGTTGCCCTGGCCGGATAGTCTTTTTTAAAGACTTTTCCGTATTGTTCATTTACTACAGAAAAATCATTGATATCCGTAAGAAGTATGGTTGTTTTCACTACACTGGCTACATCCAGCCGGGCGGCATGAAGTATGGCTTCAATATTTTTTAGGACCTGTTCGGTCTGCTCTTCTGCTGAATCACCTACAATCTCCATTGTTACAGGGTCAAGCGGGATCTGACCGGAAATAAACAGAAATCCATTTGCAACAACAGCCTGAGAATAAGGACCAATTGCTGCAGGAGCTTTATCTGTCTGTATAATTTTTTTCTTCCCCATAGTTATATCCTCTGTTTGGAGTCATGAGTTTCAATTCGCCTGAAGACTATACATCATAGGTCAGAACAGACGCATATTCATAATTTTGATTACCATTCATTTTCAGCCAAGAGTTCAGAAAGAAAGATGAGCCGGGAAGTAATGCAGGGAAACAACGAACGTATGTGGCGGCAAAATGAGGCAATGGCTGAGGCTCTGGAAATGAAGGAGAACAGTATCATTCGAATCGATGGATTCTATACATGAGCCGCCAGTAGAATTCGAAACAGTGTG
This sequence comes from Desulfobulbaceae bacterium, assembly GCA_020444175.1. Lineage (GTDB taxonomy): Bacteria > Desulfobacterota > Desulfobulbia > Desulfobulbales > SURF-16 > JAHLLM01. The sequence goes on along the minus strand of JAHLLM010000013.1, from coordinate 3,433 downwards.
CCTTCGCCAGCCTTGCTTTCCACTTCCGGAATGCCATCAAATTCACGAATGAGATTGTAAACAATGGAAAGGCCAAGCCCGGTACCTGCACCTACTTCCTTCGTGGTATAAAAAGGTTCCATGCATTTGCTCTTTTCTTCTTCAGACATGCCGATTCCATTGTCCTCAACCTCAAAGATAATGTTCTTCTTTTCTTTCTCAAGGTTGATCCTCACCCATACCGTCATTTCATAGCCATTCGGCATTTTTTTATTTTTTTCCTCCACCGCGTAACGGGCGTTGGAAAGAAAGTTTATGACAATCTGCTCAAATTTTTGGGGATCAACCTTTACCTTGGGAAGTGACTTGACAACGTCATAGGAAAGCTGTATCTGCCGAAGCCGAAATTGTTCCTGAAAAAACGAAAGCGCCATTTCAACCGGCTCAGAGAGATGTATCGGTTTGGAATCACCACTTTTCCCTCTGGCAAAGGCTCGCATATTATTAATGATCGTGGTAGCACGTTTGACTTGGGCGCGAATATTTGCAATAACCTCCTTTTCCACCATAGCATCCTGCTTTGCCATATCTCTCTGCAGGTACTGAGTTCCCAAATCGATAATCGTTAAAGGCTGATTTATCTCATGGGCGATGCCGGTGGCCATTTCACCAAGGGATGTCAATCGTCCCGCATGGGCAAGTTGGACGTATTGGTCCTGAATGACCTGCTCTGATTTTTTTGATTCTGTGATGTCTTGCATGGTTCCAAGTGAGCGGAGCGGAAATCCGCAACTGTCAAACTCCGTCCGGCATCTTGTATTGACATATTTGATACGGTCATCAGGAAAAAGAAGACGGTGTACAATGTTATATTGGGTTCTCTTTTCAATTGACTCCCAATATGCTTGCTTAACTTCATCCTGATCTTCAGGGTGAATGGCGTTGAAGAAAATTTCAAAAGAACCCTCAACTGGCGGCTGGTCAATCTCAAAAATACTGCTTGTTTCTTTTGAACAGGAAAAAAGCATCTTTTTGCCACGTAAATCAAGTTCCCAGTGGCCTATATGCGCAATTTTCTGAGCCTCTTCATGCATGATTTCTTTTGCTCTTATTATTTCCTCTGATCTTCTCAAGGCGATGATTTTTTCTTCAAGATCGACTGTCCGCTCAGCCACCTGTTTTTCAAGTTTTTTCTTGTGTTCGTCGAGTGCCAGGTAGGCTCGTCTGGAATGATAATATATCAATGAGCTTAATACGATGGCGGCGACTAAAATGGCCAACCCGAGTCCAAGTAAAATTTTCCGACCCATTAAGAGATTTTTTTTTGTGGATTTGATTATTGTTTGGCTTGCCCAAATATCTTTTTCCGCCGCTACGTCGCAGGAGTCAATAAAATTGCTTACTTGACGATCAAGATCCAGCTTCAGCAGATGGGCTTTCTGGAGCTGGGTTTGATTTATCGCAAAAATATATTGAGAAATGAGTGCACTAATATTGCTTAAGGCTGGGCGGGTCAGAATGGTTTCATCTTCTCCATATAAATTATGATGATAAAGCTGGTGAGTTGCATGGTAGCCGTCCAAGCGGGCCAGAGCCTTTTCAATTTTAGACTGTTTGTCGATGTCTTTCTGGGAATAATTCACGAGCTGCGCTTTGATATTGTAAAGCTCGGCGATCAAGCGGGCCATGGCAATATTGCCAGGTAATTGCTTTTCCGTGACAAGAGAAAAACTATCCAGGTTCTTTTGCTGAACCAATAATCCGAGAACAAAATTGATACAGAGGGGTAATATGGAGATTAAGACAAAACAGATCAGTAATTTTTTGGAGGCACGCATCTGTTATCCTCCAAATCCGTGTTTAGTAAAAATATCCCGGCCATCATCGACCATGAATTTCGCAAAAGTATCAGCTAGTTCTTGGTGGGGGGAGGTAGTAAGCACACCCACATGGATGGGTTGAATTTCGTTTTTAACGGACGGGATTGGAATACCTGTAAGTTCTGCCGCTTCAGGCCATTGCAGCATGTCGAGCCAGATAATGGCAACATCAACAGTGCCCTGATTGAGCACACTGACCAAGGCATTGACGGTTGAAGCCAGGACAGCCATATTTGCAGAAATTTTTTCCTTAAATTCCTGTTTCCGTATGATTTCATCAGACAGTCTGCCAATGGAGCAGGTATCCTTATTGCCAACAGCTATACTGATATTCTTGTTTGTCAGATCCTCATATGAACGGATTTTTTTTTGATTATCTTTATGGACAGCAAAAACAGGGACATGGTGGCCAATTAAGTGATGGTGAGCCACCAAATCACCTGCCTCCTCTAAATAATGAAGCGCACCAGGGATAAAAATATCGCCTTGGCGTGATCTCTGTAATGCGGTGAGTAAAGACTTGCTGCCAGCGTAAATTATTTGAATTTCGCACTGATATCTCTCCTCAAAAATCTCTTCAACCTCCTGCATGGCCATTTTGAGACCATCACCGGCATAAATCAGCAATGGCTTTTCTTCTTTAGCAGAGCAGTTGGATAGTAATATGCTAATTGCCACGAAGAGGAGTACATTTTTAAGAATATTCATATACGTTTGCATATCCTGCGAAATTTTTTGTACTACTCGGGAAGTCATTTGTTACAGGTAAATCCCAGGTTATTATACGATAATGTAATTGCAAACTCTACTTCTTAAGGGAAAAAACTGCGGTCATCTATCAGTATGCACAACAATTACAGGTTTAGGGGCTTGTCTTAAATTCTGCTTCTATGTCCACAGATGAGTATGTTCAAACGGAGGGTAAGTACGTAAATATTTCTCTCTTTTTTTTCTTAGCCTGACGGAAATGTGCATTTATAACTTTTGTTATTTTTTTGCCAAATATTATATTTTCTCTTATCCCTTCCAGCATAGGGCTTTGCAGCCTGAGCGTTCAGCAAATGTATAACTTATGTTATACCTCGCCACGGTCTTTTTTGTGTTGTATCGGCCTAATATCACAGTTAAAAATTGGATAAAGCCTCTGGCCTTTATTTTGCAATTTATATTGTAAAGGTACGTTTTAACCACTGCGAACTGAATGGGTGATGGAGGTCATTATGGTTAAGAGCGTTGAAAGGCGAATTGCACCCCGGGCTCCCATGGGAACAAAAATAAAATGGAAAATTGTCGGAAGCAGTCAATGGCATGAAGACTCTTCACAGAATGTCAGTTCAACCGGCATGATGATCAGGACAGGGGAATCCGTTAAGCCGGGAGTGGCCGTCAAATTAAGCTTCAATCTTCCTAATCTCAAATTCCAAGATCCGATGATTGTTGAAGCTGAAGTTGTGCGCCAGGTAGAGCGAAACGGCCGGCATATTGGACTTGGATTGAGATTTTTAACCCTTAAATCGAATAACTTATAGTTGTTCCAAAAGGAAAAAGTAAATGATTACTGTTTAAAATTATAA